>CAMTUW010000018.1:0-135618 GCA_947085035.1 uncultured Actinomycetes bacterium
ATCGCGATCAACGAAGTGCCGGCGCTCTACAACGCGGTATTGTCGCTTCTAGAGGATCATTCAAGTAGCTGAGCCGCATCCGTTTAGCGGTGTTGACCTCCACGCAGAATTTACAAACGCGTCCACTAAGAACTTATCCGTAAATAACTGATACACTCCTCCTGTGCGCACGATCTCGAGTATGGAGGAGTGATGGCGAAGACGAAATCTTGGGAAGTCACGGATGATTTCTGGAAACGCGTGGAGCCGCTGGTGCCGGCCCGTGAGCGTTCAGCCGAGAAGACCTACGTCCGTAAGGCCGGAGGTGGTCGCAAACCCAAGGACGCGCGTCTGGTCTTCGAGGCCATCGTGTACGTGCTGAGAACAGGATGCCAATGGAGAGCACTGCCCGCTGAGCGTTTCGGCAGCGCCAGTGCGATCCACGCCCGCTTCCTGCAATGGGAGAGGGCGGGCTTCTTCGAGAGGCTGTGGAGGGCGGGTCTTGCCGAATACGACGACCTCCAGGGGATCGCCTGGCGATGGCAGAGCATCGACGGGGCGATGATGAAAGCGCCCCTGGCGCAGGAGACGGTCGGTCCCAACCCGACCGATCGGGGAAAAAAATGGGAGCAAGCGCCACCTGCTCGTGGACGGCCGTGGCGTCCCATTGTCGCTCATCGTGACCGGAGCCAACAGGCATGACGTCTCGCAGCTGGAGGCCGTGCTGTCGGCGATTATGGTCGAGAGACCCCAGCCGCCGGTGCGCAGAAACAAGCATCTGTGTGCGGATGCGGGCTACACCGGCGCATCCGCGCTGCGCGTGATCGAGGAGCGGGGCTACATCCCCAACGTCAGGGGGCGCGGTCAAGAAGCCGCCGAGCTCGTGAGCGACCCGGGCAAGAGGGCCAGAAGATGGGTGGTCGAGGTGGCCCACAGCTGGTTCAACCGATTCCGCAAGCTGTTGGTGCGGTACGAGAAGCTGGACCGCAGCTTCATAGCTCTGAACCATCTGGCGGCCGCGATCATCGCGTTCAGAAAGGTGCCGCTGCAGGTCAATATTATTTACGGATAAGCTCTAAGTCCGACCAGAGCATTTCGAGGCACCCTGCGGGGTGCCTCGTTGCTTTCAACTGCAGGAATGGACGCGACTTGCGCCCGAGAGCGGTTACAAACACGTCTCGTTAGGTGTCGAAACGCGGTCTGGCCTGTGAAGCCAAGTCCCATGTGCCATCTACGCTGATGGTGTCGTACTGGACGAGTGTGTTGTTTGGTGTATACAATCTATCTCAATAGAATGGATTGTGTGCATCAAACAGGATTGGTGTTCGATGATGATCTCAAGAACGTTGGGGAAGACAGAAGCCAAGTTCCTCGCGGACCTGGCGTCTACGGACAAGACAATCTTCACCACCGATGATGCTCGCAGCGTCACCGGTAGTTCTTCAGCTGCGGTCGATCTCCTGATTGCGAGGCTCATCAGGAAGAAGTGGCTGATTCGCCTTAATCGCGGCACCTACCTTATCGTCCCGCTATCCGCTGGCGAACAGGCCGAGTACTCGGAGAGTTGGTTTGTCGTCGCGAGATCCCTCATCGAACCAGCGGACTACTATCTGTCGCACTTCTCCGCTCTCGAGATTCATGAGATGACGAATAATCCGGTCCTCACGGTCTACATCTCGACTCCTGTGCGTAGGATCGAGAAGCGGATCGCGGGTGCAACATACCGCTTCATTTCAGTGCGACCCGAGAATCTGTGGGGCAGCACCGAGACCTGGGTGACACCAAGCCAGAGGGTCCGTGTCTCCGATCTTGAGCGAACGATAATCGACTGCCTTGATCGTCCCGATCTGTGCGGTGGCATCATTGAGGTCGCCACCGGACTCTGGGTCAAGCGCGATGTGGTGGATTTCGCGAGGCTGGCGGCCTACGCGAAGAGGCTTGGCAGGAAGAGCGTCGTCAAGCGTCTCGGTTATCTGCTAGGAGTGTTCGAACTCGGAACCCCAGAGATCGCAGGCGCACTGTTGGAGACCCTGTCCCCAAGCTATGCGCTCCTCGACCCGACGCTGCCTGACGAGGGCCACTACGTCCGGAAGTGGCGGGTGCGGGTCAATCTAGACCCCGACGAACTTCGAGCAGCGGTGACGACGTGACCGGCGTGATGACGATGAGGCGCCGATGATCACGCAACGCGAGGTGTCGCAACTCGCTTATCGAACTCAGATGAGCGACCGGGTCATCGAGAAGGACTATGTGCTGACCTGGCTTCTGACTGGAATCGCTGATTCGCCTCTCGCCGACCATCTTGCCTTCAAGGGCGGTACCGCACTCAAGAAGATCTACTTCCCGGAGTATCGCTACTCGGAGGACTTGGACTTCACCATTGTTCGGACGATCGATGCGGACGGCATCCTGTCGACACTGCAAGAAGCCCTGATGCGACTTGCTGCGAGTGAGGGTTTCCAGTTCGAGATGCCGGTAGGGCGCATCGAGAGGCGTGAGGGCAGCCTCACCGCCTACGTTGACTTCGTTGGACCACTGCAGGCACGCCTTGGCAGCCGCGATATCAAGATCGACTTCACTCTCACCGAGACGATGATCTTCCCGGTAGATCCCAAGCCGATTCTTTCTGGCTTCAGCGACCGAGCCGATCGGACGATGCCTTCCTATGCCCTTGAGGAGATCCTGACCGAAAAGCTGTGCGCGACCA
This sequence comes from uncultured Actinomycetes bacterium, assembly GCA_947085035.1. GTDB lineage: Bacteria > Actinomycetota > Coriobacteriia > Anaerosomatales > PHET01 > CAMTUW01. Next base: position 2,687 of record CAMTUW010000018.1, read on the forward strand.
TCGGCCGCACAGAACCGCGAGACGTCTACGATCTGCACTTCCTGCTGGGGCTCTCTGACATCGACTTCCATCTCATCCCGGCCGCCTTCGCCGTGAAGGCCCACTCAAAGGGCGTCGATCCATCTCGTCTTGACGAGGCACTCCTGAGGCCGGGGCTCAAGAGAATGTGGGAGACCCGCCTGCGTCATCAGGTTGGCGACCTCCCACATGTCGAACAGGTTCTGCGGGAGCTGAACCGGAATCTAAGACGGTATCAGCTGTTGGATATTGGTCCCTAGCAGCGGGCACAGAGCGACCTTGGCCGGCGTGAGCAGAAGTTACAAACGCGCCTACTGAGTCCGACCATTTGCTTGAATTCGGGAACCGGTCCTTCGGGGCCGGTTCCTGCGTTTCTGACATCGGAGTGCGCTACAGTGAATTCATGAGCACAGACAGATCACTTTTCGATGTTCTCGGCCCGATCATGATCGGGCCCTCATCCAGCCACACCGCAGGGGCGGTGCGACTGGGGCTTTTGGCGACGGCCGTCTTTGGTCGCGTGCCGAAATCGGCACGCATCCAGCTGCATGGCTCCTTCGCCTTGACCGGCAAGGGGCACGGCACGGATTTGGCCCTCGTCGCCGGCCTGCTCGGCATGCGACCGGATGATCCGAGAATCGCGACGGCACTCGACGCGGCGAAGTCGGCCGGGCTCGAGGTTGGGTTCTCCTCGGCTGATCTTGGCGATGTTCACCCGAATACGGTCCGATTCGAGCTTGTCGATGAAGCAGAAACGTTGAGCCTGCAAGGATCGTCGGTCGGCGGGGGAGAGGTGCTGATGACCCGCATCGGCCACTTCGACGCCCACGTGGATGGTCGGATGCCGCTGTTGTTGGTCGAGCACGTGGATTCCCCGGGCGAGATCGCAGCGGTCACCGGCGAGATATCGCAAGATGGCGCGAACATCGCCGAGATGCGCGTGTCGCGCAAACATCGCGGCGAGGCGGCGCTGATGCTCATCGTCACCGACACTCAGGTCGGCGACCGTGCGGTTGCCGCCATCGAGCGACGCGAGTTGGTGACGCGGGTCAGGCGCGTTCCGCCGATCTGATCCTTCCGAGGAGGCACCATGGCGCACGACCAGTTCTCGCAACTCCTCTCGTCGGCTCAGCAGGCGGGATCGATTGCTGCAGCAGCCCTTGAGCGCGAGGCGTTCGAAAGCGGCGAGGAGCCCGAATTCCTTCGCGAGCGCATGCGCGAACGACTGCACGTGATGCGCGAGGCGGTCGGTCGCGGCCTGCAGGGCACGCTGCGTTCGCAGTCGGGGCTTGTGGGCGGCGACGCAGCGAGGGTCGCCTCGTCCGGCTCGCGGGCCGTGGGCGGCGTCTTCGCTCGTGCACTGGCCGGCGCGATCGCTGTGGCCGAGGTCAATGCGTCCATGGGCCGCATCGTTGCCGCGCCGACCGGGGGCGCCTCCGGCGTCGTGCCCGGGGTACTGCTCTCGCTGGCCGATGAGCGTTCCATCGATGACGATGCTCTCGTGGACGCGCTCTTCGTCGCATCAGCGATCGGAGCCATCATGGCATCGCGGACGAACCTCTCCGGCGCAGCCGCCGGCTGTCAGGCCGAGATCGGAGCCGCTGCCGCCATGGCCGCAGGCGCGGCGTGCGAGATGCTCGGGGGCTCCCCGGAGCAGGTTGGCCATGCCGCGGCGATTGCATTGCAGGGCCTGCTGGGGCTGGTCTGCGATCCGGTCGGAGGCCTCGTTGAGGTGCCGTGCGTTGCGCGCAACGCCACGGCGACGGGGGTCGCGTTGACCGGAGTCGAACTCGCCTTGGCGGGCGTCATCTTCCCGATTCCGTTCGATGAGGTCGCCGATACCCTTGCGAGCGTGGGCAGAGCACTTCCGTCCGCGCTGCGGGAGACCGCGCTGGGTGGGCTGGCCATCACCCCTACGGCGCGGAAGCTCGCTTCTGCGACCTGACGGGTGCTGCAGTTCGTCTCGAGAAGAGAAGTCATACATGACTGGACGCCCGAAGCTGTCGAAGGAGATGCTCGTCGCCTCGGTAGTCACGGGCATCAACGTGCCGGTTGCGACCAGCTTTTCGGTCGCCGGACTCGTCAGCGCACAACCCATCCTTCTCGCAGGGGTTGCCGCGACGCAGGGAGCGTCGATTTTCGCGATGTACGCGGCGGCGCGCACGATACCGCTCGCGGTGTTCGCGTTCGTCGGTTTGTATCAGCACGACATCGGCAAGACGCTTGGACCGCTCGTGTTGATGCTGCTTCAGTTCTATGCGATCAATGCGCTGTACCGGTCCGCTTCGGACTGAGCCCTCGATTGGGCGGGCGAGTCGGCGTGGATGGGCCGCCGGGCATGTTGCGCCCGACCGCCTCTCTTGACCACAGTCAATAGCACTAAACGCTGCTGCGTCTACACTCAGGCCATGAACACGAATGCGTTGACAAGATACGTCCTCATGGGATGCGGCTGGCTTGCGCTTGCGCTTGGCGCGGTAGGATTGGTTCTGCCGGTTCTTCCCACGGCGCCCTTCGTGCTCGTCGCTGCCGCATGCTTCATGCGTAGCTCGGAGCGACTTCACGCCTGGGTTGTCGAGCACCCCACCTTCGGCATCCACATTCGGGACTACCTCGCGGGCAAAGGGCTTCGACGGCGCACGAAAGTGCTAGCCCTCGCGACTCTGTGGGCGAGCGTCTCGGTATCGGTGGCTGTCTTCGTGCCGCTGTTCGCCGCGGACGCGGCAATCGTCGTCATCGCTGCGCTGGTGACCGTCTACATCCTGCGACTTCCGACATGCGACGCCGGGGGATCCCCGCCAGACTCCGACTGAAAGTGGTGGGCTGATGACGCCCCACCCGGCTGATCACGCGTGATCAGAGTGTAGAGTGGTCACGGACCGATTGCGTACGGGCAAAGAAGGACGCGATGCCGGATTCGAGCATGGTGATCATCGGCGGGGGAGCGGCCGGGTTGTCGGCGGCCATAGCTGCGGCGCGTCTTGGCGTCGCCGTCACAGTTCTTGAGCGAGACGCTCGCGTGGGCAGGAAGATCCTCGCGAGCGGCAACGGGCGCTGCAACCTGACGAACCTCTCGATAGCGCCGTCCGCCTACAACCGTCCCGATTTCGTCGCGCCGGTGCTTGACGCGTATCCCTGCGAGGCGGTCCGCTCCTTCTTCGGCTCGATGGGCCTGTTCACATCCGCCGATGACGAAGGTCGCGTCTATCCCATGACGAACGCGGCCGGCTCCGTCCTCGACGTGTTGCGGTTTGAGTGCGCACACCTAGGCGTGGAGGTGCGCTGCGGATTCGAGGTCGTCCGTGTCGCGGCGGCGCCGGACTCCGCGGGCTTCCAGGTGTTCTCGCAAGGCGATGAGATGGTCGGCGCCGAAGTCGTGGTCGTCACGACCGGTGGCGGTTGCGGGTTGCTCGCTGATCTGGGACACGGGCTGGTCGAGACGGCCCCCGTGCTCGGGCCCATCAGGACGCACACCGAGCCTATCCGCGGACTCTCCGGCGTGCGCGTCAGGTGCGCCGCGACCCTCTTCGCCGCCGCCGACGATTCGCTCGCGATCGAGCACGGCGAGCTCCTGTTTCGTGACTACGGAGTCAGCGGGATCATGATCTTCGACCTCTCTCGCTACCTTGAGCCGGGGTGCGTCATCTCGATCGACTTCTTCCCGCAGGTCGCGCTGGGCGAGCTTCAGGCGATGCTCTCGCAACGCTGCTCGGCGCTCTCATGGCGAACCGCGGAGACGTTCTTTACCGGCATGCTCCACGACCGGGTAGCGCGCGCGCTCTTTCGCGCCTTGGGAATCAACAGGGACACGCCGGTCGATCAGTTGCCTCAGGCCCGTCTCGCGGCACTTCTCAAGGACTTCCGGCTCAATGTCATCGGCATGGGCGATGCTGGCCAGGCGCAGGTGACCCGCGGTGGCGCGTCGGTTCTGGAGTTCGATCCGACCACGATGGCATCGCGACACGTGAACGGAGTGTTCGCCGCCGGTGAGGTGCTTGACATCGACGGCCGCTCCGGCGGCTTCAACCTGCACTGGGCCTGGGCTTCAGGCATCGTGGCGGGCGAGGCCGCAGCGCGTGTGGTCATCGCACGCTCTGCGGGTAACGACATCGGATCCACGTGATCACGGTCAGGAATCTCGCGGTCCCGCTCTCAACGGGCGAGCCCTCGGCGCACGCGGAGCTGATGCGCACAGCCGCCGAGCATCTGGACATCGACGTGGCGCGGATCGCCTCGCTGCGCCTGCTCAAGCGCTCCGTTGACGCGCGTCGCAAGAGTGACGTCCACTTCGTGGTGTCGCTCGGCGTGACGCTCGATGACGCGCTTCCCGAAGACGAGGCAGCCGTGGTGCGCCGCGTCGGACACGACGACGTGTTCGTCGCAGATGCCGAGCCGCCGCCCGTCATCGCGCGGCTAGCGACCGCCCCGCAGGTGCGTCCTGTCGTCGTGGGCACCGGCCCGGCGGGGCTGTTCGCGGCGCTGGCTCTGGCGCGCTCCGGCGCACGGCCGCTCGTGCTCGAGCGCGGCCAAGCGGTGGGCCCACGCGTTCGCGCGGTAGACGCCTTCATCCGCGACGGCGTGCTGGACCCGGAGTCCAACATCCAGTTCGGCGAAGGGGGCGCGGGGACCTTCTCCGACGGCAAGCTCACCACCAACACGCGTGACCCTCGCTGTCGCAGCGTTCTGGCCACGCTTGTCGGGGCCGGCGCGCCCGAGGAGATTCTGTGGCAGGCGAAGCCGCACATCGGCACGGACCATCTCACCGGCGCCGTCAAGAGACTGCGCGAGGAGATCGAATCGCTGGGCGGCGAAGTGCGGTTCGGAACGCGGCTCTCAGACCTCATCCTCGATGCGGATGGCCACCTGCGCGCCGTTGTGACACAGAGCGATCGCGGATGCGAGGAAATCGCCGCCGAGGCGCTGATCCTGGCCACCGGTCACAGCGCGCGAGACACCTTCGAGATGTTGCACGGCCGCGGCGCGCGTCTCGCGCAGAAGGCGTTCTCGATCGGGGTTCGTATCGAGCACGACCAGCTCATGGTTGATCGCGCGCAGTACGGCTCTGCGGCGGGTCATCCCGCGCTTGGCGCCGCGGAGTACAAGCTCTCGTGCCACCTACCCTCAGGTCGCGGGGTCTACACGTTCTGTATGTGTCCCGGGGGCTGGGTGGTGGCGGCGACGAGCGAGGCCGGAGGAGTCGTCACGAACGGCATGAGCCGATTCGCGCGTGAGGGCGCAAACGCCAATGCGGCCTTTCTGGTGAGCGTCGCGCCCACCGATTTCGAGGACGACCATCCGTTAGCGGGGGTACGCTTTCAGCAGCGGTGGGAGCGCGCGGCGTTCGAACTCGGAGGGCGGGCGTTCCGGGCCCCGGCCCAGCTCATGGGCGACTTCTTGCAGGGCGTCTCCTCCTCGGCCGCGGGCGCTGTCCAGCCCACGTATCCTCTCGGCGTCGAGTACACCGACCTCGCGAGGTGTCTCCCGGAGTTCGTTGTCTCATCGTTGCGTGAGGCGGCGCCGTTGCTCGATCGCCGCATGCGCGGATTCGCGACAGCGGACGCGCTTCTCACGGGCGTGGAGACGCGCTCGTCTTCCCCGGTGCGCGTGGTGCGCGATGACGCTCTGCAGTCGAATCTGCGCGGCGTCTACCCCTGCGGCGAGGGCGCCGGCTACGCGGGCGGCATCATGTCAGCGGCGGTGGACGGCATGCGCTGCGCCGAAGCGGTCCTTTCGCGCTATCGCTGAGAGGCGAGCCTGTCGGAGAGCTCCATCCAGGCGTCCTCGAGGTCGGATATCGCCTTCTCGATGTCCCGTAGACGCGCTTGGACGTCGAGCAATGCGACGTAGTCGGAGTGATCCGTTACTTTCATCTCGGTACGGATCGCCTCGGCTTTATTGCCCATGGTGTCCAGCTTGCGTTCTGCAGACGCGAGTTCTTTCTTCAGCCGGTATTCCTCCGCCTTGGGCAACACGGGCGCGTCTTCCTTCAGCTTCGACTCCTCGACGCTCGTCTCCTCCGGCACGGGAGTGCGCTCGTCCAGAATCCGCAGGTACTCGTCGACGCCGCCGGGAACATGGCGCAGCTTCCCATCAACCAAGGCGAACTGGTCGTCGGTGACGCGCTCCATCAGGTGTCGGTCGTGGGTGATGAGGAGAAGCGTCCCGGGCCACGTGTCCAAGAGACTCTCAATGACGGCGAGCATGTCGATGTCCAGGTCGTTATCCGGCTCATCCAAGATCAGCACGTTCGGCTGGTCCAAGAGGATGAGCATCAACTGAAGACGGCGCTTCTGTCCGCCTGACAGGTCAGATACGTATGCGGACAGCTGAGCGGGATCGAATCCCAGACGCTCCAGAAGCTGGGCGGGGGTCATCTCCTTGCCGTCGAATTCGTAGCGTGTCTTGTACCGCGAAAGGACCTCGCGAATTCGGCGGCTTCCCAGCTCGCTTAACTCATCGAGGTGTTGTGACAGGACAGCGAACTTGACGGTCTTACCGATCTTCACGTGACCTGAGGTCGGCGTCGCCGAACCCTGGATGATATTCAATAGCGAGGTCTTGCCCGATCCGTTCTCGCCCAAGATGCCGAACCTGTCTCCCGGACCGATGTGCCACGTGATGTTGTCGATGACCGTGTTGTCGCCATAAGTCACGGTCACGTCGACAAGGTCGACGACCTGCTTGCCCAACCGAGACATCGCGGTACGCTTCAGCTCAAGGGTGTTTCGTACGGGGGGTTCCTCAGCGATCAGCGCACGCGCCGCCTCGACATGGAACTTCGGCTTGGTCGATCGGGCGCGAGCGCCTCGCGAAAGCCAGGCAAGTTCCTTGCGCATGAGGTTTCGGCGTTTCTGCTCGGCCGTGCTCGCCGCCTCCGCGCGCTCCACACGTTGCAGCACATAGGCCGAGTACCCGCCAGCGAACTGCTCCACCTGCCCGTCACGCACATCCCACATGCCAAGGCATACCTCATCGAGAAACCAGCGGTCGTGCGTGACCACGAGAAGCGCACCTGACTTCTTCGGCCAACGGTTCTTGAGGTGGTTGGCCAGCCACGCGATCGCGTGGACATCGAGGTGGTTGGTGGGCTCGTCGAGCATGAGCACATCGCAGTCCGCGATGAGCACGCGGGCAAGATCCACGCGACGTCGCTGCCCGCCGGACAGCTCGGAGATTCGATTCTCCCAGGGGATATCTGCGATGAGCCCGCGAATGATGTTGCGGATCCGGGCATCGGACGCCCAGGTGTACTCGGGCACGTCTCCGACGATGGAGCGGGCCACGGTTGCGTCCGGATCGAGGTCATCGGTCTGCTCAAGCGTATGGATCGTGGTCCCGCCGCGCCGGATGATGCGGCCGCTGTCGGGCTCTACGGTGTCGGCAAGCAGCGAAAGGAGCGTTGACTTGCCCTCGCCGTTGCCGCCAACGATGCCGATGCGGTCGCCCTCGTCGATCCCCAGAGTGACCGAGTCGAAGAGCTTCTTCGTCGGGTATTCAAGATGGATACTGTCGCAACCAAGAAGACATGCCACGTGGGCGAACCTCAATCCTCACAGAGCCGGTGGGTACACACAGGATACCCGCGAAATCAGCGTGGCGGGTTTCCTCGGTCTTGACCCGGAAACGCTACACTGGAGCCACTGGTAGGGAGGAGGAGCTGTGGCAACTGACGCCCACGACGTTTCAAGCGAAGAGTCGGAAGAGCACATCCATGACGTCTACACTCTCGCCAACATCATCACCGTGCTTCGTCTCATCCTGGTACCTATCTTCCTCGCGGTACTGCTGTCCGATCGCAGCGACGTCCTCGCGTTCGGGCTGTTCGCGCTTGCTGCCTCGACCGACTGGCTCGACGGCCAGATAGCGCGGCGCACGGGAACTGTGACCGAGCTGGGCAAGGCTATCGACCCGCTCGTGGATAGACTTCTCATCGCCGCCGGCGTCCTGGGACTGTTTCTCATCGGACGCATCCCGCTGTGGTTGCCGGCGCTGCTCGTGGCTCGCGATACCTATCTGCTGGGGGGTGCCGCGGTTCTGGTGCGACGCAAGGCTCGTCGTCCTCCGGTCACCTTCATCGGCAAGGCGACCACCATGTTGCTGCTTCTCGGTTTCGCGGGTCTCATCCTCAATTGGCCGCAGGTGCCTGGAATCGGACTCGTCACAACCTTCGAGCTACCGGGTTTCGGGAGCGAACCCGTCGCGTTGTGGATGTGGTTCGTGTACGCGGGGGTCGTGACGTCGCTCATGACTGCGGTCATCTACACGAAGCAAGCACGCCGGTCGTTGGCTGCTGTTGGTTCCTGATGGGCCTGTGAGTAGGAGGAGCGCATGAAAGCCGTAATCATGGCCGGCGGAGAGGGGACACGTCTCAGGCCCATGACGTCGCTGCTCCCCAAGCCGATGGTGCCCATCGTGAACCAGCCGGTGATGGAACACATCATCGGGTTGGTCAAGCATCACGGAATCACCGAGATGGTCGCCACACTCGCGTTCATGCCGCAGGTCATCACCGACTACTTCGGTGACGGTGATGAGTGGGATGTGTCCATCGAGTACGCCATCGAGGAGACGCCACTGGGCACCGCCGGTTCTGTCAAGAACGCCTCCCATCTGTTGCCAGACGACGAGCCGTTCCTCGTCATCAGCGGTGACGGGATCACCGACATCGACCTGACGGAACTGATCGCGTTTCATCGACGATCCGGTGGGGCGGTGACGATCGCGCTCAAGGCGGTCGACGATCCACTCGATTTCGGAGTCGTCATCACCCGTGAGGATGGTCGTATCGACAGATTTCTGGAAAAGCCCACGTGGGGACAGGTGTTCAGCGACACCATCAACACCGGCATCTACGTCATCGAGCCGTGGGTACTCGATGAGATTCCAGAGGGAGTGCAATACGACTTCTCGGCCGAGCTGTTCCCCAAACTGATGGCCCAAGGCCATCAGTTGTACGGTTCCGTTTCCGAGTGCTACTGGTGCGACGTTGGAAGCCGCGACAGCTACTTGGACGTGCATCGCGCCATTCTCGATGGCCGCGCTCACATCCATATCCCGGGCGTGCATGCCCGCGATGGACTCTGGGTCGCCGACACCGCCACGATACATCCCGAAGCGCAGCTGGGAGACAAGGTCGTGATCGGCGAGAACGTGACGATTCGCGCGGGCGCTTTCGTGGGAGACCACGTGGTCATCGGTGACAACTGTGTCATCGGAGCCGATGCGCGTATCGACCATTCGGTGCTGTGGGACGACACCTTCGTTGACAAGCAGGCGATCGTGACCGGCTCGGTGCTCTGTCGGCGAGTCGACGTACGGGCCCGTGCCGTTCTTGACGCCGGGGTCACGATCGGCTCGGAGGCAGTTGTCGAGAAGGGCGCACACGTCGCGTCAAACGTCCAGGTGTTTCCCTACAAGCGGATCGAACCCTCCGCGATGCTCACCACTTCGCTTGTCTGGCAATCGACCGCTCCCCGGTCCTTGTTCGCCGAGTCGGGAGTATGCGGGTTGGTCGGCATCGACATCACCGCTGAGCTCGCGCTCAAAGTCGCCCAAGCGTTCGGTTCGACCTTGCCCAAGGGCGGACACGTCGTCGCGACCCGTGACACGTCGCGGGCGTCTCGCATGATCAAGCGGGCGATGGTCGCGGGGCTCAATGCGGTGGGCATCAACGTGCGCGACATGAGAGTCGCCGCCCCGGCGGTCAGTCGGTTCACGACACAGAAGACGCGCTGTGTCGGCGGGATCCACATCTCGGTCTCTCGCAACGACCCTCAGTCGCTGCAGATCGACTTCTTCGACAAGAACGGACTTGACCTCGCGCCGTGGAGCCAGAAGAAGATCGAGCGACTCTACTTCCGGGGTGAGTTCCGCCGTGCGTTCTTCGACGAGGTGGGTCAGATCGTCTACCCGCCGCGTCCACTCGAGTACTACGCCAGCGCGCTCAACGACGCGATCACCGAGGTCGGCGGCGACGGCACATGGCTGAAAGTCGTCGCTGACATGGGGTGCGGACTGGCCTCGCTCACGCTGCCAACGGTCGCGCACGACTGGCGTCTGAACGTCGTTGCCCTCAATCCCGTGGTGGACACTGAATCGTATGCAGGTTGCGGGAACGTGGCTGAAGAGTCCTTCGACCTTCTCGGCAAGAGTGCTCAGTTGTTCGGTGCGGATTTCGCGGTGATGTTCGATCGAAGCGCCGAGCGCATTCGCCTGCTCACGCGCGGGGGTGTGCTCTTGGACGGCGATACCGCGCTTCACGCGATGGTGGAACTCTGGTGCAGGGCGCGCCGCAACGTCGAGGGCGCCATCGCGGTGCCGCTCGTCGCCTCCACAGTGGTCGAAGCGATCGCTTCTCGTCATGGCCGCGAGGTCATCAGGCCGGGACACAGCGGACGCTCGCTGGCTCAAGCTCTCCTCGACGGCAGCGCGGTGTTCGCGGGAGGAACCGAAGGGGAGTTCCTGTTCGGCGACTTCTTCCCGGCGTTTGACGGGGTGTTGGCCGTGGGTATGCTGGCTAGGATGCTCGCCTCGGAAGACACGACACTCGATGAGGTTGTCGCCTCACTTCCACCGTTTTACAAAGTGGCGCTGGGCGTGTTTTGCCCGGTCGACAGAAAAGGAGCGGTCATGCGAGCCGTGACCGATGCATCAGTCGAGTTCCACGCTGATTTTCGTGAGGGAGTGCGCATCATCCACGACGACGGATGGGCGCTCGTGTCACCTGATTCGAGTGAGCCATTCGTTGGTGTGTGGGCAGAAGCGAGCACGGAAGCGGCCGCCTTCGAGCGCGCTGGCTACTGGCGAGAGATCGTCGAGCGAGCGATCCCTGTCGGCTGAGTGACGCTGCATGTACCATGGACTGATCTCAGCGGCTTTCCTCGTTCGAATCCATATCGGAAGGACCACAAGACCTGATGACAGACGGTGCCGACACTGTTGCCGAAACGAACCATGCCGCTCGGCGTGACCAGCGCGTGAAAGAGCGCAGGCAGACGCGCCGTCATCCAGTGGGATGGATCGTCTTCGGTGCGGCCCTCGCAGTGATTCTTACTCTTGTCGCCGCAGAAGTCGCGCTGACGACCGATAGGATTCATCCGGGAGTGTCGGTCGCGGGGGTCTCGGTGGGCGGTATGAAACCCGACTCGGCGCGCGCTGTTCTCGAAACGTCGCTTCCCGCCCGCATCGAGGCGCCTGTCGTGGTTCGGTATGGCGAGAAGACGTGGCAGGTGAAAGCAGAAGACATCGGCCTCGGGTTCGCGTACGACGATATGATCGCCAGCGCCATGCGAGTTGGGCGCACAGGGGGAGTCTGGCGCTACTTCACTGAACGGATGGGCGCATGGATCAGCGGCGTTGATCTCGATGCGGTACCCACAGCGGAGCCGGTTCGTTCGCAGACAGTTCTCGCTCGGATCTCATCGACGATCGACGTGGCTGCAGTTGACGCGTCGGTGAGGGTGTCTGGAACCTCAGTCGCCGCGGTTCCGGGCACCGATGGTGCGGCGCTCGATCATACCCGGGCTCGCGAGGCGATTCTTGCCGCGATGGTTGGCGAGAAGCGCACAGTGGACGCACCGATACGCGTGGTTCCGATGGACGTGACCCTCGCAGAAGCCGAGGCGACCGCGCGCATGGCCGAGCGCATGCTCTCCGGCACGGCCACGGTCACACATGCCGACGGTTCGTGGACGTTTCAGCCGACACTCCTCGCCAAGCTTGTCGCGTTCAGGCGTAGCGATGCACCACCTGAGTCGTTCGCGGCCACGGTTTCTGATGAAGAAACGCTGACGCCTGACGCTCTAGCCTCGCGCGAAGTGACTCTGGTCGCCTACGTGTCTCCGAAGGCCGTGGCGAAACACGTGGTCCCCGTGGTGGGCGCGAAGCTGGGCACTCCTGCGATAGACGCTGAGTTCAAGACATCGGCCGGACGCGTGACGATCATCCCATCCAAAGATGGTGTCGGGCCGGACGTCGACGGTCTGGCCACCGACCTGACGGAGGCGTTGGCGCAGGCCGGAGGCGGACGAAGTGTCGAACTCCGGACCATACGCGCCCAGCCCGAGATCACGACCGAGAAGGCCCGCGCGATGGGGGTCGCGGAGCGCATAGCGCGGTTCACGACCACCTACTCGGCCTCGAATCGGCCGCGCGTGAACAACATCCACCTGCTCGGGGACGCTCTTGACGGCACCCTCATCGCCCCCGGCGACACGTTCTCATTCAACGGTACGATCGGTCCCAGAACGGCTGCGAAGGGCTACCAGGAGGCCGGCGCCATCGTGAATGGCAGGCTGGTTCCCCAGCTGGGTGGCGGTATCTGTCAGGTGGGAACGACGCTGTACAACGCCGTCTATGAGTCCGGTCTGCCGATCGTTGAACGTCGTAACCACTCGTTCTACATCGACATCTACCCGAAAGGCCGCGACGCCACAGTGTCGTGGGGCGGGCCCGATATCAGGTTCAAGAACGATACCGAGCACTGGGTGCTCATCTCGGTCTCGTATTCGAGCACGTCCGTCACCATCGCTTTGTATGGCACGGATCCCGGCTACGACGTCGAGTCCCGCGTGGGCTCGTGGACGGGTATCAAGCCGTTCCCGATCGAGGAGATCAAGGACCCGACGATGTATGTGGGTGCCAAGACGATCGAGGAGTCGGGCGTCACGGGTCGTTCGATCACGGTGTGGCGTACGGTGTATCGTGATGGCGAGGTGCTTCGCGAGGAGACCTTCGTGTCCAGATACCGGCCCAAGACGCAGGTGGTCCGTGTCGGCACCAAGCCGAAGGTGAAGGGCTCATCGCCAACGACGACATCACCGGTTCCATAAGGGCGAGACGCACATCCGCGAGGATAGGGGAGTTCACGTGTTTCAACCGGAATTGGAGGCGATGCCGAGGCGAGATCTCGAGGCGCTGCAACTGGAGCGCCTCTGCGGCCTCCTGAGCCGCGTCTACGCCACGGTCCCAACGTATCGCCGCTTGTTCGATGAGGCCGGATTCGACCCGGCCTCTCTTACCAGCCTCGACGGTCTTCGAAAGGTCCCCTTCACCGTGAAGGATGATCTGCGTGCGGGATACCCGTACGGCATGTTCTCGGCTCCACTGCGCGACATCGTGAGAGTCCACTCGTCAAGCGGCACCACGGGCCAAGTGACGGTCGTCGGTTACACGAAAGGCGACATCGAGCGCTGGTCGGAGTTGATGGCACGCACGTATGCATGCGCGGGCGCCACCGCAGACGACATCGTGCAGGTCACGTACGGATATGGCCTCTTCACAGGAGGGCTTGGCGCGCATTACGGCTCTGAAAGACTGGGCGCTCTCACCGTTCCCGTCTCGGGAGGCAATACGAAGCGGCAGGTGCAGATCCTCTCCGACTTCGGCGTCACGGTGCTCGCCTGTACGCCCAGCTACGCGCTGCTGATCGCCGAGACCGCTCGCGAGATGGGCGTCGACCCACGTGCGCTGCCGCTTCGGATAGGTGTGTTCGGCGCTGAACCGTGGAGCGAATCCATGCGGCATCAGATCGAGGACGAGCTCGGGTTGCTCGCCATCGACATCTACGGTCTGTCTGAGGTCATGGGCCCGGGGGTCGCGAGTGAGTGCGTCCATCAATGCGGCCTGCACGTGTTCGAGGACCATTTCCTCGTCGAGATCGTCGATACCGAGACGCTTCAACCCCTGCCCGATGGCGAGACCGGCGAGGTCGTGTTCACGACGCTCACCAAAGAGGGCATTCCTGTTGTCCGGTATCGGACGCGAGACGTCAGTCGCATCATCCCCGAGCCTTGCGCGTGCGGCCGCACATTCCGTCGCATCGAGCGTGTGACGGGGCGCAGCGATGACATGATCATCATCCGGGGGGTCAACGTCTACCCGAGCCAGATAGAGCAGGTGCTTCTCGGTATCCCCATGGTCGCGCCGCACTATCAGGTCGTGCTCAGCAAGAGCGGTTCGATGGATCGGGTCGAGGTACACGTCGAAGTGGCGCCTGAACTCGATTTCGACGAAGTACGGGCTCTTGAGTCGCTGCAAAGGCAGGTCAAGGGCGCGATCGAGTCAGCGCTCGCGGTATCCATCGGAGTCAAGCTCGTCGAACCGAAGTCGATCGCGCGATCCGAAGGCAAGGCGAAGCGCGTCGTCGACCTACGTGGCGAAGGGGGCTCGACGTCGTGATCGATCAGGTGAGCGTCTTTCTCGAGAACAGATCCGGCAGGCTGGCCGAGCTCACGCGCGCGCTCGGTGAAGCCGGCATCGACATGCGTGCGCTCATGGTCGCGGACACGAGCGACTTCGGCGTCATTCGAATCATCTGCGATCGACCCGAGAAGGCGAAGGCGGTTCTCGAGGCCGGGGGGTTCAGTGTTTCACTGACGCCGGTCATCGCGGTTGAAGTGCCAGACAGCCCCGGCGGCCTCGCGGAGGTGTTGGAGACGCTGGGGAAGGTGGGCCTCAACGTCGAGTACGCGTACTGTTTCGTGCGCTCGACCGGGCAAAGCGCCGTGGATGTCCTCAAGATCGATGACTCGCGTGCCGCCGACGTTCTCGCTATCGCGGGGTTCACGGTGTTGTCACCGTCTGATCTCTACTGTGCCGACGAGAGCTGATCCCAACCGATGACCACTGCCCGCAGGTATGGTATCCGTCTGGGACGAGCCCTCGTCGTCTGCTCACTGATAGGCGCCCTGAGCGCGCCGACAGGTACTGCGTATGCAGAGGTTCGCTCGTCAGACCGCATAGACGGCCGGTCTCCCGCTGAGCTCGGCGTCCCACGCGCTGCGTTGCCGGACGTGCAGATGAAGTCCGGTGCCCTTGTGACCGAACACGGACGCGTCTTGTGGTCGCGCAGTGTCCGCGATCGACGGGCTATCGCAAGCCTCACGAAGATCATGACCGCAGTTGTCACTATCGAGAACGGCGATCTTGACGATTCGGTATCTGTCACCTCCGCCTCGCGCAGGGTCGGCGAATCGACGTCGTTTCTGCGAGTGGGCGAGAAACTGCCCTTGCGAGAGGTCCTTGAGGCATCGCTCGTCAGGTCGGGAAACGACGCGGCCGTTGCGTTGGCGATACACATCGCCGGCAGTGAGGACGCGTTCGTCCGAATGATGAACGCCAAGGCTCAGGAGCTGGGACTCAACAGTACGCGTTTCGTGAACCCGCACGGGCTGGACGCTCAGAGCCACTATTCGACCGCCGCAGACATCGCGGTTCTTTCGCGCTATGCGATGACGAAGCCTGAGTTTCGCCGCATCGTGAGGCAAAAGACCGCGACGATCGGTAGTGGCTCACGTTCCGGAAGAGTCGAGAACACGAATCTGCTCCTAGGGAACTACGATGGCGCGAGCGGTATCAAGACCGGATGGACGAATCGCGCCGGTTACAGCCTGGCGGCCTCGGCGAAGCGGGGTGACATCGAGCTCTACGCTGTCGTGCTGGGAACGAGCAACGAGACGCGCCGATT
Source organism: uncultured Actinomycetes bacterium (assembly GCA_947085035.1). Taxonomy (GTDB): domain Bacteria; phylum Actinomycetota; class Coriobacteriia; order Anaerosomatales; family PHET01; genus CAMTUW01. Next base: position 18,171 of record CAMTUW010000018.1, read on the forward strand.
CCGTGACGCCAGTGAATTGCTCGATTTCGGCTTCGCACACTTCCGTCCTCAGCGGATCGCCACCTCCGGCACGGTTGTGGGGGAGGCGCCCGTCAGGGACTACCTCGACCGCAAGGTGCCCGCAGCGATGTCGCGGGACACGACCGTGGCCGTGTTCGATCTTGACGGCGTCATCACTCGTTCGGTGAAGGTCACCGCTCTGAACGCACCCGTCGCCAAAGGGCAAAGGATCGGGGTCGCGACGTTCACGCAAGACGACCGGGTCATCGCAAGCGTCCCTCTCATCGCGACCGAAGACGTTCCTCGGCCCAACATCATCGCCCGTGTGGGTATCGCGATGGTTCGCGCCTGGTGGTGGGTATCCGGTAAGCGATGAGGACAGATGGGCTGCGGGTGTATGCTCGCGGCCTCGCAACCTGTTTCTGACAAGAGAGGAGCACCGTTCATGCACGTATCCGACCCCGACCTCAAACGCACACCGCTTCACGAAGAACACCTGATGCTTGGCGCGCGCATGGTGCCCTTCGCGGGGTGGGAGATGCCCGTCCAGTACAGCGGCATCATCGACGAGCATCGGGCGGTCCGTTCATCCGCCGGCGTCTTCGACGTTTCGCACATGGCTGAGTTCAGGGTTTCCGGCGAATGTGCCTTCGATTTCCTTCAGCGCCTCTTGACGAACGACCTGTCTCGTCTCAGTGAGGTGGGAAGCGCCCAGTACTCTCTCATGCTCGAGCATGACGGGGGAATCATCGATGACCTGATCGTGTACCGCACGGGAGACCTCGAATACCTCGTCATCGCCAACGCCGGGAACCATGAAGCAGACGCCGAATGGTTTCTCAAGCACAAACCCGCAGGTGTCGAGTTCGCTGACGAGTCTGCGAGAACCGCGCTGATCGCACTGCAGGGCCCGCTCGCGCTTGGTGTCATCCAGGAGCTGTGCGGCGTCGAGTGGGAGGTCCCACAGCGGTTCCACGTCGCCTCAGCGACGCTCGACAGCACGGTTCCCTGTCTTGTCGCCCGCACCGGCTACACCGGCGAGGATGGAGTCGAGATCCTGTGCCGTAGCGTCGACGCGCCGAGCGTCTGGCGGCTGCTCCTCTCTTTTCCCGAAGTGACCCCCTGCGGCCTGGGCGCCCGCGACACCCTCCGTATCGAGATGGGCTACCACCTCTACGGAAACGACATGGACCGGACGCGGAACCCGATCTCCGCGGGCCTTGGTTGGGTCGTGCCGGCGTCGAAGTCAGGCTACATCGGTGAGGAGGCAGTCGCGGCAGCCAGAGACGGCGTTCCGGCCACGCGCCTTGCGTTCCTGGTCGTCGAGGGCGGTATCCCGCGTCCCGGTCACCCTGTGTTGCACCATGGTGCTGTGGTCGGTAATGTAGCCAGCGGTACGTTTTCTCCCACTCTCGATACAGGGATAGCCACCGCGTACCTGCCCTCCGAGCTTGTCTCGGAAGGCACTGAACTTGAGGTAGAGATCAGATCGAAGACCGCGCGAGCGACAATCGTGAGACCGCCGTTCGTCAAGACCACCTCGCTGTCCGGCCAGTAGGCACGGGCTGTCGGCGAAGAGAACAGGAGCGTCACGTATGGGACACCCCAGCGACCGTAGTTACTCCGAGGATCACGAGTGGGTTCTCGTACAAGGAGACGTCGTGACAGTGGGAATCACCGACTTCGCCCAGGATCAACTCGGTGAGGTCGTCTACATCGAGCTTCCTTCGACGGGAGACACGATGAATCAGGGCGAGACGTTCGGCGAGATCGAATCGGTCAAGTCGGTCTCGGAGCTCATCTCGCCGCTGAGCGGGGAGATCGTCGAGGTCAACAGCGCTTTGAGCGATACGCCCGAGACGGTCAACGCCGATCCGCACGGGGAGGGCTGGATGGTCAAGGTCCGCCTGTCTGACGCTGCGCAGATCGACGCCTTGATGAGCGCCGGAGAGTACGACTCGTTCGTCACAAAGGGCTAGGCCGCATGCGTCACATCTCCATCACCTGTGAGCAGCGAGAGGCGATGCTCGCCGCCGTGGGCGTCGAGCGCATCGAGGACCTGTTCTGTGACGTGCCGCCCGAGGCGATGCTCTCTCGTCCGCTTGACTTGGACGAGGGGTTGTCAGAGATCGACCTCGTGCGCAGGTTGCGCTCGCTCGCGGATGCGAACACTTCGGCGTCCTCGCTGGTCGGTTTCGCGGGTGCGGGCTGCTACGACCACTACATCCCCAGTGTCGTTGACCACGTCATCAGGCGACCCGAATTCTTCACCGCGTACACGCCGTATCAGCCGGAAGTGAGTCAGGGGACCCTTCAGGCCATCTACGAGTACCAGACCATGATCTGCGAGCTGACAGGCATGGACGTCGCCAACGCGAGCATGTACGACGGAGCCACCGCGTTCGTTGAGGCCGCACTCATGGCGTGTCGTCTCAAGAAGCGGTCCCGCGTACTCGTCTCAGATGGCGTGCATCCCGAGTGGATCGAGACGCTTGAGACCTACGCGGACTCAGGACTCATTGAAGTCGAGGTGATCGACCGCGCTGGCTCCACGACCAGCCACGAGGCGGTGGCCTCGGCGCTCGCTACCGATGCCGCAGCGCTGCTCGTCGCGAACCCCTGTTTCCTCGGTGGCATCGAGGATCTGGAGACGCTCGGCGGCCTGGCTCGCGACGCGGGCGCGTTGTTCGTCGTTGCAGCCAACCCGATTCTCCTCGGTGTAGTGGAGCCTCCGGGTGTGTTTCGGGCCGACATCGTCGTAGGGGAGGGCCAGCCGTTCGGTTGCCCGATGAGTCTGGGAGGTCCCGGGCTCGGTTTCTTCGCATGCAGGAGTGAACACGTCAGACAGATGCCCGGTCGCGTGGTCGGTCGTACCGTCGATGTCGACGGCAACGATGCGTTCGTCTTGACGCTCTCTACTCGAGAGCAACACATCCGTCGCGAGAAGGCGACTTCGAACATCTGCAGCAATCACGCGCTGAACGCGCTGGCCGCAGGCGTCTACCTTTCCGCCGTCGGGCGAGACGGCCTCGCGCAGATTGCGCGCTCATGCGTCTCGAAGGCGCACTATCTGCGCGCACGCCTGCTTGAGACGGGCAGGTTCTCCTCGCCGTGGGAGGGGCCGTTCGGCTACGAGTTCGCGCTCGCCTACGATGGCGATGCATTCGAGATGCACGATCGCATGCGCGAACGGGGAATTCTCGCAGGGGTGATCATCGAGTCCGACGACCATGGCGATCTCGTCTTGTTCGCTGTCACCGAGAAACGCACACGTGACGAGATGGATGCGTTCGTCGCGGAGGTGATCTCGCTGTGAGTGAGTCTCTTGCCAACACCCCCGCCGGCGCTCCTGTCCGTGGACCACGACAGACGATATTCGAGATCGGTGCGCCCGAGTCGAGCTGCGTGCTCGGCCCTGCGCTCGACGTGCCGGACATCGATCCTGCGGAGGCGCTCGGGTGCGCTGTGCGCAGCGTGCCTCCGAAGCTTCCACACGTGACCGAGCTTGAGATCATGCGGCACTACTCCCATCTGGCCGAGATGAATTTCGGGGTTGATTCGGGCTTCTACCCGCTGGGCTCGTGCACGATGAAGTACAACCCTCGCGTCAACGAGGACGCATGTCGTCTCGAGGGTTTCGCGGGTCTGCATCCGTATCAGCCCGTTGAGACCATTCAAGGCGCACTCGAACTGATGTGTGGCCTCTCTGAGGCGCTTGCAGAAGTCTCAGGACTGCCCGGGGTGACGCTTCAGCCCGCGGCGGGTGCTCACGGCGAGCTTGCCGCCCTGCTGGTTTTTCGCGCGGCTCACGTTGCGCGGGGCAACCCGCGGACGAAGGTCGTGATTCCTGACACGGCTCACGGGACGAACCCGGCGACCGTGTCCATGTGCGGCTACGAGACCGTCACGATCGCCAGTGACGAGAACGGGTTTGTCGACGTCGACGCGCTCAAAGCGGTTCTCGACACCGATGTCGCGGCCTTCATGCTGACGAACCCCAATACCCTCGGCCTTTTCGATCCGAGGATTCTCGAGATCACCGAGGCTGTCCACTCCGTTGGTGCCTACGCCTACTGTGACGGCGCCAATCTCAACGCCATCCTCGGCATCACGCGTCCCGGTGACATGGGTTTTGATGCCCTGCATATCAATCTGCACAAGACGTTTTCGACACCGCATGGCGGAGGCGGGCCCGGCGCGGGGCCGGTCTGCGTGACCGAGGAGCTTGCACGCTTCCTGCCCGGCCCTGTCCCGGTAGCGTTCGACGACGGTACGTTCGGGTTCGACTGGCCCGAGCGCTCCATCGGCCGTGTGCGCGGCTTTCACGGCAACTTCGGCGTGCTCGTACGTGCCTACGCCTACACCATCGCGTTAGGTGCGCAGGGGCTCAAAGAGGTCGCGGAGCAGGCTGTGCTCTCGGCGAACTACCTGCGGACGCGTCTGCGCGATCACTACTCGGTTCCCTACGACCGCATCTGCATGCACGAGTTCGTGCTGTCCGCGGCAGATCTCAAGCGGGATACGGGGGTGCGCGCGCTGGACGTCGCGAAGAGGTTGCTCGATCACGGCTTCCATCCACCCACGGTGTACTTCCCGTTGCTTGTGGAAGAAGCGCTCATGATCGAGCCGACCGAGACCGAGCCTCTCGCCGCGCTTGACGCGTTCGCCGAGGCGATGATCGCGATCGCTCAGGAGGCTTCACTGGGTACCGAACTCATGCGGGGCGCCCCGTACACAACGCCGGTGCGACGGCTCGATGAGGCGAGGGCCGCTCGTCAGCCTGACCTGAGGTGGACTCCTCCAGAGGAATAGCGTGGCGGACACCTGGCGGCTCATCATCGACGGAGCGCTCGACGGAGCGCTCAACATGGCGCTTGACCGTGCTGCTCAGCTTGCTCGCGAGGATGGCGTGGTCCCGCCAACGCTTCGGCTCTACCGATGGGCGAGGCCCACGATCACGCTCGGTCGATTTCAGCGGCTGGCTGGGGTGGATGCCGACACGGCCCGTGAAGAGGGTGTGGACGTCGTACGCCGGTTCACGGGCGGTCGGGGAGTGCTGCATGACGATGAGGTCACTTACTCGGTTGTCGCCTCCGTGGAAGACGGAGTCCCCCGCGGCTGCACCGCATCGTATCGACACCTCTGCGCAGCGCTCGCGGCAGCCTATCGCTCGATGGGGGTGAACGCCCAGGTCACACAGTCTGACGGGCACGTCTCGGCGTCTGCTTCGTGCTACCTGACCACGACGCGAGCGGACTTGACGGTAGGGGGGCACAAACTCGCCGGTTCCGCTCAGGTATGGTCGGGGTCCACGGTGCTTCAGCACGGCTCGGTCATCCGTTCCAGGGATGCTGCTCGGGAGTCACGGGTGTTCTCGCTGGACGAATCAGAGGCAAAGCTGCTGACGGAGCAGACCGTCTCGCTGGATACGCTACTTGGAAGCGACGTGTCGACGGGAGAGATCGTGCAGGCCATAGTCGATGGTTTCGCGACCGCATTGGGAATCTCCATTGTGCCGGGGCGATGGACGCCCCATGAGGCGTCGATAGCGTCAAGACTCCTCAAGGCGAGTCCCGGAAGCGGTGGGATACACGTCTGACGGATGAGGCTTCGGTATAGGTCGAGGGAGAGACTGCTTGTCATAGGGTTGCGATACAATGCGAATACGCTTCGAAGTAGGGAGATGGCAATGGCTGACCACAAGCGTGATGGAGACGTCGATCTGCTCGACCTGGGGCGTAAGAGCAACGAGGATCTTCGTGAACTTCTCGATGAGCTCTACACTGAAGAGCAGCGTGTGTCGTATCGGCGACGCGTCTTGCACGGCAAGATCGATATCCTGCGCGCTGAACTGGTGAGCCGACTCAAGAGCCAGCGCGAGACAGGTGCCGATGTGATCAGTGGTTCCGACGTCGAGCGTCTCATCGATATCCTCGCCAATGACTTGAGGGGCGTGTCGCGCTACGACGTATCGTCTGAAGACGAGCAGCAAGACGAAGAAGACTGAATCCGGGCACGTAGGCCGCAAGTCAAGGAGGAGCACGTGACAAGCGTCAACGATCGCATCAAGAGTTTCTTCGCCGATATGACTGCAGATCCACTCGAGGAGCGGGTCGTCGAGTACGTTGTGCGCGAGGTGCACAACGGCAGACGTCTGATGAAGGTGATCGAGGATCCTTACGTCCGCAATCGACTGAGCGAAGACAAGCGCGGCGAGATACTCGACAACGCTGAGATCGTCGACGCACTCGAGCAAGAGATTCGCGCGTCGATGGCTCCTCCCGAACTGGGTTTCTAGCGACTACGGGTGATGTGCACAAAGGGAGTTGGTCTGCGTGCCTGATTGTGGAACGTGTGGGATGCCTGTCGTGAGCGGAGGCGTGTCGTGCGCCGGATGCGGTGCTCTGTTGGCCTCGGGTGCCACAGAGTCCTTCTCTCCGGTTGCCGTCGACGATGCAGAGGCGCACCACGTCATCTCGGCGGGCGGTGATCCGGCTCTTGTGGTGAGAAAGGGACCGCATTCGGGCGAGCGATTCTATCTGGATCGCCCACGTCTCACTGTTGGCCGCGATCCAGTCAGCGACATCTTCCTGAACGACATGACCGTCTCGCGTGCTCATGCGGTGCTCGACGTCATTGGTGGGCTTGTCTCTGTCACAGACGACGGTTCGCTCAATGGAACGTACGTGAACGGTGTGCGAGTGGACTCGGCGAATCTCGAGGACGGCGACCTGCTTCAGATAGGCATGTTCAAGATGGTCTTCCTGGAAGGCGGCGCCACATGAGTGTGAGGGATTACCTCACCATCGGCGAGATCGTGCAGCGATTGCAGGGGATGCACCCACAACTGACCATCTCAAAAATCCGGTTCCTCGAAGATGAGGGGCTCATCACCCCAGAGCGCACCGTCGGGGGCTATCGCAAGTTCAGTCAATCCGACGTGACTCGGATCGAGATGATTCTGCGCCTGCAGAAGGACCACTTCCTTCCGCTTGCGGTCATTCGCGAGAAGCTCGCCGAGTACGATCGTGGTCGCGTACCTGCCGAACTGCAGCGAGTGGCGGTAGGTGAGGCTGAGCCTGCCTTGGCGATCGGTGATCATGAGGGACCGCTACCGATTCAGGACTCCCAGTCGGCGCTTGGCGTGCCCTCCTCCTTCGTCACAGAACTCGTTGAGTTCGGCATTGTGCGTGTGGTGGAGCTCCAAGGTGTCAAAGGCGTGGATCGAGCCGATGTAGCTGTGGTACATGCCGCGTGGGACCTCAGGCGCTTCGGCGTCGAGCCCCGACACCTACGCATGTACGAGACGTTCGCCGAACGTGAGGCCGCGCTCTTCGCTCAAATTGTCCTGCCGACCTTCCGACACAAGACGGCCGAGTCGCGCCAACGCCTCATGGAGACGCTCACTGAACTCGGCAATCTGACGGATCAGCTCAAGAGCAGGATGCTCAGGCGAGCTCTGGCTGATTCGTTCGATGACTCTGCGTGACGGATGATCGACGCAACCGACAAACCTACGGGGACGACGTGTGCGAACGCCGGTCGCCTCACTCTTGATGAGATACCGTTCGCTCATACCAGCGAGCGCGCAGCAGCTGAGATATTGGAGTACTACGGCGTCGAGTGGGAGTATGAGCCGCGTTCGTTTCCGCTGCATTGGGATCGCGAAGGCAACGTCTTGGCGTACTTCACGCCCGATTTCTACCTCCCGGAGTTCAACTTGTACATAGAGTTGACCACGATGAGCCAAAAACTCGTCACCAAGAAGAACCGCAAGGTCAGACGCCTCAAGGAGCTCTACCCTGAGGTGAATATCAAGATCTTCTACCAGAAGGATTTTCGCGCCCTGTTGCATCGATTCGGTGTGACGTCGACTGCCCGTCCACACTCGGAGGGGGGCGGCTTCGTCGCTACTCATGAGGATTCCAGCGCTGCCCCAGAAGGTGACGAATGAGCAACTCGCTGCTCGCCCTGCCACCTGAATGTGACGCCATCGTGGTCGACTCCCACACGATTTCTACCCGCATCGCAGAACTCGGGCAAGAGATCGCAGAGAAGTACGACGGCGAGCAGTTGAGGTTGATCACCGTTCTTCGCGGGGGAGTCTTCTTCCTCGCCGACCTTTGTCGAGCCATCGACATGCCACTGCACATGGATTTCTTGGCGGTCGCGCCGTATCTGCCGGGGAAAGGCGGCGCGGTGCGCATGACGAAGGATCTCGAGGATGATATCTCCGGCACGCGTGTCGTTCTCGTTGAAGATGTTGTTGATACCGGACTCACCGTCAACTACGTTCTGTCGTTTCTGCGATCCCATGGTCCGGCGAGTGTCGACGTGTGCGCGTTGTTCGACAAACCGGCGCGCCGCATCGCAAGTGTGCCCATCGCGATGTTGGGCTTCGAGATGCCGGACCGGTTTCTCGTGGGCTACGGCCTCGACCTGGCGGGTCGCTATCGCAATCTGCCGTTCGTCGCCTCACTGAATGACGATTTCGTGTTCGGCGACCGCGCCGCTCGACTGAGATAGCGCAGCAAGAGGATCTTAGCAAGACTCATCGGTTGTGCAGCGATGCCCGCTTTCGCGCTACCCTGTGGTGTGCAACGAACGTTTGCCAAGGAGGAAGATGGATCGTGGAGCTCAAAGAATACATTCGAGATATTCCTGACTGGCCCCAAAAAGGCGTGGTCTTCAAAGACATCACACCTCTACTCTCGAGTCCCGAGGGCTTTCGTCTTGCTATTGACACTCTTGCTGAGAGTTACGCCGAAATGGGCGTCACGAAGGTGATGGGCGCCGAGGCGCGCGGGTTCATTTTCGGAGGGGCACTCGCGTACCAGCTTGGCGCTGGCTTCGTACCGGCTCGCAAGCCCGGGAAGCTCCCCTGGACCACATCAAAGGTCACCTACGAGCTCGAATACGGCACCGATACACTGGAGGTCCACGCTGACGCCGTGGGCCCAGGCGATGTCGTTCTCATCGTCGACGATGTGCTTGCGACCGGAGGCACCGCTGCGGCGAAGGCTGAGCTCGTGACCTCGACAGGCGCTGCTGTGGCAGGGTTCGCATTCTTGATCGAACTCGATTTCCTTGGCGGCAGGGCGAAGTTGCCAGCCGATGCGGCGATCGTGTCACTCATCCGCGTCGAGTAGTTCGTGGTGACAGGAGGTCAGGTGCCCATTCTGTCTCACACGCGATCAGCGCGCATCCTCCTGATCATGATTCTGTCGCTGAGCTGCATCTTCTCAGGAGTTCTTCATGCACCTGCAGTTCCAGTTGGTTCTGACGTGGATGAGGCGCGCGAGAAGGTTGTGCAGGCGCGTGACCGACTCGACGATCTCGCAGCCGACCTTGAGGAGCGAACCGAGGACTTTCTCGAGGTCGAGCACGAACTGAACCTGACGCGAGGTCGCATCGAGCAAACCGAACGTGAGCTCAGCAAGGCTCTACTTGAGGTCGACAGTGCTCTCGCTCGTCTGAACGGACGCGCCACAGCGATCTATCGCAACGGGCCGGTCAGCGTCATCAACGTCTTGGTCGGTGCCACCGACTTCCGTGATTTCATCACGCGAGTCGATCTCATGCAGCGCATAGGACTACACGACGCGGCCCTTGTCGCAACCGTCGTAGACGTCAAAGAGCGTGTGGAAACCACGCGGGCCACGCTGGAACGTCGCCGCGAGGAGCAGATCGTTTTGCGTAATCGCGCACGACGTGCCCAAACCGGGATGCAAGTCGCGGTCGTCGAGCAAAAGGTGTTCCTATCGCGACTCGACGATCGACTGAAGAAGCTCATCGCTGAGGAGAAGGCCCGTCAGGAGCGGCTTGCCAGGGAGCGCGCAGCGGCTGCGGCACGTCGCGCCGCCGCCGGTACCGGGGGTCGCGCAGGAAGACCGTTCGACCCGTCAGCCCTCGGACCCTCGCGAGCAGATGTGGTCCCCGTGGCGCGACGCTTCGTCGACAAGGTGTGGTACCTGTGGGGAGGAACGACCCCGGATGGGTTTGATTGCTCGGGGCTCACACTCTACTGCTACCGGGAGATCGGCGTGTCTCTTCCTCGCACGAGCCGTCAGCAGTACAAGGTGGGCGCCTACATCCCTCCGGACAGACTCGATCTCCTCGCACCGGGTGATCTGGTCTTCTTCGGGCGAGAAGGCGACCCCGGCCGCATCCATCACGTGGGCATCTACATCGGTGACGGGGACATGATCCACGCTCCGCAGACCGGCGAGAAGGTCAGCGTGGCATCGCTTGTCGGGCGCATCGCCCGGCGAGGTGACTACGTCGGTGCTGTCAGGCCCTGATCCATGCGGCTGTTTGGTGGCCGCCACCTGCGCATACGCGCAATCTTGCTGTATCTCTGTGATATTATTCGCCCACCCTGTGTCTACGGGACTTCGTACGCTCGACTTCAGACCATGGCCGTGTGCTGGATGGGAGTGTCTACCGTGAATGTGAGACAGCTGAGCGTGTTCATCGAGAACAAGTCGGGACGCGTGAGTGAGGTCACCGAGGTACTGGGTCGGGTTGGCGTCAACATTCGGGGGTTCTCGGTATCTGATACCGCTGACTACGGGATCGTCAGGCTTGTCGTCAATGATCCTGATGCGGCCTTGACAGCGCTCCACGAAGCCGGATTCACCGTCAAAGAGTCCGAGGTGCTCTGTCTCAACCTGCCCGATCGACCGGGTGGACTGGCGGGCGTGTTGAAGACCGTCTCCGCTGCCGGGGTCAATATCGAATACGTCTACAGCCTCGTGTCCACCTACGTGGTCATCAACGTTGCCGACATGGACCGGGCGATTGCGTTGTTGCAGAACTCGCCGGTTGAACTCGTCACCCAGGAGGAGATAGCGGGCTTGTGATGCCCGGTGTCGAAATAGCCATGAGTTGAACGATGGGCAAGGGGGTAGGACATGCGTGGACGGGTACTGAGGTTGTCTTTGGCGGTTCTTTCAGCAGCGTTGGCTACAGCACTGGCGATGGCCATCGGTGGTTGTGCCGCCCCGAAGGACACCACTTCCGACGTCGGCAAAGTCGAGGAAGTCGGTGGTGACCCGATTCGCATCGGGGTGGTCGTATCGTTGACCGGCAATTTGGCCGGGTTGGGGGAACCTGAGTTCGCTGCACTGAAGATGGAGGCCGAGCGCATCAATTCGGCGGGCGGAGTGAACGGTCGGCCCATCGAGCTCATCGTTGAAGACGATGCCACTGATGAGGCCAAAGCGGTCGCCGCGACCAGCAAGCTCATAGAGCAAGACAGCGTGATCGCGATCATCGGTGCGACGGGCACAGGTCAGACAATGGCCATGCGGGGAGACATTGACAGGGCGGGCATCCCGCAAGTCTCCATGGCTGGCGGCACGGTCATCACTGAGCAGCTGCACCCATTCGTCTTCCAGACTCCATGGTCGAATCGAATCGTCGTCCCGTTCACGCTTGACGCGCTCAAGAAGGCCGGAATCAGCCGGATCGCGGTCGTCACTGACACGGGCGGATTCGGCAAAGACGGACTTGCCGTGCTCAAGAAGACGGCGCCCGATGCAGGTATCACCATCGTCGCCGATCAGACACTCAATCCTGGCGATACTGACGTCACGGCGCAGCTCACTAACATCAAGAAATCCAACGCCCAGGCTCTTGTCATCTGGTCGGCTGGCAAAGAGGCTGCGCTTGTCGTGAAGAACGCGAAGGAGCTTGGACTCAAGATTCCTGTGTACGGCAGTCACGGCAACGCGCGGCGCGAGTTCATCGACGGCGCTGGTGACGCCGCGCAAGACGTGCGATTGGCCGCAGGTAAGATCTTGGTTCCAGCCGCCTACGGGGAAGGCACTGAGGGCTTCAAGGTTGCCTCCGAGTTCATCGAGCGGTTCAAGGCCGCGACAGGCCAGGAGCCCAACACGTTCGCGGGTCATGCCTACGATGCGCTCTACCTGATCGTAGAGGCCGCGAGGCGCGTCGAGGGAGAAATCACCCCCTCAGCACTGCGGGATCAGATCGAAGCCACTGATGGGTTCGTGGGCATCGGCGGAACCTTCAAGATGTCGGCGACGGATCACAATGGTCTGAACGCCTCCGATTTGACGCTGTATGTGATCGACAAGGGCGCGTTCACGCTCGCCAAGTAGTCGATGCGACCACCGGCCGCGTCTCCATCAGGGGGCGCGGCCGGCTTCGGGATGGGAGAAACCCGTGGATGAAGGCTTGATGAGCGGCGTGCTCATCTTGGATGATCAGATGAAAATGAGTCCACGTGACTGACCTTCTCCAATTCCTGGTCGCAGGATTGAAGAGTGGGGCGATCTACGCGCTCGTGGCGCTGGGATTCACGATCGTGTATGCCGCTACCGGAGCCATCAATTTCGCACAGGGTGAGTTCTATATGCTTGGTGGCATGTTCGGTGTCTGGCTGGCGGCGTTCGATCTTCCGCTTCCGGTAGCGGTGGTATGCGCAGTCGCTCTCACGGCGCTGATCGGCGCGTTGTTCGAGTACGCTGCGGTGCGTCCGCTGGGCTCGGGGGATCCCTTGAGGATCATCATGGTGACAATCGGCGGCTCGATTGTTCTCAGGCAAGCTGCGCTACATGTCTTCGGGCCCAACGAGAAGGCGCTTGCGCTATTCACCCCTGGGCCGTCGCTCAACTTCTTCGGTGCGTCCATCGAACGTCAGACCCTATGGGTGTGGGCACTCACGGCGGCAGCGGTGCTCGCGCTCGCTGTGGTGTATCGCTCGACAGCTTTCGGGCTTGCGATGCGGGCCACCTCCTTGAATCGTGATGCCGCTCGACTCGTGGGTGTGAACGCGGCATTCATGGTCACGGCCTCCTTCGCCTTGGCCGCAGGGTTAGGCGCTTTGGGGGGACTGGTGGTCGCGCCGCTCACGCAGACTGCGTTCGACGTGGGTGCAGGGGTGGGGGTCAAGGGATTCTCGGCGGCTATTCTCGGCGGGCTTGGCAATCCGATCGCCGCCGTCGGTGGGGGGCTCGTGCTCGGTCTTCTCGAGAGTCTGACGGCGGGGTACCTTCATCCGTTGTACAAGGACGCTGTGGCCATCGTGGTGTTGCTGGGGGTTCTGTTCTTTCGACCCCAGGGACTCTTGGGGCTTCGGGGAAAGGAGAAGGTGTGATGGTCGCTCAGACCGTTCGCCGGGCCGCACCCTTCGCCGCAGCGTGTATGGTCCTTGTCGGGCCCTTTCTCATTGAGAACCGCTTCCTCCTGAAGGTATTCACCTTCGTCGGACTCAACGTGCTCGTGGTCGTCGGGCTCGCCATCCTGTTCGGTTACGCCGGTCAGGTGTCGCTGGGTCATGCGGCATTCGTGGGTATCGGGGCGTACACGTGCGCGATTCTCACCACGCGACACGACGTCGAGTGGATACTTGCGTTCGGCGCCGCCGGATTGGCCGCAGCCCTAGGTGGGTTTCTGCTCGCGTTACCCAGTCTCCGGCTCAAAGGGCACTATCTCGCGATGGCGACACTTGGCTTCGGCGAGCTCGCCACACTGGTGTTCGTGGAAGCTGAGCACGTCACAGGGGGCGTGGATGGATTCGCTGGCATACCCTTTCCCTCGATCGGGGCTTTCGAGTTTCGAGAGCCCTCCGCGCTGTACTGGCTCGTATGGGGAGTCGTCGGGGTCGTGCTCGTGCTTGCCGCGAACATGACGAGACTGCGACCGGGACGTGCGATGCGCGCGCTTCACGGCAGCGAACTCGGTGCTATGGCGAGTGGAGTCGACGTCGTTGGGGTCAAGGTGCGGTCGTTCGTCATGAGCTCGGCTCTGGCGGGACTCTCAGGTGCGCTGTATGCCAGTGTCGTCGGGTTCATCTCGCCAAGCGTGTTCACCGTGGGTGCATCTGTGACGTTTCTGGCAATGACGGTGATCGGTGGCACCGGTTCACTCGCGGGGCCTTTGGCCGCCGCCGCACTTCTCACGCTGCTTCAGTACGTCGATGCGCTCATTCCCGGAGTCTCACGGCAGACTGCGCTGTTCATCCAGTCGTATCAGGCCGATGTGTACGGACTCGCGATCATTCTGGTTGTGATTCTGTCTCCGAAAGGCATAGCCGGATTGTTCCGCCGTGTTCGAGACGGGGTCCGACCGTGACTATGCTCAAGGTCGGGTCGATCACGAAGCGTTTCGGCGGGCTGACCGCCGTGGACTCGGTCTCCTTCGAGGTCTTCGAGGGAACTATCAAGGCGCTGATCGGTCCGAACGGTGCGGGCAAGTCCACGCTCTTCAACTGCCTCACCGGATTCGACCAGCCTGATTCGGGAACTGTTGAGTTCAAGGGACGACAGATCGTCGGTCAAAAGCCACTGGACACTGTTCGCGCAGGGCTTGCGCGCACGTTTCAAAACACGCGACTGTTCGATGAGATGACCGCCCTTGAAAACGTGATGGTCGGTGCGCACGCGCGCCAACGGGCCGGATTCGCCGCAGCCGCCCTTCTTCTGCCGTCCGCCGTGAGCGAGGACAGGGACGCCGCGAATGAAGCGGCAAGAATCCTCAGGGTGATAGGTATCGACGAGTGGGCGACTACGCCCGCGGCAGATCTTCCCGCGGGGATTCGAAGACTCGTCGAGATCGCGCGCGCGCTGGCCACTGTTCCTAGCCTTCTTCTTCTCGATGAGCCTGCAGCGGGACTGAATGTGCCGGAGACGCGCGAGTTGGTCCAGACGCTCTTCCGGGTGCGCGATGACGGAACCACCGTGCTGCTCGTTGAGCACGATATGGGTCTTGTCATGGAGGTTTCTGACGAGATCGTGGTCATGGATCGCGGCGCCAAGATCGCAGAGGGGCCGCCGCGGATGATTCAGAAGGACCCTTCGGTGATCGCAGCGTACCTTGGCGAGGAGGCTGTCGATGAGTGACGTCATGCTTCGCCTGAGCGCACTTCATGCAGGCTACGGTCGTGCGCATGTCCTTCACGGTGTCGACTTGAAAGTGGCTCGCGGTGAGATGGTCGCCCTGATCGGCGCGAATGGTGCTGGCAAGTCGACCTTGCTCAAGACGGTTGTCGGTCTTGTTCCTGCATTCGATGGCTCTGTCGAGTACGACGGTGAGGTCGTCACGAACTCCACTCCGGAGAAACTGCTGGCGAAAGGGTTGTCGCTGGTACCGGAGGGCCGGATGCTCTTTGGCTCGATGACGGTGCGCGAGAACCTCGAGTTGGGAGCGTATTCGGCCGGCTCGGCCCGCAAGGCCGCCATTGCTACCGGTCTGAAGCGGGTCCACTCGCTGTTCCCGGTTCTGGAGGAGCGTTCCGGTCAACGCGCAGAGACCCTCTCCGGTGGAGAGCAGCAGATGCTTGCGGTAGGCCGAGCGCTCATGTCGGCACCCACGCTGCTCTTGCTCGACGAGCCGTCACTCGGTTTGGCCCCCAAGGTGATCGCCGAGATATTCTCGGTGCTCGACACTCTTATCAGCGAGGGCCTCACTGTGCTGCTCGTGGAACAGGACGCGCGTCTGGCGCTCAGACACTCCAGTCGGGGATATGTGTTGAGCACGGGCAAGGTCGTCATGAGCGGATCATCACAAGAGCTCCTCTCAAACGACGGCGTTGCCAGAATCTACTTGGGCAGCGTGATCGCTGAGGAGCAGGACTGTGTCGGGGTCGACCGGCAACCGAGCAGGGGATAGGGGAGGCGCGTCGTGGCGATCTGGAATCCTGAGTACGAATGTATGGACCGAACAGCCTTGCACGAGCTGCAGCTCAGGCGTTTACAGATGTCGATCTCTTGGACCTATGAGCGCGTGCCGTACTATCGCGCGGTCATGGACTCGATGGGGGTCAGGCCGCGTGACATCAGGTCCCTCGATGATGTGCGTCGCATGCCGCTGACCGACAAGACCGCGCTTCGTGACACGTATCCGTTCGGCATGTTCGCCCTGCCGCTCGACGAGGTCGTCAGAGTGCACAGTTCCAGCGGCACAACCGGCAAGCCGATCGTCGTGGGTTACTCGCGAGGTGACATCAACACGTGGACGGAACTGACCGCTCGCGTTGCCTCGGCCGCCGGAGTGAACCGCGGTGACCTGGTCGACATGGCTTTCCAGTACGGGATGTTCACGGGTGGCTGGGGCATGCACTACGGAATCGAGCGAATAGGTGCGACGATCATTCCCGCTGGTGCAGGGGGTACGGAGCGCCACCTGATGATGCTATCCGATTTCGGTACGTCCGTGATCGTCTCGACTCCGAGTTATGCGCTCTTCTTGGCAGAACAAGGGGAGAGTGCCGGAATCGATTTCTCCGCACTACCGCTTCGACTCGGGCTGTTCGGCGGAGAGCCGTGCTCAGATCGCATGAAGGTCGAGATTCAAGAGCGCCTCCACATACGTGCGACAGACAACTATGGACTGTCAGAGGTCATGGGCCCCGGCGTGAGTGGCGAGTGTGAGTGCGCCTGTGGCCTCCACCTCGCCGAAGACCACGTGTTGGCCGAGGTGATCGACCCGGTGACGCTCGAGCCGCTTGGGTGGGGCGAGGAGGGCGAACTCGTCCTCACGTCGCTCACGAAAGAGGCGTTCCCGGTTGTCCGATACCGGACGCATGACCTCACCGTTCTCGATCCGTCTCGTTGTGAGTGTGGTAGGACGATGGCGCGGATGCGCAAAGTACGCAAGCGCACCGATGACATGCTGATCATCCGTGGCGTCAATGTCTTCCCCAGCCAGGTCGAAGACGTGCTGTTCAGTTTCGAAGGAATCTCGCCTCACTATCTGATCGTGGTCGATCGTCAGCGCAATCTCGATGACCTGGAGGTGCGCATCGAGGTCGAGGAGTCGGTCTTTTCCGATATCATGGGGGAGATGGTCTCTTTCCAGAGCCGTGTGGCCGATAGGTTGCAGTCAGTGCTGGGGCTGAGGGCCAAGATCACTTTGGTGGAGCCCGGCGCCATAGCACGCTCCGCCGGCAAGGCACAGCGGGTATCGGATAGGCGCGAGAACTGCTGACATGAACGGTTCGTCGTAAATCCCGGCGTTGAGAGGTGGGTGGGCGGTGTCCGGCTGGACCCTGATCGCTGTCATCATCGGAGTCCTTCTGGTCGCTTGCGCGGGCGGTGCGGGCGCCTTGTTCGGTTGGCAGGCCTATCGCCGCAGCGTACTCATGAACCTCGTCGTGCGGGCTGAGGCCGTGGAGGCCGCTGGCTCCGCTCTCATCGACACCATAACGAGGCTCTCGGAAGAAAGCGACGAGGCGCTTGAGCACTTCTGTGTCGATCGTGAAGCCGTTGAGCGGCGCGCCCTACACGAAATCGTTTCGCGGGCCGGGATGCTCGCGGATGAATTGGACCGCATGCCGCTGCCCGCTTCACTCGTATCCGTAGCGACAGCCCTTGCCGATGCGGCTTATCTGATCAGTCGCGAGGCGGCATTGGTCACCGATGAGCAGACTGGTTCCGACGCCTTGGATGCCCTGTCTGCGATGGACTTGGCCCTTGTGCGGGCATACATCAGCAAGGGCAGAGCCGTGCTCTTCACGACGTGCGAGATCTGCGGGCTTGATGACACGGCG
Organism: uncultured Actinomycetes bacterium; assembly: GCA_947085035.1. Taxonomy (GTDB): domain Bacteria; phylum Actinomycetota; class Coriobacteriia; order Anaerosomatales; family PHET01; genus CAMTUW01. Next base: position 35,686 of record CAMTUW010000018.1, read on the forward strand.
GTGTACGGCGGAGGTCTCTACTTGTGAACTTCCTCGAGAACAGAATCGTGCGTGCCCTTTTGGGCCTGAGCGCGGTTGCGCTCCTCACGTTCGTCGTGAGCGGCTACTTCAGCGATTACCGAGCCGCCTCAAGCGGAGACAACAAGAGAGGCGAGGCCTCCGAAGACACGACCGCCACCCCACCGATTGACGAGGTCGGGGAGGAGACTGATCCGGTCGTCGAGGAACCGGCGGCCCCACAACCAAAGACGCTCACCGTGCTCATCGACGGACTGAACCTGCGCAAGGAGCCACGACGCGAGTCGAAATCACTTCAAGGACTGGGCAAGGGCGACACCTTGACCGTGATCAGTGAAACAGACGAGTGGTTGGAAGTCGAAACACAAGATGGAAAGCGGGGTTGGATTTCGGCCAACCCCGCATACACAAAGATCAAGAAGCGGTGATCTCATGCGCATCATTGGAGCTGCAGAGGACTTCTGGCGAGCCCGTCTGATCCGAGTCGACGCGACCGAGGAGCTCGATTTCGAGTGGCGTGAAGATATTCTGTACCGGCATCCTGTCGTCTCGGAGGCTGACGATGTCGAACTGTGGCACATCGAGGCCGTTCGCACCGACGACTATGACACGGTTGTTCGCATCGGAACGATCCGTTCGCGCTCTGAGGCCGAGGCCATGTTCTCGCGAGTCACAGAAGACCTCGGTGAGATGACCAAGAACCAGTTCGAGGAAACCTACCTCACACCCACGACTGGTTCCTCAGATGCGGAACGATCCCAGGACTAGCGGCTCTGGGCGTCCCTTGTGAGGGGATGTGCGGTCCATCCTTCGAAGTGACATAAGATACATTATCAGCACTACAATACAACGCTCCCGCATCAACGAAGCAGCCCCGGACCGCGTGCGCAGTCCGGGGCCGTCATGTTCATGCGTGCGTATGAGCGGTTGTAGTCGAGCTGATCTACCCTGCGGAACCGGTGATCAGGTTGAGTAGCGGCGTTTGCAGGAACGCGATCAAAAACGCGATCGATGCCACCCACATCAACGGGTGAATCTCGCGGAGTTTGTTGTGGAACAGCTTGATCACGACGTAGCTGATGAAGCCCATGCCGATGCCCCAGCTGATGTTGTACGTGAGCGGGATGCCGACGATGGTGAGAAAGGCCGGGAACGCCTCTTCGAGGTTGTTCCATGGAATCTCGCGAACCGTTTTCATCATCAGGAAACCGACGATGATGAGCGCACCGGCGGTGATCGGAAATGACGTGAAGTTCGCGCCCTCGGGAACCGCGAAGCCGCTACCGGCGAAGCTGCCGAAGCGCTCAGAGTTCTCAACGGCGTAGCCGCCACCGATCATCTTGACGACGGGAGTGAAGAAGGCTGCGGCAGCGAACAGCACGCCGGTGACGATTGCGGTCAAGCCGGTGCGCCCGCCCTCGGCAACGCCCGCTGCCGATTCGATGTAGGTCGTTATCGAGCTTGCGCCAAACAGTCCACCGGTCGTCGCAGCGGCCGAGTCGACCATGAGGATCCCGCGAATCTCGGGAACCTGGCCTTTCTCGTCAACGAAACCGGCCTGTTCTCCAACTGAGATCACGGTGCCCATCGTATCGAAGAAGTCCGAGAGCATGACCGCGAACACGGCGAACAGAAGCGCAGGCGTGAAGATCTGCAGCAGCGCGATGGAAGAAGTGCCTTCAGGCGTTTGGAAAGGCGCAAAGAACGTCGAGAAGTCCAACGGACCCACGATTGTCTCAGGGACTTTCGTGATACCGAGGAGCAGTGCGGCGACGGTGGCCACACCGATGCCCCAGAGGATATCTCCTTTGATTCGAAGAGCCATGAAGGCGAGTATGGCGAACAGACCGATCAGGGTGATCCACACGTACTCGTTCGTGAAGTCCCCGAGAGAGACCAATGTCGCTGCGTTCGGGGTGATGATTCCCCCCTCGACAAGGCCCAGCAACGTGATGAACAGGCCGATGCCCACGCCGATAGCACGCTTGAGGTCGATGGGAATGGCGTTCATGATCGCCTCACGCAGTCCTGTGAGAACGAGCAGGAAGATGATGATGCCCTCAACGAAGATCACCGCCATGCCCACCTGCCATGGCACGTTGGCCTGCTGGAATCCGATGATCGAGAACGTGACCACCGCGTTGAGCCCCATACCAGAAGCCAAGGCGAGCGGTCGGTTGCTGACGAGGCCCATCGTGACACACATGAGAGCTGCGCCCAGGGCGGTTGCGGTAGCGGCGCCTTCGAAGGGCACCCCTGCTGCCGAAAGGATACCCGGGTTCACGAAGATGATGTATGCCATTGTGAGAAACGTGGTGAGACCAGCGATGATCTCGGTACGAAGATCGGTACCACGTTCGCTGAACTTGAAGAACTGCTCCATTCGTCCATCCATTCTCTGATTTGTTGTGGTGTTCGGTGACGCGTCGGTTTCTGTGGGTTCATCCGGTCATTCTCGCGGCATTCCCCCTCTGCTCATCGATTCGCCTTGAACAGCGAGCCGAGGTACTCCGCAACGTAGTCATCACCTAGGTTCAGTATCGATTCAATCGATGATGCCCAGTCGGGTCTCAGGTCGATGGAGTTGAGCTCTTCCGGAGTGAAGAGGTCGACACATTCGACTCGTGGATCGGAAGGCTCGGATGTGATGGCACCACCCGTGACTACTGCAGCGAACAGAATGTTGATGACGTGGCGAGGGCCAGCGGGGTCAATGGTGTCCGACAGCAGAAGTGGGCGTCCGACCTCGATGGTGAGCCCGGTCTCCTCGAGCACTTCTCGCTGAAGAGCGGTCGCGAGTGGCTCACGATAATCGACACCCCCGCCGGGAAGCAGATGATATCGGGCTTGACCAGCGCGGTGGCGAACGGTGACGACGCGACCATCGAGCGCGATGAGTGCAGCAACGCGCACGCGCGGCCAACTAGAGACCGGTGCTGCCAAAGCCGTCCTCCCCACGAACCGTCTCGTCAAGCGAAAGAACCTCTGTGAGGGTTACTCGCTCGACGCGCTGGACGACCAGTTGGGCGATCTTATCCCCGTGGCGAATGTGAATAGGTACCGTAGTGTCCGTGTTCAGGGCGATCACAGCGACCTCGCCTCGATAGTGGCAGTCTATGAGCCCGGGAGCATTGACGACGGACAGCCCATCGCGAATGGCGCGACCGCTTCGAGGCAGCACGAACCCGGCGAAACCGAAAGGAATGGCGATCGCGATTCCCGTCGGGATCAGCGCTCGTCCGCCCGGCGGAAGCGTGCAGGCGATCGCTGCGTGAAGGTCGAGTCCCGCATCACCGTCGTGAGCGTAGCGCGGAAGCGGTAAAGAGTCGTCAAGCCTTCGTATCAGCAGTTCGACAGAAACAGGCAGACTCACTTCAGCGCAGCCCCTTCAATTCACGCGTGAACTCGTCGAGATCCTGAAACTCCTTGTAGACGGAAGCGAAGCGCACGTACGCGACCTTATCCAGGGCCAGCAACCGTGCTAGAACCATGTCACCGAGATGTCGGCTGTCAACTTCATAGCGAAACGTGTTGTGTAGATCCGATTCGATGTCATCGATGAGCGATTCCAGTTGCTCGCTTGGCACGTTGCGTTTGGCAGTTGCAACCAACAGCCCGCGCAGCAACTTCGCGCGATCGAATGGCTCGGGAGCACCATCCTTCTTCACGACCATGAGCGGCATGTCTTCGCGCCGTTCGTAGGTGGTGAATCGCTCGGTGCAGGCCAGACACTCGCGACGACGCCTGATGGCGTCTTGTGACTCGGAAGTGCGGGAATCGACTACCTTCGTCTCACCATGTCCACAGAAGGGACACCGCATGGCCTCACCCCTACATTTAGACTGTGTGAAAAGGTAACACACAAGATGTGGGGGCATCAACCGAAATTCGCACCTAGCGTTGGTGTTTTGACGTCAAAGATCACGCCTCAGCGCAACGCGATTGCGGTCGCGTCCGGATTCACGGGAAGCATGAGTGACTGCCCGACCACGATAGCTGAGGTGCGAAGTCCGTTGAGCTCGATGATCGCGCTGACAGTTCTGGCCGTGTTCAGCTTGGGGACAGGATTGCGTTTCGCTATGTCCCAGAGCGTATCCCCGGCAGATACGTGGACCGTTCGAGTTGTATGGACGGCGGTCGCAGGAGCCTTGGAGGTTGCGGCGATCACTATGAGCGCGATGACCAACAATACGGCGAACGCGTACTCCGAGAGCTTTGCTGTAGCCGGAAGCGTCTTGTCGCTTGAGGCGCTACGGTGTTGCCGAGTGGTTCGCGTCATGCTGGATTCCCTTTCAGGCGGATACCGATTCTCCTGCGAGCCTAATCCCCACCTCTGACATCGTCCGCACACAGCAGAACATGTGTTCGTGTCAGTGTACCGAACATATGTTCGTTGTCAAGGCCCCTCATCGAACGCGTGTTTGCATGCGCGCACGTTCGCGGCTACACTTGTTTCGTACACGTGTTCGAACAGCCTAGGGGGATTCAGATGTCGTATCGCCGCGCAGTCACAAAGAGGCAGCAGCAGATACTCGACTTCATCAGGGCGGAGATTCACCTGCGCGGGTATCCGCCCAGCGTGCGTGAGATCGGTGTGGCGGTCGGCCTGTCGTCATCCTCGACCGTCCACTCCCACCTCGCCGCCTTGGAGGCCAAGGGCTTCATCCGTCGAGACCCGTCAAAGCCCCGAGCGCTGGAGGTGCTCGACTTCCGCGAGAGCGGATCGTCTTTCGACCCCTCAAGGATATGTGCGGTGCCTCTGGTGGGTCATGTGGCGGCCGGACAGCCCATTCTCGCCTCAGAGAACATCGAGGCCACCATCCCGCTCCCTACGGAGTTCGCCGGAGAGTCCACGTTCATCCTGAGGGTGCGTGGAGAGTCGATGATCGACGCAGGAATACTCGACGGGGATTTTGTCGTCGTTCATCAGCAGGCGGTAGCGACCAACGGAGACATCGTCGTTGCAATGGTCGAGTCTGACGCAGGCGGTGAACCGGAGGCCACGGTGAAACGGTTCTTCCGGGAGGCCGACCGGATCAGACTACAGCCCGAGAATCAGCACATGGACCCCATATACGCTCGCGACGTATTGGTGCTCGGGAAAGTGGTGGCGTTGTTCAGGCGACTCTGAATCCTCGAAGTCACGAGTCGCTATCCGATTCGGCCGTCTCGTCCTCGATCACGAATTCCTGGAATGCGGATGCGAGGTCAGCAGGTACCCTGATGACCAGTCGTGTGCCCTCTCCGACATGCTGCTCGGACACGATCTGGGTATGTTCGTGGGCGAGCTTCACCAGATCGCCTCTGGTGTAGGGGACGCAGATGCTGAGCGTCTCGGTGTTTCGTGCGGCTTCCCGCGCGAGGCGCTCGATAACGGCGTCAGTCCCCTCCCCTGTGATGGCGGAGACTTGTATCGCGTCGGGGTAGCGACGTGTCAGCGTGTCGCGCTCTTCGGCAGTGAGCTGGTCGATCTTGTTCATGATGATGAGGTGTGGCCGCGTGTGCGCATCAATCTCGGCGAGCGTTATCCGAACGGCCTGCATCTGGGCGTCTCGTTGTGGTGCACCCGCATCAGTGATGTGGAGGAGCAGATCCGCTTCCTTCACCTCGTCAAGTGTCGACTTGAACGCCTCCACAAGACCATGCGGCAGCTTGTGGATGAACCCGACGGTGTCGGTCAGCGTGACTTGGCGGCCTTCTGGCAACCCGAGTCTGCGTGTGGTCGAGTCGAGGGTGGCGAACAACATGTCGTACGCGAGGACATCAGCGCCCGTGAGGGCATTGAGCAGCGTCGATTTTCCGGCGTTGGTGTATCCGACGAGAGCTATTCGAAAGACGCCCGAGCGGGCACGGCGTTTCCGCTGCAGGTCGCGTTCGGAAGATACAGCGACCAGCTCGCGCTTCAGTTCGCTGATTCTCCTGCGCGCGAGGCGACGGTCGACTTCAAGCTGTGACTCCCCCGCACCGAAGCGGGTGCCTCGACCGCCGCCGAGACGTTCGCGCTTCAAGTGGCCCCACATTCCACGCAGGCGGGGCAGTAGATACTCGAGACTCGCAAGCTCGACCTGCAGCTTTCCCTCTCGACTCACAGCATGCAGGCCGAAGATATCGAGGATGAGTTGAGTGCGGTCGAGTACAGAAACATCGGGGAACAGACCGTTCAGGTTCGCCTGCTGGCTTGGCGAGAGTTCATCGTCGAAGATGACGAGATTGGCGCTGGTCGCTGAAACCAACTCGAGCACTTCTTGCACCTTGCCCGACCCGATGAACGTGCGCGTGTGCGGACGGTCGAGTCGTTGTGACACAGTGCCGACGACCTGGGCACCCGCCGTATCGGCGAGTCGTTCGAGTTCGGCGAGTGATTCTTCGATGGGCCATGTGGAGTCGCCACTGTCTACGCCGACGAGTATCGCCCGGTCAGCGCTTTGGGTGTTCTCATCCTTGGTGTGCGGATATACGCGGGGTCGTCCCACGAGGTCTGGTGTTCCCCCTCGATTCAGAGTCGGTTCTTGATACGTTCCAGTGCTTCAGCGAGACGATCGTCCGGAGTGGCGAGTGAGAGCCTGATGTAGCCCTCGCCGTCGGGTCCGTAGGCGTTGCCCGGCGCCACGATGACGCCGGCCTCGTCAAGAACCTTAGTCGCGTACTCAGCGGACGTGTAGCCCTCGGGGATCCGTGCCCATACGTAGATGGTCCCCTTTGGGGTGCGTGCGGACAGTCCGATCGATGAGAGGGCGTCCATGACCATGTCGCGGCGGCGCTGGTAGACAGCGTTCATCTCGAACACGTCGTCTTGGGGTCCGAGCATCGCTTCGATCGCCGCGTCTTGGACGGCAGTGAACGCGCCGGAGTCGATGTTCGATTTCACCGTGCCCAGTGTCCGTATGGCATCAGCGTTTCCGGCAGCGAAGGCGATGCGCCAGCCAGTCATGTTGTACGCCTTCGAACAGCTGAACAGCTCTATCGCTACTTCGCGGGCACCGGGGCGCTCAAGCAGGCTCGGCGGACGGTAACCGTCGAAGCCGATCTCTGAGTACGCGTTGTCGTGAACGAGTAGCAGATCGTGCTCTTTGGCAAACGCGATGGCACGGTCGAAGTACTCGACAGGCGCGATAGCCGAGGCCGGGTTGTTCGGATAGCTCAGAAACATCATCTTCGCGCGCTTCAAGACGTCTGCAGGGGTCGATTCAAAGTCGGCGAGGAAGTCGTTGTCCTCGTTCATCGGCATCCAGTGGGTCAGACCGCCAACGAGGATGCCGCCGGTGTGATAGACGGGATACCCGATGCCCGGCACAAGCGTGTATTCACCAGGGTCCACGAACGCCGGGAACAGGTGCGCGATGCCCTCCTTGCTGCCGATGAGAGCGAGCACTTCGGTAGCAGGATCGAGTGTGACGTCGAATCGGCGACGCATCCACTCAACACACGCCTCGCGGTAGGGCTTGGAACCGAAGTAGCTCGGATACTGATGGTTGGCGGGCCGACGTATGGCCTCGGCCATCGCGTCGACGATGCGCTGTGGAGTTGGCATGTCCGGGTCACCGATCCCCAGAGAGATCACGTCGACCCCCTGGGCCATCCTCTCCTCTTTCTTGCGGTCGATCTCGGCGAAAAGGTACGGCGGCAGGTTCTGCATGCGGCTTGCGGTCCTCAACGTATGCGCCCTCTCCATCAAGTGGTGACTGTCGATGCATCGCCAAGCGTACAGCGATCACGTGCGTGACATGGTAGCACTCGGTACCGATCCGCACTCAGTTCTTGGAATCGTCCTCGTCTTCGGGAATCGCGATCGCTCCGTCGAATACATTTGCGGCTGGACCGGTCATGTGAACGTGTCCGTCCTCGGCCCACCGAACGATGAGATCTCCTCCTGGAAGCTCAACGGTCGCGACGCGTCCGTTGAGGCACTTGAGCGCTGCGGCGACGGTCGTGGCGCATGCCCCTGTTCCGCAGGCAAGCGTCTCCCCCACGCCGCGCTCCCACACACGAAGGCGAATCGTGCCGTCTTCGCCTACCTCGGCGAACTCGACATTCGTCTTGTTCGGAAACGCTGGATGGGTCTCGATGGCGGGTCCCAGCAGGGCGACCGGTGCGACGTCGACGTCGTCGACGAAGATGATGCAATGAGGGTTACCCATCGATACACACGTCACCTTCACGGTGCCGTGTTCAGTATCAAGGTCGCAGTCGATGACGGGATTCTCCGGAGCCTCGCATCCTAGCGTGGTGGGAATACGCTTGGGGTCGAGAATCGGTTGCCCCATGTCCACGGTGGCAAGCGTCATCAGCCCGCCCTCATCACGCGTCACCGCGACGCGGTAGATTCCAAGCGAGGTCTCGATCCGCACCGTGTCTGCGCTTTCGTCGATCAGCTTGCGATCGACGACGAACTTCGCGAAGCAACGAATCCCGTTGCCGCACATCTCAGCCACAGAACCATCAGCGTTGCGAAACCACCAGGAGAAGTCCGCATCAGGAAGCGTGGCTGGGCGTACCAGCATGAGCCCGTCCGCCCCGATGCCGAAGTTGCGGTCACAGAACCACTCGACAGCTTCAGGCGAGAACTCCAGATCTCCGGCACGATCGTCGATGACGACAAAATCGTTGCCGAGCCCGTGCATCTTGGAGAAGTTGAGTTCCACTTCAGGCACCTCGCCTAGGTCGTATGTCAGGTTGCGGGTAAGTGTAGCGCGTCTTCAGCGGCCTTGACCTGCTCGGAAAGCGTCGTGTTGGTGACATCGAGCCATGTAACGCGCGGATCAGCTCGAAACCACGTGAGTTGACGCTTGGCATACCGTGTCGAGGCGCGCTTGATCATGTCGACCGCGTCAGCGAGGCTGGTCGTGCCGTCGATCACACCGACGAGTTCCTTGTACCCGATCGCCTGGGCCGCTGTGATCGCCTCACGAAAGCCGGCCCTCAACAGCGCCTCGACTTCCGCGAGAAGGCCCGCTTCCAGCATGGCGTCAACTCGTTCGTGGATTCGCGCGTAGAGCGCTTCGCGTTCCATCGTCAGACCGGCGAATCGAGTTTCGTAGACACCGAGACGTCTGGCCAATCCTGCATGATGAACTGAGTACTGGATTCCGCTTTCCGCCATTTCGAGCGCGCGAATGACCCTTCTGACGTTGTTCGGATGGATGAGCTCGGCCGCTACGGGATCGTGGCTGGCCAGCAGGGCGTGCAGTGCGAGCGGACCCTCGTCACGTGCGATCATCTCGTAGCGCTCACGGACCGGATTCGCTCTTTGCTCGCCTTTCGGGAAGGTGAGGGCGTCCAACGCTGCGCGAACGTAGAGCCCGGTGCCCCCGCAGATGACTGGAAGCACGCCTCGCGAGTGACATTCGTTGATTGCGGTGCGGGCGACACCCTGGTAGAGGGCTGCGGAGAACGGTTCGTCGGGGTCGATGAGGTCGATGCAGTGATACGGCACGCGGCGTTCATACAACGCAGGTTTCGCGGTGCCGATGTCGAGAAGACGATAGACCTGCATGGAGTCCGCCGAGATGATCTCGCCTCCATGGCGCACGGCGAGCTCTTCGGCGAGCGCGGTCTTGCCCACAGCGGTGGGGCCGACGACGGCGACCACGAAAGCGTTCGATTCGATGTGGGAGGACGGTGGGTTCACGCGTCAAGTGTAGCGGTCAACGCGAAATCGCATCAGCCCCACGAGTTCGTTCTCCCCGATGCCGGCTTTACGTTTCGCGATGGAGACCTGCGTGAGTGCGTCGTCGACGCCCACGAGATCGGGCAAGAGAAGCCCGGTGCGTTGACCGTTATTGACGATGACGCCATACCGTCTCGGTTCGAGATCGTCGAACTCGCAGGACTCCGGCTGGTGCACGACGTCGACGCTGATTTCAAGATCATCGAGTTCATCGGCTTTCAGCGGCAAGAAGCGTGGATCGTGCAGCGCGGCCTGGATCGCGTTTGAAGCGACTTCTGCCGCCAGGGTCGACTGTGACGGCTGGCTTGTGCCGATGCAGCCTCGAAGCAACCCCGCTCGATGCAGCGAGACGAACGCGCCTGCCTCCTTTGGGTAGGCCGCGTCAGAGAGGTGTGGGTGAGGATTCGGCTCGGCTTCGGTCAGACGCGCGACGATCGATGCCCGGGCCAACCTGACGATCTCGGATTCGTCTTCACCGGCACACCCTCCCTTACAGCCGCGCTCGACGATTCGGTGGTGAAGCGCGTCGTCTGTTTCGAGGGCCGCACGACCGATCAGAGCGGTCAGGTACCCCACTCCCCACGGGCCTTCATAAGCGAGAAGCCGCGCCGGAGCCGGGTCCTCGCAGCAGTATCCCCCGAGCGCGATGATGGAGCGCAGGCCACACTCCCCTCCCGAGAAGACGAGGTCTGCATCGATCTCTGCGAGAGTCTCGAAACGGCCCTGTTCGACAAGGCCGACGATGGTCGCGTCAAGGTGTCGCGCGTTCGGCGAGTAACCGGCGGGAGCGTCTTCGGTGAGGCGGTGAGACAGGTCACCGCTCGCAACGAACGCCACGCGTCTTCCCAGCGCCTGTGCGGCCTCGGCGGCAACGGCTCCGAGCTTCCTGTGAGTCTCGTAGGGCAACGATGAGACGGACACCACGACGAGGGAGCAACAGCCCTCATCGTCGAGGAAACGCAACGGAACCAACGACGCGTGGTCAAGCCATCCCGAACGGAGTTCATCGTCTTCCGAGCGTGAGATCGCCGGAAGACCGGAGTCTCGAAGCCGGTCGACGATCTCGTGTGCAAGATCTGAATCACCCGCGAACTGCACAACACGAGGGTCGCCGAAGTCAGCGAGCGATCCCGCGTAAGCTGCGGCATCGTCAACGACGAATCGGTTCGATGACGTCGGTGCATGTGGCGAGATCAAGACGATGGTTTCGGGCGCGAAGTGTCTCAAGCATCGTGCCGCACGGTGCATGGCCTCCACAGAAGCCGTCGTCGCAGACGATCGGGGTCCGCCCACGCTCTGTACCATGATCGGTGGATGCGGCGCGATGAGGCCGAATATAGGGAACCGCATGGCATCCCTCCCCAGATGTGCATACGAGGGGCGACGAGCACCTCACTGAGTGTGTACCCGTAACGAGCTCAGTCGTCGAGGAGTTCTCCCGAGACGAACCACGTCTGGGTTTCGAGAACACGCAGTCTGGCGAAACGTCCGGCGTGCTGGGAAGGTTCGCTACCTGCCGGAAGGATCGCGTGCGCGACCTTGTTTCCCGGCGTGCGTCCGGTGAGTACCGCTGAGTCACGCTTGCTGGCGCCTTCGATGAGGACCTCGACGGTCTGGCCCATCAGTCGCCTGTTGTTCGCGAGCGCCGAGCGCTGGATCGACTCGACCAACCGGTCCAGCCGAACCTGCGAAACCTCGCGCGGAACCCGTGGAGCGAGGTCAGCGGCGGGGGTTCCTTCGCGTGGCGAGTAGATGAAGGTGAAGGCCTGGTCGAAACCGACTCGCTCGATGAGGTCGAGCGTCTCATCGAAGTCCTCATCCGTTTCTCCGGGAAAGCCCACGATGACGTCGGTGGAGATCGCAACGTCAGGAATCGAGTCCCTGACGCGGTCGATGAGGCCTAGGTAGTGCTCACGACTGTAGTTCCGGTTCATGGCAGCGAGGACGCGATCCGATCCGCTTTGCACCGGGAGGTGGAGGTAGGGCATGACGGCCGGGACCTCGGTCATCGCACGTATCGTCTCCGGCGAGAGGTCTTTCGGATGGCTGGTGGCGAAGCGGATGCGCCGCACTCCCGTATCAGCGACCGCGCGCAGGATCTCTGCGAAGCGTGGGGCGCCGTACAGATCACGGCCGTAGCTGTTGACGTTTTGCCCCAGCAACGTGATCTCCGAGACACCGTCGGCCACAAGAGCCCTTGCCTCTTCGACGACCGCCTCGAGCGTGCGGCTCTTCTCGCGACCCCGCACGTGAGGCACGATGCAGTAGGAGCAGAAGTTGTCGCACCCCACGGTGATGGGGAGCCACGCGCTCCACGGGTTCTCTCGCTTGGAGGGAAGGTCGTTTGCGAACCCGGTGGACTCGGCCAGTACGTCGATCTGAGGTGTTCGAGAGGAATCTGCGGCATCGAGTAGCGCAGGCAGATGACCGATGTTGTGGGTGCCGAAGACGACGTCGACGTGCGGGAGACGATCGAGGAGCAGCTGTCCGTCGCGTTGCCCGATGCAGCCCCCTACGGCAATGAGAGGGCCGGTGCTTCTCGACGGTTTCAGCGCCTTGAGAGACGCGACCTGGCCGCGCAGTCGCTCGTCAGCGTTCTCGCGCACACAACACGTCATGAACACGATCGCGTCGGCCTCTTCGGGTTCCTCGACGGCGCTCAACCCCTGCGCCTCGAGCAACCCAGCCACGCGCTCGCTGTCGTGTTTGTTCATCTGGCACCCGAAGGTGCGAATCGTGTAGGTGTTCATGGCGCGAGGGAGTGTAGCACGCTGTGTGCCCGAAGCTGCGTCATACAGAGGGTCCAGCAGCAAGAAACGCGACGAGGGCGTCTTCGGGGTAGTCGACTTGGCCGAGCGGCGGATTGGGCCCGTCGGGCGAGTGGAAATCCGTGCCACCGGTGACGAGCAACCCGAGCTCATCAGCAAGGTTCGCGTACATGAGACGTTGCACGGGCGAGTGATCGGCGTGGTAGGCCTCGATGCCGGCGAGTCCGTGGTGAGTCAATCGTCGCGTGAGGGCGACCAGTTCATGGATGCCCGGATGCGCGATCACAGGAATGCCCCCCGCTTCGAGAATGAGCTCTATGGCGACCTCGACGGTATGCGTCTCTTTGGCGATGTAGTGCGGTCGATCGCGCCCTATGAGTTGGTCGAACGCGCTCGAGACGCTGTCAGCGTGTCCCGCCGCGACGAGCGCGCGTGCGACATGGCTTCTGCCAACGGCGCCGCCTGACGAGAGGGCCAAGACGTCATCGAGAGAGATCCGAGCACCCATGCGTGACAACGAGTCGGTCATCGCCTCTGCACGCCTGACTCTCCCCGAGCGCAGGTCGTCTAGAGCAGTCAGGAAGGGCCTCGAGCCTGTGTCGATATGAAATCCAAGGATATGGACGTCGTTGTCGTTTTCGTCGAGAGCCGAGAGCTCGACAGCGGGGATCACTGTCAGGCTGGTGCCGAGTGCTGCATTGTGAGCTTCTGCGATTCCGTCCACGCTGTCATGATCGGCGATCGCGAGATGGGTGAGGCCGACGCCCAACGCGGCGCGCACGAGTGCCTTCGGAGACAACGTTCCATCTGATGCGGTGGAGTGAACGTGGAGGTCGGCTTTCACGTCCGAATCGAATCGAACTCAGGTGCGGTTCATGTCGCGCGACTCGACGAACAGTCTGATTGCTGTGCGTTCCTCGCCGTTGATCTCGATGTCGGTGAAGGCCGGAATGCACGTGAGTTCAAGTCCGGCGGGCGCGATGAATCCACGCGCGATGGCAACTGCCTTGATGGCCTGGTTGAGCGCCCCGGCGCCGACGGTCTGCATCTCGGCCGAACCCTGTTCGCGAATGATCCCAGCAAGTGCTCCGGCGACAGAATTCGGGTTGGATTTGCTTGACACTTTGAGGATTTCCACGGTCCCTCCCTGGCGTGACACTGCTGTGAGCCGGAACTTTCCGGCGAGTGCGTCGTTGGCGTGATAGTGGTGGCATATGAGCTACGGCGGGGTAGTTGAATGATTATAGCTGAGCGGGCTGGTTTAGTCAGTCATCCTTGTCGACTTCGAATCGGACGCGGATATCGTCGCGTCCTACCGTGACGTGTGGTGCACAGCGCAGCTGAAGATAGTAGCGATTCGCAATAGCGTCGAAAGCACGCTCCAGTTCCGCTTTGAAGGCGCTGAGATCAGCCTCGTGGATCTTGAGACCGCGCCGGTCACGGTAGATATCCGCTTCGGCGTGTTTCATCGGAGTTCTGGCGGTGCCGGTGGCGACGGAAAGCACTGAAGAGAGTGGGACGACCTCACCGCCGAGAACTCGGTGGGCCGAGCGCTCGGATATCTCGAGTCCCATCTCGTTGGCGATGTCTGCGAGTTCGGCTGCATCGCTTGCGGCGCCTGGTCGTTGCCAGACGGGAACGCGAGCGAGGTTCTCACAGAAGAGCAGTTCAGATTCGTCGACCTCGAATCGGCTGAGCATGACCATCGTGGCAATGACTTCAGTGGCGGATCCGTAGTAGACATCGACTCCAGGATGCTCGAGAGCGAATTCGACCGTACGTCGAATGAGGTTGTGAGGTCCTCTGGCCACGCGCAGGGTGCTTTCATCCGTACGTTCCAAGGTCGGCCAGGTGGACTGGTCGGCCTTCTCGGGCAGATTCGTGGGATCGGAGATGATCCGGACTGCGGCCCCCTTGTGGGCGGCGGTCGCCTTCACAGTGGCTTCGACGGTATTCGATTTGATCGAGAAGAGGGCCATGCCGCGACCGTGTACGCCCCACTTGTCCACGACCATCGTTTCGAGTTTGCTGGTGACCCGGGGTTCGAATATGCGCTCGCACATGGACTGTGGAACACCGATTCCGTCGTCTACGACGGTGATGTGTCTCAGGTCCCCGTCGCGAGAAGCAGCGACGAAGATGCGCTGCGAATGCGCATCACGGGAGTTGCGGAGCAACTCGACGATGACGTCCTCGACACCTCGGATGTCATGTTTCGCCTGTCGCCGTTCGGCCTCTGAGATCTTCAGGCGAACGTAGCCGTCGCCCAAGCTTTCCTCGACCTTGAGGAAGGCGTCACCCGATACGGCTGACACGAAGTTCAGAAGCGAGGAGTCGTCAGCCATGATATGTGCGAACTACTTCGCGTAGTCGATCGCGCGGCTTTCCCGAATGACGAGAACCTTGACCTGTCCGGGATACTCGAGCTCCTCTTCGATCTGCTTGGCGATGTCTCGAGCCAGCACTACGGAATCGGCGTCTGAGACTTGATCCGGCTTGACCATCACACGAATCTCTCGACCTGCCTGCATCGCGTAGGTGCGCTCGACGCCCTTGTATGAGTTCGCCACGGCCTCGAGCTTCTCAAGGCGTTTGATGTAGCTTTCGAGGGTTTCTCTGCGCGCGCCGGGACGTGCGGCTGAAATGGCATCGGCGGCTTGGACAAGCACCGCTTCGATCGTTTGAGGTTCCACATCAGCATGATGGGCCTCTATGGCATGGACGATCGCTTTGGGTTCGTTCATGCGGCGCGCAAGGTCTGCGCCGATCATCGCGTGTGGCCCTTCGACTTCATGGTCGACGGCTTTACCCAGGTCATGCAGGAGTCCGGCACGCTTGGCAAGCGTAGGGTCGATACCGAGTTCAGACGCCATCACTCCGGCGAGCCAGGAAACCTCGAGGGAATGCTTGAGGACGTTTTGACCGTAGCTCGTGCGGAACTTCAGACGACCGAGTGTGCGGATGATCTCTGGGTGGAGATTGTGTACCCCGGCGTCGAAACCGGCCTGCTCGCCGGCGTCGTGAATCTGTTGAGTGACGATCAGTTCGGCCTTGTTGAACATCTCCTCGATGCGCGCCGGATGGATGCGGCCGTCAGCAATGAGTGTTTCGAGGGTGATGCGACCGATCTCTCGGCGCACAGGGTCGAAGCTTGAGAGGACGACTGCCTCGGGGGTGTCATCAACGATCAGATTGATACCCGTGAGCTGCTCGAACGCGCGGATGTTTCGTCCTTCGCGACCGATGAGTCTCCCCTTCATGTCGTCACTGGGGATGTGGACGACCGAGACAGTCGACTCAGCCGTGTGATCGGCGGCGACGCGCTGAATCGCGATGCTCACGATGTTTCGGGACTTCTTGTCGGCCTCTTCGCGCGCTCTTTGTTCGGATTCGCGGATGTAGGCAGCGGCGTCACGTTTCACATCCTCCTGGATGCGATTCATCAGCTCAGCGCGTGCATCGTCAGTGGTCATGCCCGCGACTGCCTCGAGACGGGTACGTTCCTCGACGATCATGGCCTCGACATCCGCCTCGCGTTTCTGCAGCTGGCCCTGAAGCGAAGCAAGCTGATGTTCGCGCTTGTCGACTGACTCCGCGCGACGGTCGATGGATTCCTCACGCTGAACGAGACGGGTCTCAAGTGCGGAAATCTCCCGGCGGCGCTCCTTTGACTCAGTCTCCTCCTCCTGCTTCATGCGGAAGATCTGGTCTTTCGCCTCTATCAAGGCTTCCCTCTTGAGGGTCTCGGCCTGCTTCTCCGCTTCCTTGACCGTGCGCTCCGCGTCCTCAGAAGCGCGAGACGTGCGGTCCTTGATCAGAAAACGGGTGATTGCATAGCCGAGGGCGACACCAATCACGAGGGTGACGATTGCGATGATCACAGCTTCCATGCGCCCTCCTTCCAGTGGTGGATACGTGTTCGCGTTTCAACTTGGGTGCTGGCGCGGGCCTCAACAAACACGAAAGCCGAGCGCTGGCGCCCGGCACCTGATCTTCTGTGGCAGCTTGGATGAATCGGTATACGGAGATACTGGGCGTTGAAGCCCGTTCGTCATACGGATCGTCCTTGCCGCATAGAAACCGCCGAGCATAAAGGCTGGGCGAGTAATCACTGGTGCCAAGGTCGATATTACCGCTATGCAGGACCAGTCGTCAAGGAAGCTTCAATTACCTCAAACGCGACGAACGGGATGAAATCTTGTATGAACGGTATTACGTGTGAGCATCTTGCATGATGGAATCAAGGGCCTCCATCGCGGTGTGAATGTCAAAACCGCGAGTCACCAGGTGCCTGAGGACGCGCTCTCTGTCGCGTCGGTCGGAGGGTATAGAGCCCCGCAGCGCAGCAACGGCCCGCGACAGCTCGTCGAGTTCGCTGGCTCCAGCGATTGCCGCCGTCGCGGTGTCACCATCGACGCCGCGGCTGTTGAGTTCGCGCTCAATAAGGCGTCTGCCTCGTCCGGACGCCGCCCGCGCGCGGGCGTAGTTCCTCGCGAAGCGCTCGTCGTCAAGAAGCCCCAGCTCAAGAAAGCGCTGTGCCAGATCCGAAATGGTGCGTTCGCCGAATCCGTCGGCAGACAGGGAGGCCGCGAACTCGTGTCGGGTGAAGTCCCTGCGGTTGAGCATCCTCAAGGCACGCTCGCGCGCGGCACTCTCCTCGAGGCCACGAATACGCGTAGTGACCTCTTCGGGCGTACCAGCGTGACCGATCTCGATTCCCTCTTGGGCGATTACGCTGCGTGGAAGGATAATCGATTCGCCGGACTCGAATTCCACGCGCACCGCCCTCCCGTTGGGACGGATGCGTTTGATTGCCGCAATTCGATCGTCGGCCATTCGTCACACGTCAGTTCGCTACTGTTGCCGCAATGCCGGTGTCCGCGACACCTGTGACCGTGTCATCAGCAGGCGTGATCTGCAGGCCGAGTGCGCAGCGGATTCGCATTTCGATCTCATTTCGAAGATCAGGGTTATCGCGCAAGAACTCCTTGGCGGCCTCACGACCCTGACCTAAGCGCTCCTCGCCACATGTGTACCATGCGCCGGATTTGGCGATGAGGCCCTCCTCGACCCCCAAGTCGAGAATCGACCCCTCTTTCGAGATACCTGTTCCGTACATAAGGTCGAATTCGGCCTGACGGAACGGAGCAGCGACCTTGTTCTTGACGACTTTGGCGCGAACGCGGTTTCCGACGATCTCGGTACCTTGCTTGATCGAATCGATCCGACGCACGTCGATACGCACCGTTGAGAAGAACTTGAGCGCACGACCACCGGTCGTGGTCTCGGGGCTTCCGAACATCACGCCGATCTTCTCGCGCAGCTGGTTGATGAAGACGCATGTCGTGTTCGACTTGCTCATCGAACCCGCGAGCTTGCGAAGCGCTTGGCTCATGAGGCGTGCCTGAAGTCCGACGACCATGTCACCCATCTCGCCCTCGAGTTCGGCTCGTGGAACGAGGGCCGCGACCGAGTCGATGACTATGACGTCGATCGCACCAGACCTGACGAGCATGTCGCAGATCTCGAGCGCCTGCTCTCCGGTATCCGGCTGGCTGATGAGAAGCTCGTTGATGTCGACTCCGATGCGCGCGGCATACGTGGGGTCGAGGGCGTGCTCGGCGTCGATGAACGCTACGACTCCGCCTGCCGCCTGCGCTTCCGCAAGAATCTGCAACGCGAGTGTTGTCTTGCCGCTTGACTCGGGGCCGTAGATCTCGACGATTCGACCGCGAGGCACACCACCGACTCCTAGTGCAGCATCCAGCGCCAGCGAGCCGGTCGGAATCACTGCAACCTGTACATTTGAGTGGTGCTCGCCGAGCTTCATGATCGAGCCTTTGCCGAACTTCTTGTCAATCTGCTCTTTGGTGACGTCGAGCATCTTGTCCTTCTCGCGATCCATTCCTCACTCGCTCCTATCCGGGAATACGGGAGAAACCCTCAGGGCATCCCCACCCTACACGAACACATGTTCGATGTCAACGGGGCCATGTGACGAGTTCGTGGTAGTGCGGACCTGCAGTCGTCAACTGGCTCGCATACAGGGTGACACGGGGGTATGACATCGTCTCGAACAGCTGGTCAAGAGTATTCTGACCTGCACTGATCGCGTCAGGCGGAACCCTTCGAGAGCGTCGCGCGCGACACAGGGTCACATGGGGACGGAATCTCTCGTCTTCGACCCGGTTTGCGCTCTGAGGACGAAGAATCGAATCGGTGGCCGAGGCGATCTCGGCTGCGAGAGTGGCACACGCGCCGGTCGTGTCTGTGAGAGAGAGCCACAGCATCGTGGCCCGCCTTGGTTGGGGGATCGCCGACAGACGCGGGTGCGAAAGGGTGATTTCTCGCTCACTCGGCAACACGCGGCCCAAGGCGTCAACGACGTCGGGGATGAATCGCTCCTCGACGTTTCCGATGAATTGAAGTGTCACGTGAAGATCCTCACGCCGCACCCACTTCTCCGCCTCCCATGCGGGAGACTCGGCGAGGAAGGCGCTTCGGGCAGACGTACACGCGTCAAGGAGTTCCTCGTCCAAGGGTAGCGCGAGGAAACAGCGCAGCCTCATCCCCGCATCGTATCTCGACGTAACAGGTCGAGCGCTCCGGCGGTCGCTCGGGCACGAACGGCGACGCGACTCCCCGCACGGAACTGGTGTTGCTCGACGATACTGTTCGTGGCAGAGGCGACGGCCAGCCACACGAGCCCGACGGGTTTGTCGGGGCTCCCGCCACCGGGGCCGGCGATGCCGGTCGTTGCAACGGCGATGTCTGAGCGGAACCGTTCCCGGGCTCCTCGCGCCATCGCGAGGGCGACGGGTCCGCTCACGGCGCCGTGTTCGGAGATGAGGGCTTCATCGACGCCGAGCACGAGGGATTTCGATTCGTTCGAGTACGTGACTGCCGCGCCGAGAAAGACCGCGGAGGCGCCCGCGACGCTGGTGAGCTCCGAGGCGATCATCCCGCCGGTGCATGATTCCGCACATGAAAGCGTCAAGCCGCACCGAATCGCACACTGGACGGTCACTTGCGCAAGAGTCAGGCCCTCGGTGGTGTAGCAATGCTCACCGAGTGATGTCACGACCGCGTCAACCGCCGAGGAGAACACGTCGGCTCCCACACCGTCGTCGGAGAGGATGATGCGAACATCGCCCGGCCGAGCAAGCACGGTGAAACGAACCGGACCGAACTCATCGAGCACGCGAGACACACGGACCTGCGCGTCTGACTCGGTGAGACCGACCACACCGAGATCGGCGGAGTCCATGCCCGTACGGGGGTGATCAGTGAGAATGACGTCCAGCATGGGACGCATCTCGGAGGGAGGACCGGGAAGCAGCGCGAGCATGCCTCTTGGAGTCCGGATGACCAAACCCGGGGCTGTGCCCGTCACAGGATCGATGATTCGAGCCCCCGGAATCACCTCAGCCTGGCGAAAGGTCCGGGAGCACGCCTCTGCATCCTTGTGAAGTCGCGCACTGGGCGACAGTAGCTCCACAAGACGATCATCGCGTACGAGGGTGGCATCCACCGCTTGTGCCGCGGCTTCTCGCGTGATGTCATCGTGTGTGGGACCGAGCCCGCCGGTAGTGATCACGAGGTCGTATCGAGCCAGAAGTCTGCGAAGCGTGCTCGCGAGAAGCGAAAGGTCGTCTGGCACACTCACGGCCTCGAACACGACGACTCCGCGACTCCCCAGCTCACGGGCGATCTCGGCGGAGTTGGTGTCGACATGAAGCCCCTCGGTGAGCTCAGAACCAACCGTGACGATCGCAGCGAGAATACGTTCCACGACGTGGACCTTTCCAAGAACCGCGCGCGAGTGGTCAGTCGGTCAGTTCGTCCTCCGCGTCCTGAGCCGCGGATATCGCTTCAGGGCTTGCGTCGCTCCATGGACCGATGAGGATATCGGGCGCACGGCGGAAGTAGTCGAGCATGGATGCGACGGTGACGATCAAGGCAGCCCCCATCACGGTCCACGATGCGATCTGCGCGAACAGAACAACGCCGCTACCGAACGATGCGACAGCCTGACTGTCCTTGATCAGGAACATGACGATGGCGATGATCTGCAAGACGGTCTTGACCTTCCCGTAGATCGAAGCCGCGATGATGACACCTTCCGCAGAGGCGACCATCCTCAAGCCGTTGACGATGAACTCACGGCTGATGATGACGAGCGCGACCCACGCGGGCAAAACATTGAGCTCGATGAGTGCGAGGAGTGCGGCGGTCACAAGAAGCTTGTCCGCCAGAGGGTCGATGAACTTGCCGAACGTCGTCACTTCGTTGCGGCTCCGAGCAAGGTAGCCGTCAACGCCGTCCGTGGCGGCAAGTAGGATGAATATCGCCGCGGCCAGGATCGGTTTCAAGGCGGCGAGCCACACAGGGGCGGCGATCCACTCGGGCCAATCGGCGAGAAGCACCACGAGGAAGACCGGCGTGAGAACGACGCGCGCCACGGTCACCGAGTTCGCTGCATTGAGTCCGACTTTGGGGTTCGCCATCAGATGACCTCCGCTTCGAGGTCGTAGCCGTATGAGTCCGTGACGCGGGCAAGAACGATGTCTCCTTCGTCGCCACGGTCGAGCAAGACGATACCGTCAATCTCTGGAGCCTGGCCACGCCAACGCCCCACTACGGAGTCCTCCTCGCTATCATAGCCCTCAACGAGGACTTCGATCATCTCCCCCACCCTACGCGAAACGCGCATCACACCGATCTGGTCTGCAAGGTCGCGTAACCGCTGGGCTCTAGCGCGACGGGTGCGAACAGGGATCTGCTGGGTGAACCCGGCGGCAGGTGTCCCTTCCTCAGGCGAGAACGGAAACACTCCGAGATAATCGAACCCGGCATCAACAACGAAACGTTGGAGAAGCTTGGCGTCTGAGGGGGTCTCGCCCGGAAAGCCCGCGATGAGTGTGGTACGCAACGCGATGTCCGGCACCTTCGCCCGGATACGCGAGATCAAGGCGAGATACTCAGTTGCGTCACCGCGACGCGCCATGCGCCGCAACACGTCGCCGCTGGCATGCTGGAGAGGCATGTCGAGATAGCCCACGATGTTGTCGTGTGCGGCCATGACATCGAGTAGTTCGTCAGTGATGCCGTCGGGCTGTGCGTACATGAGCCGCAGCCAGCGCACGCCCTCGATGCGAGCGACCGTTTCAACGACGTCTGCGATGGTGTTCGAGCACTCGAGATCGCGTCCCCAGGAAGTGATGTCTTGACCGATGAGGACGATCTCGCGCGCACCCTTCCCGACGAGCTCGACGGTCTCGGCGACGATATCAGCGAGAATCCGCGAACGATAAGGACCTCGGATCGCGGGAATCGTGCAGTACGTGCACGCGCGGTGGCACCCGTCAGAAACCTGGACATACGCGCTTGGGCCTGAGACGGTGCGCTGCGCGACCGGGCTGGGAGAAGCACCCTCGGTAGCCCTCCAGTCGACGCCGGTCAGGTCAGCGAGAAGCGGTAGGAGACCGCCCTCGTCGGAGACCGGCAGGAACGCATCGATCTCTGCCATGGCCTGGCCGAGTTGTGAGCCGTAACGGCTGGGCATGCATCCGGCGACTATGAGCTTGCGACTCTTGTTCTCGGGCGCCCAGCGGTGCGCGTAGTCAAGGACCGTCGCGATGGACTCCTCGGTAGCCTCTTGTATGAACGAGCAGGTGTTGACGACAACGACGTCAGCGCGCGCGGGGTCATCCACGAGGTGGTAGGCAGAGCCAGCCACGGCGGCGGCCATGCGATCCGAATCGACCTCGTTCTTCGGACAGCCCAATGTGACGAAGGCGACGGACACGCGGGGTCCTGACTGGGCCATCGGCTATCGGTAGTTCGTGTACTGGAGAGGGATGCCGTAGTCCTTCTCTTTGAGAAACGCGATGACGGACTGCAGGTCGTCGCGTTTCGGGGCGCTCACGCGCAGCTTGTCGCCCTCGATCTGTACTTTGACCTTGTACTTCTCGTCACGGATCTCCTTGTTGATCCGCTTGGCCAGATCGGTCTCGATTCCCATGACGAGCGTCCCCGCAAGGCGTACGGTGCCGCCGCTGGCGGCTTGGGGAGCGCTCCACGACACGGCCTTGAGGTCGACACCACGTCGCACGAGCTTGGAGTTCAGCACGTCCATCACCTGATGAGCGATGAAGTCGGAGGGGGCATGCAGAGTGAAGGACTTGTCACCCTTGCTGAACTCAAGGGTGGCTCCGGAATCCTTGAGGTCGTAGCGCTGTACGAGCTCTTTGGCTGCCTGCTGATAGGCGTTATCCACTTCTTGCAGATCGACTTCAGAGACGACGTCGAAACTGTTGTCCTTGGACATGGTGGTTCACCCTCCACATTCTTGGGGCCTATTCGGGCGGTTCTGCGGTCAGTGTCAATACGGGCGCTTCGCCTTTGGGAAGCGCAACCTTCTTTCCGTCTCTGAGGATCGTGACGACAGCCGGCTTCCCGATTCTAACGGAGGCTTCTGCAGTGACCTCGAAACGTTTTGACTGGCCGCCGGTGAGTGTACCCACGTAGGCTTGTCTGCCGTCGACCGAGATCTGCAACCATGAGGCGCCCGCAGCATCGACCGAAACGTCGAGCGTGAAGGGCGCCGCTTGTGAGACCTCTCCGGTACGAGGTTTTGGATCCGATGTCTCGCTTCCAGCTATGGCGCTGCTGGGCGCAGTCGATCGTTGCGGCGGTACCGGTTCGGGTGCGAGCGTCGCTGGACCACTGGCAAGGCGAATCGCGAACCAGACTGCAACGGATATCGCGACAAGAACGATGACGAGGATCACGGCGACGCGAAACGGTACCGCGTGTTGCTCTCCCGTTCGCGGAACCGCTTCTTCCACGTGGGGAAGATCGAGGTCGGGCCGCCGCATGGTTCCCGATTCCGCCTTGTAGATCGCAAGGAGAGGGAGCGGATCGAGTTCAAGGAAGCGCGCGTAGCTCGAGATGTAGCCGCGAACGTAACCGGGGTTTGGAAGCCGATCGTACTCCCCATGCTCGATCGCTCTCAGCAGCTTGACTCGAATCTTCGTGGCCTCCTCGGCCTGTTCGATCGATAGTCCGAGAGCACGCCGACGTTCCTGCAGGGTGTCTCCGAGTCTAGACATCAGACTCACCACCTGAGAGATCCTCACGATCGAACGCCTTGATCGCCTCAAGGCCCTCGACGTCGACGTTGACCTCGCGGGGTTTGGAGCCGTCTGGAGGACCGACGATGCCCTTCGCCTCCAGCATGTCCATGATACGGCCGGCCCTGGCATAGCCGACTTTGAGGCGGCGTTGCAGCATGCTGGTGGAGCCAAGTCCGCTCATCACGATGATGTCTGCGGCCTCCCAGAGCAAAGGATCATCATCGCCACCACCCTCTCCCCCGCCATTTCCGCCACGCGTCACAGTGAGATTGAGTATCTCTGTGTGGTAGTCCGGTTCAGACTGCGATTTGAGATGACGAACGACCTCTTCTGTCTCGGATTCTGAAACGAAACAGCCCTGAATCCGCTTCGGCTTGGACCACGCCGGTGTCGAGAACAACATGTCGCCAAGACCGACCAGCTTCTCGGCGCCGGACTGGTCGAGGATGACGCGGGAATCGATGGAGCTGGCTACGTTGAAAGCGATCCTGTTCGTGATGTTGGCCTTGATCAGTCCGGTGACGACGTTGGCTTCCGGACGCTGGGTGGCGACGATCAGGTGTATGCCGGCGGCGCGGGCGAGTTGAGCGATGCGACAGATCGAGTCCTCGACCTCTTTGGCTGCGACCATCATCAAGTCGGCGAGCTCGTCGATCACGATGACGAGGTAAGGCAGCTCGCTCGCACCCTCGGGTCCCTTGCCCTCTTGCACCAGCGCGTTGTAGGCACCGATGTTGCGAGCGCCCGCGATCTGCAGCAGTTTGAGGCGGCGCTCCATCTCTTGCACCGACCATGCGAGCGCGCTGGCTGCCTCTTTCGGCTCGGTAACGACAGGAACGTAGAGGTGAGGCACCCCGTTGTACATCGAGAGTTCGACCCGCTTGGGGTCGATGAGGATGAGTCGGACCTCGGAGGGCGTGGAGCGCATGAGGATCGACATCAACATGGCGTTGATGGCGACCGACTTGCCCGAGCCGGTGGTCCCACCCAACAGCAGATGGGGCATCGTCGCGAGGTCGGCCTGAACCGGTCCTCCACCGACGTCCTTGCCGATGCCAAGCAGGAGCGGACCGTCTTCGCCGGCTGGCGAAAGAACGTCTCCCAAGGTGACGGAGGTACGTCGCATGTTCGGGACTTCGATACCAACGAGAGCTTTGCCAGGAATCGGGGCCAGAATGCGCACTGTCGAGGCCGCAAGCGCCAGCGCAAGATCGTCGGCGAGCGCAGTGACACGGTTGAGACGCACGCCCTTGGCGATCTCGACCTCGAAAAGCGTGACTGTAGGACCGGCGATCCACGCGACGACGCGAGCCGGGATGTCGAACGTGGCGAGTGTCTCGGCGATGTCTTGGGCGGTGACACGAAGCTCGTTGTCGGTTGCCTTGTGTCCAGCAGCCGACTCAGAAGTCCGGGCCAGAAGCGAGGCGTTCGGTAGCACGAAACCCTCCATGGCGCGCGGGGATCTCGTGATGGGGGTGGGTACGGTCTTTCGATCCGCCTGAGGGTCGACCACCTTGCCCCGAGCAGCTCTTCCCTGGGCACCCGGTGATGCGTTCGTCTCGGCGCTGCCGTTGTCGGCTGTGAGGTCGCCCTTCGGCACGGTACGAAGCTCTCGTGGGCTGCGCGCACGAGTCGGGGACTCATCCGGTGCCGCCGTGAAGAAGCGTTCGCGGATCATCTCAACGAGCCCCGTGATCGACAATCCGGTCACGACAAGGCCGATGAGCAACACGCCCACAAGCAAGACGATGGAGATGGTCTGCCCGACCAAAGAAACGAACGCCCACGCGATCGCGCCGCCCAGGTAGCCGCCATGAGCCGCAACGACATCGCCGTCGAGGTACTCCTTGCTGGGGGTCGACAGGGAGACAAGTGAGATGATCGAAACGACTATGATGCCTAAACCGGCCCCCGTACGACCTTCGCGTATGTCTGCGCGGATGAAGAACGACACACCCCAGAGCAGCAGTCCGATCGGAATCAAGTACGCGCCCACACCGAAGACGGTCTTCAGGGTCTGTGCGGCGGCGTTCGCCGCGACTCCGCTGTTTGTGGACACAACGGCGATCATGAGTGCGACAGCGAGGACGGACAAGGTCACGCCGACGATGTCGCGTCGAGATCCCTCGTCAAGCCACCCCTGTGACGTGACGCGTTTCGAGACCGAGCCCGAGCGTGCGCGACCGGCGGTGGATCCGCGAGTCTTTGAGGCACGTGTGGGTTGTTTCTGTTTGCCGACCATGACGTTACTGCTCCTAGAGTACGATCTGCCAGGTGATGACCGCGGTACCCATAAGCGCAGTGTAGATCGCGAACGGGCGAAGCGAGTGATTCTTCAGGTATCCGAGCAGCCACGCGATTGCCAAGTAGCTCGCGATCGCCGATGCGCCGAATCCCACCGCGCACGCAGTGAGGCCGGGCAACGTCGAGCCCTCGGTGATCGCGTCGACCGCAGTCTTTGCGGTGGCGAGGAAGATGATCGGCGTTGAGAGCAGAAACGAGAACCTGGCTGCCTGCTCACGTGGGAGTCCGATCAGCAGACCCGCAGAGATCGTAGCGCCTGAACGCGAGATTCCGGGTGCGATGGCGGCCGCCTGAGCGAGTCCGACGAAGGCCGCTTGTGCGACAGTCATGCTCTCGGGGCGCTTGGTGTTCATGGCGGCGAGCCTGTCGGCAAACGTGAGGAACACCGAAGTCACCAGCAAGAAGACACCTGTCCACAGTACGGACGAGAAGAGCGATTCGAAGAAGTCGTCAAACGACAGACCGATCACACCCGTGACGAAGGTGCCTGCGACGATGAGCCACGCAAGTCGTCGATCGCTTGCTCGCGCGTCGCCGGTGGAGAACACGGCGAGCACCATGTTCCACAAGTCTCTACGGAAATACACGACAATCGCCATCAGCGAAGCCGCATGCAGCAGCACGTCAAACGCTATGTTGCCGGAGAACTGCTCCCAACCGAAGACGGCCGGCACGATCACCAGGTGCCCTGATGAGGAGATCGGCAGGAACTCAGTCATTCCCTGGATGGCTCCGAGTACGAAGGCCTGAATGATCTCCACTAGACCTCCATCACCACCGGGATGATCATAGGACGCGCCTTCAGACGTTCCCAAAGCAACTGCGAGATGGATTCGCGTACCGCGCGCTTGACGACAGCCGAGTCCGTCACGCCCTCCCGACCGGTCTTGAGCAGAGTCTTGGACAAGCGGGCGTTCAATTCAGCCATCAGGTTCTTGTCTTCATTGATGGCGATGCCGCGAGTGACGACCTGCGGCTCTCCGGCCATCTTGCCGGTCCTGGCGTCAATGGCGATCACAACACTGACCAAACCGTCTTGGCTCATGTGCTGCCGGTCGCGCAAGATGACCTGGCCGATGTCGCCGACGGTGACGCCGTCCACGTAGATGACCCCGGATTCGACCCGTTGACCGAGCTCAGCGTACTCCTCGTCGATCTCCAGGCAGTCGCCATTGTCCATGACGTAGATGTTCTCTTTGTCGACACCGACCGCCTCGGCAAGCTTGGCATGAGCCATCAGATGCCGGGTCTCACCGTGAATCGGCATGAAGAACTCGGGTTTCGTGAGGTTCAGCATGAGCTTGAGCTCTTCTGAGGCCGCGTGACCCGACACGTGAACGTGGGCATTCCCGCGGTGCACGACGTCGCAGCCCGCCTTCGAGAGACGGTTGATCACTCGCGATACCGCTTTCTCGTTGCCTGGAACCGGTGACGCGGAGATGATGACCGTGTCGCCCTCTTGGACTGTCACCGTCTTGTGGTCGCTGTTCGCCATTCTCGCGAGCGCTGAGAGTGGCTCCCCTTGGCTCCCGGTGCACAGGATCACGACTTTCTCGGGAGGCAGTCCGTGATTGTCAAAAGCGTCGAGGATATCGTCTGAGTCGATGGTGAGGTAGCCCAACTCGCGGGCGACCTTGGTGTTGTTGACCATCGAGCGACCGGTGACGATGACTTTGCGACCCGCAGCGGTAGCCGCGTCACAGACCTGCTGGAGTCGATGAACGTGGCTTGCGAATGATGCGACGATGACCCGCTGTTTGGCACTTGAGATGATCTCGCGCAGCGCGACTCCCACATCTGCTTCGGAGCGCGTGATACCGCTGTTCTCGGCGCCTGTGGAGTCAGACATCAGCAGCGTGACCCCCGCCTTGCCGAACTTGGCCAGCGCGCCGTAATCAGTGAGGCGGCCGTCGATGGGAGTCTGGTCGAGCTTGAAGTCGCCAGTATGGACGATCGTGCCGACGGGGGTGCGGATGAAGATCCCGACGGCGTCGGGAATCGAATGGTTCACCGCGAAGAAATCGAGTCCGAAAGCGCCCATCGAAACGTGACCGCCCGCACGAATCTCGCGCAGCTTCGGCCTCTTGATGCGGTGCTCTTCGAGCTTGTTCTTGATGAGCCCGAGTGTGAGCTTGGTACCCAGTACCGGCACAGGCCGGTCAAGGTCCTTGAGCAGATACGGCAGGGCGCCCGTATGGTCCTCGTGACCATGCGTGATCATGATCGCGCGGAGCTTATCGGCGTTCTTCAGGATGTAGGAGTAGTCAGGAAGGATGAGATCGATGCCTGGGTGATCGTCATCCGGGAACATCAGACCGGCGTCGACGACTACCATGTCAGAATCGTACTCGATCACCGTCATGTTCTTGCCGATGCCGTCAAGTCCCCCAAGCGGAATGACGCGCAGGCGTTGTTGTTTCTTCGACATATGTGTGTTCTTCGAGCTCCTCTCGGTCGTGCTTGCCCGTAGGGGTCCTACAGCACGCCAACGTGACGCATGACGCGCTCGAGCTCCGAGATCTGCTCTGCGGTGGCTTCGACCAGTGGTAGTCGAACGCCTCCCGTCGAGAATCCTTGGAGGGCGAGCGCCTTCTTCACCATTATCGGGTTCGCTGTCATGAACAGAGTCTTCATGAGCGGCAGCAACTCAAGATGGATACGCAGCGCCCGGGTGTGATCTCCCGAGATCTGCGCGTTGATCATTTCTTTGAAACGCACTCCGGCCACGTGGCTCACGACGCTGATGACACCACGGGCTCCCAGTCCCATGAGCGGCAATGTGAGCTCGTCGTCACCGGCGAAGACCTCGAACCCCTCGGGCGCGTTGGCAAGAACAGTGGCAGCTTGAGAGAGATCGGGGTTCGCCTGTTTGAGTGCAACGATGTTTTCGCAATCGTCAGCCAGACGGATGACGGTGGCTGGTTCGAGATTGATCACGCAGCGACCGGGTATGTTGTAGAGGATCACGGGCACATCGACGGCTTCGGCAATCGCGCGGAAGTGTCGGTAGAGGCCCTCTTGTGGAGGCTTGTTGTAGTAGGGCACGACGGCCATGATCGCGTCGACGCCCAGTGAGACGACCTCGCGCGCGAAACGGACCGAGTCGTCGGTGCAGTTGTCCCCCGCGTTCGCGATGACGGGCGCAGCGCCGTCCACAGCTTCGACGACGGCGCGGAACAGGTCTATCTTCTGGTCGTAGAAGACGGTCGGACTCTCGCCCGTCGTCCCGCAGACGACCAGTGCGTCGCTTCCGGTGTCGAGCAGGCGGTGCGCGAGTTCGGCCGCCTTGTCGAGGTCGAGTGAGTTGTCTGCGGTGAACGGGGTCACCATGGCCGTGATCATGCGGCCGAATCGCGGATCAGTCATCAAGAGTCCAACCCCTCGAAATTCTCGTCCGCACGTCTGCGGGCGCGGACACACGTTCTTGTGTGTGCATTGTGCCACACGCGACTGACATCGGAGCACGCGATCACGCCAACGTCACGACGTCACGATCCCAGGTCGAAGCCGTCGTGCAACGCTGAGACCGCCCTTTCGGCGTCGCGGGCGTTCACAAGCACCGAGATCGTGGTGTGCGAGTCTGCCGTCTGGAGCACATTCACTCCTGCATCGGCCAGATATCCAGCAAGGCGCGCCATCACGCCCGGAACACCATGCATTCCGGCCCCCACCACCGTGACTTTGGCGAGTTCGGCGGTGACTCGGTACTGGAGGCCGAGGGCCTCCAGAACGCCGAGTGCCACCTCGACCGAAGGAGCTGCCACGGTGAAGACGAGCCTGTCGCCCACAGGGGTGAACATGTCGAGTGAGACGTTCGCGTCCGCCATCGCTCGGTACACGACCGCCTGGGCCGCCATGTGCTCAGCAGTGCCCTCAGGGGCCGACAACGTGACGCGCAGGCGGGTGACTCCGCTCGTGTGCGTGACTGCGGTAGCCACCGAGCTCGAGCGGTAACCGGCGATGTCAGCCACGAGGGTACCGGGATGATCGCTGTAGGTGTTTCGCACGCGTACGGCGAGCCCACTGGCGAGCGCGAGCTCGGCCGCCGACGTATGAACCACTCGGCTGCCTGCCCGGGCCATCTGAAAGAGCTCATCGGCACGTACGGACTCAAGAACACCTGCGCTCCCGCAGGTACGAGGGTCCGCGGTCATGACACCGTCTACATCGGTGAAGATGATGACCTCTTGGGCGTGCAGCGCGACACCGAGCGCGCATGCGGTCGTGTCGCTGCCCCCACGGCCGAGCGTGGTGACGCGGCCCTGCTCGGTCATGCCCTGAAAACCGCACACGACCGGCACGCTGCCGACGTCGATGAGAGCGATGAGTGGCCCGGTGTGTATCTCGGTGATCGAGGCTCCATCGTATGCGTCATCGGTCAGGATGCCGGCCTCGCCGCCGGTGAGCGCATGCGCGTCGACGCCCTTCGAGCGCAGTTCGTGCGCTACGACAATCGCGCTGATGGTCTCCCCCAGAGTGGCGAGAAGGTCGCGCTCGCGAGGGTCCGTCGGCAATTCCTGGACCAAGGAGAGCAGGGTATCGGTGGCGTACGGGTCACCCTTGCGCCCCATAGCGCTCACGACGACGACGGGCGCCTTGCCCGACTCCAAGATGCCGATGACGCGTGCGGCAACACCAGCGCGACCCTGCTCTGTGGCCAGCGACGTGCCGCCGAACTTCATGACCACGACGGGGGTTTTCGTGCGCGCGGTAGAGGCTCCCTCCGTCACGCTACTCCCCCATCAGGTTCTCGAGACCGACAACGAGGCCTGAGAGTCCGGAAACATTGCGAATGGCGAGAACGACGCCGGGCATGAAACTCGTGCGATCGATGGAATCGTGACGGATGGAAAGCGTCTGACCCTGTCCGCCGAACAGCACCTCCTGGTGCGCGACGAGTCCGGGCAGACGGACGGAGTGCACGGTGACGTTGTCCACGAGTGCGCCACGGGCGCCCTCCATGCCCGCGAGCTCAGTCTCTCGCCCGGGTGCGACAGGGGTTTGTGTGCGGGCCTCTGAGATCAGCCGAGCCGTGCGCACCGCCGTCCCGCTGGGGGCGTCGACCTTGCGGTCGTGATGAAGCTCGATGATCTCGACGTGGTCCATGAAGCGCGCGGCCGTCGCGGCGAACCGCATCATGAGCACTGCGCCGATGGCGAAGTTCGGTGCGTAGAACAAGCATGTGCCGGGATGGGCGTTCTCGCATTCAGCCAGCTGGACAAGCTTCTCGTCAGACAGGCCGGTCGTGCCGACGATGCAGTCGACGCCGGCCGCCATCGCGGTGCAGAGGTTTCCCTCGACCGCGTCGGGGTGGGTGAAATCGACCATCACGTCAGGGCGGGTATCAGCGATCGCGGTCACAAGCGAGGCGACGCAGTTGACCGAGCCCCCCGCACCGTCGTCGATAGCCAGACCGGCGCAGTTCACATCCACCGCTGCGACGACTTCCATCCCGTCGGCTGCGGTGACAGCCTTGACCACCTCAGAACCCATGCGGCCTGCTGCTCCTGTCACAAGAACGCGTATCATCTTCCCTGCTTCCTCTTCAGTCATGGCCGCCTCTGCGTTCATCCTACTGGACCAACGGCTCGAGCTGCTGACGCGTGAACGGGCCGATGACTGCGAGCACTCGCTCGCGCTCCAGCACCCCTGCGGCGACCCGTTTGAGGTCCTCCATCGTGATCGCGTCGAAGCGCTCCACGATCTCGTCAGCAGAGAGTATCTCGCCACCCACGACCTCGTTCTTGCCAAGGCGCGTCATGCGCATGCGTGTAGATTCCATTCCCAAGACGAGATGACCCTTGGTGGACTGCCTCACGCGGTCCAGTTCGTGTGGAGTGACACCGGATGAGGCGACCTGCTCCATCTCCTGGCGAATCAGTCCGATGACCTCCTGGGCGTTGTCAGGCCTGGTTCCGGCGTACACGGCGAACTGTCCCGTGTCTCGATACAACGCAGAGAACGAGTAGACCGCGTAGGCCAGCCCGCGCTTCTCACGGATCTCTTGAAACAGTCGCGAGCTCATTCCACCACCCAACACGCCATCGAGGATGGAGAGCGCGAAGCGGTCCGGATGGTGAGCGTTCATCGCTTCGACGCCGTAGCAGATATGGGCCTGCTCGGTGTCCTTCTCGATGACAGAGATGCGTGAGACCCCTGAGGATTTCGCAACCGGCCGCACGGAGCGCGGTCCTTCGGACAAGCCGCCAAGATACCTTTCAGTGAGTTCAACGAGGAGTTCGTGATCGACACTGCCGGCAGCGGCGATGACACAGTTCCCAGAAAGGTAGTGCCGGGACCGAAACGTGACCGAGCTCTCGTGGTCGAAGACGCCGACACTGGCTCGACTGCCGAGAATGGGAAGCCCGATGGGATGATCGGGCCACAGCGCCTTGTCGAACAGCTCGTGAATGCGGTCGTCGGGAGTGTCTTCCATCCGCGCGATCTCTTCGATCACGACTTCGCGTTCGGATACACACGAATCGCTGGTGAGGCTCGCGTCAACGACCATGTCGGCGAGAAGTTCGAATGCCTTGGGCAGATGCTCATCGACGAAGCGGCTGTAGTAGCAGGTGTACTCCTTCGACGTGAAGGCATTGAGTTCCGCGCCGAGATGATCGAACCTCTCCGAGATCTCTTTGGCGGTCCGCGTCGAAGTACCCTTGAACATCATGTGCTCCATGAAGTGAGACATGCCTGCTTCTTGCGAAGTCTCATCCCGGCTGCCCACGGCGAACCAGATTCCCAAAGCGACAGAGCGAACCGAGTCCATAGGCTCGCTCATCACGGTGATACCGTTGTCGAGGACCGTCTTTCGATAGAACATGAACACCCCATTCGGGTCGATGCGGCGAAGCAAGCGATGCGCTCGAAGCGCATGTCAACAGGGTACCCGAACACGTTGGACCGTGGAGAGCCTCCCGTCTGGACGAGGGACGCTACAATGCACGCAGAGACTCAGGGGCACCTCGAGCCCCGCGTTCACCGCATGAAGGGCGTCTCGGATGACAGGGTTCGCGCGCAGAAGTGTGTACGGTGCCCTGTGCGCACTTCGCGTGTTGCTGGTTGCGGGCGTGCTCGCGGGCTCGCTCGTGCTGCACCCGTCATCAGCGCTCGCCTCCAGGCTTGCTACCGATCGCATCGACGGCATCCCGCTGTCGAGAGGGTCGGTACCGACCTCTGTCGCCCCGGACATCTCTGCACGCGCAGGGGCCCTGGTCACCGCGGACGGGCGTGTGCTCTGGTCGCGGAGCCTCCGAGCACAGCGCCCGATGGCGAGTACAACGAAGATCATGACCGCGCTCCTCGTCATGGAGCACACCACTCCGACCGAGACCATCACCATCACCAGGGCTGCCAGCCGCGTCCCTTACGCCACCGGGCTTCGAAGTGGCGAGAAGCGAAGCGTGCGCAAGCTGCTTGAGTTGACGCTGGTCGCCTCGTCAAACGACGCGGCCACCGCACTCGCCATTCACGTGGGCGGCAGTGTGGGGGGCTTCTCGAAGATGATGAACGCTCGCGCGGTCAAGCTGGGGCTACGTGACACCCGCTATGTCAACTCGCATGGCCTCGACGCCACGGGGCACTACTCCTCGGCCGCAGACCTCGCCGTGTTGATGAGAGCAGCCATGGCGCAACCTGAGTTCAAGCGGATCGTCGGGTTGAGAGCGGTTCGACTGCCCGCGTATCGCACGCGCTCCGCGCGTACGCTCAAGAGCACCGATGCGCTCTTGGGACAGGTCGAGGGGTTGCATGGCGGCAAGACCGGATACACCGGCGATGCGCGGTACTGCTACGTTGCCAGCGCGCGCCGCGACGGCGTGTCGCTGTCAACGGTCGTACTCGGTTCATCGTCATCGTCAGCGCGATTCGTGAGTTCAGCAAGGCTGCTCGCATGGGGCTTTCGGCACTACCGCGTCAGGCAGCTTGGCTCGGTGACTTCAACGGTCGGCGCGGTACCGATCTCGGCGAACCCGAGCATGTCCGTCGGTGTCCGATGCGAGAACACCGTTTCGACCCCGGTGTTCGGCCCGCTTGGGGCGGTGACGAGAAACGTATCGCTGCCGACGAGTGTGGCGGTCCCGGTGTTCGCAGGTCAGACGCTTGGCGTCGTGCACTTCATCCAGGGCTCCAGCGTCATCGCGACCGTGAGCGCCGTCGCGACCGCGTCACGTGCCTCTGCTGAGGAGACGGTGGGTGTCGTGCCGGTCGATGGCGCCGCGGACCCAGAAGTGCCGGTCAGGGCCGCACCGAGCACGGCAACCGTCGCGCCGTATGATCCGCTTCGTCCGGTCGAGCGGGTCGTGATCCTTGATTCTCGCGTAGCCGCTCCTGTCGTGGAAGGCCAGGTGCTGGGGCAGATCGTGTACACCCAGGATGGTCGCGTGCTGGTCACCGTACCCGTTGTCGCAAGCCGATCGATTCCTTTGGCCGGGTGAACTGTCATCGAGTGATACCAAAATGCGAGGCCCCCATCCTTCGAGGGCCTCGCATCGATCACGTATCCGAGTGAATCTACTGGCGACGTCGCGGACGCCGATCGTCCGTTCGACCGCCGCCGTCACGGCGTGGCCCACGGTCGTCCGACGGGGCGGAGTCGGCGGAACCCTCAGGTGCCGGCGGCTTGTCCAAGCGGTCCAGCGAAACCTTGCCGCGATCGTCGATGTCGATGATCTTGACGTTGACCTCATCGCCGACGCTCAGCACGTCTTCAACCTTGCCCACCCGACCCTGGGCGACACGGCTGATGTGCAGCAGGCCGTCTTTTCCGGGGATGAGCTCGACGAACGCACCGAACGCCTGGATCGAGACGACGCGGCCGTGGTACTCCTCGCCGATCTCGGGCTCTTTGACGATGGCCTGGATGCGGCGGACCGCCTCCTCGCCACCGAGGTCGCGGCTGGCCACGTAGATGGTGCCGTCTTCCTGGATGTCGATCTGGGCGCCGGTCTCTTCCTGTATGCCGCGCACGACCTTGCCGCCGCTACCGATGACCTCACGGATCTTGTCCGACGGGATCTTGATGGTGATGATGCGTGGCGCGAACTTGCTCATCTCGTCGCGAGTCTCAGCGATCACTTCGATCATCTTGTCGAGAATGTGCGCGCGGCCCGCTTTGGCCTGCATGAGCGCTTTGCGCAGGATCTCGAAGGACAGACCCTTGGCCTTGTTGTCCATCTGCATCGCGGTGATGCCGTTGGGGGTACCAGCGACCTTGAAGTCCATGTCGCCGAGGAAGTCCTCGAGGCCCTGGATATCGGAGAGAACAGCGACGTCGTCGCCTTCCTTGATGAGCCCCATCGCGATGCCTGAAACCGGTGCCGAGATGGGAACGCCGGCGTCCATGAGGGCCAGCGTCGAGCCGCACACCGAGCCCATCGACGAGGAGCCGTTGGACTCGAGTACCTCTGAGACGATGCGAATCGTGTAGGGGAACACGTCTTCCGCAGGGATCACCGGCAACAAAGCGCGCTCGGCCAGTGCGCCGTGACCGATGTCGCGGCGCTTCGGGCCACGCATGAAGCCCGTCTCGCCGGTCGAGAACGGCGGGAAGTTGTAGTGGTGGATGTAGCGCTTGCCCTCGGAGACGTCGATCGTGTCGAGGCGCTGCCACTCGTTGAGCATGCCCAGCGTCAGCACAGAGAGGACCTGGGTCTGACCACGGGTGAACAGGCCGGATCCGTGTGCGCGCGGCAGGTAACCGGCGGTACAGCTGATCGGACGAACCTCGTCGAGCCTACGGCCGTCTGCACGCTCGCCCTCCTCGAGAACCATCGTGCGCATGGTCTTCTTCTCGAGCAGCTTGAGCGCGGCCTTGATGTCCTTACCCTGTGCCGCGAGTTCTTCAGGCGAATGCGTGGCGAGAAGCTCGTCCTTCACGGCCTGCACGGCATCCATTCGAGCGTGCTTGTCCGGGTTGTGCAACGCAGCCTTCATCTTGTCAGCACCGGCCGCGAAGACGCGGTCGATGAGCGCGGGATCCAGAGCGCTGATGGCGACGTGCATCGGCTGAATCTCGATACGAGCCAAGAAGCGCTCCTGGATGGCGCACAACTCGGAGATGGCTTCCTGAGCGAAGGCCATGGCTGCAAGCATGTCTTCTTCCGAGACCTCGTTGCAGGCGGCCTCGATCATGAAGACGGCGTCACGGCTTCCC
Organism: uncultured Actinomycetes bacterium; assembly: GCA_947085035.1. Classification (GTDB taxonomy): domain Bacteria; phylum Actinomycetota; class Coriobacteriia; order Anaerosomatales; family PHET01; genus CAMTUW01. The sequence goes on from CAMTUW010000018.1 coordinate 71,737, forward strand.
GCGACGATCAGGTCCAGATCGGAGTTCTCGGCCTCGTCAAAGGTCGGGTTGACCAGAAACTCGCCGGTGTCGGCATCGCGAGAAACCCTCACGCCCGCCAGCGGACCCTCGAACGGGATTCCGGCGGCCATGAGCGCCGTGGAGGCACCCATGATCGAGATGACGTCAGGCTGGTGGACCTGGTCAGCCGAGAGCACGGTCGCGATGATCTGAACCTCGTTGCGAAACCCATCGGCGAACGCTGAGCGCAGCGGACGGTCGATCATGCGTGCGGTCAGCACGGCCTTCTCAGACGGGCGGGACTCGCGCTTGATGAAACCGCCGGGAAGCTTGCCCGCGGCGTACATCCGCTCTTCGAAGTCGACCGTGAGCGGGAAGAAATCCAGATCCTTGGGCTGCCTCGACGCGGTAGCCGTCACGAGCACCATCGTATCGCCCTGACGCACAATGACGGCGCCACCAGCCTGCTTGGCGAGTTCGCCTGTCTCGAGGGTGTACTCCTTGCCGTACAGCTCGAATGTCTCAACTGTCTTCGTCATATTCTTCTCTCTTCTTCCCTCTGCCTCAGCCACCCGCCCCTTGCGAGCAGCCAATGATTGAAGAAGGCGAGGGTTCTCCCCTCGCCTTCCCTGTAACCGGTTGTTTACCCGCGAATCCCGAGCTGGGCGATCACGGTGCGGTAGCGCTCGATGTCTGTCTTCTTGAGGTACGCGAGAAGACGACGGCGCTGACCGACGAGCTTGAGCAGCCCGCGACGCGTGTGATGATCCTTCTTATGGATCTTGAGGTGCTCAGTGAGGTCCCGGATGCGCTGGGTGAGCAAGGCGACCTGTACTTCGGTCGAGCCGGTATCGCTCTCGCCTCGCTGGTACTCGCTGATGATCGTGGTCTTGACGTCCTTTTCAAGCGGCATATCAGTTTCCACCTTTCCGTGGATTACGCCCCGGTCCGGGATGGGCGATGGTGGATATCGCACCTCTCAGGCCGGGGTCGACGGCACAACCTGAGCAGTATATCACAGGTCGTGATCGCCTATCCTCGAAACGCGGAAAGCAGGTCGCGGGCCTCATCGGCGCGGTCCGGCGGCACCAGCAGAGTGAACACGCGCAGCCAGTTCAACTCGGGACGCGCAGACTGCGCCGATGACGGAGGAAACGGGTCCCAGACGAACGGCAGACCCACGCTGGACAGCCGCCCGGTGACGAGGGCCTCACTCAGGCCGCCGTCACGAAACAGCGAAGAGAGTCGTATCGGCCCAAAGACAACCACCCACGTATCGTTGTACTGGGCGTACGACGCGTCGTTCACGTTGGGCATCATCGCGACCGCGCGCTCCGCCGCTTCCAGCGCGAGTGGATCCTCGACGAACGGTACGCCCTCGTTGTCGAGATAGGCGGAATCAGGACTCACGCGAAGACCGGCGATGCTGGCAGCGCGGGCCACGTCCGCAGCAATGGCTTCCCTGAGAGCCCATACGCTGGAGAATGCGCGTTGGTCACGGAGCCTCTCAAGAAAGCGTACCGACAAGACGCAGTTGTCGAGATTCCCTTCGAAGCCGATGAGATGTGCTTCGAAGTAGTCGAGCGCATCCGTGAACGTGGGCGGTCTTCCCACAGAGACGGCCGACGGCCAGATTCCGCCATCGGGCGTGACAACGTGTCCGGCGTAGACACCGTCTGCCGGTAGGGCCGCGCCCGGAAACGGAGTCAGGTTCGCGGTTGGAAAGCCCAGCGCCCGTCCCCGTCCTTGCCCGGAGTGGACTGTTCCTTTCACGGAGTGTGGCCTGTCAAGCAAAGTGGCAGCGCGAGCGACATCGCCTGCGGCGACAAGAGCGCGAATCCGGCTCGATGTCACCGGTGTGCCCTCGACATGCACCAGCGGATGCGCGAAGACGTCGACACCTCGCTCAGCCGCCCACACGTACAGATCGTCCAAGTCCCCTTGAGCGTGAGTTCCGAAGCGGAAATCCTCTCCCACGTGAATCGCTCGAATGTCTGCGGCAGAGGCGACTACCGAATTCAGGAAGGTGTCAGGAGACATCGTCAGGACAACGGGCGTGAACGGCACGATGAGCAACACGTCGATCCCGATGTCGGCAAGAGCGGCGAGACGTGTCTCATTGTCCATGAGGTGTGGCGCAGCAGCTTCAGGATGTGCGAGTTCGTCGGGGTCACGATCGAACGTGAGCGTCATCGCGAGGGTCGCCGTTCGTCTCGCATGGTCATGGGCCGATTTCAAGAGCGCGCGATGTCCGAGGTGGACGCCATCGAACACGCCGATCGCAACCACTGCAGGTCCCACGGGCACCATGTCGGGAGTCCATGTACGTATCGACGTCACGACAACGCGCTTTCGGAAACACTCGTGTGCGGGAACACGGTGGCTGGGACAAACCATTCGCCGTCCAGAGTGTATATGGCGCACAGTTGGCCGTCACAGGAAACGGCGATGAACGCGCCTTGGTCGAGATTGGTAAGAGATGCGGGAATCGGGCGTCCCGTGAACACCATGCGGGCCTCTCCGTCAACGACAGGCAACCCGAGGGCGGCCAGCGGGTCGATGAACAAGGATTTGGGGTCCCGGGTGGCCTCGATGTGTTCTAGGGTGACAGCCTGCGCGATACTCAGCGACCCACTGGCGGTGCGACGCAACGCCGACAGATGCGCGACAGAGCCTACCGCGGGTCCGAGGTCACGAGCGATTCCACGTATGTATGTCCCTTTCGAGACGATGAACGAGACGTCCCACGAAGGCGGCTCGGCCACCAGACCCATCAGGTCGGCTGCCGACACGGTGATCTGACGAGGTGACAGTTCGATCTCGCCGCCGGCGCGAGCGACGCGGTGCGCGGTTCGTCCGGCAACTTTGATTGCGGAGTACTGCGGCGGAGTCTGCAATGACTCGCCAAGCAACCGCGAAAGAGCCAACGAGGCGAACTTCTCGTCGTGGACGCCTGATGGGACTGCCGCTTCCTCGGTGGTGACGCCTTCGGCATCGTCTGTCGAGGTTGCTCGACCGAAGGCGATCCGCGCATCGTATGCCTTGTCCGCGCGCGAGAGGTACGGCTCAAGACGGGTGTAGGGTCCGACCAGCACAACCAGAAGGCCGGTTGCCATAGGGTCCAATGTGCCCGCATGACCGACTCGCCGCTCACCGGTGACTCTACGCACGCGTGCGACTACATCGTGACTCGTGAGACCTCGTGGCTTATCGACGAGCAGGATTCCCCTGAGCGTGGTGGCGCCTCTTCGCGGTGCGCTCACTCGATACCTCCGGCAGGAAGGAGTGGAAGCAGTCGAGCGAGAACATCGGTGACTGACGAGTCAGCGACGGTGAATCCGGCAGCAGCGCGGTGTCCGCCGCCATCGAACGCACGAGCCACGGTTGCGACGTCAGCGCCTGACTTGGCACGCAGATTACCGCGTACCTCGCTTCCCTTCTGCCGCAGCAAGACGACGACATCCACGCGCTCCAATGCGCGCACTGCGTCCACGACATGTTCGGCCTCTTCAGGGCGAGCCCCGGTCTCAAGGAAGTCGGCATCATCCAGATACGTCCACGCGACACGACCGCCGTTTGCAAGCGTCAGTCGTGACAACGCGCGGGCTTCGATCTCGAGTGAGGCCGAGGAGCGTTCCTGGTACACCATTCGGGCTGCGTAGGCCGGGTCGAGCCCGACGTCAAGCATGTCGGCAGCGTCTCGAAGCGCACGCGCGGTCGTGTTGCCGTATCCGAAACGGCCGGTATCGGTCATCAAGGCGACATAGAGCGGAAGCGTGATGTCCGGCGTGGGCTTGACGTCCAAAGCGGTCAGGAACTGCCACACCATCTGACCCGTGGCCGCCATCGAGGAGTCGAAGACGCATACGTGACCGAACTCGATGGCGTCAGGGTGATGGTCGAAGGCGACTACGGTTCCTGCGCCCTCCATCAATGAGCGAGCCACGCCCAACCGATCGGGCACTGGTGTGTCGAGGGCGACGAATGCGTCCGGCGTATCGAGTTCGGACGCCGGGACGTAGAGCGAGTGCCCCGGCAGAAACGAGTACGTGGTTGGCGCCTCTCGCTCGTCTGCAAGGGTTGGCACCGCCGCTATGCCGGCAGCCCGCAGCGCGAGCGTCATGCCGAGCACAGACCCGACAGCATCACCGTCGGGTCTGACGTGAGCGCACACGACCACAGAGGCCGCCTTGCGAAGAGCTGTGGCTGCTCGATGGTACGGCAGCACGCGGGATCCCCTACTCGTCCTCGGGCACGCTGGGCTCAGCGCCTGGTCCGTCAATGAGCGTGGGAGGAACGTTGCCGAGCGCCACAGCGATGCGCTCGCTCTCGTCCACGCTCCCGTCGATGAAGAACCGCAGCTCAGGCGAGACTCGCCACCCAAGACGATGGCCCAGCTTGGCTCGAATGCGGCCCTTCGCCGATTCAAGACCGCTGAGAACCTCATCATAGGATTCAGGTGCGGCTGAGACGTAGACGCTCGCTACGCTCTTGTCCGGACTCACCCTGGCACCAGTGATGGTGACCAGAGTGAGTCGCGGATCTGAGATGTCGACAGCGACTATCGAGGCGACGATTTCTCGCACCTGCTCGTCACTTTTGCGTCCGAAGGACTCCCGACTCATATCCGTGCCCCGTCTTACGCTTCGCGGGCGACTTCGATGGTGCGGAAGCCCTCGATGATGTCGCCCTCCTTGAGGTCCTGGAAGTTCTCGATATTGATTCCGCATTCGTAGCCCTGCTTGACGCTCTTGACGTCTTCCTTGAATCGGCGAAGTGAGGCCATCTTGCCCTCGAACACGATCGTCCCTTCGCGAACGATGCGAATCTGGTCGTCTCGGGTGATCTCGCCACTTTGAACATAACAGCCTGCGATGACACCGGCTTTCGGTACGCGGAAGAGTTCGCGGATCTCGATGTGCGCGGTGTCTTGTTCAACGACGTCTGGCGCAAGCAGTCCCACCCGTGCCGCGTTGATCTCCTCGATGGCCTGGTAGATGACGCGATAGAGGCGGATGTCGACCCCTTCACGATCAGCAAGCGACTTCGCCGCGGGAGCGGGCCGCACGTTGAAGCCGATGATGATCGCATCAGAGGCGTCGGCGAGCATCACGTCTGACTCGGTGATGCCTCCGACAGCGCTATGAATGACATTGATTCGGACTTCGCTCTGGTCCATCTTGTCGAGCGCGTCTTTGAGGGCTTCGATCGACCCTTGGACGTCCGCCTTCACGACCAGGTTGAGGTCCCTCAGCTGACCTTCCTCGATTCGGGCGAAGAGGTCGTCGAGAGTCACATGCTTCTTGGTGGCCGCCTGCTGGCGAAGGCGCTGCTTCAGGGCACGCTCCTCCGCGCAGTTGCGCGCATCGCGCTCATCGGCGAACACGCGGAACTCGTCACCGGCACTCGGTACGCTTGCGAGGCCCAGGACCTCGACGGGATCGGCGGGTCCTGCCACCTTGGAGTTCAGCCCACTTGGGCTCACGAGTGCGCGAACGCGACCATGAGCGGTGCCCGCGACGATCGCGTCTCCAACGCGCAGCGTTCCACGCTGGACAAGCACAGTCGCGACGGGGCCGCGACCCTTGTCGAGATTCGCCTCGATGACAACGCCGGAGGCGTGTGCGGAGGAGTTCGCCGTGAGCTCGAGAACGTCGGCTTGAAGCAATACCATCTCGAGCAAGTCATCGATGTGAAGGCGCTGCTTGGCGCTCACGTTGACGAAGATGTTGGAGCCGCCCCAATCCTCGGGAACGATTTCGTGCTCGGTCAACATCTGCTTGACCTGCTCGGGGTTCGCTCCGTCCTTGTCGATCTTGTTGACGGCCACGATGATCGGCACGCCGGCCGCCTTGGCGTGGTGGATCGCTTCGATGGTCTGAGGCATGACGCCGTCGTCGGCAGCAACAACCAGAATGACGATGTCGGTGATGTTCGCACCACGGGCGCGCATGGCCGTGAAAGCCTCGTGGCCGGGTGTGTCGATGAAGGTGATGGAGCGGTCGTTCTTGACGACGACCGAGGCACCGATATGCTGCGTGATTCCGCCCGCTTCCGTGGCAGCGACGCCGGTCTCCCGGATCGCGTCGAGCAGTGAGGTCTTGCCATGGTCGACGTGACCCATGACCGTGACGACCGGCGGGCGCGTGGTGAGGTCTTCCGGATTGTCCACGAACGACCAGCCGGCTTCCTCTTCAGGCTTGATGACCCTGACCTCTCGGCCCAGATCCTCGCCGATGATCTCGATGGTCTCGCGCATCATGGGCTGGTTGACCGTCAAAGCGGCACCCAGCATGAACAGTCGCTTGATGATGTCGTTGGAGGCGACATCGAGCAGCTCGGCGAACTCGGCTACGGTGACGCCCTCGGTCACGCTGATCGCCTCACCTCCGACCGGGAAGTCTACCTGGGTGGCATCTTCGTGATGGCGAGCGGCCTCCGCCTCTTCCCCGGTCTTCTTGTGCTTCTTCTTCTTTCGGCGACCACCGTCAACTGCTGCTGCGGCTGCCACGGCGGCTTTGGCCTCGTCGATGACCTTGGTGCGCTGGGACTGTTCCGCCTCGGCGGCCATGCGCTTGTAGCGCTCGGCCTCCTCTTTCTCAAGTACGGTGGCGCGTTCGGACTCCAAGCGCGTCTTCTCAGCGTCGATGGCGATCTCCAGAGGAGAACGGGCGTCAGCAGAGTCGACGACGTCATCGACGACCTGCGTCGTGACCGGCGCTGGCTTCTCGATGACTGGCGAGGATTCCGCGACCGCCTCGGCCATGACTTCGAGTTGCGCTCGAGCATCGAACGTCTCGGCGTGCTGGCGTGACTCCTCCTCCGCCGCCGCGCGGACGCGAGCGGCCTCCTCGAGGCGTCTTTGCTCCTCCTCGCGAATGCGCCGTTCATCCTCGCGAGCCTTGCGTTCGACCTCTTCGGCCTTGCGACGAGTCTCCTCTTCAGACTTGCGGCGTGCCTCCTCGTCGGCCCGCTTGGCTGCATCGGCTGCCTCTGCTGCCGCGCGTTCGGCCTCGATCTGCGCCTGGCGCTCGGCGATTTCTGGCCCGAGCTCCTTGCGGATCTTGTCGACGTACGCTTCAACGAGTGTGGAGGCGTGGTTCTTTGCCGGGATCCTCATTGCCAGGAGCCGGTCGAGCAGCTCCTTGCTGGACATCCCGAACTCTTTGGCAAGCTCGTGGACTCTCATGGCGGACATGTGGTGCGGTCACTCTCCCTGGATCGAGACCTGCTCAGCAAGCAGTTGCTCGAAATCGCGTCTCAGTCGTGCGTAGTCATCATCTTGGAGGTTCACCCGAAGCGCCGAATCGAGACGCCTTCGCTTCGCGACCATCTCGAAGCAGTCCGGGTTCGCGCACAGGTACGCGCCACGCCCGTTGGCCTTGCTGGAAACATCGATCTCCACATGGCCCTCCGGAGTCCGAACGATCCGTACGAACCGCCGTTTGTCCGAAGACGTACGGCAGCCGACACAGGAGCGCGTGGATACCTTGCGCGGCTTCATCACTCGGCGGCAGCCTCCTTCTCGTGCAGACCGCAGAACATCGTCCCTTCGTGAGACTTGTTGCGGCAGCGAACGCCGGTTGACGTGAGCGCACAGCAGCGACCGTCAGACTCCACGCCGGTCTCGTCGGTATGTGAGGAGGAGCCGACAAGTCCTTGCTGCAACGCGATGGCGGAGCTCTTGATGTCGATGCGCCAGCCGGTGAGCTTAGCCGCGAGGCGCGCGTTCTGGCCTTCTTTGCCGATGGCCAGCGAAAGCTGGTCGTCGGGCACTACGACGGTCGCGGTGTGGGTGTTCTCGTCGATCAGAACGCGATCGACCTTCGCGGGCGAAAGCGCGCTGGCGACGTATGCCGCAGGCTCTTCGTTCCAAGGAATGACGTCGATGCGCTCACCGCGCAGCTCGCCAACGACCATGCGGACGCGGCTGCCCTTCGGTCCCACGCACGCGCCAACCGGATCGAGACCGGATTCCCGGCTCGAGACGGCGACTTTGCTGCGCGCGCCGGGCTCTCGTGCCACGCTCTTGATCTCGACGATGCCATCGTAGACCTCAGGCACCTCGATCTCGAAGAGACGTCGGATGAGTCCGGGATGTGTGCGAGAGACGACGATCGAGGGTTCGTTGCCCTGGCCCTTGCGAACGTCGGTGATGTAGGCCTTTATACGCTCGTTGTGGTTGTAGCGCTCGTTGGGCGGCTGCTCTTTGGGAGGGAGCAGGGCCTCGACGCCCTCACGCAGCTTGATGAGCGTGTAGTTCGACACCGACTGCTGGATGGTGCCGGTCACCGACTCACCGATGCGGTCGACGTACTCCTCGAAGATCCGCTCGCGCTCGGCGTCACGGATGATGCTGGTGATGACGCTCTTGGCGTTGTGGGCGGCGATACGGCTCACATCCGCAGGCGTCACGTCACGCTCTTCGTGGGACTCGGGCTCCCCCGTCTCAGGATCGAGTTCACCGACCGGGACTCTCTCGTAGACGTAGATATGGCCGGTCTCACGGTCGATGGTGACGCGAGCGCCGAACTCCAGGTCAAGGATTCGCTCGTAGGTCGACGCCAAGGACTGCTCGAGCTTGTCGAGCATGTCGTACTCGTCGATGCCCTTTTCCTGTGCAAGAAGCCTGAGAGCCTCCATGACGTTTCCGTCAGCGCTCATCTATTCACCGCACCTTTCCCGGTTGAAGTCCACAACGCCTTTGAGGCGTGCTTTGACGATTCGGTCGTACTCGATCTCGACGCGCTCACCGTCTACCTCGACAAGAACCAGCTCGCCGTCCACACCGAGCAGAGTCCCTGTCCATGTGTGGCGCCTGTCGTCACCAGCTTTGGCCTTGATGGTGACCTTCTCGCCAGTGAAACGCTCGAAATCGATGAGTTTGTGAAGAGGCCGATCAATTCCGGGCGAAGAGACCTCGAGGGTGAATGGGCCACTCAACGCGCTCACGTCTTCGAGCGCCTCAGAGACCCATACGTTCGCGGCGCAGATCACGTCGATGCCGAGACCGTTCTCACAGTCGAGCAGAACGCGGATGATCGGGCTCGCTCGCCCGCCGACTTGCTCCACGGCCACGAGTTCGAAGCCGTGACTGGCTGCGACCGGCTCGAGGATCTCTGTCAAAGCGCGTGCGGTGTCTGTAATGGCCATCTGCCGGTCACCTCCAAGTCCACAGAACAAAAGAAGCGAGCGTCAGCCCACTTCTCGCGAGTGCGGTCAAATTCACGAACGTGGCGATTCTATCACAAGGCGAAGCATGGTCAAAAACGCGCTCGCGCGAAGGGGATCAGGAGAACAGCGCGCGCTGAGTGATGACAGCTTCGGTGATCAGCTCGGGCGCCTCGTCCAGCGGAAGCATCAAGCGCTCACCGCTGGCACGTATCTTGAACTCGACGACGCCTTCGGCAAGCCCCTTCTTCCCCACGACGACTTGAAAAGGCCATCCGATGAGGTCGGCGTCTTTGAACTTGACCCCGGGGCGCTCATCGCGGTCATCGAGAATGACTTCAACGCCTGAGGACGCGAGCTCGCGCCACAGCTTCTCTGCAACCGAGACGATCTCGCCATCGGTCGCCAGTGGCAGTACTGCGACTTCGAGGGGCGCGACTGAGACTGGCCAGACGATACCGTGCTCATCGTTGTGCTGCTCGATGACGGCGGCCAACGAGCGCGAGATGCCGACTCCGTAGCAACCCATGAGGAACGGACGTTCCTCGCCAGCCTCGTCAGTGAAGGAGGCACCCATGGACTCGGAGTACTTGGTGCCCAACTGAAACACCTGGGACACCTCGATGCCCCGGGCTCCTTCAAGCGTGCCTCGGCACTCCGGGCACCCGTCGCCCGGCTGGGCGACAATGAGGTCGGCCCACGAGTCGACCGCAAAATCCCGGCCCGGCATCGCGCCGAGCAGGTGGAAATCATCCTCGTTGGCCCCGACTCCCCAGGCCACCTCGTCACGCAGGGAGAGATCGGCGACGATGAGGGTGCCTTCCGGTGTCGAGACCGGTCCGAGCGAACCCTTGGGAAGCCGGTGAGTGTCAAAGTCCTCCTCGGCGAGAAGTTCGACACCGGGAACCGCTCGAGCGGCCTTCAGCGGATTGAGCTCGCGGTCTCCCGGCAGGCAGAAGAAGACCAGTCGCCCGTCGGTCGTCTTGGCGGCCATGGTCTTGACCGTATCGTGCGCTGAGATGCCGAGTGCAGTGGCGAGATCGGCGATCGTCCGCACGCGAGGAGTATGGATCCTCTCGATATCTCGGGGCTTCGTGACCGCAGGCGTGCGTAGAATCAACGTCTCTGCGGCTTCAACGTTGGCGGCGTAGCCACAGGCGCAGTAGACGAGAGCGGCCTCTCCGGCTTCAGCGAGCGCCATGAACTCCGTGGTGACGCTTCCGCCGATCTGGCCTGAATCGGCAGCTACCGGACGGTAGTCCAAGTTCAGCCGCTCGCATATACGGCCGTATGCGCGCGCCTGTTCGTCATAGTGTTCCTGCAGCGACTCCTGTGTCGCGTGGAACGAGTAGGCGTCCTTCATGATGAACTCGCGACCTCGCAGGAGTCCGAAGCGCGGGCGGACCTCATCGCGAAACTTCATGTTGATCTGATAAAGCGATACAGGCAGGTCACGGTAGCTGCGTAACTCGCTTCGCACGAGAGCCGTGATGATCTCCTCGTGGGTGGGCCCGAGACAGAACTCCCGTCCATGACGGTCGCGAAGTCGAGCGAGCTCAGGGCCGTACACGTCCCACCTGCCCGACTCACGCCAAAGCTCGGCGGGTTGCACGATGGGCAGGAGCAGTTCTTGGCTGCCGATCGCGTTCATCTCCTCGCGGACGATCGCTTCGATCTTGGCGAGAGCGCGCAATCCGAGTGGCAGAAACGAGTAGATCCCGCTCGCTGTCTTTCGGATCATCCCCGCGCGTAGAAGCAATCGATGGCTGGCGAGTTCCGCTTCTGTCGGATCCTCTTTGAGCGTGGGAGCGTAGACCTTGGACAGTCGCAGTGCGTCGGCCATGAAAGCGTCTCCTCTGAAGTGCGCGGGTGCTTACGAAAGGATATCAGGAGTCGAGACGGTCGATCTCAGCGAAGAGTTCGTTGACGATGTCGGCCTCAGCGACCTTGCGGATGGGAACGCCCTTGGCGAAGATCACGCCGACGCCGTCACCGGCAGCAACGCCGATGTCTGCTTCGCGAGCCTCACCGGGGCCATTCACCACGCAGCCCATCACAGCGACTTTCAGGGCAGCGTTTCCTCCCTGCAGTCGTGATGAGACCTCGTTGGCGATCGCGACCAGATCGATCTTGCAGCGGCCGCACGTCGGACAGCTCACCAGTTCGGGTGAGTTCCTCCGAAGGTCCAAGGCACCGAGGATCTCCCACGCGACACGAACCTCTTCCACCGGATCGGCGGTAAGCGAGACACGGAGCGTGTCACCGATGCCTTCATGTAGCAAGATCCCGATGCCGACCGCCGACTTCACGGTGCCGGACAGCAAGGTGCCGGCTTCAGTGACGCCGACATGCAGCGGGTAGGGCACCTCGGCCGCCAGTTTTCGACAGGCGTCTACGGTGGCAGTCACGCTGGAGGCCTTGGCGGACAACACGATGTCGGTGAATCCGCGCTTCTCGAAATGCGAGCAGAACGTGATCGCGCTCGCGACGAGCTTGTCGGGCAGTGACCAGTCACGATCACGGCACTCATCGGAAAGCGAACCGGCGTTCACGCCGATGCGGATGGGGATGCCGGCCTCACCTGCGGCTTCGATCACCTCATCCACACGCGACATGTCGCCGATGTTGCCGGGGTTGATGCGGAGCTTCGCGGCTCCGCAGCGTGCGGCTTCGATGGCGAGACGATGGTCGAAGTGAACGTCGGCGACGACGGGCAGCTGGGATACGACGCAGATCTCGGCGAACGCGGGCAATGCATCCGCACGGGGAATCGCGACTCGCACGATCTCGCAACCCGCATCGGCGAGCCGCGCGATCTGGTCGAGGGTGGCGGCAACGTCACGGGTGTCGGTGGTCGTCATCGACTGCACGCGAATCGGGGCATCGCCTCCAAGGCGAACCGATCCGACCTGTACGGCCCTCGATGCGCGCCTGGGCGCACAGTCCGCGTGAGTCATTGTCAGCCGCCGACTATGCGGGTGATGTCGGTGAACATGAGGTAGGCGATCAATGCGAACAACAGCATCGCCCCCGACAGTGACACGCCAAGCGAGAAGTTGCGGGAAAGTGGCTTGCCGCGCAACCACTCAACGATCTCAAGAGCGATCTTGCCGCCGTCGAGCGGAGGTATCGGCAGGATGTTTATGACGCCCAGTGAAAGCGAGAGCGCAGCGACGATTCCAGCGTAGTCCAGAGGTCCCGACTTGGCTGCCTCAGCAGCGTAGACCGCGGCGCCGATCACGCTCGAGGACTGACTCACGGAAACGGCGAAGGTGGACGGATTGAAGAATCCGGCGATCGCCACGAAGGTCAGGCCGATGAAGGAGAACGACATGACGAACGCCTGCCAGGGGTTGGGCCGGACGGGTTTCATCTCAGGAGAGATGCCCAGCTGCGCGCCTCCGGTCCGAGGGTTCTCGCCAAGCGTGGCCGACACTGTGAGATCTGATCCCCCACGCTCGACGGTCACGGACACCGTCTGACCGACCTCGAGGCCAGCGACGGTGTGCACGAGCGCCCGGAAGTCAGCGGTCTTCGCGCCTCCAACAGAGAGGATCTTGTCGCCCGCCTTGATTCCGGCGCGTTCGGCGGCGCTGTTGGCGCCCACCGCGCCCACGAAGCCGGTGTCTTGCGAGTAGCCGAAGGCCGAGAGAACCACAGTGAACACCGTGACTGCGGTAAGCAGATTCAGAATCACGCCCATCGACAGAACCGTGAGGCGTTTGCCGGTTGACAGCCCGCGATACGTGGATCGACGCGCCGTATCGAGTAGCGCTGCGGGATCGTGTGCAGTCTCGGTGGAAAACCGAGAGAGGTACAGGTCGTCGTGGCCTTCGACCGGTGTGAGCGCGTCCCAGTCGGCGAGAGTGATCAGGAGGCCATCAGCGGTCTGCACGTCGACCCCGAGATGCCCGGCAAGTAACCCGGCATCCATCGCGCCGTATTCTGTGACGATGGCCAGGGCGGGCGCGAGCAGAGGGTCCTCGGGACCAGGTTCCATGCCGGCGATCCGCACGTATCCACCGAGCGGCACCATCGTGATGCCGTAGGTGGTCTTGGCGCCCCGGAAGCGAATGGCGGGTCCAGGAAGGCCCACCATGAACTCGTGGACCTTCACGCCGAACATCCGCGCGGCGAGGAAGTGCCCGCCTTCATGGATGACGATCAACAGTGAGAACGTGATAACGCCCCAGAACACAGCGGCGAAGCCTTCAGACATGCTGGAGTATCTCCTTTGCGTGGGCTCTCGCCCAGTCGTCAACCGTCTCAACGTGCTCTACCGAAGAGATCGCCTCAGGGTCGTGCGACTCCATGACCATCGCGACAACTCGTTCGATGTCGAGAAAGCCGCATCCGTCATGAAGAAACGAATCGACCGCGACCTCATTGGCCGCGTTCATAGCAGCAGGCATCGTGCCGCCTTCGCGCCCCGCAGCATACGCAAGCGCAAGACAGCGAAATGTGTCGAGGTCGGGCTCCTCGAAATCGAGGCTACCGATACGGGAGAAGTCGACGGGTTCGAGCGGTGCGTCCCAACGCTTCGGATACGAGAGCGCGTACTGGATCGGGATGCGCATGTCCGTCGCGCCCAAGTGGGCCTTCACGCTTCCGTCAGCGAATTCGACCATCGAATGAACGCAGCTTTGCGGGTGCACGACGACCCTGATGGCATCGAAAGATACGCCGAAGAGGTGGTGCGCCTCGATGACTTCAAGACCCTTGTTCATCATCGTGGCCGAATCGATGGAGATCTTGCGTCCCATCGTCCAGGTCGGGTGATTCAGCGCTTGAGCAGCGGTGACATGGGCCAGTTCTGATCTGGCCCACCCTCGAAACGGACCACCGCTCGCCGTGAGCCAGATGCGTCGAACGGATTCGCCCTCCTCGCCGATCAAACATTGGAAGATCGCCGAGTGCTCCGAGTCGACCGGCAGCAGTTGGCCAGGGTCTGCCAGCGCGGTCACGAGGGAGCCACCTACCACCAGCGACTCCTTGTTCGCGAGCGCGAGACGCTTACCCGCCTTCAGGGCAGCGACGGTGGCGCGCAGTCCCGCCGATCCCACGAGCGCGTTCACGATGATGTCGGCCTCGGGATGAGTTGCGAGCGAAACGACTGCGTCGGCGCCGTCCGAGACCGTGCCGCCCGTGCACAGCGCGCGGGCGCGCGAGGCCGCTTCGCGGTCAACGAGCGCGAGCTCGCCGACCCCGAGGGTCCGAGCCTGTTCGCTGATCAGCTCGGCGTTCGAGTGGGCGGCCAAACCAACGACGCGAAGGCGATCGGGATAGCGCGATGCGACCTGAATCGCCTGCTGCCCTATCGAGCCCGTGGACCCGAGAATCACGACGTTTCTGATCTCGGTCATAACACGCCTCCCCATTTCAGCAGCCAGTACCCAACGAGGCTCGCGAAAAGAAGTGAGTCGATCCGGTCGAGGAATCCCCCGTGCCCCGGTAGCGAGTCCCCTGAATCCTTGACGCCCACCTCGCGTTTGAGTCTGGATTCGAAGAGGTCACCAACTACGGCGGCGAGAGCGACGCCGAGTCCGATCATGACGGCGACAAGAACAGAGATCTTCACGTCGAAGAACCCCGGCACCACAAGCCACGTCGCGACGCATGCGATCGTGCCAGCGAAGAAACCCTCCCATGATTTGTTCGGGGAGATTCGCGGGGCCAGTTTTCGGCGTCCGAACGAAACGCCGATCACATAGGCACCCACGTCGGCGAGCCACACGCTCGCGATGAGCGTCAGAGCGAGAGCCAAGCCGTCGTCATGACTGCGAATCAAGACGAAGTGACTCAGGAGAAAGCCCGTGTAGAGCGCGCCGAAAAGCGTCTCAGCCGTCTCGGTGAGACGGATACGTGCGATGAACGTGTGGCGCACGATGAGCGTGACGATGAGGAGCGTGGATACCCACAGCATGCCCGAACTGGACCACAGGGCCGTAGCGAGGGGCATCGCGGTTGCCGCAGCCACCCCGAACACGACGCGCGGTACCCCAAAGCCTCCGTGGCGGATGGCGTAGAACTCTCTGGCGGCCAAACCCGTCATGGCGCCGAACAGGATAGCGGTCGGCACGGCTCCGAACCACAGAGCCAGAAGCGTCGCGACGCCGTAAACGACGGCGGTCAGTATGCGGGCCCCCAGTCCTCTGAAGCGCGATTGCAGCGGAGTGCTCATCAGCGGCCACCGTAGCGTCGCTCGCGGTGCTGGAAGTCGACCACCGCGCTCAGGAGATCGGTGCGGTCGAAGTCGGGCCACAGCGTCTGGGTGACCCACAGCTCGCTGTAGGCGATTTCGTACAGAAGGAAGTTGGAGACGCGCATCTCCCCACTCGTTCTGATCACGAGATCGGGATCGGGTAGATCCGCGGTGGAAAGATGGGCGCTGATGGTCTCAGTGCTGATGTCGCCCGGGTCGATCTCGCCTCGCAACGCCTTTTCGGCGATCGCACGTGCGGCGAGGGCGATGTCGTCTCGACCACCGTAGTCAAGCGCCACCACAAGGGTGAGGCCCGAGTTCTTCGCGGTGCGGGCAACACATCGCCTGAATGCCGCAGCGGTCTCTCCGGGTAAACCCTCGAGCCTCCCGATGACCCTGACGCGCACATTCATGCGCTCCAGGTTGACGAGCTCGCGCTCGAGAACCTCAACGAAGAGCGACATGATCCCGAGAACCTCATCTTTCGGACGGGACCAGTTCTCTGACGAGAAGGAGTAGATGGTCAGGTAGCTGATATCAAGCTCGATCGAGGCTGCGATAGCCTCACGGACGGCCTTTGCGCCCGCTTGATGGCCGGCCAGACGCGGCAGACCGCGGGAAGCCGCCCAGCGACCGTTGCCGTCCATGATGATCGCGATGTGCGCGGGGACCGCGTTCGGGATGAAGTCGGCAAGAAGGGCATGCGCGCGGTCGCCCTGGAAGAACGACACGCGGCTGGATTCGTCAGGGCCCACGCCCTAGACCTCCATGATTTCGGTCTCTTTGCGTTTGAGCGCCTCATCGACATCCTTGACGTGGCCGTCCGTCAGCTTCTGTACCTCGGTTTCAGCGCGACGGACATCGTCTTCGGAGACCTCGCCGTCCTTGGACAACCGCTCAAGCTTCTGGTTTGCGTCCCGGCGGATGTTTCGAATGGCGACCCGCGCTTCCTCGGCGTAACCTTTGCAGAGTTTCACCAGGTCGCGACGGCGCTCCTCGTTCAGCGCCGGGAAGGGAACCCGAATGACGATACCGTCGTTGCTCGGGTTCAGGCCGAGGTCGGATGTGAGAATGGCACGCTCGATAGCGCCGATGATGGTCTTGTCCCACGGCTCGATGACGACCGTCTGCGGTTCAGGGACTTTGAGGCTGGCCACTTGGTTCAATGGCATCGGACTGCCGTACGCCTCTACCGTGACCTTGTCAAAGATCAATGCAGAGGCGCGCCCGGTCCGCACGGTCGAGAACTCGTGAGCGAGTGCCTGCAACGTCTTTTCCATGTGTTCGTTCGCTGATTTGATGATCTCGTTCGTCATCGGTCATCTCCCCTTACGATGGTTCCGACGGACTCACCCATCAGAGCCCGCGCGATATTACCCTCGACCTCCATGTTGAACACGATGATCGGGAGCTTGTTGTCCATGCACAACGAGATCGCCGTCGAGTCCATGACCTGGAGACCACGGTTGAGCACCTCTATGTAGGTGAGCTCATCGAATCGCACTGCGTCAGGGTGCTTCTTCGGGTCGGCGTCGTAGACACCGTCGACCCGGGTCGCCTTCATGACGCAGTCGGCGTCGATCTCAAGCGCGCGCAGTGCAGCGGTCGTGTCCGTGGTGAAGTACGGATTTCCGGTACCTGCGGCGAAGATGACGACACGGCCCTTCTCCATGTGGCGCATGGCACGCCGGCGGATGTAGGGCTCTGCAACGGCCTGCATCTCGATCGCGCTCATCACGCGGGTGTAGACACCGGCGCGCTCGAGGGCATCTTGCAGGGCGAGTGCGTTCAATACCGTGGCGAGCATACCCATGTAGTCCGCTTGCGAGCGGTCCATACCCGAGGCCGATGCGGCCAGACCTCGAAAGATGTTGCCGCCACCCACGACGATGGCGAACTCGGTACCCATCGCGCGGACGTCTCGAATCTGTCGGGCGAGTGAATCGAGGACTTCGGGGTCGATCCCGTAGGCGGATTCCCCCATCAAAGCCTCACCTGACAGCTTCAGCAAGACGCGCTTGAATCGGACTGTCTCAGTCAATGATGTTCCCCTCATCTCAGCGTGATTCGCGTGAACCTTCATCGTCAGGATACAGCACGCGGACCGGCGCGTGGTGCGCCGGTCCGCGATGTTGACATACGGTCAGAGGTGCAGGGTTACGCCTCCGGGGACACTTCTCCCAGAGTCCATCTGACGAACGAAACGATCGCGATCTCATCTCCGAGCTCTTTGGAGACACGGCTCAGATGCTCTGAAACGGTCATATCCTGGTCCTTGACGAACACCTGCTCAAGAAGCACGACTTCCTTGAAGTACTTCTCGAGTCGACCTTGGGCGATCTTGACTTGGATCGCCTCGGGCTTATCGGATTCAGCAGCTTGGGCCTTGTAGATAGCGATCTCGTGGGCGACGACGTCAGCGGGGGCCTCTTCGCGAGTGCAGTAAAGCGGCGCGGCGGCGGCCACCTGCATGGCGATATCCTTCGCGGCACTGTTGAAGAGGTCAGAGGTCGCGGTTTGCGGCTGATTGAACTTGAAGAGAACGGCGATGGCGATCTTGCCGCCGCCGTGGATGTACGTCGAAACGGCACCGACGCCTTCGGCTTCGATGCGTACGAATCGCGCGATGCCCATGTTCTCGCCGAGCTTGCCCACGGCCTCGCCAAGCACTTCTTCCACAGACAGACCGCGGTCGGCGTAAGGCGCCTGCATGAGAGTGGCGACGTCGGCGGGAGCGGTGGCGGCTACGGTGTCGGCCAGCGTCTGTGCGAACTCGACGAACTGGGCGTTGCGAGCCACGAAGTCGGTCTCGCAGTTGAGCTCGACAAGCGCTGCGCAGGTGCCTTCTGAGCAGACAGTGGCGGCGATGGTGCCCTCGTTGGTCGCGCGTCCAGCCTTCTTCGCGAGCGCAGCGAGGCCGCGTGTGCGAAGGATGTCGATCGCCTTGTCCATCTCACCGGCGGCTTCGACGAGAGCCTTCTTGCACTCCATCATGCCAGCGCCCGTGCACTCGCGAAGTTCCTTCACCTGAGAGGCGGTGATTTCAGCCATATTGACTCCTTGGATCGTTCTTGAAAGGTCCGGCAGATCCGTGTGTACCTACTGGGGAGTCTCGGAACTGACTTCCGGCGCAGGGGTTTCGGTGATCGCGATCTCGGGAGCCGCTTCTTCGGCTACCGCGGCAGGCTCTTCCCTTCCGAGGACGACAGGCTCGGGCGTATCGGAGGGAACGACCTGTGGCTGCTGTTCGGCGAGGCCACCGCGTCCGTCGATCACGGCAGCGGCGATGACGTGGCACATGAGGCCAACCGAACGGATCGCGTCGTCGTTGCCAGGGATCACGTAGTCGACCTCGTCCGGGTCGGCGTTGGTGTCGACAAGACCGATGATCGGAATACGCAGACGACGCGCCTCTTTGATGGCGATGTCCTCGCGCTTGGTGTCTACGACGAAGATCGCGGCCGGAAGGTCGCGCATCTCACGTACACCGTCGAGGTTGGCCTTGAGCTTGCCGAGCTCCTTGCGAAGAAGTATCTGTTCCTTCTTGGGCAGAGTCGCCATGCGACCATCCGACTCCATGGTCTCAAGCTCTTCCATGCGCTGAACGCGACCGCGCATGGTGACGAAGTTGGTCAGCATGCCACCGAGCCAGCGATTCGTGACATAGGGCATGCCAGCGCGTCCGGCCTCGGAAATGATGGGCTCCTGCGCCTGCTTCTTGGTGCCAACGAACAGAATCTGCTGGCCGCGCTGCCCGATGGCGCGTGAGAACTGGTACGCGCGCTCGAGTTCACGGAGTGTGCGCTGGAGGTCGAGGATGTAGATTCCCGAGCGCTCAGTGAAGATGTAGGGCTTCATCTTCGGGTTCCAGCGCCTGGTCTGGTGTCCGAAATGGACCCCAGCCTCCAACAAGGCCTTAAGGGTGACTACGGGCATGGTCAAGCCTTTCTCTCGGTCTGTTCCTCCGCTCGCGTCTTCCCCCTGCTGCGACCACCGCTTCAATGCGGGAGCACCTCGCGCAGGAGTCGGCGAGCGTGTGTGATAAGAGCCGTGACAGTGTAGCAGGAATCAACGAGTCTGTGGGTTCCGATTTCTCGGTCACAAGTCCCCCGAAATCCGGTGATTCCGAAATCAGCCCTCAGTACTCACGCGAACACAGGGGGCATACGAAATGGGCGTCGTACCAGCCCTTCTGGGTGGGTTTCGGCAAGAGCTCCAGATGGAGTTCGACCTCACAGATGGGACACCAGAACCTTCGCGCAAGACCTGCGTCGCGCACGAGCGAATCAGCATCAGCATCGCGATCGCGTACCACTACACGGTATCTTGTAAGACCGACCTCGGCACTGCCTGTCATTTTGAGAATCCCGTTGATTCGATCGGCGACATCGTTGGGTCGCACTTCATTCTTGATGAGGTAGTCGGTCGCACCGAGATCGAGTGCTCGTTGCATATCGGCGTCCTGGCCGAGGTTCGAAAGGATCACGACCGGGATACGTGTCAGACGCGGGTCCTTCTTGATGATCTCCAGAATCTCCAGACCGCTCATTTTCGGCATGATGAGATCAAGAAGGATCAAGTCGGGAGTATCTGTCCGCAGAATCGACAGCGCTTCGAGACCATCCGCTGCGGCGAGTACGCGATAGCCGTCGTTCGTCAATTTGTCCGAGTACATACGTCGAAGGAGTTCGGTGTCTTCGACAACGAGCACGGTCATTGCCACGACATGCGCCTTCCCGATTGCGACTGGATATATGTAAGCCTTCAGAAGTGAAGTGTATCCCAACTGGCCGTGTTCAGAGTGGTGATCGAGCAGCGTGAAGCTTAGCCCGCAATCTCAGTACCGCCTTAGTGTGCAGCTGGCTCACGCGGGATTCGGTGACACCCAGTACCTGACCGATCTCTTTGAGAGTGAGTCCTTCGTAGTAGTAGAGGGCGATCACTGTTCTCTCACGCTCTGGAAGCAGTTCAATGGCTTCGGCGAGTATTCCCTTGATCTCAATGCTTTCGAAGAGTGATACCGGGTCGTCTGCGGTATCGTCGGAAATCATGCCCACTGCGCTTTGGCGATCATCGCGGTCGCTGCCGACCCACAACTCCTCGAAGCTCACGACCGACGTGTAGCTCAATTTGGACAGGATCGCGTGGAACTCCTTGAGAGTGATTCCCATGTGATCGGCGACTTCGGAGTCGGTCGGCACTCGCTTGAACGTGTGCTCGAGCGCGACATAACTCTGCTCGATCTCGCGTGCTCTGGAACGGACAGAACGAGGAACCCAGTCCATGGCGCGCAGCTCATCGATGATGGCGCCTCGGATGCGCGCGATGGCGTATGTCTCGAACTTGATAGCGCGGTCGGGATCGTATTTCTCTATGGCGTCGATGAGCCCGAAGATGCCATAACTGATCAGGTCGGCGGTGTCGACGTTTTGCGGAAGACTCGAAGCAAGTCTGCCTGCGACGTATTTGACCAATGGAGAATAGTTGAGAATCAGTTCATCTCGCGACTCTGCGTCGCCCACGCCCTTGTACCGCGCCCAGAGCGCGGCGATATGCGTCCGAGAGTCGGACTTCATGCAGTGCCCCTTGCTGCAACGGACGAAATCATCCTCGCGGATGCGCGCTTCGATGAACCTCTTGCAGACGCTTGATGCTCACGTGAGTATAAATCTGGGTGGTCGACAGAGCAACATGCCCTAAGAGCTCTTGGACGCTTCTGAGATCCGCTCCCCCTTCCAGCAGGTGCGTAGCGAATGTGTGGCGTAGTGCATGAGGAGAATGCGCTGCTGACGCCTCGACCCGACAAAGATACCGCTTGAACATTCGTCGCACACTGTCTTCAGACAAGCGGCGCCCGCGCTTGGACAGGAATACCGTGTCAGGCGAGTCGTCGCGTGCGAGGAGGGGTCGGGCGCTACCGAGGTAGACGCGAATGAGCTCGCAGGCCAGTCGATGAGCTGGGACGACGCGCTCTTTCGCGCCCTTCCCCATGACGGTCACTTGGCATTGAGCGAGATCGAGACCGGAAAGCGTCAGCGAGCAGATCTCGCTCACTCGCAAGCCGGAGGCGTACAGCAACTCGAGAACGGCTCTGTCTCTTGAGCCCAGCGGCGTGGTGATGTCAGGGCTTTCCAGCAGACGTGCGAGGTCCTCGTTGGGAATTATGCGCGGGAGTGTCGAGGGCGTCTTGGGAGAGGTGATCACCGTGGACGGGTCGGAATCGAGCACTCCTTCCGTCACGAGGAAGGTGAACAGAGAGCGCACCGCAGACAGGCGGCGGGCGATAGTCGTTCGGGCATAACGGGCGTTGTCGAGTTCAGCGAGGTAGAGCCGCAGTTGGCGATGGGTCAGATGCAGCGGATCCACACCGATACGCTCAGCCCACTCGAGATAGCGCTGCAGGTCAGCGGAGTATGCGCGAACGGTGTGTCGCGACGCGCCACGTTCGACCGACAGGTGTATGAGGAATCGGTCGAGAAGGACCGTTGGGAGCGCATTGTCAGCGGTCACGGGCATCTCCGGTGACGAATAGCGCTTGAGTTGACGAGAGCCAGGCGTCGAAGTCGCGAGAAGCCCGATCCGCGTAGGCTGCATAGCGCGCGCGCTTGCCTTTGACGGGGTCGTTGAGGGCGGGAACAAGCCCCCAGTTCACATGCATCGGCTGATAGTCGATGGTGTCGGGGTCCGTGGCATAGGAGACCAGCGACCCGAGGGCGGTCGTTGGCGGCAGGATGGCAGGCGAAAACCCTTTCAACTCAGCGAAAGTATTGAGCGCCGCGAGCAAACCGGATGCCGCAGCCTCCGTGTAGCCCTCGGTCCCGGTGATCTGCCCGGCGAATCTGATGCGCGGGTCGGTTCTCAGGGCGAACGTGGCATCGAGGATTCGGGGCGAGTCGATGAACGTGTTGCGGTGCATGACTCCGTAGCGAAGGAAGTCGGCATTCCCGAGTCCTGGTATCAACGCGAAAACCCGTTGCTGGTCGGGCCATGCGATGTTTGTCTGGAAGCCCACCAGGTTGTATGCCGTGAGCGCGCGGTTCTCGGCACGGAGCTGAACGACGGCCCACGGGCGCTCGCCCGTTCTCGGGTCGGTGAGACCCACAGGCTTGAGTGCGCCGAATCGCGGCGCGTCCCGTCCGCTGCGCGCCACCTCCTCGATGGGCTGGCATGCGGCGAAGAGCTCGCGTCGATCGAATACCTTGTCGATGACCCTTCGTGCCGAGAGAAGCGCGTCGATGAAGCGCTCATATTCGTCTCGGTTCATGGGGGCGTTGAGATAGTCGGCTCCCCCACCCTTGTCGTATCGCGAGGCCGCGAAGACGATGGTGCGGTCGATGGTATCGGCATCGACGATCGGGGCGGCGGCGTCGAAGAAGGCCAGGCGGTCAGGACCCAACAAGGCACTGAGCGCCGGCTCCAGCGCGGGGCTCGTAAGCGGTCCTGTCGCGACGATGGTGCTCCCTGCCCCGAAGCTGACAGCCTCCTCGCGCACGACGTCGATGAGGGGATGTGAGGAGAGCATCGCGGTGAGGCTCTCGGAGAATGCAGTGCGGTCCACTGCGAGTGCGCCCCCGGCAGCCACTCTCGAAAGTCGGGCGCATCTCAGGACAACGCTGCCCATCAACTCGAGTTCGCACTTGAGCCGACCGGCGGCCGTGGTCGGATCGTCGCTCTTGAGCGAGTTCGAGCATACGAGCTCCGCGAGAAGGTCTGTGTGGTGCGCTGGCGTGGTGTTGTGCGGTCGCATCTCTTTGAGCGTGACACGAATGCCGCGCACGGCAAGTTGCCATGCGGCTTCGCTACCCGCGAGGCCACCGCCGATGACGGTGACGTGGTCTGAAGTGGCGGTCAACCCATCCCTTTCAATCAGAGTTGTGAAGCATTGTAAGCCCCTCGAGGCTTAAGCTGGACCATACCTACCGTCCGAGTAGCGTTTCAACATGCCTTGTGCTTCAAGGAGCCCAAAACGTCGAGTGATCGTGATGACATCGGTACCGAGTGCAACAGCTGCGTCGTCGGCGCGCATCGGGTTCGCGCGCAAGGCCGTGAGAAGCGAGTCGGACGACTCCGAGATAACCGTACCGGGAATGTGCACTTCGTCGTGGGGTTCTCCGAGAAGCGGTGCGAGCGCAAGGCGCAGATCGGTGACGTCGGTGATGATGGTCGCACCTTGCGATATCAGCCGATTCGAGCCGCGCGACTCCGGAGATAGGATCGATCCGGGGACCGCGAGAACATCCCTTCCTGCAGCCAAGGCGTCGTCTGCGGTTGAGAACGTGCCACTGGGCAGTCCCGCCTCGACGACGAGGACGGCCATCGATAATCCGGCGATTATCCGGTTTCTTCGCCTGAACATCCAGCGTGCAGGCCGCGTCCCCCACGGTTGCTCTGATATGACGGCGCCGTTCACAGCTACCGCGTCCAGAAGTGCTCCAGCACCGCTGGGGTAGGCGATATCTGCTCCTCCTGCCATCACGGCCACAGTTGTTCCCTCGTGAGCAAGTGCAGCGCGGTGCGCCGCTTGATCGCACCCTACCGCACCCCCGGACACGATGGGGTAACTCGCCTTCGCAGCCCATCCGGCAAACATCGTCGCAGCCGACAGGCCATAGGGCGTGGCCTTGCGAGCACCGATGACCGCGAGCCCCGGACGTAATGCTGAGATCTGCCCGAAACCGTAGAGACGCTTGGGCGGATCGGGGGTGTCCTTCAGTTGTGCAGGGTATCGTGGATCATCCAAACCGATCTCGAATCGTGTCGCGCCACTCATGACACTGTCCCGCAGCGGTATCCGATGGCCTCAGCCAGATCGTCTGATCGCACGCAGTCCTTCTCATCGACGTCGGCGAGGGTTCTGGCGACCCTGAGCAATCGAATGACACCTCTGCCCGACAGATGGTGGTGATTCGCGATCATCTCGAGGTCCGAGGTGACGGAACCAGACATGGAGCAGGCGGAAATCAACTCCGCACCACTCATCTTCGAGGTGGCTGTGGTGCTCCTGCGTGCAGCGCGCTCACGGGCGGCTGACACCTGATCGCGCAGCTTCGCACTCGTGGTGCCGTGACGATTGGCGACGATCAACGCCGGTGGAGGTCTCCACACCTCGCACACCATGTCGATGCGGTCCATCAGTGGGCCACCGATCCGCGAGCGGTACCGTTCGACAGTCGAGGCCGGGCAGCGGCACGCACGTCCGGTGTCACCGTGGTGTCCGCATGGACAGGGATTGGCCGCTCCGACCAGGGAAAATGATGCAGGAAACGACAGTCTTCCCTCGGCTCGCACGAGGGTGACCAGTCGGTCCTCTATGGGTTGTCTCAGGGACTGCAGGGTGGCCGGGCCGAATTCTGGCATCTCGTCCAGGAAAAGGACTCCGTTGTGCGCCAGTGACGCCTCCCCTGGCCGCGGAGGACTTCCGCCTCCGATCAGGCCAGCTGTCGAGGCCGTGTGATGGGGGGCGCGAAACGGGCGTGCACCAGACAGCACGTCGGTGTCGTCCAGTCCGGCGACCGAGTGGATCAGGGCAGATTCCAGTCGTTCTTCTTCACCAAGCGGTGGAAGGATGGTTGGAAGACGACGAGCGAGCATCGTCTTTCCGGCTCCTGGAGGACCGATCATGAGTACGTTGTGCGCACCAGCTGCTGCTGCCACGAGCGCCCGAACAGCACCGTCTTGTCCGACCACCTCGGAGAAGTCGACCGCGTGTTTCGGAGTTCGATCATGAGTGGTCACTCGGGAATGCGCGACCGGCAGACCGCTGCGCAGTTCAGCCAAGGACTCGATTCCGCAATACGCCACGCCGTTCAGAGAGACGTAGTGATCCGCCTCTCTTGATGCCAGTAGGCTACACCCGTTCTTGCGCGCCATCATCGCGTGAGCGAGAAGTCCGGGTATCGGCCGTATTCGTCCATCGAGTGAGAGCTCTCCGACTGCTGTGACGAACTCGAAGGGATGCGCCGGAATCTGTTTGGTCGCCACCAGAAGACCAATAGCGATCGGCAGGTCGAATCCCGTCCCGTGCTTCTTGAGTGGGCCCGGAGAAAGATTGACGACGATGCGAGCGTTGGGTAGATCGTATCCGGCCGCACGAACCGCTGAGCGGACACGCTCTCGTGCTTCTTGGACAGCCGTGTCCGGAAGCCCGACGATCGCGAATGAGGGCAGTCCTGGCCCTATGTCGATCTCGACATCTACCGGCAGTACTTCGACACCCGCCAGAGTTCCCGTGCGTACGGTGCAGTGTGCACACACGTCTACGCCTCGCCAGCGACGAACGCTGCCCGATGGTGCCTCAGAAGCGCGCGATCCTCGGCGATGACGAGTATCGAGATCACATCGAAGCGAATGTCTGCGGCTTGAGCCCCCACCTCCTGACAGTATGCGAGCGCGAGGCGCTCGTAGCGCTTGCGCTTCGACGCAGTGATCGCCTCTTCAGGCGTACCTTTTGCCTGCGAGCGCCGAGTCTTCACCTCGCACAAGACGATCGTCCTGTCGTCAAGAGTGACGATGTCGATCTCCCCGGCTTGACACCGCCAGTTCCTCGCGATGATTTCGTGCCCCACGCGCTCGAGATATGCAACCGCAGCATCTTCGCCCCGGACACCGAGCTTCTTCGACTCCTTGGTCATGATGACCACCTCCTGGCCAGAGCATGCCAGTCACCACATACCAGGAACTTACCGGGGACTTGCCAACGAAGCGTCAGAACAGATGCTGCCAATCGGCGCTGCATCGAAACGATCGTCTATGAACAGGAGACGGACCGTGTTTTGCGAGCGCGGCCAGGTGCTGTGCGGTCCCGTACCCCTTGTGCATCTCGAAGCCGTAGAGCGGAAACTCCTCAGCAAGGCGTTTCATCAGGGCATCCCTCTCGACCTTGGCAACGATTGAGGCTGCCGCCACGGCAGCTACGGTCGAATCCCCCTTGATCACGGCGGTCTCTGCATCGGCGATTCTCTGAGGATGTCCGTCGATGACGAGGTGATCCGCACTGGGTTCGAGCGCATCGGATGCGAGTAGCATCGCCGTGCGCAGCGCAGAGGAGATGCCTACCGCATCCACTTCGTCCGCCTCGACGTGAGCGACAGTGACGCATATCGCGACTTCACGAATCCTCTTGGAGAGGTCTTCTCGTGCACGGGGAGTCAATCGTTTGCTGTCATCGAGTCCGGCCAAGCGGGGTGATGCCGGCAGAATGCACGCCCCCACGCTCAGCGGTCCTGCGAGCGCGCCGCGTCCGACTTCGTCGAGTCCGGCAACGTGAACGTGACCGGTCGCACGTAAAGAGTCCTCGAGAGCGTAAAGGACACCCAGCCGTGTGCGCTCTGTGTTCGTCGCCTGCAGTCGCAGACGACCACGAGAGACGAGCCTTTGGACACCGAGACGCCGATCGGAGGAATAGCGACGGATGAACGCCGAGACGTCATCGTCCGTCTGAGCCTCATCAAGAGCGCGTTTGAGGGCATCTATCGACCACTGGTGCACGAGGCTCACCACGATTCAGTCGGTATGAACGCGAACAGGGCCCCGATCGACTCGAGGCCCTGCGAAGATGCGATCTGTCACGCGAGAGCGAGGAGAGGGTGGGCTAGTAGCCCTTCTCCTTGAGGCGGGCCGCCTTGCCGATCTTGTCACGAAGGAAGTAGAGCTTGGCGCGGCGAACCTTGGCGCGGCTCACGATCTCGATGCGATCGATCTTGGGCGAGTGGACCGGGAAGGTCCTCTCCACGCCTACGGCGAAGCTGATCTTGCGAACGGTGAAGGTCTCGCGGTTCGATGCACCGTGACGGCGTATGACGACCCCCTGGAAAAGCTGGGTGCGCTCACGCGTGCCCTCGATGATGCGGTAGTGCACCTTGACCGTATCGCCTACCTGAAACTGCGGCAGGTCTTCACGAATCTGCTGCAGTTCAAGGGCGCGAATGATATCCATGAATACGATTCCTGTTCTCACGTGGTCGTCTCGGGTCCGAAATGCTTCGGACGCGAGTGCGAAGTATAGCGTACGGCACGAGCAGCGGCAACGACGAATCTTGATTGCGGCATGCCGTTACGTGTCAGCGCAGGACACCGAATCGGTCAGGGGGCCAATACGTCCAAAACGCCAGCCCCCGTATCGAGTTGACCGGCCGGGGCCCGAAGAACCTACTGTCTCCCGAGTTCGGACGGTTGTCACCCATCAGCCAGACCATCTCGTCAGGAATCGTGACGGGCAGTTCAATCGATCCCGCGATAGTCGGTTGCCCTTGTGCGTAGGGCTCGTCGAGCAAGACGCCGTCCACGAGGACTCCGTCGTCACTGACGTCTATCGTCTGGCCACCTACCGCGATGACTCGCTTTATCAGCTGAGGATGCTGGTCGAGGGGGTCATCGAAGACCACGATGTCGCCAGCACGAGGCTCTCGCGAGAATCGGTACGAGAGTTTCTCCGCAAGTACGCGATCGCCCTCCATGATCGTCGGCTTCATCGATCCGGTGGGAATGACGAACGGCTGTATGACGAAAACCTTGATTCCTTGCGCGAGAGCGAAGGCGAGCAGTATCAACACCGCCGTCTCGAGCAACCAGCGCAGGATCGAGCCGCCTGTGGCGGGCTCGTCTGGCTCTATGATCTCTACGGAATCAACAGTGTTCTCAGAATCGGTCATCGTGTTCCTCTCCCGCTCGCCTCGTCATCACGCATGGTGCGGTCTGCGAGGGCGCGCTCATCATCTGTAAGTGTCGCCGACTCGATGAGGTCGGGACGGACACGGGTAGTCCGGATGACCGCCTGCTCACGTCGCCACCGCTCAATCGCGCCGTGGTCACCGCTGCGCAGGACCGCGGGCACTTCAATGTCGCGGTAGATTGCCGGTCGAGTGTAGTGAGGATACTCGAGAAGCCCTTCCGAGAAGGACTCCTCCACAGAACTCTCATCATCGCCGAGAACGCCGGGCTGAAGTCTCGCGATGGCATCTGTGAGCACCATTGCTGGCAGCTCGCCTCCCGTCAGGACGTAGTCGCCGATCGAAAGTTCGAGGTCGGCGAGCTCAAACACACGCTCGTCGAACCCCTCGTAGCGGCCGCACACAAGAATCAGACGCTCCTTGGTCGCAAGATCGTGCACAAGACGCTGTGTCAGGGGGCGACCGGCGGGCGTGAAGAACACTACCGTCGCGGGCTCTGGAGCCTCGGCTTGAACCGCCTCGACCGCCTCGAAGATGGGTTCCGGCTTCATGACCATTCCAGGTCCACCGCCATAGGGTTCGTCATCGGTCGACCGGTGTCGATCGTACGTCCAGGTCCGCAGGTCATGAACGTGAAATTCGAGATGTTCCCGTTGCCGGGCTGTGCCGACGATCGACGTCGACATCGCAGGCTCGAACATCTCAGGGAATATCGTGATGACGTCGACTCTCACGTCAGGTCCCCTGATTCGGCAGGAGACCTTCGAGCAGCGTGACCGTGATGGTTCGCGCTTCCTCGTTGACCGAGATGATGACGTCGTCGATGACGGGAATCAGTACCTCACCGAGTACCCCAGAGACCACAAGCACGTCATTGGCACCGGTGATGATCGTCTCGAGGACCTCGCCGAGATCCCCATGGACGGTATCGGTGACGAAGAAGCCGTCGAGAGTGTCCGTGGTGTGATCGATGTCGGTCCACTCAGGCGGAAGATCTGCGGTGAGCGCCAGCATCTGGGTGCCCGTCAATCCAGCAGCCGAGTCAATCGTGTCGATGCCGTCAAGGCTGACGAGGGGTCCTTTGGGGCCAGGGCGAACAGCGCGTATCCGGGTATTGCGTACGGTGCGCGGCGGGACGAACCAGACCTCGGTTCCGATGAGAGACGAGAAAGGGGTCTCGGCGGCGGGCGCCACCGAGACCTCCCCTTTGAGACCATGCGTCCGAATGACGCGCGCTACGAGGGCAAACGGCCCATCTGACATCGACTCAGCCCACGACCTCGACGTCGACCATGAGCCCTTGAGTGCTCCCGGCCGCACGGGCGAGCGTCCGCACCGACTTGATGATGCGGCCACCACGCCCGATGACCTTACCGACGTCGGCCGAGTCCAAAGCGATCTCGAACCGCAAGGTGCCTTCGCCCTGTGAGGTGGTGATCCGTACGGCCTCAGGCTGATCGACCAGTGATTCGACCATGTAACGCACCAAGGACTCCGTGTCGGCTCCGCTTCGGGACATGGCCGCGGACTACTCTGACGCCTCGGCGTCGGCGGCAGCCTCGACGGCGACCTCCTCGGCCGGAGCCTCGGCGACCACTTCTGCAGCAGCAGCTTCAGCAGCAGCAGTTTCAGCGGCTGCGGCGTCCTCGGCTGCCTTGACTGCTGCCGCAGCCTTCGCGGCGGCAGCAGCGACCACCTTCTCGGCGGCCTTCTTCGAGACCTTTGCCTCAGCGACGTGTACGGTCTTCTCGCCGCGAGCGATCGCGATGATCTTGGTGACCGTCTCTGTGGGCTGGGCACCCTTCGCGAGCCACGCATCGACCTTCTCGAGATCGAGTTCGACCAGTGAAGGATTGGTGCGGGGATTGTAGCGACCGATCATCTCGATGAAACGGCCATCGCGCGCGGCGCGACCGTCAGCAACGACGACACGATAGAACGGGGCCTTCTTGGCTCCGTGACGCGCCAAGCGAATCTTGACTGCCAACGAATTTCACCTCCGGACAAGGCGGCCGCGGATCGGCCGCTCCTTCTCGTGCAAAGCGGTTGCATATACTACGCCAGCGTACACCCCGCGGTCAAAGCGTGCCGGACACCTCATCGGCCGCGTGGTCCTCGGAATCCACCGAATCCTCCCGGAATCCGAGGGACTCGGCCCCCTTTGGCCTGGGCAGCGAACTGCTTCATGAGCTTTCGGGTCTCGGCGAATTGCTTCAGCAGGCGATTCACATCGCTCACCTCGACGCCGGCTCCTCGCGCGATGCGCAGCCGTCTTGAGCCGTTGATGGTGCGGGGTTCGCGACGCTCAGCGGTTGTCATCGAACGGATGATGGCCTCGATCTGGTCGATCTGCCCTTCGTCGACCTGCCCTTCCATGTCCTTCAACTTGGCGACTCCTGGCAGTGACTTGAGGATCGAGCCGATGCCACCCATCTTGCGCACCTGAGCGAGTTGTCCCAAGAAGTCGTCGAGAGTGAACTGGCCCTTGTTGGCGCGCTGGACATACTCCTCATCCAACTGCTCGTCAGCGAGCTCCTGAGCCTTTTCGATCAGGGAGACGACGTCCCCCATACCGAGGATACGCTTGGCCATCCGGTCCGGATGGAAAGGTTCGAGCGAATCGGGCTTCTCGCCTGAGGATGCGAACTTGATGGGCTTGCCGGTCACGTGTCGAATCGACAGCGCTGCTCCGCCTCGGGCGTCACCGTCGAGCTTGCTGATGATCACGCCGTCGAAGTCAACGCGCTCGGCGAACGCGCTTGCCGCCTTGACGGCGTCTTGCCCGGTCATGGCGTCGACGACCATCAACACTTGATCAGGCTTCACAGCTGACCTGACTGCCACCGCCTCGTCCATCATCGCGTCGTCGACGTGGAGGCGTCCGGCAGTGTCAACGATCACGACGTCTCGCATCGTGTCGATCGCATGGCGCACGCCTCCTGAGGCGATGGCTACGGCGTCGGCACCTTCCCCTCGAAAGACGGGGATGCCTAGCTCGCGACCCAGGGCCTCGAGTTGATCGGCGGCAGCAGGCCGGTGAACGTCACATGCCACGAGCAGAGGGCTTCTCCCCTGCTTGCGCAGGTGGAAGGCGAGTTTCGCGGAGGCGGTCGTCTTGCCGGAGCCCTGAAGTCCGACGAGCATCACGACATTCGGAATACGCCCCGAGAGCGTGAGGCGACTGTTCGTGTCTCCCAGGAGGTGCGTGAGCTCAGCGAGCACGATCTTGATGACTTGCTGCCCCGGTGTCAGCGACGACATCACGTCTGCACCGACAGCGCGGGTGCGGATTCGCGCGATGAACTCCTTGACGACCTGTAAGTTGACGTCCGCTTCAAGGAGGGCCATGCGAATCTCTCGCATCGCGGCGTCGACGTCAGCCTCGCTCAAGCGTCCCTTGCCGGTGAGTCCGGCGAACACCTGCTGAAGACGGTCTGTCAGATTGTCAAACATCCGTGGAAACCTTTCGTGTCGGATTCAAAGGACCGGTGGGCAAGCGGGTTCAGTCAGGAGGTCCGATCCTCGTCACCGGTGCCCAGACCCAGACTACACGCCCGACAACCGAATCAAGCGCCACGGGACCGAGCTGTCGGCTGTCGAGCGAGACCATTCGGTTGTCGCCAAGAACGAATACCGTGCCGCTGGGAACGATGAGCGGGCCAACGATTTTACGAAAGTACTGATCGGCGATGACGTCGTCTCCGCTCTCGCGAACACCGTTCACTGTGGCGATACCTTCACGAACCTCGACGCTGTCGCCGGGCACCGCTACGACGCGCTTGAGTGCTCGCTTCGCGCGCGGCGGCGCGCCTGCGATGTGAAAGGCGATGACGTCACCGCGCCTGGGGGTCTCGTAGGACTTGGTGAGCAGCAGCCGGTCGCCATGCGACAGTGAGGGCTCCATGGAGTCGCCGTCGACCTTGCTTGGGGAGAACAAGACGTAGAACACGATCAGGATCAACGTGAGGAACACGATCAGTGGCAAGATGATCCTGCGCGCGATTCGGTCGCCTCGGCCCTGGACTCCGGGAGCGAGCAGAGTGGGCTCTATGAGCAGATCATCACTCACCGCTCACCAACGCTCGTGCGAAAGCGGATGCGTCGAAGTCCGCCAAGTCCTCGACTCCCTCGCCGATCCCGATCGCGAGGATGGGCACCCCGAGTTCCCGGGCGATAGCCACGGCGATGCCTCCCTTGGCGGTACCATCGAGCTTGGTGAGGATGATGCCGTCGAGACCGAGCGCGGCATGGAACTCGCGTGCCTGCACGAGTCCGTTCTGG
The DNA here is from genome assembly GCA_947085035.1 of uncultured Actinomycetes bacterium. Classification (GTDB taxonomy): domain Bacteria; phylum Actinomycetota; class Coriobacteriia; order Anaerosomatales; family PHET01; genus CAMTUW01. The sequence continues at coordinate 104,059 of CAMTUW010000018.1, forward strand.
CCGGTGGTGGCGTCCATCACGAGCACTGTCTTGACGGGCGGCCCTGACCGGTTGATGACGACGCGTTGCAGTTTCGACAGCTCGCGCATCAGATCGGGCGAGGTGTGCAGACGTCCGGCGGTGTCGATCAGCGTCACGGCGACTCCATCGGCCTGCGCACGCTCGATGGTGTCGAAGGCCACAGAGGCGGGGTCGGCGCCTCGTTCGCGCGAAACCACCTTCACGCCTGCCCGCTTGGCCCATACGTCGAGCTGCTCGATCGCAGCCGCGCGAAAGGTGTCAGCGCTACCGAGCAACACAGAGACGCCGGAGTCCGAAAGGCGCTTGGCGAGCTTTCCCACCGAGGTCGTCTTGCCGGTGCCGTTGACACCGACGACGACAACCGTGAGAGGGGTGGGCTCGAAGAGTGGCGGCGCCTCGGGGAACTCGGACGCGATGCGTTCCACCAAGCGAGCGAGAACCGCTCGTGCGTCGGGCAGTGCCTTGCGAGTGGCCTCACTGCGCAGCGCATCGACGATCTCGGTTGTGGCGGTGATACCGACGTCGGCCCCGACCAGCGCGTCTTCGAGGTCGGACCAGAACTCCTCGTCGAGGTTCGGTCCGCGATCCAGCAAGACGTTGAGCTGCTCACCCAGTCGCTCTCTGCTCTTGGAAAGCCCCTCAGCCAGTCGCTTGAGCCACGGAGCGCTCATTGCGCCTCGACAGCGACGTGGGATGCTCTGTCGAGCTTCTGACTCACGACCTTGCTCACGCCGTCAGCCTGCATCGAGACACCGTACAAGACGTCGGCCATCTCCATGGTTCGACGTTGGTGGGTGACCACGATGAACTGCGTGTGATGTCGCATGCTGTCGAGGAAACCGATGAAACGACGCAGGTTCGTGTCGTCAAGCGCGGCTTCAACCTCATCGAGAATGTAGAAAGGGCACGGTCTCGTACGGTAGACCGCGAACAGCAATGCAAGAGCGGTCAGGGACTTCTCGCCACCGCTCATCAGGGAGAGCTTGGCGAGTTTCTTGCCCCGCGGTTGACCGATGACCTCCACGCCGGTGATCTCGGGGTCATCAGGGTCCGTGAGCTGAAGCTGCGCGGTCCCTCCCGGGAACAGGATGGCGAAGATCTCCTGGAAGTGCGCATCCACGGATTCGAACGTCTCGAGGAATCGGTCCTTCATCTTGCGGTCGATGGCTGCGACCACCTTGGCAAGTGATCGTCTCGAGGAGTCGAGATCCTCGATCTGTGACGTCATGAAGTCACGACGCGCCCGCAGAGACTCGAACTCCTCCATGGCAACGGGGTTCACAGGTCCGAGGTTGGAGATCTGTTTCCTGATGGCGTGCGCCTTGTCTTCAGCGGAGTTGCGATCCTTGAGCTCCGTGGAGTCGAGAGCCTTCTCAAGGGGGCAACCGAGTTCCTCGACGATGCGGCGCGCAGCCTGATTGACCTGAACCTCCAGTTGACCCTTTTCGACTCGAAGTCCACCGACGAGTTCGTTCTTACCGTCGATCTCTGCTTGAGCGGAGCGAACGGCGTCTTGGGCATCATGGATGGTCTTGCGCAGCGACTCGGAGTCGGCCTGTTCGAATCGCGCGCGATCCCTGAGCTTGACGGCCCAGAACTCCGCACGCTCCTGGAGCTCGAGGTAGTACTCGTGCAGGGGCTCTATCCGCTCGCGCAGCAGCTCGAGCGCGTGCTCGGTCTGTCGGGAACGCTCAACGGTGTCGGCAAGCTCGCTCAGTTCCGAGGTGATGGTGTTCACCTGCTTCTTGAGGTGCACCTCCCTCTCTGACACGGTGGCGATCTCGACCTGACAGACGCTCAGACGTTCGTTGACGGCACCTTCGTCGCGAAAACGCATGTCACGCGCGTCTCGGGCAGCTGAGGAATCTTCCTCGAGCGTTTCGACTCGGGACTCCCCGCCTAGGATGCGCGCACGTATGTCATCGATGACGGGTCTGTCTTTCGACGTGCGCTCTACGATGTCGGTGATGCGACGGTCGATCGTGGCCTTCTCGGCGTCAATGGATGTGAGCAGCTGTTCGAGGCGTCCGATATCCTCGAGCAACGAGTTGTTCTCGCCAACCAGAGATGCGAGTTTCTGAGAGAGTTCCAGTGCGTCTTGCTGGGCCAGCGCGAGGGCCTCTTCAGACTGGGCGTACGCCGCCTCGGCCTCGCCGACCGCAGCGGTCAAAGCACCGATCTCGTCATGCAGATGATTGATGCGCCGTTTGCGAGCCAACACGCCCTCGGTGTCCGCCACCTGTGTGCCCAGAGTCAGCTTTCCGTTGGGCCACGCGATCGCACCCTCGCGAGTGATGAAGCGGGCACCGACCACGTCCGTTGAACACGCGGCGAGTGCGCTCTCGATCGAATCCACGATGTAGACGTCACCGAGCAGGGCTTCGAGCGCAGAGCGGATGTCGTCGGCGCACTCCAGCTGGTCGAAGAGCCGGACACCAGTGGTGGGCCGACCCTTGCCAAACGTCTTCATCGACGAGACCGGGACGAGAGACAGCTCCCCCGCCGGAGTGCGATTGAGTTCGTTCGCGATGTGCGCGGCAGCATCCGAGTCGCTGACGAGCAGCCCGAACAAGTCGGCTCCAAGCAACCTCTCGACCAGAGAATCCATGCCCTCGGGTGCTCTGATGGCCTCAGACAACGGGCCCATGATCCCCGGCAGGTCGTCACTCCTGCTGATCGCCCACGCCAAAGCGGGCGCGGCAGAAGCGAACGCCCGGTCGACCTCCTCAAGACCCCGGGCCTCAGCGCGAGCTGCCGTCAGGCGTTCGCGACGGCCGTCCAACTCCCGGCGTCGTGTCTCGAGGACTCGGACGCGCTTGTCGACATCGGAGTCCGCCATCGCAAGGTCGCGTCTGTGCTTGCCCATCTGCGCATCAAGGATCTCGAGCCGGGAGCGTCGAGCGGAAAGTGTCGCTTGCGAGGAGTGCCGCTGTGTGCGAATCTGCTCCGCTCGCTCTGCAAGAATCTCGCTTTCGAGTTCACTCGACGAGAGCGCCTGCTCGGTTCGGGACTGTGCCGCGCGGTCGTCTTCCAGCAGCTTGCGCGCACCGCGAAGCTCACCGGCGAGACGGGCGACCTCCTCGTCGGCGGTGATGCGCGCTCGGCGCACGTTCTCGGTCTCCTTTCGGAGCTCCGAGAGCTGACCGTAGAGGGCCTTGAGTCGGGCTTCAGTCTCGCCGCGCTGGGCCTTGAGTGATTCGAGCTCGCCACCACGTGACGCGGAGCGCGTCTGGGCCTGATGCAACTTGGCGCGCAGATCCGAGAGCCGGGCGACGAGGTTCTTGCCCTTCTCCTCAAGCAGTAGCAGCCCGGCGTCCAGCCGCTCCAGGATGGATAGCATGCGGCGGCGCTGCTCGGAGAGGTCGCCGACGAACAGGCCTTTTTCCTCGAGAAGCGTTTGGAACTTCGCGAGCTCCTGTTCCTTCTCGGCAAGACGATAGCGCGACAGGTCGACGTCGGCGTCGGCTTCTCGCTCACGCTTCTCGAGAACGTCCCACGTCACGTTCAGGCGCCTCAGGTCATCGACGGCGAGCGCGATGTCCAGCTCTCGGAGGTTGCGAGTGAGGTCGACGTGCGTGGCGGCCTTGGAGGCTTGACGCTCAAGCGGTCTGAGCTGGCGTTCGATCTCGGTGATGATGTCGCGCGCACGCGCGAGGTGCGTTTCAAGTCCGGCGAGTTTGCGCACAGCGCGCTCCCGGCGCTTCTTATGCTTGAGTACGCCAGCCGCCTCTTCGATCAACGCTCGACGCTCTTCGGGTTTGGAGCTCAATACCTCGTCGAGACGCCCTTGACTGATGATCGAGTGAGTGTCACGGCCAAGGCCCGAGTCCGAGAGAAGGTCCTGGATGTCCATGAGTCGGGCCGGCGCCTGGTTGATCAGGTATTCGCTCTCGCCGGAGCGGTACATGCGTCGGCTGATGGTGACCTCGGTGAATTCGAGGGGCAGCGTGCCATCCGAGTTGTCCAAGACGAGGTCGACTTCGGCAACGCCGACAGCCTGTCTGGCCGAGGATCCCGCAAAGATGACGTCTTCCATCGCCTGACCGCGCAACGACTTGGCGCTTTGTTCACCCAAGACCCACAAAACGGCGTCAGATACGTTGGACTTGCCGGATCCGTTGGGTCCCACGACGACCGTGACACCAGGTTCCAAGGACAGGCCACTGCGGTCTGCAAACGACTTGAATCCCTTGAGTATGAGTGACTTGAGATACACGGGCTCCCTCGAGAACACGCAGGTCGGACGGCATGAACCGCGCCCGAACGGGCGGCGCTCAGTGTAACACAGGAAGGGTGTGCGAGACGCTAACCCAAGTGCTCCAAAGCGCGTGCGGCGGCCGTGGCCTCGGCTTCCTTCTTGGTGGCTCCGGTCCCCTCGCCGAGAATCTCGCCGTCGGCCTCCACGAGCGCGGTGAACTTCCGTTCGTGAGGAGGTCCCTCGTGGTGCAGGATGCGGTAGACCGGAGTGACTCCTTTGGCCTGAAGGGTCTCTTGAAGCAGCGATTTAGGGTTTTCCGGAGCGTGCGCCTGCGTTTCGTCGATGAGAGGGCCGAGGCAGCGAAGAATCCACTCACGCGCAGTGTCGATGCCGGCGTCGAGGAACACTGCGGCCACCAGCGCCTCGAATGTGTTCTCCAGTGCCGAGGCCATGCCCCGGCGACCGGTTCTGATGACGCTCTCTCCGAGGATCAACGCGTCGAGAAGGCCGAGGTCCTCGGCGACACGCGACAGAGTCGCGCCGGCGACCACCGAGGTCTTGATGCGTGTGAGCCCGCCTTCCGGCAGATGCGGATAGCGCCGAAATATCTCCTCGGCGATCAGAAAACCGACCACCGAATCCCCGAGAAACTCGAGGCGCTCGTAGTAGGAGGAAGGATCCTTGTCCTCACTCGCGGATGGGTGAGTGAGTGCCTGCCGCAGTAGGTCACGATCACCAAAGTGGTGTCCGATCACGCGTTCAGCGATATCGAGACGCGACTCGATGTGGGTGGTGGGGTCGTTCTCGGCGCTGCGTGGCATCTGCTTCGCCTACGAGCAGCGCGCGAAGACCAGCGTGGCATTGTGCCCACCGAAGCCGAACGAGTTGCTCATGCACGCGGACACGATCCCTGGGCGCGATGTCAAAGGGACATAATCCAAATCGCACTGGGGATCAGGGTCAGTGAGGTTGATCGTCGGGGGAATCACGCTGTCGCGCATCGCAAGAACACACGCCACCGCTTCTGCGGCACCCGCGCCGCCGAGCATGTGTCCCATCATGGATTTCGTGCTTGAGATCGGCGGCGCGTCAGCTCCGAACACGGCCTTGATGGCGTTGGTCTCCGCAAGGTCGCCCACCGGAGTGGAGGTGCCGTGCGCGTTGATGTAGTCGATATCGCGAGGAGCGAGATCGGCTTGGCGAAGTGCAGCCTCCATGGAGCGCTTCGCACCGCTGCCATCCGGTGCGGGAGCTGTGACGTGGTAGGCGTCCGCCGTCGCACCGTAGCCGACGATCTCGGCGTGGATGGTCGCACCGCGGGCGCGGGCGTGCTCCATCTCTTCCAGCACCAGAATGGCGCCACCCTCGGCGATGACGAACCCGTCGCGTGTGGAGGACCAAGGACGGGATGCGGCCACAGGGTCGTCATTTCGGGTGGACAGGGCGCGCGCCGCGCAGAATCCGGCGACTCCGAGCGGCGTGACGCCTGCATCGAACCCACCAGCGACGATCACGTCAGCGTCATCGCGACGAATCGCCTCGAACGCCTCCCCGATCGAATGATTGCCGGTCGCGCAGGCCGAAACGGGTGCATAGTTGATTCCCTTGAGCCCGAATCGTATCGAGATGTGGCCTGCAGCGAGATCGACGATCATCATCGGAACGAGAAACGGGCTCACGCGCCCGGGACCACGCTCAGCGAGGAGAGCGGACTGCTCCTCCATCGTTCCAAGGCCCCCGATGCCTGAGCCGACGATGACTCCCGCGCGGGGCGCAAGGTCATCAGTCACGTGTTCCAGGCCCGCGTCAATCATCGCCTCGGCGGCGGCGACCATCGCGAACTGCTGAAAGCGCGACATCCGACGGGCTTCTTTGGAGTCGATGGTCGAGAGCGGGTCGAAGTCGTTCACGTAACCTGCAAAACGAGTGGGATACGCTGAAACGTCGAAGTGCTCGATATTCGCGATGCCGCTTCGACCGGCGACCAATGATGCCCACATCGCAGACACGCCGACACCGACGCATGTGACGGCACCCATGCCCGTGACAACGACCCTTCTCACTGTGCCCCCTCGGATTGGGCGTACTCGAGTTCAAGGCGTGCGATGAGCTCAGCGACTGTGGTGACTTCGGTGATTCGGGCTGCCGCGGAACCCGCGAACACCAAGCCGTCTTCAACGTCACCGCGCTGAGCCATTTCGAGCTGATTGATGATGCAGTAGTCCTTGGCGCATTCCTTCAGACAGGAGCGACACGACTCGATTGGAGGATATTCACCCCTGCTCGCGCGCTCCCAGAACGGGTTCTTGAGTGCGCGACCGGGCAAGCCGACGGGGCTCTTGACGAGAACAACGTCATCGTCGGTCGAATCCACGTACATCTGCTTGAACGCGTCCGGTGCCGAGCACTCGACCGTGGCGACGAAACGAGACCCTATCTGCACTCCAGCGGCGCCAGCAGCAAGCACGTTTCTGATGTCGCCACCGGTCACAACGCCACCAGCCCCGATCACGGGAATCGAGACCGAGGCGACGATCTCAGGGAGGAGGTCGAGAAGCAACCGGTCGGTGCCAAGATGGCCGCCGGCCTCGAAGCCCTCGACGACTACTGCGGACGCACCGAACCGCTCAGCGAGTCTGGCCACACGCACGCTGCCGACGATGGGAACGACAGGCACGTTGAATTCGCGGCCCCACTCGAAGACGTCCCGCGAAAACCCTGCGCCAGCGATGAGAAGATCGATTCCCTCGGCCATGGCCGCACGGACAAGCTCTTTGAAGCGGCGGACAGCGATCATGACGTTGACCCCGACAAGCCCCTCAGGATGGGCCGTCTCGCGAGCAGCGCGAATCTGTGCCACGAGTTCGGATGGGGTCAGACCGCTGCCAGCGATGATACCCACGCCCCCGGCCTGTGCGACTGCTGCTGCCAGTGGGGCCAGCGAGATGCGTACCGCCATGCCGCCCTGGATGATTGGCAGGCGCGCTGTTCTGTCTCCGATGGTCAGAGTTGGCATCGACACGGTGTTTCGAATCCTCTCATGATGCGCTATGCGCTATGCGCTTGCCGGACGACGAGCTGTTCTCGCCGTCCGGTTTCAGGCATGCTGAGAAACTAGACGGCCTCGATGAAGGCGATCGCATCGGCAACGGTCTTGATGCTCTCGGCCTCTTCGTCGGGGATGGAGATCCCGAACTCCTCCTCAAGCGCCATGACCAACTCGACGATGTCGAGCGAATCCGCGCCCAGGTCATCTATGAAAGAAGCATCTTCGGTGACGACGCTCTCGTCGACGTTGAGCTGCTCGACGATGACCGCCTTCACTTTGTCCATGATCTCCTCACGCTCCATGCACAAACACCTCCCTGTTCTTGTGGTTACGATAACTTTCGCGGGCTCCTGCCCGGCAAACTACTGAAAAGTCATGCCGCCGTCCACTGCGAGTGTCTGACCGGTGATGTAGGAGGCGTCATCGCTGGCCAGAAATGCCACTGCATGAGCGACATTCTGTGCCGTGCCGAAGCGGCCCATGGCCACGTGCGCGCGGGCCGCTTCGCAGACCGCCTCCGACAAGGATGCGGTCATGTCCGTGTCGATGAAACCGGGAGCAACGGCGTTGACGCGAACGTTTCGCGAGGCGAGTTCCCGGGCGATTGACTTGGTGAACCCGATCACGCCGGCTTTCGAGGCTGCGTAGTTCGCCTGCCCCGCGTTTCCCACGAGCCCCACGACCGAAGTCACGTTGACGATGGCGCCTTCTCGCTGCTTCATCAGGTGGCGAGCAGCCGCTTTGGTCACGGAGAACACACCGGTGAGATTCGTGGCGATGACCGACTCCCAGTCTTCGTGACTCATCCTGACCAGCAATCCATCACGGGTGATGCCGGCGTTGTTCACAACGATGTGCAATCCGCCGAGCTCACTGATGGTTCGGTCAACGAGTGATACGCACGACTCAGGGCTCGAAACGTCTGCCTGAAGGGCTACGGCGCGTCCGCCCAACTCCTCGATTGCCGAGACAACCGCCAGGGCCGCTGCCTGAGACCCGGAGTAGTTCACCGCGACAGCGGCGCCCCGAGTAGCGAGCTCGATTGCGATGGCAGCGCCGATTCCCCGAGACGCCCCGGTCACAAGCGCCACCTTGCCGCTGAGATCAGCCATGTCAGTCAACCTCCATCAGAACGGTTTCGAGACCGACGGCCTCGGCAGACAGCGCCGTGATGCCGTCAATGCGCTTCGCGAGCCCGGTGAGAACGCTGCCGGGGCCCGCTTCGATCATGACCAGAGGAGACGCGGCGAGAAGCGCGAGCATGATCTCAGACCAACGTACGGGTGATGTCATCTGCGCAGCAAGACGCTCGCGAATCCGATCAGCATCGCGCTCGGGAGTGGGATCGGTGTTTTGCAGCACCGGGAACCGAGCGTGTGAGAAATCGGTCAGAGCAAGGATGCGGGCGAAGTCGCTGCGCGCCGATTCCATGAGGGGCGTGTGGAATGCACCGGCCACCTTCAAGGGGATGATCCGCCGTGCGCCGGCCGCACTGAGAGCGCCACTGGCCTCCTCGATCCCCGCGTGGGTTCCAGAGATGATGATCTGGCCGGGCGCGTTGTCGTTGGCGACCCACACGTCAGTCAGCTCCTGGATGATCGGCGTGATCGTAGGTGAATCAAGACCGATCACCGCGGCCATCGCGCCAGGCGTCGTGTTCACGGCCTCAGACATCAGACGACTGCGTTCGACGACGAGCTCCAGTCCCGCCTCGACCGAGTAGACCTCGGCTACGGCGAGGGCGGCGAACTCTCCGAGTGAGTGTCCGGCAACGAAATCGGGGTCGAGGCCACTGTCGAGAAGTGCCTGACCCCATGCCCAGTCCGCGAGGTAGAGCAGTGGTTGTGCCACGCGGGTGTCAGCGACATCGTCCGCATCGCCAGTGGCGTCAATCTCGCGCAGCGGCAGTCCCGAGAGAGCCTCGGCGGCGTCCAAGAGGCGCTCGAAGGCGTCGTGCTCAGGGACATCACGCAGCATGGTCGGGCGCTGGGAGCCCTGTCCGGGGAATACGAGCGCACTTCGCTGGTCCATGCTCAGCCGCCTGAAGGGTACGTCGCGAGCTTGTTGATGACCTCGACAGCCTCAGAGACGATCGCGTCGATGATGTCTTGGGCCGGCTCGATGCGAGACACGAGCGCGGCTGCCTGGCCAGCCATGAGTGAGCCCATCACCGTGTCACCGTGTCGCATCGCCAAGGCGAGTTTGCCAGCGCCGAGGGCCTCGATCTCTTCGGGTAGATTCGCACGATCGAGTGCCATGATCTGTCTGGCGAGTGTGTTCTTGATGACGCGAACCGGATGTCCGGTCGAGCGTCCAGTGACGACAGTGTCACGGTCCTTCGCGCGGATGACCTGCTGTTTGACCGAGGGGTGGATAGTGCACTCGGTGGCGCACATGAAGCGGGTGCCCACCTGTACGCCCGCCGCGCCCAGCGCGAAGGCGGCGACCAGTCCACGCCCGTCAGCGATACCACCAGCGGCAACGACAGGAATGCTCACCGCGTCGACGAGCTGAGGTGTGAGCACGAAGGTGGTGAGATCGCCGATGTGGCCTCCGGCCTCCATACCCTCGCCGATCACCGCGTCTGCTCCGATGGACTCCATGCGCCTGGCAAGAGCGGTCGACGGTACTATCGGAAGAACCTTGATGCCGCGCTCCTTGAGTGCCGCCATGTACTTGCCAGGGTTACCGGCGCCAGTCGTGACCACCGGCACGTGTTCGTCCAAGACGAGCTGAACCAGTTCGTCCACATGAGGAGTGAGCAGCATCAGATTCACGCCGAACGGCTTGTCCGTGCTCGCTTTGGCCCTTCGGATCTCCTCGCGGAGGATATCGGTCGGCATGTGGCCGGCGCCGATGACGCCAAGACCTCCCGCCGACGAGACCGCCGCGGCCAACTCGGCCGTCGCAGTCCACGCCATGCCACCTTGGATTATCGGATGCTCGATGCCGAGCAGTCTGGTCAGTCGCGTGCTGAATGCCATCAGGTGGAATCCTTTCGTTCGAACACAGGCAAGGACCAGCGTACAACCGCTGCCCCCCACGTGAGTCCGGCGCCGAAACCGACGAGGGCGATGAGGTCGCCGGGTGAAAGCCGGCCGTCAGTATACAGGTCGTCCAAGGCCAGAGGTATCGAGGCGGCAGACGTATTGCCGGTGTTCTCGACATTGCAGTAGACACGGTCATCCTTGATGCCGAGGCGCTCTTCGATCGTCGATATGATCCGTCGGTTCGCTTGGTGAGGAATCAGCCACGCGAGGTCGTCGACCGTGTGGCCGGATGCCTCAAGCGCCTGCAGAGTGGCTTTGGGAATCACCCGCACGGCGAACTTGAACACCTCGGGCCCGTTCATGCGAATGAAATGCTCCCGAGCCGCAACGGTCTCAGCGGTGGCCGGACTGCTCGCTCCGCCAGCCGGGACGATGAGATGCTCAGCTCCGCCGCCATCAGCGCCGAGAACGATGGCCTCGACCCCGGGCTCTGTGCTGACGGACAAGACGACCGCACCGGCACCGTCACCGAAAAGCACGCATGTGGTGCGGTCCTCGAAGTCGACGATCCTCGTCAACGCCTCAGCCCCTACGACGAGTACGTTATCCGCGCGTCCGGCCTCGATCATGCTGGCACCGTAGTGCAGCGCGTACACGAAGCTCGTGCACGCCGCCATGAGATCGACCGCAGGGCACGACAGGCCCAACTTCGCGGCGGTGATCGCTGCAGTTGAGGGCATGGGGTAGTCCGGGCTCGTCGTCCCTACCAGGAGCATGTCGACATCTTCGGCACCCAAGCCAGCGCGTTTCATCGCTATAGCCGCAGCTCGCGAAGCGAGGTCTGATGTCGAGTCGGCGGGATCGACCACCCGCCGTTCTCGGATACCGGTCCTCGTGACGATCCACTCGTCAGTCGTCTCGACAATGGACTCGAAGTCAGCGTTCGTCATCACCTTTTGAGGCAAGTACGACCCGACTCCGGAGATTTGAGCGTAACGTCTCATCCGAGCGACTCCTCGATTCTGGTGGTGAGTCCGGCGCGGACCGCCTGAGCCGAAGTACGGATCGCACTTCGGACGGCGGCCGCGTTCGAGGATCCGTGGCCGATGATGCAGACTCCCTTGACGCCGAGCAACGGCGCGCCGCCGTACGCATCAGGATCGAGCCGTTGCTTGAGATCGACGAGCGCAGGCTTGAGAAGGGATGCTGCGGCGGAACGAAGCGGGGTCGAGGTCATCGCCTCTTTGATCTGGCTGAAGAGAACCTTGGTCGTTCCCTCAAGAAGTTTGAGCGCGACATTTCCGGTGAACCCGTCGGTGACGATGACGTCCACCGTTCCCGTAAGCACATCGCGGCCCTCGATGTTGCCGAGGAACCCCGGAAGTGCAGACGTCATCAACTGATGGGCGTCCTTCGCCAGCTGGGAACCCTTGGTCGGCTCCTCGCCTATGTTGAGCAGGGCGATTCGGGGGGCGGCGACGTCGAGGACGGCGGTTGCGTAGGCAGCACCCATTCGCGCGAACTGGAGCAGGTACTCAGGTTTGCAGTCAGCGTTGGCGCCCACGTCCAAGAAGACCACAGGCGATCCAGCAGTTGGCAACACCGTTGCGATCGCGGGGCGAATCACGCCCTTGATACGCCCGACAATCAGAGTCGAGGCCGCCATCATCGCTCCCGTGGAGCCGGCTGAGAAGAACGCGTCGGCCTGTGCATCGCGGATCAGACGACTTCCCACGACTATCGAGGAGTCCTTCTTTGTCCGCACGGCGGTGGCGGGGTTCTCGTGCATGGTGATGACCTCTGAAGCGAGCACCTTGAGAACTCGGTCGTTATGCGAGCAGGTGAAAGACTCAACGATCTCACGCGGCCCGACGATGGCGACGCGAAGTCGCTGATCATCCTCCAGTGCGAGTGTTACTCCCGAAAGGATCTCAGAGGGTGCGAAATCGCCGCCAACGATGTCGACGGCGACTGTGGTCGGACGGCTCTCGGGTATCAACCGGGGCTCCGTATCGAAAGTGGGTTGAGTGCGGACGTCGACGTCTACTCGACGTCGACGATCTCCTTGCCGTTGTAGTAGCCACACGAACCGCAGACGCGGTGGGGCACCTTCGGCTCGCGGCACTGTGTGCAGACAGACACAGTGGGAACCTCGAGTTTATGGCTGGAGCGGCGTGAATTCGTACGGGATCGACCCGTCTTGCGCTTGGGAACTGCCATCGTTTGACTCTCTTCCGTTCGATGCACCGGACTCGGCCGGCGCGCGTTCGCTACTCAGTCGACCCCTTGACGACCCGGGTCGCACGAGCGGTGATGATACCACGCATGTGCCCGCGTGTGTAGACGCGGAAACGTATCCGCTACGCGGGAGCCTCCGGGTCGTGGGGCTCTATCAGGGAGCGGACTGCCGCGAACGGGTGCATGGGGTCGATGTCCGAAGAACAACCGCACTCGGCCTCGTTCAAGTCGGTGCCGCAGCCGGAGCACAACCCGAGGCACGCATCGTCGTGCAGCGGGGCGAACGGAGCCTCAAGAACCAACGCCGCGTGGATGGCGGGAGCGAGATCGAGGTTCCCTTCCGGGTCGACCACTTCAGCGTCTTCACCCTCGAAAACGGGTTCGCTGGAGCGAAGAAACAAGGTACCGATCTCGCCAGTCAGAGTGATTTCGAAATCGCACAGGCAGCGTACACAAGCGGTTGTCGCGTGAGCAACGACGTGTCCGCTCGCAACGATCCCCTCGCCGGCGTTGGTGATGATGACTTCGACCGCGACCGGTTGTCCGATGTCGAACACTTCGGAACCGACTTCAAGGCGTTCGATGTCGTAGTGCTTCGACACATCCAGTGATGCGCCGACCTCGCCGAGAATGGTTCTGACATTGACGATGAAAGGTTGCATGAAGAAGCTGCCTTACTGGCGCTGGGAGACCTTGCCTTGGAGGCGATCGCGTCCGCGCTGAACCGCAGTGAGAAGCTTGCCGAGATTCACTTCGAGGTTCGCAAGCATCTCATCAGCGTAGTCTTCGGCACCCAGTCGGATCTCGCGCTCCTGCAGACGCGCTTTGTCCATGATGTCGGCCGCCTGCTGTTCGGCCAACCGAACGATCTCTTGCTCGCTCGCGATGGACTGCGCACGCTCCTGAGCCTCTTCGAGGATGCGATTCGCCTCTTTCTCGGCGTCCTCGAGCATCTCCTGGCGCTCTTTCACGATCCAACGCGCCTGTTTCAGCTCATCGGGGAACTGGGCGCGCACCTCATCGACAACGTCATAGATCGCGTTGGGATCTATCATCTTCTGACCGCCCGTGAGCGGGACGTTGCGTGACGCGTCCACAATCTCCTCGATGCGGTCTATCAGGGCCATGATGTCCATCGGGATCCTCCCTAACGGGCGTTCTTCAGTCTCACTTCGAGCGCTTCTGCGACATGGTCCGGGACAAGTCCCCGGACCGAGCCGCCGTGCCAGGCGATCTCGCGCACAGCAGACGAACTCAAGTACATGTACTCGGGCACAGCCATTATGAACATGGTCTCGATATCCGAGTCCAACCGCCAGTTCAGGGCGGCCATCTGGAATTCCCGTTCGAAGTCAGTGACGGCACGTAACCCTTTGACGATCACCGTCGCATCGACTTCGTTGGCGAAATTCACCAATAGCGTATCAAAAGGAAGGACGGATACGTGAGAGAGATGGGAAACGGCTCCTTGGACAAGCGCAACGCGCGCGTCGACGTCGAACAGCGGACCCCCACCCTTCTCCGGAGAATGCGCGACTCCGACGATGAGGTCGTCGAACAGACCGGCGGCACGCTCGATGATATCGAGGTGACCTGAGGTTATCGGGTCGAAAGTTCCTGGAACGACAGCTCGCTTCACGAACCAGCCTCTCTTGTCGAGTATCGGGCGAGGTCGACCCCGATGGTTCCGTATCGCTTAGCCGCGATCGAGTGAAAGTCTCGCGGCCATGTCACGGGTGTGTCAATCGAGTGCTCCCACGAAACGAGCGTCCCCTCGCAAACGGCTCCGCATGTAACGAACGAACCGAGCAGGTTTTGCACGCAAGCCGCGTCGAGTGTATACGGAGGGTCCAGCAGAATCAACGAGTACCCCGTGCCGACACCCCTTGCGGCCAGCGAAAACACATCGCCACTGACGACGCGTGCTCGCGACTCGAGTGCAAGGGCCGCGAGGTTGGACCTGAGGACCGCCAGTGCACTTGGCGCTAACTCCACGAAAGTGGCCGTCGTCGCGCCGCGGGAGAGCGCCTCGATTCCCAGCGCACCACTGCCCGCGAATGCATCGAGGACGTGCATACCATCGAAGCCCTGTGCGAGATGTGACGTCAGCGAGGAGAAGAGCGCCTCGCGCACCCTGTCAGTCGTCGGGCGCGTACTCTCTCCCTTCGGTGAGACGAGTCTGCGTCCCTTAAGGGTGCCGGCTATGACCCTCATCCGCTGCTCACCCATTCCCATGCCGACTCGAAGCGTCGTTTGATCTCCCTGGCGAGAGGTGCGTGCTCTGCGGTAGCCAGATGGGGGTCACTCGCGACGATGTCGAATGCGTCAGCGCGCGCCATCTCGACGAGATCGAGGTCGGATACCAGGTCGGCGACTCTGAGGTCCGGCAGGCCGTGTTGGCGGTCCCCGAGCAGCTGTCCGGCGCCACGAAGCGCGAGGTCTCGCTCCGCAAGTTCGAAGCCATCCGTCGTTGCGAGCAGCGCCTCGAGGCGCTCGGTGCCCTCCTTGGCACGGACATCGGAGACGAGCCAGACCTCGCCGGAGTGCTCCCCTCTCCCCACCCGGCCCCGCAACTGATGGAGCTGCGCAAGTCCGAACCGGTGTGCGTCCTCGATGATCATGACGGTGGCGTTCGCAACGTCGACGCCCACTTCGATCACCGTGGTCGACACGAGGACATCGATCTCGCCAGCGCGAAAGCGTCGCATGGCCTCTGACTTCTCGGCGGGGCGCATGCGCCCTGTGAGCAACGCGACCCGGAGGCCGTGGAATACGAGATCGCGAAGTCGCTGTGCTTCCCGAGTCGCGGCTTTGGCCAGGGCGTTGTCCGACTCGTCGACGAGCGCGCAGACGACATACGCCTGCCGGCCTTGCGCAACGGCGGTGCGTACGGCAGCGTAAGCGCGCTCCGCTTGATGCGGCCTCACTCGATTGGTGGTCACGGCGGCCGCCGTATTCGGACGGACTCGAAGGTACGAAGTGGCCAGGTCGCCGTAGTGGGTCAGTGCCAGCGAGCGCGGAATCGGCGTGGCGGTCATCACCAGCAAGTCAACGCCGGTACCCTTGCCACGCAGGCCAAGACGCTGTCCGACGCCGAAGCGGTGCTGCTCATCGACGATCGCGAGTGTGAGTCGACGGAAGTGCACACGCTTCTCGAGCAGAGCATGAGTGCCGAAAACGACAGAGACGCATCCGTCAGAGAGCCCAGCGACGATCTCGTCACGGGAGGAGTTGTTGGTCGACCCCGTGAGAAGGCGCCAGCTCACACCGGCGGCATCGAGCAACGGACCGACCTTCTCGGCGTACTGTTGGGCGAGGACTTCCGTTGGGGCCATCATGGCCGATTGCGAACCGGTGTCAGCGGCCGCCACGAGGGCGAATGCGGCGACAAGGGTCTTGCCCGTGCCCACGTCACCGAGCAGGAGACGATTCATGGGTCGTGAACGCCCCATGTCGGCAAACACTTCGCGAACCGAACGCTCTTGGTCGACCGTGAGTCTCCAGGGCACGGCCGCCTCGAGACGGCGCAGTGAAGGACCGTCGACGATGTGTGCGGTGCCGGCCTGCTCGACCGTGAGCGCATGTCGTCGCATGGCCATGTAGAGCTGCAGACCCAAAAGCTCATCGTAGGCGAATCGCCTGCGGGCTTCGCGAGCGGCCTGCATCGTTTGCGGGAAATGGATGTCTCGGATGGAGGTATGCAGCGGCGGGAGGCCGTGGCGGATCCTGAGCGTCGCCGGGAGGTGGTCGCAGACATCGAAGTAGTCGTCAACGGCCGCCGCGAGCAGTCTGCGAAGCCACCCTGTCGACAATCCCTCGGTTGTCTGGTGGACCGGCAGGATGCGCCCCACGGATCGAGGATCGTCTCCCTCACCAGGAAGGTGCTCCACGAATGGGTTCTTGATCTGTTTCAAGCCGAAATCGATCTCGACGCTTCCAGCGAGAGCGACACGCTCACCTACGCGGAAACGCTGAGCTACCCACGCCTGATTGAACCAGACCCCGACGAGTACCCCGGTGTCGTCCACGATGGCCACCTCGGTGATCGTGAGTCGGGGCCGAGGCTTCTTGACGGTGATCTCATGTACGCGTCCGATAACAGTGACATCGCTTCCAGCACGTACGTCACGAAGAAGAGAGACCGAACTGAGGTCGAGATACCTGAAGGGATGATGACGCAGCAACCCCTCGACCGTATGTGCGCCGAGGCGTTGAAGCGCAGTTGCGCGCGTCGCATCGACGAAACGCCCGGCCACCACCGGGTCGTCCATACGAGCGAGATTGGCTGTACGCGAAACGGTCATGTTGGGTTGGCCGGGCATGCCTGTGCGGACTAAAGCGGGTAATAGCCGATGCCAATGGCGCCGGGACCCGCATACGTGCCGATGACCGCACCGACATGGCCGTCCGGCACGAAGTCGACAGTGGCTCCGCTCGCCACGATCTCGTCGTGAAGCTCCTTGCCGCGGTCTGGAAGACTCGCGTACAGAATCGCAGCTCGGAGCTTACCCTTGGACTCAGAATCAGCAGCGACTTTGGCAACGATCTCGGCGATCCCTCGCTTGCGTCCCTTCACCTTCTTGAACGGCTCGATGATGCCTTCGGCGTTCACGGTGAGAACCGGCTTGATGCCCAACACGCTTGCAGCGAGACCCTGCGCCTTGCCGGCACGACCGCCTTTGACGAGATAATCGAGAGTATCCAAGAGGAAGTAGAAAGTCATGGATGAGGACACCTCTTCGGCGCGTGCGGCGATAGCCGGACCATCCAGGCCCGCGTCGCGAGCTTCCACGGCAGCGCGAACGACGAGGCCGAGAGCCAAGGTGAGGGTCTTGGTGTCAACGCAGTAGACGGGCACGGGGCTGTTCTCGGCCGCCATGAGGGCAGATGTCATCGTGCCTGAAAGCGCAGCCGACAGGTGAATGGAGACGATCGAGTCGCAACCCTGCTCGGCAAGCTCGGTGTAAGTCTCAAGGAAGTTCGCAGGCGACGGCTGGGAGGTCTTGGGAAGTGTGGGTGAGCTGATCAGCTTCTCCATGAAGGCGTCCGGTTCGAGCTCTACCCAGTCGAGGAACGTCTCCTCGCCGAAGAGCACCTTCAAGGGCACCATCCTGACGTCCAGTCCAGCAAGTACGGTCGGTCCCAAGTCGCAGGTGCTGTCTGTGACGATTCCTACTCGTGACATCGATCCTCCAGGTGCTATTCGGCTGACATGATCACAGGGTAGAGCGGTTGTCCACCGCGATGGCTCTCCAGGGCCACAGCGGGCAAACGCCGTCCGATACGTTCTTCGAGCATCGCGAGGTCAGCATCTGAGAGCTGTTCTCCCGCGAGAAGGGTGAGGTTCTCCGCACCGTCGGCACAGATGAGTACGGCCAATTCCTCAGCGACCTGAACCACATCGCTGCCTATGACCTCGATTTCAGCATCGTCGATGATGCCGATGACCTGACCCGAGCGGATGTCTCCGGCCTTGCTCTTCGCGTCTTTGACAGCGGTGGTGACTTCGCCGGTCGTCACATGGCCCGCGGCAACTGTCATCTCGGCAGTGATCGCCTCGATATCATCATCTTCGTCGTTGTTGGCGAGTAGCGCCGCGAAGGCCTGGGGGACGGATCGTGTCGGCACAACGGTGACCGGTCGATCAGCCACCGTCGCTGCGGCGTTCGCGGTCATGATGATGTTCTTGTTGTTAGGAAGAAGAATGACTTTCTCGGCGTTGACCTGCGAGATCGCACCAACAAGATCGGCCGTGGACGGATTCATGCTCTGGCCACCGCTGACAACGACGTCGACTCCGAGTGAGCGCAGTATCTCAGCGAGACCTTCGCCGGCCGCGACGGCGACGAAGCCCAGTGGTTTCGGGGGCGTAGCCGCTTTCAGGGCCCTGAGATCACGATCGCGCTCGGCGGTCTGTCGTCGCATGTTGTTGATGTGAACGTCGGCAACTTCGCCGATAGCAGTCATGTAGGCAAGCACGGAGCCAGGGTCGTTCGTGTGAACGTGAACCTTGAAGGAGCCGCTCTCCCCTACCACCAGCTCGCTTCCCCCGACAGACGAGACGAAGTCGTGAACCACCTCGACGTCTATCGACTCTCCGAAAAGGAGGAACTCGGTGCAGTACAGGTACTCGTCGTCGTTCCAATCATCCACCGCCTCGATTCCCAGCACCCCGCCGGTTGAGATCGAGACATCTGCGACCGTCACCGAGCGGCCCAAGGCAGCAGCCGTGAATCCTTCGACAAGAATCGCGAGACCGAATCCACCAGCGTCGACGACTCCGTTCTCCTTGAGAACCGCGAGGAGGTCCGGTGTGCGCTTCACCGATTCCACTGTCGCCGCGTCTATGTGCTCGAGAGTGGCTTCCAATCCGATACCGGAAGCGGCCACCTCGGCGGCAGCGGTCGCGGCGTCCTTCACCACCGTGAGCATGGTTCCCTCCACGGGCTTTCGCACCGCCTGATACGCGACCTGTGTGGCACGGGCGAGTCCGCGACTGACGGTCGGGGCGTCGAAATGCTCCGCATCAGCTATCCCCTCGCAGAGTCCGCGCAGAATCTGGGAGAGGATCACACCCGAATTGCCGCGCGCGCCCATGAGGGATCCGTGTGTGATGGCGTGACAGACGTCGGCCAACAGCGCATCCTCGGGAAGTTTGGCCAACTCAGTGAGGACGGTGTCCATCGTCAGGGACATGTTCGTGCCGGTATCTCCATCAGGTACCGGAAACACGTTGAGTCGATTGACCTCTTCAACACGGGCTTTGAGCGCTGCCGCCGCCGAGGCGATCAAGTCGCAAGCGGGGGGAAGGGAGTCCGACATCACTTGGCCTGCCGAACTTTCACACCCATGACGTGTACGTCCACGCGTGCCACGGGAACATCAGCCATATGTGTGAGCGTGTAACGAATCACCGATGCGAGCTGGTGGGACACCTCGGTGATGTTGGTTCCGTGCTCGATGACGACGTAGAGGTCGACTTCGACCCCGGCATCGCCACTGGTAACACGTACCCCTTTGCGCAGTTTGTTGGCTGGAAGCAGTTGCGCGACCCCGTCTGCAAGGGTTGGACTGGCCATAGCCACAACGCCGTAGCCATGCAGCGCGGCGTATCCGGCGAGATCGGCGAGAACGTCATTTGCTATATGAGTCGACCCGATGGCGGATTCAGTCATTCGCGCTCTCCCTTCGATGCGTTCGGTGTGCTGTCGGAGTATATCCGAACCAGTGACAATGACAGTCGGACTCACGGCTGTATATGCAGACGTTTGCCTGTGTTGCGAAGAATGTGCTACCTTACCTCGCGCTTCAGATTGAACTCGGCCGACGCTTTTTTGCTCGGCTCAAGACGCGAGGAGTCCATGATGTCGAAAGTCTGCGCCCTGTGCGCCAAGAGCCCGGCTGCAGGCCGGAATGTAAGCCATTCACACAGGGTTACCAACCGGGTGTTTCGTCCGAACATCCAAAAGGTCACCGCGGTGGTCAACGGCCACGTCAAACGGGTGAATGTCTGCACCAAGTGCATGAAGGCCGACAAGGTCATTCGACCCTGAACGCTGCTCTGATGCATCTGTGACGGCCGCTTCTCGAAGCGGCCGTTTTCATTTACTCCGCTGGCGTCTCTGTCGCTGGCTCAACGCCATCAACCGTGTAGCTGATCACCGCCACACAACCAGCGTGTACTTCAACTCTCGCCGAGTCCTCGCTGATCACGTTCGACAAGCCGCGACCATCGAGCGCTGAGAGCTCGAGCTGCCGAAACTCCCACTTCAACCCTGTGCCCGTCACGATCGCCGGACCGAGCAGTGCCACTACTGAGACGCAAGCCCCGCGACCGGAAAGGTCGATCGACTCCCTCTGTGGCTTGGCGAGGAGCCAGATGAGCGCCTCATCGGATTCGACTCGTGGTCTGAGCTCCGGGAAGCGCGACAACTCCCCTAGAGCCGCGAGGCTGTGATCGAGCCTGCCACCGATCACTCCGCATGCGGTGACTTCATCCACACTGTTTCGCGAGCACCAGTCCAGGGCCAGCGAGAGATCTGTGTGATCCTTGTCGCGGGGATACGTCTCCAATGCGATTCCGTTGCGAGCGCATTTCGCGAGTACGGCAGGCTCAATCGAATCCATGTCGCCGATCAACAGCGTCGGTGTGATGCCTGCGGCCAGCAGTACACCCGCACCACCATCGACTCCGACTACCACATCGGAGCAGGAGGCCAGGTGCCAGAGTCGCTCGGGCGATGTGTTGACGGGTGCTGCACCAACAAGAAGCGCGCGCACAGGCTACTCCCGTGTCGAATTGACGGACGGAACGGCACGCTCGAGCACCGGCATGAGAAGAATCGCCGCAGCCAGGCATGCGGCCGCCGAGACAGGAACATACAGATTGTAGATTGCGGAGTACGCGAGCACCGGCTGACCCTCCGCGTATTCCGAGAAGAAGATGACGCCTGAGGCGACGTGCGCGAGGTAGCGCCCGATGGTTCCGACGAGCACCGCAGGAACAAGCGCGATGAGGATCGCGCGGCCTAAGCGATTCGCGGTGACACTACGATGCCATGCACCTGCGAACAATCCGGTGAGACCTACGGCGCCATACGCGATCGGGTAGTCAAGGAAGAACTGTACCCAGTGAACGACGAACGGTTGAAGCAAGACGTCAAGCACACCGTACAAGACGCCAGCAGCAACACCTGCGGGCAGCCCTCGTCTCAATGCCAAGACGAACAGAGGCAGCATGGCGAGCGAGACCGACCCGCCCTGTGGCATTTCGAACACCTTGGTGAGATTGAGTACAGCCGCAAGCGCGATGCTCAGACCGATCTCGACAAGAACGGTGATTCTTGTGTTTCGCACGGTTCAGTGCCTCCGAATCATTGTCGGCGGCAGGAGCCATACGGCGTGAGAACTCAGAACAACCATACCGTCGTGCGAACTCCGCATTATCGGAGCCCTCTTACTCGGTCGCGGTCGAACCGCCTCTCAGCCGCATATTGCAGCTCCCGACACGGGGTCAATGTGCATAGACTTCCATAACACCGCTCACAACGCAAGAACGGCTATTCCATCGAGCGCAGATACGGAAACGGGTTCACCGGGCGGCCACCCCCGGGATGAATCTGTAAGTGTAGGTGCGGAGAGCTGGCTGAGGCATTCCCTGTCGAACCGACCGTACCGATTACCTGACCGGCCTTCACTCGCCCAGAGGTCACCACATAGCTGTCCAGGTGCGCATAGTAGAACTGCCATCCATTCGAAGCCGTGAGCCAGATCGTCTTGCCTCCAAGGCGGTTGCTCTTGGTTCTGACGGTACCCGACATGATCGCAACGAGCTTGGTACCACGCGGTGCCATGACGTCGGTGCCCTGATGACGGCGCCTGCCTCCGGAGCGCGACGCGCCCCACGTGTCCGAGTAGTAGTAGGAGCCGACAACGGGAAACACCATGCCGTTCGGACCAGGAGAGGCAGCTATGTCGCCGGGTCTCGGGCGCCCGCCTGAGCGAACACTGTCCAACTGTTCCTTGACCCGCCGAAACTCGGCCTCTTTGGACTTCAGTCGGCGTTGCAGTGCGTCGCGTTTGCTGCGAAGGCGTTTGACGTCTTTGAGACGCGATGTGCGCTCCTCGGCAATTGAACGTCTCTGCGATGTGAGTTTCGTGTGAAGCGCCGTCACGCGTGATACCGCTTCAGCGTCAGCAGTTCCGATCCGACTCAAGAACTCGAACCTCGACACGAACGATTCGAAGGAACTTGCGCCCAAGAGGAATCCGATGAAGTCGAGTTCCTCTCGTCGATAGATGGAGCTGGCCCGGCTGTTCAGAGTTCCGCGTGCCGTCTTCAGTTCCCTGTTGGTCTTGCGTATCGCCTTGTCGAGTTTTGCGATGCGGACCTCGGACTCGTCCAAGGCCCAGTACGCTTTCGAGTAGGCATCACCTGCTGCAGCCGCATCACGTTTCAGCGTATCGAGGCGCGCTTTGAGCTGGGCCTCGGTCTGTGCGGAGGAGGTGGCGGGGAACAGCATGGCCAATGCGACAAGCACGGCGGCGGCACAGAGCGATCGTCGCATCATGGCCCCACTCGCTGTCCATACACCTGACCCAAGGCGGAATACACAGCACGTGCGATCGTGTCGGCCCACCGTGGATCAGCGAACGATGTGGTATCGGCGCGCATCGTTGTCGATCCCACCACGACACGCACCCATGGCTCACCAGTGACGTTGAATACCGTGTCTGATTGAGCGTACAAGCGACGGGCTGGGGGCGCAGAGGTGGATAACGCCGTCTCCACGAGTTCGGCGAGTGCTTCTGAGGCTGGGCCGATGGGCGCTGTCATCGATGGTGGTGACGAGACGACGCGACCCACCGGTCCGGAAGCCGCTACCGACAGACCGACTGAGATCGTCGCAGAGGACTCCGTCGCCGCGGATGCGCGAGCCGCGTCGGTCATGGGGGCTGCAGTACTCCTCAAGATGATCGCTTTGGCACCCGAGGCCTCGAGAAGCGCTCCAAGACGACGCGCGATTTCGAGAGTGACATCGACCGGCTGGTCTTTGACCGGGGCCGGATCGATACGAACGGTGATTCCGTCCATCCTGAAGGGTACGAGTCCCCCGCCGTCCGTTCTTGGCGAAGCGACCTGTATTCGCACGACGTCGCCGGTTCGAATCGTGACTCCTGGTGCGGGCGTCGTTGACAGCACGGTGTCGCTGGCCTGATCGGATACGACCGTCTCGATCTGAACGACGAGACCGCGGCTCTTGAGCGATCCAAGGGCCAAGGACATTCCATTCCCGATGACATCAGGCATCAGGAACTCCTCGGTGCCTGCGGAGACGATGACCTCGATGACACCGGGCTTCTTGAGGTCAGAGCCAGCGGGGGGATCCTGTTTCAAGATGCGGCCGGTGGGCTCCGTGCTGAACTGCTGTCCTGCGACCTTGACGGACAACCCTTCTCTGGCGAGGTCCGTACTCGCGAGGTCTGCATCGAGGCCGACCACGTTCGGCGTCGAGGTCACCGACGACGCCAGAATCACGGCCGTGATCGCCACTGCCAGGAAGACGGCACCTACGACCCCAAGGACCGACCAGATGACACGCGACGGAATCAGAGGCCGACGCACTGGGCGTTCGCGTACAAGCGGCGGCAGGGACTCCTCTGCGAACCGGGTGCGGGCAGATGGCGGTACCCCGGCATCAGCCATGCTACGGAGCCACTCGGCCTCGGATTGCTCGTCTGGAGAAGTTGGGTTCTCATTCATGAGTGCAGAGTATACCGCCTAAAAGGACAGAGAATGGTTGGTCTGTAAACGCGCTGGCAGGTATCCTGCTTAAACGTCTTGAACGATCAACTGATTCATGGACAGGAGCTATTGCGTATATGCCTGCTTACGATTACCGGTGTCGCACCTGTGATTCACTGTTCGAGGTGGTCCGTCCGATGAGCGATCGTGGACCTGAGCCGTGCCCGAAGTGTGACGCAGACGCACGAAGAGTTTTCGCGCCAGTAGGAGTCGCATTCAAAGGAACGGGATTTCACAACACGGATTATCGTCCCAAGCACGTGGAGACATCGTCGAGCGATACCCCTGCGTGCCCGGCGAAAGGTGAATCTTCTTCCGGGTGCAGTGGATGTCCAGCTTCGAAATGAGTACCTACGGGTGATTCAGGCGGGGCAAGACACGCGCATAGTTCCTCGGAATACCTAGTCTCTGCGTACCCAGAACTTCTCTGAGCCCGTGCGGTGGACCGTCTCGACGAATCTGACGGTGCCGGTCTTGTTGTCCATGGCCACAGAGTGCGTTCGGGCACCTTGCCCGAAGTACTTGACGCCTCTGAGCATCTCGCCGTCGGTGACGCCGGTGGCGATGAATGCGGCCTCGTCACTGGCCACCAGACGATCCATGGTGAGCACGGAGTCCAAGTCGAAGTCGCACATCTTGGCTGCGCGGGCACGCTCCTCGTCAGAGCGGAATGCGAAGCGGCCCATGAAGCAGCCGCCGATGCAGCGCAAGGCAGTCGCTGCGAGCACGCCCTCAGGAGCCGCGCCGGCGCCGAGGTAGAGGTGGATGCCCGTTCCCTCGATAGCGGTCGCGACGCAGCCGAACACATCACCGTCGCTGATGAGCCTGATACGAGCACCTGCGGTGCGCACTTCGGCGATGAGGTCCACGTGACGTTCGCGGTCGAGGATGCACACGACGATGTCCTCGACACTGCGATTCAGCGCCTTGGCGACCCCACGCACGTTCTCGGTCGGAGTAGCGTCGATGTGGACCGCATGCGCAGCGGAAGGACCGGTCGCGACCTTCCACATGTAGGTGTCGGGCGCGTGGAGAAGCGTGCCTCGAGGAGCGAACGCGAGAACGGCTAGGGAGTTGGGCTGACCGAATGCGGTCAGGTTCGTGCCCTCCAAAGGATCGACCGCGATATCGATGAGCTCGCCACCCCGGCCGACCTCCTCGCCGATGAAGAGCATCGGGGCTTCGTCTCGCTCACCCTCGCCGATGACGATAGTGCCGGTGACGTCGATGTTTTGAAACGCTTGACGCATACCGTCCACGGCCGCTTGGTCGGCAGCGTGCTTGTCGCCTTTGCCCATCCAGCGACCGGCTGCAAGCGCTGCCGCCTCAGTGACCTCGATCATCTCCATGATTCGTGTGTTGACCACTTGACCACCCTCCCCTAGTCGCCCCGCTTGTTGCCTTACGTCGTGCGGCGTAACCTCGCAACGAAGTGGCCGTCCGGCCCCCCCGCCTGCGGTATCGATTGGAACCACCCTTCGGGCGTGACGAACGACCGCCACTCCTGCGGAACCTCTGCGGACACGGGGTCGATCACGAACTGTGACCCGGCCTCAGAATCCAAGAAAGACGTCACGACATGCTCGTTCTCGCGACGGGTGATCGTACATGTCGAGTACACCACGAAACCGCCGGGCTTCACAAGTGAGGCCGCGGACTCCAAGAAGCGCGTGCCAAGGAGGCTCAGGGTCTCGATCTGCGTCGGGAGAGCGCGCCAGCGACGGTCAGGATGTCGCCTGAGGGTACCGAGGCCCGAGCAAGGCACATCAACGAGAACAGCATCAACGCTTCCCGCTTCCGGCATGCCCTCTGCAAGCGGATCAGTGGCATCTGCTACAAGCGTTGTGATGCCCCGAAGCCCCAACCGTTCGGCGTCGTCAGCCAGGGCTGCCAGTTTGTTCGCATGAACGTCAATCGCCACCACATCGCAGTCGAGTTCGGCGGCTCTGCAACGAGCCGCGATCAACAACGACTTCGAGCCGCGGCCGGCTCCGAACTCGACGACCCGACTCCCCTTGGACAGCGGTACACATGAAGCGGCGAACTGAGCTCCGGCATCGATGACCAGGATCTCTCGATTGAGTACCTCAGGAGAAGAGACTGCGATATGGGCCTCTTGTGCGATGAAGCAGCCCGCGAGAGGACCCGGTGTGAGATCGGCTCCCGATATTCCTTGGCCATCGAGCGTTGATTTCGGTGTCCCGGATGACTCAAGCGTAGCGAGGAACAGCGGAGCCGGTTCATTGTTCTCGTGCATGAGGGTACCTGCCCGCTCGCGCCCAAGCTCTTCGATCCACAATCTGCAGAGCCACAGTGGGTGCCCGTGGAGTCGGGCGAGTGCCGAGTCATCGGTGGCGGGGTCCCCCCAAGGGAACTCCGGAGCCGCATCTGCGACCTTGCGCAGTACCGCGTTGGCAAGACCGCCGGCTCGGGCTTGAACGGATTTCACCAGTTCAACCCCCTCGTTGACGGCGGCACGCTTGGGGGTTCTCATGTGCAGGATCTCGTATGCCGACAAAGCCAGACAGTCTGCGATAAGTGGCTCAAGAGTCGTGCCGGGGCGAAGATGCCCGGCCACGATCTCATCGAGTGACCCACGAAAAGCGACCGTTCCATAGGTCAGACGGGTGGCGAACGCGACATCGCGTCTGTCGAGATCCGCCCTGCGAACGGCGGCGTCGAGGGATTCGTGAGCGTAGGACTCACGCTCGCGAATACGCGTCACCGCCTTCCTCGCCAGGTTACGGCCAGCCGAGGCGCTCATGACGGCCCCCAGTGCGATATCTCGTCGCCTCGAAGACCTCGTGCCCACGCAGCTGCATCCATTTCGCTTCTTCCTTCAGGTTTGATGCGCTCAAGACGAACAGAGCCGTCCACCACGCCGATCTCGACCGCTCCTTGTCGGGCCACGAACTCACCCGAGGCGAGCTCAAGCTCACCAGCACTGCAGGCGAGCAGGGTGACCCCCTTGCCGTCTATGCGAATGCGCGAAGGAGTGGTCGCAGCAGATGCGCGCACTCGACGCAGAGCGTCTTGGACCGAGACGTCCGGGCTCAACGCCACATCAGCAGGTGTGACCTTCTCGGCATACGTGACGAGTGTGGCGTCCTGCTCGACCCACTCGCACGTGCCTGACTCGATATCCGGCAGCATGGTCATCAGCAGCTCGGCCCCGAGGGTGGCCAACCGGGCCGTCAACTCCGTTGTGTTGAGGGAGCCGATGCGTGTCGAAACCCTCGCGCAGTACGCTCCGGTGTCCAGCCCCTCGTCCATGCGCATGATTGAGATGCCCGTGACCTCGTCACCAGCGAGAATCGCGCGCTGAACGGGAGCGGCGCCTCTCCATCGAGGCAAGAGGGAGCCGTGGATGTTGATGCATCCGAGAGGCGGAACGGCGAGTACATCCGGCGGGAGGATCAGTCCGTACGCAGCAACGATGATCGCATCGGGCGCCAAAGAGATGAGGTGCGAGACCTCCTCGGCTGAGCGCAGCGTGTTCGGTTGCCTGAGCGGCAGCGAATGGAGGTCGGCGAAGGCGGCAACCGGTGAGGGTCTGAGGTGAGATCCGCG
Organism: uncultured Actinomycetes bacterium; assembly: GCA_947085035.1. Lineage (GTDB taxonomy): Bacteria > Actinomycetota > Coriobacteriia > Anaerosomatales > PHET01 > CAMTUW01. The sequence continues at coordinate 131,430 of CAMTUW010000018.1, forward strand.
ACCAGAGACCGCATCGGGTCGGCAGTAGACCGCGATGATGTCGTGAGCGACCGCAAGTTTCGCGAGCGACGGCACGGCGAATGACGGCGTACCCATGAAGACTATGCGCACATCGGTCCCCTCCGGCCTGGATCAGGTTCAGGTCTGGTCGCGGGCTGCCGGCGCTTCTTGCGCTTCCCTGTATCGCCTGATGGCGGCACGTCGTTCCTCAGGAGTGGCCCGGTCGATGATGAGTACCCCGTCGAGGTGGTCGATCTCATGCTGTAGCAGACGTGCATGCAGCCCCTCGGCTGTGAAGGTGAATGTCTCACCGTCGAGATTCTCAGCTTCGCAGACCAGCGTCGCCGCCCGCGCCACAGGGACAGAAACACCGGGAAGTGACAAACACCCTTCGTCGTCGATCACGCGCTCTTCACTGCTTGAGACGATACGAGGGTTGCACGCAACGACAAGGGCCGGACGTTCTTCGTCCAGGTCGTACACGATGACTCGCTTGAGAACGCCCACCTGGGTCGCAGCGAGCCCGATACCGGGAGCTGCGTACATCGTGCGAGCCATAGACTTGACGAGCTCGGGGAGGGACCTGTCATTGGGAGGGTCGACCTCTTCGGCTCTTTGGGTCAAAGCGGGATTCGGGTGAGCGAGAACGTGCATCGGTCCTTCTTCTGGAGTCGTCTGGCTTGCTTCGAACGTGAGCGGCTCAGTGCACACATCATACCAGCCTGCGCGAGTGATTCTCAGAGCAGGTCAAGCGGGTCGATGTCGGGTGTCACGACAACGCCTTGCGTGGGCTTGAAGGACCTCAGCACTGGGCCCAGGACCGCCGCGATATCGGCATCGACGGGTGCTTTGACCAGCAGGTGCCATCGCCACACACCCTTGAGACGCGAAAGTGGGGCGGGACTGGGCCCCAAGATGCTCCACGTACCGGGACAAACGTCGCGAAGAATCAGGGCGAGCTTGGAAGTCTCGCTCTCGACATCTCGTGCGACACGTCCCCGCACCACGACGTTTGCGAGCCTCCCATAGGGAGGATATGCCAGTTCGCTACGTTGTTCCCTGTCGTGATCGAGGAATATCTCCGGCTGGTGACTTGCGACCGCACGTATGGCCGGGTGATCGGGCCAGTAGGTCTGCACCACGACACGCCCCTCGTCAACTCCCCTACCGGCGCGACCGGCGACTTGCTCGAGAAGCTGGTATGTCCTCTCGCCGGCACGGAAATCGGGCAGGTTCAAGGTGACGTCCGCGGTGATCACTCCAACGAGCGTGACATCCGGGTAGTCGAGTCCTTTAGCGATCATCTGCGTTCCCAGGAGTACGCCGGATGCAGACATCTCGAAGGCAGCGAGCAAGCGTTCGTGAGCGCCACGACCCTTCGTGGTGTCGGCATCCATTCTGACGATGGGCCAGTCGGGAAACATGCTCTCAAGCTCTGCCTCGACGCGCTGGGTGCCTGTTCCGAACTGACGTAAGTACGGACTCGTACAGCGAGGGCATCTCGCGGGAACCGCCCGGACAGCGCCACAATGGTGACACGCGAGTCGGGAGCCCACCTCGTGATAGGTCATCGACGTGGTGCAGGAGTCACAACTGGGGACGTGACCGCACTCCCTGCACAGGAGAAACGAGGCGAATCCCCTTCGATTGAGGAGCAGCACGGCCTTCTTCCCAGCGTCACGAACCTGCTCAAGCGCTTCAGTCAAAGGCCGGGAGAACATCGACCGGTGCCCTGCGGCGAACTCGGCCGCCAGATCGACCACCTGAACAGGCGGAAGCGGCCTTCCCGTGACGCGCTCGGGCAGTATCACCTTCGTGGCGCGGCCACGCTCGCACAGATCAAGAGTCTCCATACTCGGCGTGGCACTGCCGAGCACCAACCCGCATCCATGTTCAGCAGCAAGCCTCACGGCCACATCTCGCGAGTGATAGCGCGGAGATGAACCCTGTTTGTACGAGCCTTCGTGTTCCTCATCGATCACGATGAGACCGAGCTGGCGAAAGGGCGCGAACAGTGCGGACCTGGCGCCCACTACCACGCGCGCGGCACCCGTGCGCACCTGATCCCACTGGTCGAAGCGCTCGCCGGGCGAGAGCCGCGAGTGAAGAACCGCGACGTCGTCGCCGAATCGCGTTCGAAATCGGCCGACGGTCTGGGGGGTGAGCGAGATCTCCGGGACGAGAACACACGCGCTGCGCCCGGTCGCGAGAGTCGACTCGATCGCGCGCAGGTAGACTTCCGTCTTCCCGGACCCTGTGACTCCGTCCATCAGCACGACGCCGCCGACGCCCTCAGTCAGGGCGGAGATCGCTTGGATCGCAGCACTTTGTCCCGAAGTGAGCGCCTCGTGACGAGGAGCTGGGCGCTCCCTCATCGGAGTACTCCTGTCGCGCCGACGGTGCTCGATGCGAATCGCACCATGTGCGGAAAGAACCTTGAGCGCACCGTTGACGCTACCAAGGTCTGCAGCCAACTCGGCGACCCGAACAGGACCTGAGACAAGCGCGTCGAGCAGCGAGCGTTGCATGGTTGCATTGCGCGCTGGCACGAATCCGTGATTCTCGGTCGCCAACATGACCCATCGATCGTCCACAGGACCAACCCCAGGCCGCTGGAGGGTCCACCGAGCCCCATCGGTGGCAACTGACGACCTGACTGCCTTCGGCGTACCTCCGGGTGGCAAGAAGAGCCTGAGAGCCTCGGACAGAGGACACAGATACTCCCGTGCGACCCAACGCGCAACAGCAACAGAACTCGGGGTGAAGTACGGCTCGCTCAACAACGCCGTCAAAGGCTTCAACTCAGCGAACTCGGAGTCTTCGCCAAGACCGACCACGTAGCCCACTACCGGACGGGAACCGAATTCAGCGAGAACGCACGCGCCAACATCAACCCCCACCATTCCATCAGGAATGAGGTAGTCGAAGTGGGTATCGATGTGCATCGTTGGCACATCGACCATCACTCTTGCGACGCGCACAGAGAAATCCTCTCGACGTGTGATGCACTCACAATAGCCGAGGCCACTGACATCGGTCGGATGTCAGTGGCCTCGAAAGAATCGCATGGACCTATTCGGCCAATCCGGCTGCCTCGGCGAGCTCCGCGACACGATCGGTGCGCTCCCACGTGAAGTCCTTGTCGTCTCGACCGAAGTGTCCGTATGCGGCAGTCTTGCGGTAGATGGGGCGTCGCAGGTCAAGGTCGCGAATGATGGCACCGGGCCTCAAGTCAAACGTCTCGAGGACCGCTCTCTCGATCTGGCAGACAGGAACCTTCTCGGTACCGAAAGTCTCAATGAACACAGACAGGGGATGCGCTACACCGATCGCGTAAGCCAATTCGATCTCGCAGCGATCAGCCAGTCCGGCCGCGACGACGTTCTTGGCGACCCAGCGAGCCGCATAGGCGGCAGAACGATCGACCTTGGTGCAGTCCTTGCCCGAGAAAGCGCCACCGCCGTGGCGTCCCATTCCCCCGTAGGTGTCGACGATGATCTTGCGCCCGGTAAGGCCGGTGTCACCCATCGGACCGCCGATCACGAACCGACCCGTGGGGTTCACGAATATCTCGGCGTTCGCGTAAGGGATGCCTTCGAGCTCGAGCACCGGCTTGATCACGTGCTCGATGAGATCCGGCCTCAGCAGGCCCTCGATGTCCACGCCGTCGGCATGCTGGGTGGAGATGAGGATCTTTTCGACGGAGACCGGTTTGCCGTCGACGTAGCGCACGGTCACCTGGGACTTGCCGTCCGGGCGCAGGTAGTCGAGGACTCCAGCCTTACGCACGGCGGTGAGACGTTCGGCCAAGCGGTGGGCCAGATAGATCGGCATGGGCATGAGGTGCGGAGTCTCGTTACAGGCGTAACCGAACATCATCCCCTGATCGCCCGCTCCGATGAGATCGATGGGGTCGCAGTCCTTGCCGTGCTGAACCTCGAAGCTCTCGTCGACACCCATGGCGATGTCTGCGCTCTGGTCGTGGATGGTCGTCACCACTCCACAGGTCTCGTAGTCGAATCCAAATTTCGCGCGGGTGTAGCCGATATCTTTGATGACGTCGCGAACGATGGCCGGGACGTCCACATAGGCCTTGGTGCGAAACTCGCCACTCACCACGACCAGTCCGGTTGTGATCAGTGTCTCGCAGGCCACGCGCGCATCCGCCACAGAGCCGCGGCCCTCGGCC
>CAMTUW010000019.1:0-40993 GCA_947085035.1 uncultured Actinomycetes bacterium
CATCAAAGAGTCGTTCGAGACATTCGACGACGTCAGCGAGATCTACACCGAGTTCCTTGAGGGTCCGGGGCGCATTCCGGCAACCGATCTGCGTGCGCTGGTGAACGGAGCTCCGTACCTCAGCCCAGACGCACAGGAGACGATCTTCGAGGCGCTCGCGTCCGCATCGCTGCAGGCATTGGCATCCTCGAAACCCGGCCCCGAAATCGAGACCAGCCTCACCCAGGAGCAGTGGGATGCCTTCGTCACGAATATACGTGGCGCACAATGATGTATAGTAGCCCTGTTACGAGGGCAAGAAGTCGCTCCGCGCGGCATCATTCCACATCAGGGGGTAGGATCATGCGTCGCATCTTGGTCACGACTCTGGCTTTCGCGTTGGTGCTTTCGTTCGGCGCATCAGCTTCCGCGTCGGTCGCTCCGAGTAGCACCGGTATGCTCCGGGAGCAGGTCGCATCGCAAGAGATGATCAACGCGCTGCTGGGTAACACCAAGAGCAGCTTGCATGTATCGTCCATCACGTTCGGCAAGGTCGCGAAGACGACCTCGAAGGCCACCATCCCGATCACGGTTCGCACCAAAGGCGGCTCGATTGTCAGGGGTGTGCTGGTCATGTATCGCTTCGAGAAGAGGTGGTACTTCCACTCGATCACTCGTGGCACGAAACCGCGCGGCATCTCAACCGTCAAGATTCCGGCCGGTATCACGACCTCGGTCGTCAAGAACGCTATCGTGGAACAGCGTGAGCACCAGTGGATGCTTCAGGGCATCGTCAACGGCGGCTACAAGAAGCTCACCGTGACCGGGCGCGGCAGCAACTGGAACACGCGGCGTGTCAGTGTCCGGCTCTCAGGCGGTACACGTGATGCCACCACCGGCCGCGTCTACGCCTACAGCAAGACGGCGACCAACGGCAAGAGGTACTGGTTCATCAGCAGCCTGAAGTAACAGTCGTATCGAAGCAATTGATCCGGAAGAACCAGCCTGTGGAGCTCAAGGACTACCTGCGCGTCATCCGCGCCCGAATGTGGGTCATCGTCACGGCGGTTCTGATAGTCACCGTGACCGCCGTGGTGGCCAGTCTGCTGACTCCGAAGGTCTACCAGGGCGATGCGAGCATCCTCATCACCGAGAAGGACACCGGTGCAGCGCTTGCCGGGGTGGTGCTCAATGAGCTGTCGGCCCAGCCGGAGCGCGGGCTCCAGACCCAGGTGCGGCTCATGCAACTGCCGCCTATCGCCGAGCGGGTCATCCGCAAGCTGAACCTGCGGATCAAGCCTGAAGAGCTCATGGAGCGAGTCACGGTCTCGCCCGATGGTCAGACGAACCTGGTGACTGTTTCGGTCACCGACTCCAACCCACGCCGCGCCGCTGCGACAGCTAACGAGTTCGCGGCGCAGTACGTCGCGTGGTCACGCGACATGAAGCGAGAGACCCTGACCAACGCCTTGGATGAGGTGGACGCGCGCCTGACCGAGGCCAAGATCGAGATTCTCGACCTGGGTCAGAAGATGAACTCCAGCGACGGAAACGACCTGCAGAATCAGCTCAAGGCAGCTGTCGCCGAGCAGACACGGCTCATCGACGAGCTGGCGCGACTCACCAGTCAAGCACAAAGGGAGCCTACGGCCACCGTCACCATCGGGATCCAGATCAGGATCTCGACCACCCGCAGACAACTAGTCGACGTCAGGGCACAGATACTGGATCTGGGCTCACGCATCGCGTCTGCGGGAGATGCGCAAAACAACAAGGAACTGATTGCACAGCTCCAGATAGCCACAGGCCTTTATACGACGCTCGCCCAGAAGTACGAAACGCTCAAGGTCAGCGAGCAGCTCGAGGGCGGCGCCGGCCGCGTGGTGGCGCAAGCCTCCGTCGACCCCGATCCCGTGTCGCCCCAGCCGCTGCGAAACGGCGTGTTGGGATTTTTTGTTGGACTGGTGTTTGGCCTGGGTATGGCGTTTCTCTTCGAGTACCTGGACAACACCATCAAGTCGACCGAAGAGGCCGAGCAGCTCTTTGGCGCGCCGGTGCTGGGCAGCATCCCCACCGAGCAGTTCGAGAAGGACGAGTCGCGACGGCTCACCATCGTGGAGCACCCCGGATCGCGCGCGGCCGAAGCGTATCGCGCCCTTCGAAACAGCATCGACTTCGTGAACTTCGAGCGCGATATCAAGACGATGCTCGTCACGTCTGCCGCCCCCGGCGAGGGCAAGTCGACGGTCTCTGCGAACCTGGCGGCGAGCCTTGCCATGACGGGCGCGCGAGTCGTGCTCATCAACTGCGACTTCCGCCGCCCCACCACCGATCAGTTCTTCCGGGTCGACAACCAGCTGGGACTCTCTGACGTCTTGGCGGGGCGCATCGATCTGCAGGCGGCGCTACAGGTGCCCGGTGACGAGAACCTCAAGGTGCTCACCCCCGGGAAGATGCCACCCAACCCTTCAGAGCTGCTTGGTTCCGAGAAGATGATCGCACTGATCGAGACGCTCAAGGCGGACCACGACTGGATCATCGTCGACTCACCACCGCTGCTGGCCGTTGCCGATGCAGCGGCCACAGCCCGCTGGACAGACGGCGTGCTGATGGTCACGCGCGGCGGGGTCTCGACGCACCCGGCCGCCGTGAACGCGCGAGACATACTGGACAAGGTGGGCGCGCGGATACTGGGCGTTGTGGTGTGGGGGATCGATGAGCGAGGTAAGAGCGGTGGGTACTACGGCGGCCACTACTTCGGGTACTACGGCGTGGGACCGCTGGCTGACTCGGGCGCGCGGAGCACGCTGGGGATGAGCGCCACTGACGCTGCAGCGCCTGAGAGTCGCCCGGCGAGCGGCGTGGCGCGATGGATGAGCGGGTGGCGACTGGGTGTGGTGGTGTTCGTGGCGACCGCGGGCGTGTTGGCTGTGGTCGCGATGGTCCTGAACGCGCAGGGCGGATGGTTCGCGCTGTGAGCGGGGGTTCGCGAGGCCCGATGTCCGCTAGTCAGCGTATTCCTCACGTCTTCCATTACTGCTGGTTCGGGGGTGCCGTGAAGCCGCCGATTGTAGTCGAGTGCATCGCGTCTTGGCGCAGACTCATGCCGGGTTGGGAGATCATCGAGTGGAACGAATCGAACTACGTGCTTGGCAAAGTGCCGTATGTGCTTGAGGCATACGAGGAGCGTATGTGGGCTTTCGTCTCGGATTACGCACGATTCGACATACTGCTTGCCCACGGTGGCGTGTACATGGATACGGATGTTGAGCTGCTCAAGGCGATACCGGACTGGGTGTTCGACAATGATGCGTTCACCGGCATGGATACAGGAGCCATCGTAAGTCCTGGCCTGATGCTCGGGTGCGTCGCCAATCATGCATTTGCTGCTGAAGTCCTTGAATCGTATGAGCGGGATCATTTCCTCGTTGATGGACGGCTGAACAGGCAGACCGTCAACTACCGTGTCACGGAGATTTTGGAACGGCACGGATTCCGTCGAGTAGATGAGTTGCAGCGGGTTGCGGGGGTGACCGTGTATCCTGCGGAGTACTTCTGCGGTTATGACGTAGACATCTTTGAGCCCTACATCACCCCGAAGACCGTATCGATGCATCACTATGCGCACAGCTGGGGAGGTCGCTATGAACGCCTTCGTCGACGTGCGCAAGGGGCACTGAAGCGAGCTCTAGGGACAGCGAACTACCGGCGATTGCTCCAGCTGAAACGTCATCTAATTGGAGTGCGCTCGACTGCGAGAGCGGCAGTCGAGCGGTCACGCAAGGACGGGCCCGCATGATTCCAGGCTCTGACGTGCAGAAAGATTCTGCGGGCTTGAGCAACCCGCTGGGTTGGTCATCATGAGGGTCGGAATATTAACTTTCCATCGAGCGCTCAACTACGGTGCAGTGCTACAGGCCTATGCACTACAGCGCGCATTGACTCGACTTGGCGCGGACTGTGAGGTCATCGACTATCGGTGTGCGGCGCTCGAGCGGACGTATCGGCCGCTCCACGTACATGAGCCCACGATGAAGGGACTTATCGCGACCATCATCTACCTGCCGATTCGCCTTTCGCGACGAGCCAAGTTCGCATCTTTCAGACGTCGTCACCTAGTGCTCTCTTGTACGACTTATGTCCGTGAGACCCTCTCCGAGGCGAACTCAGCGTTCGACTGTTTTGTTGTGGGCAGTGACCAGGTGTGGAACCCTGATCTCACGGATGGAGACAGTAGTTACTTCCTGGACTTCGTCGATGACCCCTTGAGCAAAGTCTCCTATGCGGCAAGCCTAGGTAGGAGTTCGTCCCTACAGGCGCATGCTCAGACATACAAAACCATGTTGAGCGACTTCCGTGCGATCTCGGTCCGCGAGTGTGATAGTAGAGACTATCTGGAAACGCTACTGGCTCGCGAGGTGACTTGGGTGCTGGATCCAGTGCTGCTGGACCGCCCCGACCACTTCTATGCGATTGCCAAGGCGCCCACCGATAAGACGCCGTACATCTTCGCGTACTGTCTGCACGAGACGGACTTGTATCGATACGTGGAGCATCTGAGACGGATGACGGGCCTCCGCGTGGTCTACGTGCCGGAGAGCATACGCACCCGAATACCCGGGACGAAAGTCATGATACTTTCGCCTGAGGAGTTCCTAGGCTACATCCGCGACGCTGCGTACGTCGTTACGGACTCATACCACGTGGTAGCCCTATCGATTCTGTTCGGGCGTAACTTCAAGGCGCAGCTGAAACATGCGCTTCCCGAGCTCAACTCTCGCCTGACGTCCCTTCTCCGCCAGTTGGAGCTCGATGCACAGATCATCACGGAGAAGGACTACGAGAGCACAGCGCTCCCAGCAATGGACTACAAACGTGTCTCCGAGTCACTGAAGGTTGCATCGACGCTCTCGATGGAGTACCTCCTGAACGCCCTGACACGTGGGGATCGGAAATGACAGACGGACCTCAGCCACACGAGCGCTTACGATTCGGCCCCGCATCGCTGCTCTACGCGGTAACCTGCGCTGCGATCATCTTCAGCGGTTCACTGTACGGCTTCGCCGCGCCGTACCTCCTTCTGGCGGCGATCGCGCTCGTGGTATGGATGAATCTGACGCCCATGAAAGAGGATCGGGGCTATTTCAACTCAGCAGCCCTCACGCCGTTCCTTCTTCTCTTGGCCTTTTGTCTATTCATTCTGTGGCAGGCATCGATCGCCTATGCCCCGGACCTGACACTTATCTACTTGCGACGGTTCATCGTCTTTTCAACGCTGCTACTGTTCATTCCGAGACCCGAAGTGTGTCGGCTGACTGTAAAGATGTGCAAGTACTACAGCTTCGTGGTGGCCGCATCGATTATCGTGATGACGCTTGCGACTGGAGCGAAGAGCGGCGGACTCGTCGGGGACTATCAGTTCGGAGGGATGTTGATGTCGGTCGCGTGCATCCTCTTCCTCGTGGATTACCTTCATGACCGGGGCAGAATTTTCGACATTCTTGGGTTCGCACTGGCGACGACTGGACTGTTCATTAGCGGCAAGAGGATGTTCGCACTGATTGTGTTGTTCAGCTTCGTCGGACTGTACTTCGTGTCTGTCGAGCGCGGGAAGTTGCCGCGCGTTTTGAAACTCTCAGCCGTGGGGGCGAGTGTGGTTGGGGTCCTGTACCTCGCCGTGGAGCCCGTTCGCGACCTAGTCCAGAGGCTGGGCCTGTTCGCCTTGGGTGAGGTGGTGGCGACGAGTGGCAGAAGCGTGCTGTGGGCGATGGCGCTCGATATCTTCCAGTCGAACCGACTTGTCGGCGTCGGGTTCGCTAACTTCCTACCGTACTCAGATACCCTTTCGGCGGCTCCCTGGTTTGGGCTATACCACGCCCATAACATCTATCTTCAGTTGCTTGCTGAGACTGGCGTTATCGGCTTCGGGCTGATGATTACGCTGTTCGGGACGGCGTTCATCAGTTCGTGGCGCCTCTACCGTTTGGCGATCAAGCACGGGGAGCCTACTAACCGGTACGTGATGATCTGTTCTCTTGCTCTTCAGGCATGGTTCCTTATGTATGGGCTCACTGGCAACGGCATATACGGTTGGCACGAGTTCTTCCTATACATGATCGCGGTAGCGATGTCGATCTCGGTCAAGATCCGGATGCGTGAGGCGACTGACCGTCCCCTCAGCGGAGTAGTGTTGGATGGCGATGCGCAGTGATTGCGGTATATGCAGCATGGAATCGCGACGAAGCGGTTCGCGTCGCCAGTACGTCCGGCGGCGTCTTCCATCCACTCTGCAAGCTGATAGTCGGTCGGGGTGGCGTCGTGTACGGCGCCCGCTTCGACTCGACGATGCGGGTGATTCACGGCAGGGCCGAGACGATGGACGAGTGCAACCGGTTTGCGGGCTCGAAGTACGTGCAAAGCGACATGCGCGGTTGCATGCAAAGCGTTAGAGAGGACCTGCGCGCCGGCAAAGCCGTCTTGTTCTCGGGCACGCCCTGCCAGGTGGCAGGCCTTCGATCCTACCTGTGCCTAACGCGAACAAGCGGGGACCTGCTCACCGTCGAGGTTATTTGCCACGGCGTTCCGAGTCCGCGCGTTTGGCGGGACCATATCGCATTGGTGGAGGTGCACATTGGTGCGCGTGTGCGGGACTACCGGTTTCGGGACAAGGCGAACGGATGGCACCACCCGCGACACTGCGCTGTTACGGATGTCGGTGAAGTCGCTAATCGTACAGTCTCCGCATTTACTGACGTGTTCGACTTCAACTACGCTTTACGTTCGAGCTGTCACGACTGCCCCTTCGCCACGCCCGAAAGAGGCGCAGATCTCACAATCGGTGACTACTGGGGCATCGAGCGGTATCACCCTGAGCTTGACGACGGTCGAGGCGTTTCGATTGTCCTTGTGAACACCGCAACAGGACGGATTGCACTTGGCGCTACTGGCGGCGACCTTGAGCTTGTGGAGATTACGCTCGATGAGTTCGCCGCTCCCAACCTGCATCAACCCACGCCCCCATCGCCCCGTAGGCGGGCCTTCTGGCAAGCCTATCGGCGGGGAGGCTACGAAAACGCGGTCAGGCGCTACACGGATTACGGATTCGTCAGGCGGAACCTGCGTAGACTGCGGCGGGCTGTACGGGCGGTGGCAAGGTGAAGGCTGATGTTACCGCTGGGGTGCCGGTTCTGTTCTCCTGCCCATCGAAGTGCTGCGGATGCACAGCGTGTATGTCCATCTGCGCACGATCGGCGATCTCGATGTGCCCCGACGAGGAAGGCTTCGACTTCCCGATTGTCGATCAGTTGGAGTGCACGAGATGCCTGCTCTGCATTCGGGTGTGTCCGATGAAGGCCGAACATGCAAAGCCGTGAGTGCGAGCTTTTTGACTGGGTGAATCATCCTGTTCGACGGGTGCTCACCGGATCATATGGCGTTCCAAGGTGAGGCTTTCACCTCGGGCAATCGCCGCCAAGTACAACGCCATGAGCCTTCCAGTACGGGCCGCACTTTGGTTCACGGTAGCCGGTGTGGCACTGAAGGGCATGGCGACAATCACGACGCCGATCTTCACGCGACTGATGACCACGGATCAGTTTGGGCTGTACAGCCTTACGAGATCTTGGATGCAAATACTAGCAGTGGTCACCACGCTGTCCTTGGCGTCCGGTGTGTTCAGTAAGGGAATGAGCAAGTACCCGAAGGGGCGCGACGCCTATACAGCAACCATGCAGACGGTCACGACGGCGCTCGTTCTGTTGTTCTTCGTCGCGTATGCTGTCTTCCACAACTGGATCGACGCTTTCACCGGGCTATCCACCTTAATTGTTATTGCGGTCTTCGCCGAGCTGCTGTTCACGAATCCGGTCACCTTCTGGATGGCCCGGGAACGCTACGATTTTCGGTACAAACGAGTGGTTCTAGTCACGCTTCTAATCGCGGGTGGGGTCTCGATTCTGAGTGTTGTGGCAGTCCTATTGGCGGACGATAAGGGTACCGCACGGGTCGTGGCAGGGGCGCTCGTCCCCGTCGCGGTGGGGGCGTTTATCTACATAGGAAACCTGAAGAGGGCAGGAACCGCCTACGTGCGGAAGTACGCGACGTTTGCGTTGCTCTTCAACCTGGGCCTGATTCCACACTATCTATCGATGTACGTGCTGGATCAGTTAGACCGAATCATGATTGCTCAGCTGATCGGTTTGTCCGCAGTGGGAGTCTACAGCGTTGGATACACGGTAGGAATCGCAATTCGGGTGACAACGGATAGTATTTTGAGTGCCTTGATCCCGTGGCAGTATCGGCTGCTCGAGTCCGGCAACCTGCGCTCGGTCGAACGGCGACTGATGCAAATATTCGGACTCTATGCCTTGCTCATCCTAGTATTCGTCGGATTCGCGCCGGAGTTGGTTGCGGTGCTCGGCGGTGATGACTACTCGGGTGCGCTGTACGTCATTCCGCCGGTGGCCGTTTCGACATTCTTCATCTTCGCGTACATCATCTTTGGCAACATTGAGATCTACTACGATGCCAAGAAGATGATGATGTACGCTTCACCGGTCGCTGCTGTTGTCAATGTCACCTTGAACTACGCTTTCATCCCTAGATTTGGCTACGTCGCCGCAGCCTACACCACCTTGGCGTGCTATGCCGGCCTTGCCGTGGCGCACTACATCTACATGACTCGCGTCGTAGCGAGCCGTGAGAACGCAGGCCGACTGTTCGGGACGGGCCGCTTACTCCTAGTGACAATCGCCCTCCTGGGCGGCTCGGCGCTCCTAGTGGCAACGTATCCAGCGGGGGTTCTGCGCTTCGGAATCATGCTCGGTGTCATCGCTGTTGTCATTGCGAAGCGGCAACAACTGGTGTCGATGTTCAAGAGTCCGCAGGGCTAGCTTCACGAGCCGTTCATACGCTTGCAGTGCTCGTCATTCGAGGGAGTTTGGATAGCGCCAAATGAAGATAGCGATGCTCACGCCCTACGCCACCACCCGAGGGGCTGTTCCAAGAATTGCGGAGGATGTTGCAGCAGGGCTCATTCAGCTCGGTCACACCATCGAGATGCATGAATGGGGGAGGCGATCGGATACCGAGACCCTGATATCGAAAGTGCTCGGGCGCCCGCTTGATGCTGTGCAGCTTGGTCGGTGGGTTCGAGAATCTGCTCCGGATGTTGTCTATATGCACACGGGTTTCGACCGTCGGACGCTGCCAAGGGACGCGCTTCTCCTAGGTTTGGCAGGGCGGAGGGCGTGTCGCATCATTCAACTGCACGGAGGCCGGACGGATATTCTTGAGACGAGAGGCGCGCCGATCTTCAAGTTCTTGGCTGCGCGATTGATGAGACAGTGTGACGCCATCTTCGCGCTTTCAAGCGAAGAAGTGCGTTGTCTCGACGCTTTTGGAGCACGGCGAGCTCGACTCGTGAAGAACCCGCTGGCACGCGATTTCGAATCAGTCGTTATGTCCGAGGGGGATGGCTCGGTGCTGTTCGCCGGCCGCCTTGTGCGCGAAAAGGGGATCTTTGAACTCGTGGAGGCGTGGGCATGTGTGCCTAAGGGGCTTCGCACGACACTGATTGTTGCAGGGGATGGACCTTACGGAGCTCAAATGGGTGAACTGGCGCAACAACTCGGTGTTGGAGCCTCGATTGAGTTTGTGGGACACGCTGACGATGCGCAGATGCACGCACTCTACGCGCGCTCGAGTGTTTTCGTGCTCCCGTCTCATTCGGAAGGGTTCCCTACAGTTCTAGCGGAGGCTATGGCATACGGACTACCCATAATCACGACTCCGATCAGGGGTGCCCGCGATCGGCTGATCGAGGAAGAGAACTGTGTGTTTGTGCGGCCGGGTGATTCTGCAGACATTGCCCGAGGGATCACCCTGCTCCTGACCGACGAAGAACTGCGACAGCGAATGGGCTCGATGAATAGACAATGTGTCAGACAGTTCAGTCGCGAGATTGTTGTCGAGGAGATTGAGCGAGAGATACTTTCTGCATGTGCTGAACGAAAGCTGCGGGACAACAATGGTTAGAGCAGAGGTCGGAGGCGTTTCAATCTCACGGACAGCATTGCCCGAGGCCACGCTGGCCCTCCTAGGCGACGCCACTGACGGTCACCCCCGCGTCTACACACTCTTCAACGCACACTCGGCCAAGCTGCGTCGAGAGAGCCGAGCCTACGCAGCCGTCATCGCTGATTTGCATCGCTGCGTGAATCTGCCCGATGGCGCCTCAGTTACCTACGCGGCACGTTTGCTGGGCTACGGTGACATCGGTCGCTGTCCGGGTCCTGACCTAATCGAATCCGTGTGCGCCCGGGCCGCGGGGGAGGGCATCCCGATCTTCCTGCTCGGTGGCGCGGAAGGTGTTGCAGACGAACTTGCCGCAGCCCTGTGCTTTCGCCACCCGGGGCTCATCGTTGTCGGTACGGCCACGCCTCCTTTCGGCGAGTGGCCGGCGACGGAGAACAGCCGGCTGGTTGATGCCGTGAAGTCCTCAGGTGCTCGAATACTCTTCATGGGCGTATCGGCACCTAAACAGGAGATATGGGCGTACAACCACGTTGAAGAGCTTAAAATTCCGATCGTATGTGTAGGCGCCGCCTTCGATTTCAACACCGGCCGCAAGCAGCGCGCGCCCGAGTGGATGCGCAAGGCGGGTATTGAGTGGATCCACCGTCTGTTCTCTGAACCCGGTCGAATGTGGAAACGCTATCTTGTTGGCAACACGCTTTTCATCTGGGACGTCATCAAGTACGGCAGACGTCCCGCATAACCGTTACGTCTCTTGAGTTGTATACGCGCACCGCGAAGGAGTTATCTATGAAGAAAGCACTCATCACAGGCATCACCGGCCAGGATGGTTCGTACCTGGCGGAGCTGCTGCTCGAAAAGGGCTACGAGGTTCACGGCATCATCCGGCGGGCTTCCACCTTCAACACCGACCGCATCGATCACCTCTACCGTGATCCGCATGACGAGGGCGTCGGGCTGTTCCTCCACTACGGTGACCTCGCTGACGGGACGGGACTGCGCCGTATCCTCGAAAAGGTCCAACCGCAGGAGGTCTATAACCTGGGTGCGCAGTCGCACGTGAAGGTCTCGTTCGATCAGTCGGCGTACACCGCTGATGTGGTGGCCACCGGCACACTGCGCCTGCTCGACGCGGTGCGCGACTACTCAGACACGACCGGCGAATCGGTCCGCTTCTACCAGGCCGGTTCCTCGGAGATGTTTGGCGCCACCGCGCCCCCTCAGAATGAAACCACGCCGTTCTACCCACGCAGCCCTTACGCCGTCTCCAAGGTCGCGGGGTACTGGTACTGCGTGAACTACCGTGAGGCGTATGGCATGTTCATCGCAAATGGCATCCTGTTCAACCACGAGTCAGAACGCCGCGGTGAGACGTTCGTCACGCGCAAGATCACACGCGCGGTCGGCCGCATCAAGCATGGGCTGCAAGACAAGCTCTATCTGGGCAACATGGACGCCAGGCGTGATTGGGGTTATGCGCCCGACTACGTCGAAGCGATGTGGTTGATGCTGCAAGCCGACACTCCTGACGACTACGTGGTGGCCACCGGTTCGGCGTACTCGGTTAGGGAGTTCGTGGAAGCCGCGTTCGCGGAGGTGGACCTCGACTGGCAGAAGTACGTCGAGATCGACCCGCGGTACTTCCGGCCCACCGAGGTGGACTGGTTGCTCGGTGATCCCTCCAAGGCGCGCGAACAGCTTGGGTGGGAGCCGAAGGTGGGATTCACAGAGCTCGTGCGGCGCATGGTGGCCCACGACCTCGAGCTCTCAGCACAGGAAAAGACGCTCACGGACGCCGGACACACTGTCGGCCTGAGGAGCGTCAGGCATGGATAGCGCCGGTCGCGTCTTCGTCGCCGGCCACAGGGGGCTCGTAGGCGGCGCGATTGTACGACGCCTCAAGGCTGACGGATTCACGGACATCATGACGCTGACCCGCGATGAGCTTGACCTCACAGATCAGCGCGCGGTCGACGGCTTCTTCGACACAGAGCGTCCGGAGTACGTCTTCCTCGCCGCAGCCAAGGTGGGCGGCATTCTCGCCAACAGCACCTATCCGGCCGACTTCATCCGCGAGAACCTGCAGATCCAGACCAACGTGATCGAGTCGGCGTACCGTGCAGGTGTGCTCAAGCTGGCCTTTCTCGGCAGCAGCTGCATCTACCCCAAGCTCGCACCGCAGCCGCTCAAGGAGGAGTATCTGCTCACGGGCGCACTCGAGCCCACGAACGAAGCGTATGCGGTGGCCAAGATCGCCGGCATCGCCATGGCGCAGGCGTACCGGCGGCAGTACGGATTCGATGCGATCAGCCTCATGCCCACCAACCTCTACGGACCCGGCGACAACTTCGATCTGGAGTCGTCGCATGTGCTGCCGGCCCTCATGCGCAAGTTCCACGAGGCGAAGGTCGCGGGCGCGCCGCAGGTTACCGTCTGGGGAACGGGCACGCCGCGCCGCGAGTTCCTGCACGTGGATGACATGGCAAGGGCCTCGGTGTTTCTCATGCAGAACTACTCGGACGAGGCGATTGTGAACGTGGGGGTCGGCGAAGACGTCAGCATCGGCGAACTCGCGGCGCTGATCGCCGACGTTGTGGGCTACACCGGCGAGATCGTCCACGACACATCCAAGCCGGACGGCACACCGCGCAAGCTGCTCGACGTCTCGCGTCTGCGGTCGCTGGGCTGGCAGCCGCAAGTCGCGCTGCGCGACGGTATCGAGCAGACGTACGGCTGGTATGTGGAGCACGCGGAGAGCTGAGTAAGCCCCGCCCGTTTATGGGTGCGCGCATGCAGGTAACAGTGATCGGTGCCGGTTACGTTGGTCTGGTCGCAGCGGTGTGTTAAGTCTGGTCATGACGTCACGTGCGTGGACATAGACCCGGTAAGGTGGCGGATCTCAACGAGGGGCGGTCGCCGATCTACGAGCCCGGCGTCAAGGATCTGATCGTGGAGGGGACAGCGGCGGGACGTCTTCGGTTTTGCATACCGGAGTCTGGCTGGTCGTCACTGATCGCAGAGGTGATGATCGTGGCTGTCGGTACGCCGATGGCAGGCAACGGAGCTGCGGATCTCTCGCAGGTGCGCGACGTGATCGACGCCCTGAGTGACGCCGCGACCGAGCCATTCACGTTGGTGATGAAGTCGACGGTGACGGTCGGTACCGGCGCGGCGCTCATCGAACGCTTCCTAGCTCGCTCAGGGCTGGAGATCCGGTACGTATCCAATCCTGAGTTCTTGCGTGAGGGTCGCGCGATCGAGGACTGGTACGACACGGATCGCATCGTGTTCGGCGCGGCTGATCCGGATCATCTGGTGCCTCTGCGTGAGCTGTATGCGGACATAGAGGCGCCGATACTGGAGACCGACATCGCGAGCGCCGAGACGATCAAGTACGCCTCCAACGCCTTCCTCTCCACGAAGATCTCGTTCATCAACGAGATCGCGAATCTGTGCGACGCCGTGGGCGCGGACATCGACGACGTCGCTCGCGGCATTGGCATGGACGCACGTATCAGCCCTCACTTCCTTCACGCGGGAATCGGGTACGGCGGCTCGTGCTTTCCCAAGGACACGCGTGCGCTCGAGTTCATCACGGCTATCAACGGCTACCAGTTCGCTCTGCTTAAGGCTGTGATCGATGTCAACAACCGTCAACGGCTGTTACCGGTCATCCATCTTGTCCGCGCGATGCCTGACATGGATTGCCGAAGGGTCGCTGTCCTCGGCTTGTCCTTCAAGCCGGGGACGGATGATATCCGGGAGGCTCCGGCCCTCGATGTCATCCCGCTGCTGCTTGAAACGGGGGCTTCGCTCGCAGCGTACGACCCGATAGCGCGGGACGTTCCGCTTGCCGGTGTTGAGCGCACTACGACCGTCTGGGAGGCACTTGCCGGAGCCTCGGCCGCGATTGTGGCCACCGAGTGGCAGGAGTTCACTGCGCTTGATTGGACACGGGTGCGTGCCGCAATGGCCGACCCGGCGATCATCTACGACGGGCGCAACTGCCTTGATCGCGCGGCGGTGGAGGCCGCAGGACTCACGTACATGGGCGTGGGCAGACCCGGGGCGCATCGGCAGAGGTGAGGCGGCCAGGTCAGAAGCACGGGGTGCGCCGTTCTCGCAAAGGCATGGCACAAGCACGGCGAAACAATGCGGGCGCTCCTTGGTCGGTCCTCCCCTGGAATGCTGATATGCGCATACGATGCGCTTGCGAAGTGTTACCAAAGGCGGTAACATTTAGACCACGAGTTGCGGAACGAGGGGCTGCTGTGAGCATCCAGTCGGTGCGTGTGGATAACAGGAAGCGCGAGTGGGTGCTCGAGACGTCGAGGGGTGCGTTCTCGTATCCGTTCGCGAAATGTGATCCCGAGCCAACGCCGTCTGATCGCGTCGCGGAGTACTCCATCGATGATGAGCTTGCTCGTCAGGCTGTTTCGTACGTTCTGGAATCAGGGCGGGCGGGTTTCGTCCACAGCGAGATGGCATTCGACTACAACCGCGAGCCAGCCTACCTGCGGGATCTACTCCTCCACCAGTTGACAGTCGAGGCTCGCCAGAATCTCGAGGCGAGTCGGCTGCCAAAGCGTGAGATCATGCGTCGGCTCCAGACATCGGCGGCGCAACTCTATCGGCTGCTCGACCCCGGGAACTACAGCAAGTCCGTCGACAGCATGCTCGAACTGCTCAGTGTCTTAGGATGCGAAGTCGAGCTATCGGTTCGAAAGCGCACCGTGTGATCGCTCATGGCGCTTGGCGGGCTGTCGGACTCCTTGACCAAAAGCGAATGTAAGGAGTACGATGTCACGTAAGGAATCACACACCTTCGGAGGCACCGATGGAAACGCGCGCGAAGGTCACATCCAAGGGGCAGGTCACCATCCCGGTAAAGGTTCGACGGGCCCTTGGCATCGAGGAGGGCGACCAGCTCGTCTTCGAGGTCGCAGCCGGATACGCGACGGTGCACAAGAAGCGCTCGGTCGTCGATATCGCCGCTGACTGGCGTGCGCAACACCCCCTGGGCGAGCCGCGGTACGCGAGCGACCGCGAGGCCATCGCGGCGCACTTCCGCAACAAAGTCGCAGACGACACTGCGCGGCGAGGCTCCATCGCGATCGTGGGGCCGCGCGGCATCCGCTATTTTGACGACTCCGGGTCCGCGGATACCGGCGAGGTGGACTGAGGTGCGGTTGGCGGACACGAACGTGGTGCTGGACCTGCTGCGCGAGCTCGGCGCGCCCGACCGCGCGGCCCTGGACACTCTCGCGCGCGAAGCGGAGGCCTTGGGCGAACCGCTGGTGGTGTGTGAGTCCGTTCTCGCCGAAAGCGTCTGGGTCCTCACCAGCGCATACGGGATGTCGGCGGCCGACGCAGCGCAGGCCATCGCCGCTCTCCTGGACGGTGAGGGGCTGGTGCCCTGGGATCGGGCGGTTGCCTCGGCAGCGCTCGAGTTGCTCGCAACGAGCCCCCGGCTGGACATCGTCGACTGCCTGCTCGCGGCCCGCTCTCAACTCGACGGTGATGACGTGGTGACGTCGGATCGCCTGCTGCAGCGGGCGATCAGCGGGACAGAGTAGCCGCGGACTTCTTCGGATATGGCCTGATCGACTCAGAATCCGCTGTTGATTTGCAGCGGACCGGCGGCGACGCTTGTGATGGTAACAAGTTACCACACATGGTAAGTTACTACTATGAAACGTGATGCGCTCCTCGATATTGTCGCCCGGGAACCCCTGTTCACCACGGGCATGCTCCTGACGCCTGGTGTTGATGTTCAGGATGTCAGGAAGCAGCTTTCCCGGTGGACTCGTGACGGGACTGTTGTGCAGTTGCGCAGGGGACTCTACTCGCTTGGAGCGCGCTACCGCTTGCGGGAGCCGCATCCGTACGAAGTCTCGAATGCCGTGCTTCAGGGTTCCTACGTGAGTCTGGAGACGGTTCTCGCCGATCGTGGCCTGATTCCTGAGGCGGTCTTCTCCACGACGGCTGTGACCACAGGCCGGCAAGGTTCTAGACAGACTCCGTTTGGATGCTTCGTGTATCAACACATCAGGCCCGATCTGTTCTGGGGCTACGAGTCGGTATCGATCGGAGAGGGGCGAGTCGCCTTCGTCGCGACGCCGGAGAAGGCGCTTTTGGACATGGCGTACCTGAGGACGCGATCAGACGAGGCTGGATTCGCTCGCGAATTGCGATTGCAGCGCCTCGAGATCATCGATGCGGAACGACTTGTTCGCTTCGCCGAACGTTTCGGCGGCAAGAAGGTGCTGCGTTTTGCGCGGAACGTCATCGCGCTGCGGGAGTCAGAGCGAGAGGAGTATCGGGGCCAGTGAAGGACCATATTGCGGAGCTCGTCGCTGCTTCGTCGCCGTGGAACGCGACAAACACCATGCGTGAGTACCTCCAGGCGCGCATTCTGGAGACCCTGCAGGTGCGGGGCGCGTGGAGTTCCATCGTGTTCAGGGGAGGCGCTGCACTCCGGTTCCTCTACCGCATTCCCCGGTTCTCTGAGGATCTCGACTTCTCCCTTGAGGACAAGAATGCGGGATACGATTTCGCCAACCTGATCGACGCCGTACGGGGTCAGTTCGCACGTGAGGGGTATGTGGTCGAGACGCAGGTCGGCACGCTAACGGCCGTCAACAAGGCCTTCATCAGGTTTCCCGGACTCGAGCACGAGTTCGGGTTGAGCCCTCACGCCGATCAGGTCTTCTCGGTCAAGATCGAAGTGGATACGAATCCCCCTGGCGGGGCGGGAGTCGCGGTCACGATGGTACGACGGTTCACCACGCTGCGACTGGCGCACCATGACAAGCCGTCGTTGCTGGCAGGCAAGACGGCGGCGCTCCTCCTCCGTGACTGGATCAAAGGCAGGGACGTGTACGACCTGGTGTGGTACCTCAGCGATTCGACGTGGCCCGAACCCAACGAGACCCTGCTCATGAACGCATGTCGTCAGGCGAACCGGCCGGATCTGGCGGGCGGTGGCCCCGTGTGGCGCGAAGCGCTCGTGTCGCGCATTCGCGAAGCGCCATGGGATCACGTCCTTTCGGACGCTCAGCGCTTCTTAGAGCGACCTGAGGACGCGTGGATGCTTGAGAGAGAAACCGTTCTGTCGGTGCTTGAGCAGCGCGGGTGGGCTGTCGGCGCTCCTTGACCGGGCGGATGTAAGGAGTAGGGTGCCACGTAAGGAATCACACACCTTCGGAGGCACCGATGGAAGCACGCGCGAAGGTCACATCAAAGGGGCAGGTCACCATCCCGGTGGAGGTGCGCCGGGCGCTCGGCATCGAGGAGGGCGACCAGCTCGTCTTCGAGGTCGCCGGAGGATACGCGACGGTGCACAAGAAGCGCTCAGTCGTGGAGATCGCCGCTGAGTGGCGGGCGCAACACCCCCTCGGCGAGCCGCGCTACGCCAGCGACCGAGAGGCGATCGCGGCGTACTTCCGCAAGAAGGTCGCAGACGACGCCGCGCGGCGGGGCCCCATCGCGATCGTGGGGCCGCGCGGCATCCGCTACTTTGACGACTCAGGGTCCGCGGATCTCGGCGAGGTGGACTGAGGTGCGGCTGGCGGACACGAACGTGGTGCTGGACCTGCTGCGCGAGCTCGGGGCACCCGACCGCGCGGCGCTGGACACTCTCGCGCGCGAAGCGGAGGCCTTGGGCGAACCGCTGGTGGTGTGTGAGTCCGTTCTCGCCGAAAGCGTCTGGGTCCTCACCTGAAGGCATCGGTCTTGCCGGATAAGTAGCATGATGCTACCATATTGCCTCAGGAGGAACCTTGAGTCCGAGTGGCGGGCACTACGCCGTTGCCCACGTTGAGGAACTGGCACGTGGCGGTCGCGTCAACGCCACCCTCCGTGTCGCACAGTGGCTGTCAAACCATGGATACGACGTGAAGGAGACAATCAGCGAGTTGCTTGTTTCGCTTGAATCCCAAGGAAGACTCATTGGTACCTGCACCCTGATGAATGGGGTCGAAGCGGATGAGTATCTGGTGAAGCTTGCAGCGGACGACTGGTACTTGAAGTTCTGGGTCGATGAAGAGCAGGCTGTCGTGAATGTGTGGTCGTGTTGTTGGGACGGTGCCATTCACTAGCGGCGTTGAAGGAGGATAGCGGTGTACCCGAAAAGATGCGGAGCGTGCGGTGGGCGAGTCGCACTCTCTACCGACGCGCTTCCGTTCAGCGTACGCGGCGAGCTTGTCGAGGTTCCCGGTATCGAGCATGGCGCGTGCGCGGAATGCAGTGAAGTCTACGTCTCCCTGGATGCAGCCGAGCAACTGCAGACTGAGGCGATTCGCATGTCGAAGGCAGCAATGGGTTTGCTCTCACCCAATGAGATCCGAGACATCCGCCGGTCATTCGCGATGTCGCAAGTCGCCTTCGAGGCGCTCCTCGGCGTTGGTCCCAAGACTGTGGTTCGCTGGGAGAAGGGCACCGTGTTTCAGAATGCCACAGCAGATCGGCTCATGCGACTGCTGCGTGCAAAACCGGAGCTCTCGCGGATCCTGACCAGCGGAGAGCTCTACGCAAAAGCGCCGGGTCAGCGGTCGCCACTCGTTACGAGCTGCTCAAAGGGCACCCGCACCATGTCACGCCGCTCGAGCTGATCGTCAATAGGAGCGCGCGGATCCCCGCTGGTGCGCCGTCCCGCGCTTGGCGCAGCGAGGTGCTTCGGCAGGCCTCCTTCTCCGCTCGTCAGGTGCGAATCTCGCATTTCCGAACGAATTCTTCGGAGGTTGACCTCGTGCTCGAGGACGCCGCAGGGCGCCTCGTGGGAATCGAGGTCAAGGCGACCGCGACACCAGTCTCTGGTGACCTGGATGGGCTGAGGCAGTTCGCCCGGCTGGTTGGCGGACGGTTCGCGGGCGGCGTTCTCCTGCACACCGGGGCGACAAGTGCTCCATTCGGCGACAGATTATGGGCGCTGCCAGTCACCGCCTTGTGGAGCCCGTAGGCGGGCTTGCAGCCCGGGGGACACTGGGACTGCTACCGGAAGCGATTACATCGCGCTAATGTGACAAACATGCTACATTGAAGCTATGAAATACGACGAACTACTCGAAATCGTTGGAACAGAGCCCTTGTTCGAGACGGGGCTGCTCATGGCGGGTGCCACCGATCCGCTCGCGCTTCAACGGCAACTCTCCAGGTGGGTCAAGGCTGGCAGACTGGTGAAGGTCCGCCGTGGACTCTACTCGATCCCGGCCCCGCATCGCACGACCCGTCCCGATCCGTTCGTGGTCTCCAACCGGCTCGTGCGGCCATCCTACGTGAGCCTGGAATCAGCGCTGCACTACCACGAGCTCATTCCTGACGTCCCCTTTGCGGTAACTGCCGTGACCACCGGGCGCGCCGGTGTGCATGACACACCGCTCGGGCGTTTCGTGTTCCATCACATCCGTACCGACAGACTGTGGGGTAGCCGGGAGCACAGGATCGCGCCGGGTCAGCGAGGTGCGTGGATCGCCACGCCGGAAAAGGCGCTGATCGATCTGTTGTATCTCAATCGCGCGAGCGATGACCCGGCATACCTCCGGCAGCTTCGGCTTCAGAACACAGAGCGACTTGATGCCGGAGTCCTCACGGAGATGGCGACGCGATTCGGCAGCGCCAAGGTCTCGCGGGCCGTGGAGACGGTCGTCTCGCTCATGCGCGAAGATGCTGAAGGGTGGGCAGTGGTATGAAAGACGCGCTTCACGCGGTACTGGCGTCTTCGCCAGGGATCGCAAGCCGTCACGTCATGCGGGAGTTCTTGCAGGTGAGGTTGCTTGAGGGTCTTCAGGACGCCGGGGCCACTGCGAAGGTGGCGTTTCATGGCGGCACAGCGCTCCGTTTGTTGTTCATGACCCCCCGGTTCTCTGAGGATCTCGATTTCGCGCTTCTGCCTGCAGGCGGGGAGTTCGACTTTCGCGCGCTGGGCAGGTCGATCGTCAATGACCTGGAGAAGGAGGGTTATGACCTTCAGATCGCCGTGAAGACGTCGACGGTCGTCCAGAAGGCGTCCGTGAAGTTCCGCGGCCTCCTCTACGAGATGGGCGTGTCTCCTCTGCGCGATGAGGTGATGATGATCAAGTTGGAGGTGGACACGAACCCTCCCGAAGGTGCATCGGTCACCACGAGCCGCGTGCCTCGCCCGTACGGAGCCAACGTCCGCGTTCTTCACCACGATCAAGCCTCGCTCTTCGCCGGTAAGATCGCGGCGGTGCTCACCAGAGAATGGGTCAAGGGCAGAGATGTGTTCGATCTGGTCTGGTACGCATCGAATCAGGCGTGGCCAGCGCCAAATCTTTCCATGCTCAACGCCTCGGTCCTGCAGTCCGGGTGGTCCGGTCCCGAGGTCACACAGGAGAACTGGCGACGGCTTGCCTGGGAGCGACTGAATCGTGACGCCCACTGGGAGTCCGTTGAGGCGGATGTCGAGCGGTTCGTACTGAAGGCGCAAGGCGTTGAGTCCGTGACCGCCGAAGCGGTTCGCGAAGCACTCGGAGTCACATAAGAGATCGATCGCGACCGGATCGACATGTGCGCAGAAGTATGCGTATAATCACGCAGTACACTGCGCAATAGTGGCATCTGGAGGTGCTGAGGTGTTCGAACGTCCTCAGGTCGAGATCATCAGAAGGCGCCTGTCCGAGCCCCGGCATACCATCCAGGTGGTGCAAGGTCCCCGCCAGGTCGGCAAGACGACGGCCGTACTGCAGGCCCTCGGCCAGATACCCGTCGGCTCCCACTACGCACAAGCTGACCTTCCTGCTCCTTTGCACTGGGGATGGATCGAACAGCAATGGAGCATCGCACGGCGAGAGCAGCAGCGGGCCAAGAAGCCCTGTGTGCTCGCTCTCGATGAGATTCAGAAGATCGCTCACTGGTCGGAGGTCGTCAAGAGACTCTGGGATGAGGACACGCGCCTCGGCAACGACATCAGGCTGGTGCTGCTGGGATCTTCTCCGCTGCTGGTGGGGCGAGGCCTGACCGAGAGTCTGGCCGGCCGATTCGAGATCGTGCGGATGCCTCAATGGGGGCTCAGCGAGATGCGCGCCGCGTTCGGCTGGACCCTCGAGCGGTTCCTGTTCTTCGGCGGGTACCCCGGAGCCGTGCCCTTGGTGGGTGACGCGCCTCGCTGGAGCCGATATATCCTGGATTCGGTCGTCGAGACCACTCTGTCCAAAGACGTGCTGCTCCTGACACGAGTGGACAAACCCGCGCTGCTGCGACAGCTGCTGGTGCTGGCATGTGAGTACTCAGGTCGAGAATTGAGCTTCACCAAGATGATGGGCGAACTGGACGGAGCCGGGCACACGACTACGCTTTCGCACTACCTCGATCTTCTGGATGGATCCGGTCTGGTGTTCGGCCTTCAGAAGTATGCGAGCGAGCCCGTGAGGCGTCGGAGTTCGACGCCCAAACTGATGGCGCACGACACCGCGCTGGTGAATGCTATCTCCGGTCTGGGCGAGGACGAAGTATTATCCGATCCGGAGCGGTGGGGTCGTCTCGTCGAATCCGCCGTCGGCGGGTATCTGTCGGCACGCTGCGCTGAGTCGGGGGCGAGCCTTTGGTACTGGCGAGACGGGGGTGACGAGGTGGATTTCGTGGTTAAGTCGGGGAGCCGTTTGGTGGCCATCGAGGTCCGCAGCGGACGAAGGCGCAAGGGTATGCGAGGGCTCCAGGTCTTCGCGGAGCGTTTCGGTTCCAGCGTGGAGACTCTCGTCGTCGGGACCGGTGGGGTGCCGGTCGATACGCTGCTGACAGGGGGAGCGGGACTCTGACTGGAGTGCGCCGACAAAATCGCGGCAAACCCCTCTCGCCCCATGGAGAGCCGCACTGATCCGGAGGTGAGTACGTTGGCTGAGCGAGGTTCCGGGAAGGGACATTCTTGGTCGAGGGCTTCGAGCACGCTCATTGCGATGCATGCGGAGAGGATGTCATCGATTCCGGACAGATCGATGCGATGCAGCATGCGGCGATTGCTCTTGCGCGGACCGAACTTGGTCGCCTGACATCCGACGATATCCACCGCCTGCGCCATGATCTGAAACTCACGCAGTCCGGACTCGAGCGGCAGCTTGGCGTCGGTTCCGGAACCGTGGGCCGCTGGGAGCGAGGCGATGTGCTACAGAGCAACATCGCGGACAACTTCATGCGTGTACTGTGGGCGCACCCCGAGTTGGTGACGCAGTCCGGCACCGTCGCACGCGAGTCGCGAGGGCCATATCGCAAGCGGGGCTGATTGGATTGGTCAAGGACATTAGCGCATCAACCGTGTGGTAAGAATCTTACTACGGGCTGGTAAGAAATGTGCGCCACGGCGTTGCAGTAAATTGCCATATATGGCATATTACTGCTATGAAATGGAAGGACCTGCTCACCGCCGTCGGCGCGGAGCCACTCTTCGAAACCGGCCTGCTGCTCGTTGGCGATGTCGATCGTGCTGACGTGATGCGTCAGCTCTCACGTTGGGTTGCCGCGGGTAAGCTCGTTCAACTGCGACGTGGTCTTTACGCGTTCAGCGGAACCCATACCCGTGGGCTCCGAACGCTCGGACCCTACGAGATCGCGAATCGCCTTGTGCCCGGCTCCTACGTGAGCCTGAGTTCGGTTCTCGCCCGCGACGGGCTGATTCCAGAGTACGTGCCCACCACGACATCGATCACGACCGGTCGCCCCGTTCGTTACGTCACTCCGCTCGGGACGTTCGTGTATCGGCATGTGAAGCCGACGATGTTCTGGGGATTCGAGACCGTCGCTCCGGAACCCGGAATCCGCACTTTTGTCGCCGAGCCGGAGAAGGCCCTGATCGATTTGCTCTACCTCGAACACGACGCTACCGATCCGGCGTACCTTGAGGAACTGCGGATTCAGAATCTGGATAGATTGCGTTTGGACCTGCTTGAGACAATGGCCGTGCGTTGCGGAGTGAAGCGCGTGATTCGAGCCGTGTCGTTGATCGCAGAGATGGCACAGGACGAGCGTACGTCGTACGTCCCGTGGACACCGGCTGGGGAGGGTATGCAGCGATGAAGCATGAGCTCGCCGAATACGTGCGGCAAGCCCCGGAGGGGTTTGGATCCTCGGTCGCGAGGGAGTACCTGCAGGCTCGGATACTCCAGCACATCGGGCTTTCGGGGCAGATGACGTCACTCGCATTCATGGGCGGCACCGCCTTGCGGTTCCTCTACGCTGTGCCGCGCTACTCGGAGGATCTCGATTTCGCGCTCGAAGCGAATCGGGAGCGGTATGTGTTCGGTGACGTGCTGGGGGTCATCGCACACGGCTTCAAGCGTGAGGGCTACGAGATCGAGATCAAGTTCAAGGAGTCGCGAACCGCGGTCGACAAGGCGTTTGTGAAGTTTCCGGGTCTGTTGAATCAGGTGGGCCTCTCCCCGCATGCCAGCGAGGTACTGAGCGTGAAGGTCGAGGTGGACACGAGTCCGCCTGCGGGGGCCGACTCTGTGGTTAGCGAGGTGCGCCGGTTCGTCCTCGTGCGACTGTATCACCACGACCGCGCGTCGCTGCTTGCCGGCAAACTCGCCGCAGTCTTGATGCGTCGATACACCAAGGGGCGCGACCTCTACGACCTCATGTGGTACCTCTCGGATTCGTCGTGGCCGACGCCGAATCTGACCCTGCTGCGCAATGCCGCGATGCAGGGCGGACTAGACGATCCCGAAGCCCTCGATGCCGCCGGGTGGCGTGCGGCTGTGCTGCAGCGCTTGGATGGCGTGGATTGGCGCAAGGCCAGGACCGAAGCGGTTCAGTTTCTTGAGCGGCCGCTCGAAGCTGACTTGCTTGAGCTCGCGACGTTTGAGCGGTTGCTGAAGTCCTGAGGTTCCAGGCCACGCTCGTGAGGTGGCGCAAGTCACACCCTTCCAGTACGATTGCCCCGCTTGCGCGACACGTCGGACCATCATCAATCGGACATCGCTTGCTACAAGGGGGAGGGGCGCTTCGTGAAGATGGGACAGACACCGGAGTTCCTCGACCTCGCTGGCCGCAAGCAGCGCCTGCTCGCTCTGCTCGTGGCGATGGACGCCGTCGCCCTTCTCGTCGCCACGCTGGGCGCCACATGGATCCGGTTCCAGGGACTAGGCGAGCGCGTGCAGTTCGAGAACATCGCCGAGGCGGTGTCCTACTACCAGATCTCCCTGCTGGTGACGCTCATCTGGCTGGTCGTCTTGGCTTCCGAGGGGCTCTATGATCTTGAGCGGCTCAGCTGGGACGCCGGGGAGTTCTCGCGCGTGCTTCGCGGTATCGCGCTCGGGGTGGTCGCGTTCATCCTCGCCACGTATGCGCTGAAGACGCCCGGGCTGTCGCGTGCGTGGACCCTCATCGCCTTCGCGCTGGCGGTGCTTTGCGTGAGCGGTGGTCGATTGCTGTTTCGGACGTGGCTCACCGCACAACGGCGTGCGGGCAAGATGCACCGACGGACGCTCGTTGTGGGCAACAACGCCGAGGCCGCAAGCATCGTGCACATGCTGCTCTGTCGACCCGATCAGGGACTCACGCCCGTCGGGTGTCTCGCATCGTCGCGAGCCGATGAGCTTGTACTCGATTACTGCGGCGACGAAGTACCGGCGCTCGGATGCGCCGCCGATGTCGTGGGGGTCGTTCGCGAGCACAGGATCGACACCGTCATCATCGCCTCCTCCGCGTTCGATCACGGCGTCATCTCGCGCATGATCGCCGAACTGCGCGGCATCGACCTCTCGATCCACCTCTCCGCGGGCCTGTTCGAGGTATTGACCTCGCGCGTGCTCGTACGAGAGATCGGCGGCGTGCCGCTGATCACCATCAAGGGCGTCTCGCTCAGTCGTGGTGCACTGAGGACCAAGCGTGTGTTCGACCTCGTGGTCGCCGCGGCCGTTGTGCTCATCGGGATGCCGGTGTGGCTTGCGGTGTGCGCGGCCATCAAGCTCGACTCCCCCGGACCGGTCTTTTACCGACAGCCGCGCGTGGGCCAAGATGGCGTGCTCTTCGAGATGCTCAAGTTCCGATCGATGTGCGTGGATGCAGACGAACAACGCGCCAAGCTCGCCCAGGAAAACGAGGCGACCGGACCGCTGTTCAAGATGAAGAACGATCCGCGGGTGACGCGCGTCGGCAAGTGGATGCGCAAGTTCTCGGTAGATGAGTTCCCGCAACTGCTCAACGTGCTGCGCGGCGAGATGTCGCTTGTGGGCCCACGGCCGCCGCTTGAGCCCGAGACCGTCCAGTACACGGAGTATCACTGGCGCCGCATGGAGGTCCCGCCGGGTATGACGGGTCTGTGGCAGGTGTCGGGGCGCTCTTCTCTCACCTTCGCGGAAATGGTGCGTCTCGACCTGTTCTATCTCGAGAACTGGAGCGTCGGATTCGACATCGCGCTGCTCTTCCGAACGGTCCCGGCAGTGCTGTTCGCCAGGGGCTCGTGCTGACTTCGTCGATCGAGACCGCCCGGTCTCGGTCTTTTGTTATCATGTGAGGCCGCGTCACGCGGGCGTGGCGGAACTGGCAGACGCGCCGGATTTAGGTTCCGGTGAGGCAACTCTTGGAGGTTCGAGTCCTCTCGCCCGCACCACGCGCCTTCGCGTCAGCTTTTAGAGGCCATTCTGGTCACAGACATCTGAAAGGAATCAACCCGTGCTCAAAACATCAGTCGAACGCCTCGAGGGCATCGCTGTGCGTCTTACCGTGACCGTACCATCCACTGAGGTGGATGCTGCGATCGCTCGTGCATACAAGGCGATAGCCGCCAAGGTCAGGGTGCCCGGTTTTCGTCCCGGCAAAGCCCCGCACGCCGTTCTCGATTCCATGATGGGCCGCGAGAGCATCCTGGCTGAGGCCACGGAAGACGTCGTGAACACGACGTACCCCAAGGCGCTTGATATCGAGGAGCTGCGCCCGATCGAATCCCCTGAGCTCGATGAGCTTGACACGGTCGAGCCCGGCGTCGAGTACACCTACTCGGCCCAGATCGACGTTCGCCCCGAGCTCACGCTGTCAAGCATCGCCGATCTGTCGGTGACGCTTCCCGAGCGCGAGGCCACGGACTTCGACGTGGAAGAGCAGATCGACATGATGCGCGAGCGTTTCGCGAGCGTTGAGCTGGTCGAAGGGCGCGGCGCTCAGGCCGACGACTACGTTCTCCTCTCCTTCTCCGGGCTGGTCGACGGTGAGCCCTACGAGGGTAATCAGGTCGACAAGTACCTCTACGAGATGAGTCGCGGGTTGATGCCGCAGGAGTTCGATGAAGGTATCGTGGGCATGAAGGCCGGAGACGAGACGACCGTCGAGTTTCTGATCCCCGAGACGTCATCCAACGCTGAATTCGCCGGTAAGACGGCGACATTCTCGGTCACGGTCCATGAGGTCAAGGCCAAGGTGCTGCCCGCGGTCGACGAGGAGTTCGCCACGAACGTCGGTGGATTCGAGTCGGTCGAGGAGTTGCAAGCCGACATCAGGAACCGAATCGGTGTGCAGAAGGGAATCGCGTACGGGCGTCTCAAGGAGAATCGCGTGCGTGCAGCCGTTGCCGAACGACTCGAGGGAGACGTGCCTGAAGCCATCGTCGTGGGCCGTCAGGCCGCGATGGTTCGTGACTTCATGAACATGCTCGAGAACCAGGAGATGATGATCGATCGGTACCTGGCGCAGGTGGGCATGGACATGGACACCTTCGAGGCCGACATGGCCCGGCAGGCCACGCAGTCGGTCAAAGAGGACCTTGCCCTCGAGGCGTTGTTCCGCGCCCTCGAGCTTGAGATCACCGACGAGGACATCGACACCGAGCTTGCCGAGGTCGGCCAAGCCACCGACGCGAGTCCCGAGGACACGAGGGCTCGCTGGGAAGAGATGGGTCTCATGGCTGTCCTTCGCGAGCAGATCATGCACCGCAAGGCCGTCTTCTGGCTCCTTGACAACGTCGAGGTCGTCGATGAAGCGCCCGAGACCACTGAGGAGTAACCATGCTGCCTGAGATCAATTCACTCGTCCCTATCGTCATCGAGCAGACGAGCCGCGGGGAGCGAAGCTTCGACATCTACTCGCGACTGCTCAACGAGCGGGTCATCTTCCTCGGCATGTCGATCGATGACCACGTCGCGAACCTCGTCATCGCGCAGCTGCTGCACCTCGAGAGCGCTGATCCCGAGAAGGACATCAACCTCTACATCAACTCGCCCGGCGGAAGCGTCACGGATGGGCTTGCCATCTACGACACGATGCAGTTCATCAAGCCGCAGGTCTCGACGATCTGCATCGGGCAGTGCGCCTCGATGGCGGCGGTGCTGCTGGCCGCCGGTGCACCTGGCAAGCGTTTCGCGCTGCCGCATTCGCGCGTGCTGATCCACCAGCCGTGGGGCGGCGCGCAAGGGCAGGTCACTGACATCGAGATCCAGGCCAAAGAGATGCTTCGGATGCGCGCGCAGCTCGACGATATTCTCGCGCTGCATACCGGTCAGTCGGCCGAGAAGATCCATTCCGACACCGAGCGCGACAACATCATGATGGCCTCCGAAGCTCGTGACTACGGGCTCGTGGACGCGGTTGTCGAGAGCCGCAAGACGGTAGAGGAGAAATAGCGTGAGTCCTACTCGCCAGCCGGAAGGCCCCGAGCAGCTCAAGTGCTCGTTTTGCGCCAAGAACCAGCGCAACGTGAAGAAGCTCATAGCCGGACCGGGCGTCTACATCTGTGACGAGTGCATCGAGCTGTGCAACGACATCGTCGAAGACGAGCTGGTGGAGGACCTGGCCGAAGCCCCGCCGCTCGCCGATTTGCCGACTCCGGCCCAGCTCCATGAGGCGCT
This sequence comes from uncultured Actinomycetes bacterium, assembly GCA_947085035.1. GTDB lineage: Bacteria > Actinomycetota > Coriobacteriia > Anaerosomatales > PHET01 > CAMTUW01. The sequence continues at coordinate 27,804 of CAMTUW010000019.1, forward strand.
CGACTCCTACGTCGTGGGACAGGAGCGCGCCAAGAAGGTTTTATCGGTAGCGGTCTACAACCACTACAAGAGGGTCGCGCTGGCTTCGACGGACACCGAGAGCGATGTCGAGCTCGCCAAGAGCAACATCTTGTTGCTGGGGCCCACCGGCTGCGGCAAGACGCTTCTCGCCCAGACGCTCGCCCGTGTGCTCAAGGTGCCGTTCGCGATCGCAGACGCCACCGCGCTCACCGAAGCGGGCTACGTGGGCGAGGATGTCGAGAACATCTTGCTCAAGCTCATCACGGCGGCGGATTTCGACATCAAGCGCGCCGAGGTCGGGATCATCTACATCGACGAGATAGACAAGGTCGCCCGCAAGGCCGAGAACCTGTCGATCACGCGCGACGTGTCCGGCGAGGGCGTACAGCAGGCGCTGCTGAAGATTCTCGAGGGCACCGAGGCGGCGGTCCCCCCACAGGGAGGGCGCAAGCACCCGCAGCAAGACCTGCTGCGCATCGACACCACGAACGTGCTGTTCATCCTGGGCGGCGCATTCGTCGGACTGGACAAGATCATCGCTGAGCGCATCGGCAAGAAGGGTGTGGGCTTCCAGGCCGAGATGTCATCCGTCAGCCGCGAAAGCAACAGCGAGCTGCTCGACAGGACGCTTCCCGAGGACCTGCATCGTTTCGGCATGATCCCCGAGTTCGTCGGTCGTCTCCCGGTCATCACCAATGTCGGGGAGCTCTCTGAGGCTGACCTGGTGAGTATCCTCACGCAGCCCAAGAACGCGCTCGTCAAGCAGTATCAGAGGCTGTTCGCACTGGAGCAGGTCAAGCTCACCTTCACCGAAGAGGCCTTGAGCGCGATAGCTCATCAGGCGATCAAGCGGCAGACGGGTGCGCGCGGGCTGCGCTCCATCTGCGAGGGCATCCTGCTCGACACGATGTATGACATTCCCAGTGAAGACGACATCGTCGAGGTGGTCGTCACGGCTGAGGCGGTCAACGGAACCAGCGGCCTCACGTTGGTGCGCTGCGGGAGCGCCGAAGACGTCTCGGCGTGACGATTGCGGTGCTCAGGTGTCTTGTGCGTGGTCGCGCGCGGTGTGGGAGGCGCGCACCAAGCCGAGGGCCCGCAGCCGATCGTTGGGATACAGGTCGCGAGGGACGTGCTCAGCGCCCAGCGCCGTGAACACGAGATAGCGCGCACATTCGGAGTACTCGCCGTTGCAGTATTGGACGCGATACATCGCGCGCGTGGTGGAGTCGGCTTCCATCTGGTCGTTGAAGAGTGGGCACTTCGCTCTCAGCTCGCACGCCATACGAGTCATCTCCCGAAGATCGTGGCTGCTGTCTGCTACTGAGAGTGTTCCATTTTCAGCGTCGTTTATGACACTCACCTTGTCATTCGGGGTTTCCTCGCCTCGTGCCAGCTGCTCGACTGCTAGAATCCGTATACGCATATCGAGGTCACCGGGAAGGAACGGCACGTGAGCGAGCTCCCCAGCGCGTACGACCCCAATGAAGTCGAAGGTCCGATCTTCGCATCGTGGATCGACGGCGGTCATTTCGGTTCGCGCATCGTGCCGGGCGTCCGTCCCTACTCCGTGGTCATCCCGCCCCCCAACGTCACGGGCTCGCTTCACATGGGCCACGCGCTCAACAACACCATTCAAGACGTCGTGGTGAGGCGCCAGCGCATGCTGGGCCGCCCGACTCGCTGGGTCGTGGGCACCGACCATGCAGGTATCGCGACGCAGAACAAAGTCGAGCAGAAGCTCGCGGCCGAAGGCAAGAGCCGCCACGATCTGGGACGCGACGCGTTCATCGAGGCGTGCTGGGAGTGGCGCCACGAGCACGGTGCCACCATCATCGGTCAGCTCAAGGCGATGGGCTGCTCGTGCGATTACTCAGACGAGTGGTTCACCATGGACCCGACGTACCAAGCGGCCGTGCGAAAGGTCTTCGTCGCGTGGTTCGACAAGGGCCTCATCTACCGAGGCAAGCGCATCATCAACTGGTGCCCGCGCTGCACGACCGCGCTTTCAGACATCGAAGTCGAGCACGAGGATCGCGCCGGCCACCTGTGGCACCTGCGCTATCCGCTTGAGGTGCCGGTCGGAGGCGTCGACCACCTGGTGGTCGCGACGACGCGGCCCGAGACGATGCTCGGCGACACCTGCATCGCCGTTCACCCCGACGACGAGCGCTACCGGGCGCTGGTCGGCTCGATGGTGGTCCTGCCGCTCGTCGGGCGCAGGATCCCGGTCGTCGCCGACGCTCACGTCGATCCGTCGTTCGGATCCGGTGCCGTCAAGGTGACGCCCGCTCACGACCCCAACGACTTCGAGATCTCAGAGCGTCACGGGTGCGAGAAGATCAACATCATGAACGCCGACGCCACGATCTCGGTCGAGGGTGGCGCGTACGCGGGTCTGGATCGCTACGAGGCGCGCGAGCGCGTGGTGGCCGACCTCGACGCCTTGGGGTTGCTGGTGGCAGTCGATGATCACGCGCATTCGGTGGGGCAGTGTTACCGCTGCCAGACCGTCGTGGAGCCGTGGCTTTCGGACCAGTGGTTCGTTGACATGCGGCCGCTCGCCGAGCCGGCCATCGAGGCGGTGCGCGACGGACGCGTGACCTTCCACCCGAAGCGCTGGGAGAACGTCTACTTCCTCTGGATGGAAAACATCCGCGACTGGTGCATCTCTCGGCAGTTGTGGTGGGGGCATCGCATCCCCGTCTTCTACTGCGATGCATGCGGATGGAGCGGGGCCAGCGAACACGATATCGAGCGGTGCCCGAAGTGCACCTCAAAAGCGATCCGCCAAGACGAGGACGTGCTGGATACGTGGTTCTCGTCGCAGCTGTGGCCCTTCGCGACCCTGGGGTGGCCCGAGTCTGACGAGAGGCTCGACTACTTCTACCCCACGAACATGCTTTCGACCGCGCGAGACATCCTGTTCCTGTGGGTCGCTCGGATGATCATGAGCGGCATGTATTTCAACGATGGCAAGGTGCCCTTCGACGACGTGATCATCCATCCAACGGTGTTCAACGCCGAGGGAAGGCGCATGAGCAAGTCGCTCGGCACCGGGATCGATCCGCTCGAGCTCATGGAGCACTACGGCGCCGACGGCATGCGCTTCGGGTTGATGCTGCAGGTCACGGGCAACCAAGACATCCGCTTCTCCGAAGAGAAGTTGATCTCGAGCCGGAACTTCTCGAACAAGATATGGAACGCGAGCCGCTTCGTGTTCATGAACCTCGATGGCTACGTGCCCGGGCCCCCTGAGCCCATGACCGTGGCCGATCGCTGGATACTGTCTCGCCTGGCGGGCTTGGCTGCACGGGTCGGGGAGGGGCTTGACACCTACGAGTTCGGCGAGGTCGCACGCTCGCTCTACGACTTCTTCTGGAACGAGTTCTGCGACTGGTACATCGAGCTCGCGAAGGGTCGCTTGCAGGCCGGCGGCGAGCAGCGGGCCAGCGTGCAGCGGATTCTCGTGTTCGTGCTGGACCAAGCGCTTCGCCTGCTGCATCCCATGATGCCGTTCGTGACCGAGGGCATCTGGCGGCGTCTCCCGCTGCTCGAGGCCGACCGTGCCGCGTCGCTCATGGTGGCCGCGTGGCCGGACACGGCAGGTCTCGCGCGCTTCACGGATCCCGCGGCCGAGCGCTCGGTGGCGCGTCTCATCGAGGTGGTGGGCGGCATCCGCGCGGTGCGCTCACGCTATCGCATTCCGCCGAAGCAAGGGCTCGAGGCGGTCTTTCGCACGGCGGGCGACGCCGAGCAGACGTGGGTCACGACCGAGTTCGGGCAGATGTCCGCGCTGGCCGGCGTGTCGTCGTTCTCGGCGGGAACTGATCTGGACAAGCCACCGCATTCGGCGACGGTGATCGCATCGGGCCTTGAGATCTATCTGCCGCTCGAAGGAATCGTCGACTTTGCGGCCGAGGCTCTCCGTCTGGGCAAAGAGCGCGAGGGCCTTTCCGCCGACGCGGCGAAGTTCGAGCGCAAGCTCTCGAACGAGGGATTCCTCGCCAAGGCCTCGCCCGAGATCATCGAGAAGGACAGAGCGAAGCTGGCCGAGATATCAGAGCAGCTGAAGCTTGTCGAAGCGCAGCTCGCCGAGCTGGCGTAAGGAGACGCGGGCACCGTGTCCGGATTCGGATACGACGCGGCCGAAGCGGCGCTGAAGCGGGCGCTCGCGTTCGGCACCAACCCCTCGCTGGACGGCATCATCGAGCTGTGCGCCGGGATGGGGCGGCCGCAAGACGCCTTCGCGTCGATACAGGTCACCGGCACGAACGGCAAGACGAGCACCGTGCGCCTGATCGAGGCCATCTTGCGAGCGCAAGGCGAGCGCACGGGTCTCTATACGAGCCCACACCTGGAGCGCTACCCGGAGCGCATCGAAGTCGCTGGCGCGCCTGTCTCCGACGAGGAGTTCGGCCGCTTCGTCGGCGAGACGCTCGCCGTTGCCGAAACCCTTCGGGGGCCGCATGCGATCGGCTCCTCGCACGGTTTCACCGAGTTCGAGTTGCTCACGGCCGCCGCCCTGCACGCGTTTCGCCAGTGCGGCGTCACCACTGCGGTGCTCGAGGTGGGCATGGGCGGGCGCTGGGACGCCACCACGGTGGTCGAGCCCACCGTCGCGGTCATCACCGGAGTCGGACTCGATCACACTCAGATACTCGGCGACACCTTAGAAGCGATCGCTGGCGAGAAGGCCGCGATCATCTCAGCGGGCGGAGTCGCAGTTCTGGGGCCGGGCACGAGCGTCGTCGAGCGGGTGTTTCTCGATCGGGTCGCCTCAGTGGGAGTCGAGGCCGTACTCGTTCGAGAAGAGGGCCATGAGTCGCCTGGCGGGCGGCCCTGCGTGCACTTCCGGGTGCGCACGTCTGCTGCAAACGGCGTGACGAGGAGGACCTATTTTGACGTTGCCGGCCTTCTGGCGCACTATCGCGATCTCGCGATCGCCGCACCGGCATATCAGGCAGCCAACGTGGTCACCGCGATCGCGGCACTCGAGGCGCACACCCGCCAAGCTCTCGACCCGGAGGCGCTCGCCGAAGCGCTCTCGACGGTCACCTTCCCCGGACGCTTCGAGGTCATGCGAGAGGATCCGCCGCTCGTGGTGGACGGCTCGCACAACCCGCAAGCGGCTGCCGTGCTCGCAGGGGCGATCCGCGGGGCATGGCCCACTGACGCGCGCCGTCCGCTCATCGTGCTGGGCGTGCTCGCCGACAAGGATGTTCACGGAATCGTTGAGGCGCTCCTTCCCGCTGCTGGCGGTTTCGCGGTGGTTGGGCTCGACAGCCCGCGCGCGCTTGACGTGGCCACACTCGCTGAGATCGTCGAGTCCATCAGTGGCGAGGCGCCGCGGTCGTTCGCATGCGTCCAAGACGCGATCCGGGCGCTGTGGCCCGAGGAGAAGGCGGGGATCGTGGTCACCGGGTCGCTCGTCACAGCGGGGCGTGCGCGCTCCCTACTCAGGCGTCACCCCGTCGCAGACGGGAAGTGACAGAACAACGGGGCTGTTCTGTTAGAATCCCTCCGTATACTCGCAGGTGGCTCACAGAGCCGTGAAGGGGAGACGATGGGTGACCTTTTCGCACCACTGCTATCAAGCCCGCTGTTCAAGCTGGTCACGCAGCTTTGTGTACTGTTCGGGATCGTCTTTCACGTCGCTCTGATCTTCTGGACATGGCGTGACGCCAACAAGCGCGGGGCCATGGGATGGTTCTGGGGTCTCGTCACTGCGGTTTCCTCGCTGGCCGGCTGGGTGATCTATCTTGTGGTGCGTCCGCCCGAGTACCTCGATGACGCCAGAGAGCGTGAACTTGAGATCCGCGCCAAGGAGATCGCGCTTCATCGCGACCTCGACACGTGTCCCTCGTGCCACAAGCCGGTCGAGAATGAGTTCCTGCTCTGCCCGTACTGTATGAAGAAGCTCAGGAAGTCTTGCACCGAGTGTGATCGCGCGCTTCGCTTGAGCTGGGGGGTCTGCCCCTATTGCAAGACCAAGCAGTGACGGAGGTCCGGTCCGGGGTGAGATGTTTCGGAGCCGTCTCGATCACGAGGCGGCTCGATGCTACAAGAGGAGCTATCAGCGATGCCTGAGATGACCGTGAGGCTGCCAGACGGCAGCGAGAAGCAGGTGCCTGAGGGCTCGACGGTGCTCGATGTCGCGGCTGCCATCGGCCCACGGCTCGCGACAGCGTCGCTTGCCGGGCGCGTTGGCGGTGAGCTCGTCGACGTGAACCGGGTCGTGGGACAAGGCGACACGGTCGAGATCATCACCGAGAAGAGCCCGGAAGCGCTCGAGCTCCTGCGCCACTCCACGGCTCACGTCATGGCCGAGGCCGTGCGCGAGCTCTTCCCGCTTGCCCGCTTCGGTATAGGCCCGTCCGTCGAGAATGGGTTCTACTACGACTTCGACATAGGTCGCGCGTTCACCCCGGACGACCTTCTCGCCATCGAGGAGCGCATGCGCCAGATCGTCTCGCAGGCGGCGCCCTTCAAGCGCGAGGAGTGGACGCGTCTCGAAGCGCATGACCTCATGGAGGGCCAGGAGTTCAAGCGCGAACTCGTTGACGAGCTGCCCGAAGACGTCACCATCAGCACCTACTCGCAGGGCGGGTTCATCGACCTGTGTCGCGGCCCGCACGTGCCCGATTCGAGTCGCATCGGGGCGTTCAAGCTCATGAAGATCGCCGGCGCGTACTGGCGCGGCGACAGCACCCGGCCCATGCTTCAGCGCATCTACGGCACCGCGTGGTTCTCACAAAAGGACCTGGACGAATACCTCGTCCGCCTCGAAGAGGCCGAGAAGCGCGATCATCGCAAGCTGGGTCGTGAACTCGACCTGTTCTCGCTGCACGAGGAGGCGGGCGCCGGGTTGCCGCTGTACCACCCGAAGGGCGCGCGCGTGTTGCGCTTGATCCAGGAGTGGATGCGCGCGGAGCTCTATCGCCGCGGATATGAAGAGGTCATCACGCCGCACGTCTACAAGGCCGACGTCTGGAAGACATCCGGGCACTGGGACAACTACCGCGAGCACATGTACTTCTTCCAAGTTGACGAAGGCGACGGCAAGGTCAACGACTACGGCATCAAGCCCATGAACTGTCCCGGGCACATCATGATCTACGGCAACGACATCCGCTCCTACCGAGACCTCCCCATCCGGATGTTCGAGTTCGGCACGGTCTATCGACACGAGCTCTCGGGCGTGGTGCACGGCCTCATGCGCGCCCGTGGGTTCACCCAGGATGACGCTCACATCTTCTGCACGGCAGAGCAGGTCCACGACGAAGTCATCGCCATGCTCGACCTCGTTGACTACGTCAACAGCGTCTTCGGTTTCGAGTATTGCGCAGAGCTCTCGACTCGACCTGAGAAATCGATCGGATCCGAGGAGATGTGGGAGGTCGCCACACGTGGCCTCATCGGGGCGCTTGAAGAGCGCGGTCTGGCCTATGAGGTCAACGAGGGCGACGGCGCCTTTTACGGACCCAAGATCGACATCAAGCTCAAAGACGCGATTGGTCGGACGTGGCAGACCGCGACGATTCAAGTCGACTTCAACAATCCGGAGCGCTTCGACCTCACCTACCGCACCGCAGAGAACTCTGAGGAGCGGCCGTTCATGCTGCATCGGACGATCCTCGGTTCGATGGAGAGGTTCCTCGGCATCCTCATCGAGCACTATGCGGGTGCGTTTCCCACGTGGCTGGCTCCGGTGCAGGCTGTGGTGGTCCCCATCTCGGACCGCCACCTCGACTATGCGCATCAGGTGCGCGCGACGCTTACGGCCGCCGGCGTACGCATCGAGGTCCTGACCGATAACGACCCGATGCGGGTGAAGATCGCCAAGGCCCAAGCACAGAAGGTGCCCTACATGCTGGTGGTGGGTGACCGCGAGGCGTCCGAATCGACGGTTGGCGTGCGCGAGCGGACGGCCGGAGACATCGGCGCCATGAGTCTCACGGAGTTCGCGGAGCGAGTACTGAGCGAGGGCACCTAGATTGACACGTGTCGCCATCAGGCTCATCGAGCGGTTCATCATCTTCGCAGTGCTCTGGTGGGTTCTCACCGAGGGTGCGGCGTCGTCGTGGCTCTTCGGGGTGCCCTTCTCGCTGTTCGCGGCCGTGGCGTCCCTTCGCCTGACTCCCGAGCGCGGGTGGCGCGTCAGGCCGCTGGGCGCGCTGAGGTTCATCGGCTTCTTCGCGTATCACTCGCTTGCGGGAGGCGTGGATGTGGCTCAGCGCGTGCTGCGTCCGTCCATGCCCATCGTGCCGGGATTCGTGACCTGCGCGCTCAGACTCCCTACCGAGTCGGCGCGGGTTCTTCTCGCCGATACGGTGAGCCTGCTGCCGGGAACGCTGAGCACGGGACTCTATGGAGACACCGTCATCTTGCACGTGCTCGACTGCGAGCTGCCCATCGCCGAGGAGGTGCGACGTGTCGAAGACCGCATCGCTGCCGCGCTGGGGCTGGAGCTGACCGAGCCAGGCGTCGTTTCCGAAGCGGATCGGGGAGGTGAGTCGCGTGGATGACACCGTGATGGTGGCGTTCGCCGGGGCGCTTCTCGGTACGATCGTCATCGGTCTGATCCGCGTCGAGCGGGGACCGTCCCCGGCGGATCGCATGCTCGCGGCGCAGCTCTTCGGTACGGCGGGTGTCGCGATGCTCCTTCTGCTGTCAGTCGGTCTCGACATGCCGTCGCTGCGCGACGTCGCCATCGTGCTGGCGCTTCTGGCGGCCATGACGGCCGTTGCTTTCGTGAAGCGCGCGTGGCACCGCGGCGCGCGTGATTCGGATCATGAGGGGCACTCGTGAGCATCTTCGATGTTGTGACTTTCGCGCTGCTCTCGATTGGAACCGCGTTCTTCGTGGTCGGCTCGGTGGGCCTGCTTCGACTACCGGACGTCTATACGCGCCTCCACGCGCTCACGAAGGCGGACAACCTCGGACTGGGCTTCATCGTTGTCGCCCTCGCGCTCCGTTCGGGTTCGGGAATCATCGCCGCGAAACTCATTCTCACGTGGATTCTCGTGTTGGTGGCCTCAGCGACGTCGAGCTTTCTTGTCGCCGAGGCCGCGCGAACCAGCGGTGTCAAGCCGTGGAGGAAGCGATGACGGCGGCGGGAATCCTCTTCGATGCGGGCCTCGTACTCGCCATCATCTGGCTTGCGATTCGCGCGATCGCCGAAGTCAAGATGTTCAAGTCGGTCGTGCTCTTCATCGCGTTCGGGCTGCTCACGGCTCTTGCCTGGGTTCGCTTGGCCGCGCCCGATATCGCGCTTGCCGAGGCCGCCATCGGCGCCGGCATCACAGGCGCACTTCTCCTTGACGCTGCCGGTCACCTGCGAGGACGCGAGCTCCCGTTCCCCGTGCAAGACCGAGACGCTGAAGGGACGAACGACGATGCCTAGGCGGAGCCAAGAGGCCCATAGGGGTGCCCGCCTCCTCGTAGCAGGGGCTGTGACGGTCCTCTTCGCATTCCTCGCGCGGGGGGTGCTCGCGATTCCCGAAGGCGAGATGGGGGTCGCGCCGCTCATCGAATCCAATCTCGCGGCGAGCGGCGTGACGAATGCCGTCACTGCGGTGCTCCTGAACTTCCGCGGCTACGACACGCTGCTCGAGATCGCGGTGCTCATGCTCGCGACCATCGGCGTCCTGTCGCTTCGCACCGAGACGGCCGGTATATGGGCGCCGCTCGAGCCAGCCGCAGATCCTGTGCTGTCGAGCATGACGCGCCTGCTGGTGCCGCTGATGGTGCTCACGTCGGGATACCTGCTGTGGGCTGGCGAACATGCCCCGGGTGGAGCGTTCCAGGCCGGAGCGGTGCTGGGCGCGGCCGGCGTGTTGCTCGCACTGTCGGGCTACGCGCGCCCCGGCTGGGTCACGCGGATCGCGTTGCGGGTCGCGATCGCCGTTGGCTTTCTGGTCTTCCTCGTCATCGGGCTCGCCCCGATGCTCACCGGCGCCACTCTGCTGCAATACCCGCTCGGTTTCGAGAAGCTGCTCATGGTGCTCATCGAGACGTGGCTCACCTTCTCCATCGGCGTGATTCTCGTGAGCCTCTTCATCTCCTCAGCCACGCCCGACCGCCACGAGAAGGAGCGGTGACGACGCCCGTGCTGAGTCAGACCGACATCTATGCGCTCGCCGGCGCTCTGCTGTTCTGTATCGGGCTCTACGGGCTCATGATCAGACCGCACCTTCTGCACAAGGTGCTCGCGTTGAACATCATGAGCACCGGCATCTTCTTCGTGATCGTCGCGGTCGCGCGACGCGTGCCGGGCCAGACCCCCGACCCGTTGCCGCACGCCATGGTGCTCACCGGTATCGTCGTGACCGTCTCGGCGACCGCGTTCGCGCTCGCCTTGCTCAAACGCATCTTCACCGAGACGGGCGCTGTGTGTCTGGATGACACGGGTGACGTCGATGAGTGACGTCTTCGCGGCGCAGTTGCCGGCACTGACTGTGGCGGTGCTCATCTTCGCCGCGCCGCTCGCATTCCTCGCGTCCGCTCGCGGAGCGCGGATCATCGCGCTTGTCGCGGCCTTTGTCGAAGTCGTGGCCGCCGGGTGGCTCGCAGCGAGCGTGGCGGCGTCCGGGCCGATCATCTACCGGATCGGAGGCTGGGGCGCACCGCTGGGCATCGACTTTCGAGTGGACGGTCTTTCCGCGGTCATGATCGCTCTCGCCTCCGTCGTGGGGCTCGCGATCACCGTCTACGCGGCCGGGTACTTCGGGTCCGACGAGCGCTACACCTACTTCTGGCCCCTGTGGCTGTTTCTGTGGGGCTCGCTCGTCGCGCTTTTCTCCTCAAACGACGCGTTCAATCTCTATGTGTGCCTGGAGCTCGTGACCATCTCGGCTGTGGCCCTGGTCGGGATCGGTGGCTCGAAGGCGGCGCTCACTGCCGCGATGCGCTACCTGCTCGCCGCGATCGCGGGTTCGCTGTTCTACCTGTTCGGGGTGGCGATGCTTTATGCCGCGACGGGAGTGCTTGACTTGACCGCGCTGTCCCAGGTGGCGACGAAATCGCCCACCGCTCAGGTGGGGCTGGTGCTCGCGATCGTGGGGTTGGTGGTCAAGACCGCACTCGTGCCCATTCACTTCTGGCTTCCGCCGGCACACGCCAACGCGCCCTCGCCGATCAGCGCGGTGCTCTCGGCGCTCGTGGTCAAGGGATCGTTCTTCATCGCGCTTCGGCTGATGTTCGCGCTATCAGGTGGCGAGCTGGCCCCCGGCCTGCCCCTCATGCTGGGGCTGATGGGAGCCACAGCCATCGTCTGGGGGTCGGTCCAGGCGTTTTCGCAGGTCAGACTGAAGATGCTCGTCGCCTACTCGACCGTCGCACAGATCGGTTATCTGTTCGTGCTGTTCCCGCTCGTTGACGCCGCATCCAGCCACCAGCAGGCCGCGACAGCAGTGAGCGCGGGAATCTTCCACGCGGTCTCGCATGCCCTCGCCAAGAGCGCGATGTTCCTAGCGGCGGGTGCGGTGCTCGTGCGCTTCGGCCACGACCGCATCGCCGATCTCGCGGGTCTGGTCAGAACCGCCCCCGCGGCCGCGTTCGCGTTCGGAATCGCGGGCGTCTCGATGCTCGGCCTGCCCCCGAGCGGCGGATTCGTCTCCAAGTGGCTCTACGTCTCGGTTGCGCTCTCCTCCGGCGCGTGGTGGTGGGCGATTCCGGTGCTGCTCGGAGGACTTCTCGCCGCGACCTACGTGTTTCGCGTGATCGCGATCTTCCTGCGTTCTCCCGAGTCCGCTGACGCGCAGCTGTGCAAGGTGCATCCCGCCGTCACCTGGATTCCGCTCCTTCTGGCGGTGGCGTCTCTGCTCGTTGGCGTGCTTGGCCAGCCGGTGCTCGATCTGCTCGGTCCGGCCGCGCTTGCCATGACCGCGGGGGTGGCGCCGTGACAGGCCCTGTGTTCGCACTGATCGCCGCCGTTGGTGCGCCGTGGATCGCCGCCATCCTGATCTTCGCGCTTGGCGAGAAGCGCGATGGCGCCCGCACCGTCGTGGGGCTGCTCGCGGGCGTTGTCGCTTCGCTCGGGGCGCTGTTCGTCGGTGTCCATTCGGCCTCGGGAAGCGCCGCCGCGAGCGTGGGGGTGCCCTTGCTGGGCGTGCGATTCGCCCTGTCGACCGACCGGCTCGGCGCCCTGTTCGCGGTTGTTGCCGCAGTGCTCTGGCTGGTCACGACGGTGTACGCCACCGGCTACATGTCGCATGCGAAGGACCGCGCACGCTTCTTCGGATTCTTCGCGATCTGTGTGGGCTCGGCTATCGGCATCGCCTTGTCGGCGAACCTGCTCACGCTCTTCGTCTTCTACGAGGCGCTCACCCTGGCCACGTATCCGCTGGTCGTCCATTCGGGTAACGCCGCAGCCATCCGAGGTGGCCGGACCTACCTCATCTACGCGCTGAGCGGCGGCGTTGTGCTCGCCGTGGGAGTCATCTGGCTTCACGTGTTGGGCGGCGGCGCGGACTTCGCGAGCGGTGGCACGTTGCCGGTCGAACTGGTCGCGAGTCACGGCTCCCAACTCGCGGTCGTCTTCGCGCTGCTCATCGCCGGTTTCGGCGTGAAGGCCGCGCTGTTCCCGGCCCACGGGTGGCTGCCTGCGGCGATGGTCGCTCCGGCGCCGGTGAGCGCGCTTCTGCACGCCGTCGCGGTGGTGAAGGCGGGCGTGTTCGGCATCGCTCGTGTCGTGCTCGACGTCTTCGGACTTGAGACGGCGGGCGCGCTGGGTGTGCTGGCTCCGCTCGCGGCGCTCGCGGCGTTCACGATCGTGTTCGCGTCCGTGCGTGCGCTCGCCCAAGACGACATCAAGAAGCGACTTGCCTACTCCACGATCGGGCAGCTCTCCTACATCGTGCTGGGCCTGGCGATCGGCACGCCACTGGCTGCCGCCGCCGCGATCGCGCATCTCGCGCACCACGCGCTCCTCAAGATCACGATGTTCTTCACGGCCGGCGTTCTCGCCGAGGAGCTCAAGGTCTACCGCGTGAGCCAGATGGACGGGGTGGGGCGGCGCATGCCGTTGACGATGACGGCGTTTTCCATCGCGGCGCTCGGCATCATCGGCGTGCCACCTATCGCGGGATTCGTCTCGAAGTGGGGGCTGGGGCTTGGAGGCCTGTCTGCGGGCGAGATGTGGCCGTTGGCAATTCTTGCCGTGAGCA
>CAMTUW010000020.1:0-5401 GCA_947085035.1 uncultured Actinomycetes bacterium
GCGAGGATCATCGCGGCGCGCAACGCATGATAGGCGTTCCCGTCGAAGCCTGCCGCGACGACAGGATCAGTCCACCTGCGAGCAGCCGCGACGTCTCCCAAAGCAAGCAGTGAGGCAGCGATTTCGAGCGCGGCGAGGCGCCGGAAACCCATGAAATCGAGAATGGAAAGGCGTTCAAGAGCTCTCTCCGCGAGTGTCAGCGCCTGTTCGTGGTCGCCGCCGGAACGCAGGCACGTCGCCAAGTAGACCCGATTGATCGCTAGGTCGTACTCCGCACCAGTTCGAACACAATACTCATTTGCGGAGGAGAACACCTGTAACCCTTGCGCCGTTTCGCCAAGAGCGAAATGTACCTGAGCCATCAGGACAGCGAATGCCGATTGCTGGTACGCGTCACCATTGTGCGCAACATATTTCGCCAGGGGTCTTGCCCGCTGGACACGACCACACTCGATGAGTGCTACAGCGAGGTTACCGCGCGCCGACACACGCTCGCTCAGCCAAGAGTCGAGTGCGGGGATTCCTCGTGACAACTCCGGCACCGCCTCCGAGTACGAACCAGCGCTCAGGCATTCGATGACTGCTCGGTAACCATTTACTCTCGCACGGGTGGCGTCATCACAGGTAGCTCCTACCGCCATGCGATCTGCCTCAGCAATCGCGCTCGCCGCCCGCGCGAGTCGCCCGATGTTGCACCCCACCCTCGCGAGGCACACGCATGCCTCGACCCCGAAAGGAGGATCGCCGAGGCCTACAGCCGTCTCGTAGAGGGATTCGGCAACCGCCATGCTCTCCTCGTGACGATCCAAGTGCTTCAACGCGTCAACCCAAACCATCATGCTGCGGGTAGCTGTTTTCGAGTCTCCGAGGTGGGAGGCGATTTCAGATGCGGCTTTGGCGCGACCCAACGCATCGGCGGGCTGCCCCAGGGCTAACGCAGCACACGCCCATATCCTCAACAGGTGCGGATGCTCGATCACATAATGCAGGCCAACCGAGGCAAACATCCGATCAAGAATCGCTACATGCCCCGAAGACAGCATGCCCTCGCCGTGCTCAGATAACCAAGTGCGGATAGACGCTTCGCTGCCATAATCAAGGAGGATCGCACTCGAACGAGCAAGGTCGCTGCCAAGTCCCATCTCCTGCCACAGACGCTCCGCAGCCACTGGCCACTCTAAGGGGTCGCCCATTCGCAGAGTATCGCGCAGCCAATGCTCGGCAAAGTCGTGAACCGCGAAATGGATGTCGCCCTTTCGGTCTGGTGCAGACACCCTGATCAGTGGAATGATGTCGCCCACCGACGAGAGGAACTCGGCGCTCTTCGTCAGGCCCAATCTACTCAACTGCCCGCTCGTTCCTGAACGCAAGATAGCGAGAACTGGCAGCCATGGGGCATGTCGCTTGGGCAAATGAAGCGCAACTCGATCGAGCCATTCGTTCAGTCCCAACTTTATCTCACGCTGAAGGGTCCCGTTGCTGCTGGCGAGAGTCTCGCCGACCATCAGACACACAAGCGCTGGGTGACCTTGGGTTTCCTTGATCAGCTGCTCGACGTCGACAAGCTGACCATCACCAAGATGGCTGACAAGGCGAGCAACCTCATGCTCAGCAAGTGCGAGATCCTTTGCCCCAAGTACTACTGAGCCATGTGCCACCGCGAATTCATCCGGCACTCGCGCGCGCGTTGTGACCAGCAGACACACTCCCACCCTGCGCAGTGAACTATGAATGGACTCGAGAGGCCTGAAACCCTCTGGTCCATCAGGTGCAAAATCATCCACTACCACTAGTAATCGTCTAGTGTCGCCATCTGCACGCGCAGACAGCGCGCACGCGTCAAGAAGATCGGCAAGGGAACGCTCGCGCGCATCACGCGCACCACTGGACAAGCACGACAGAATCTCCCCTACAACCTGCTCAGGCGTCGTAGACCTTCCATATGCATCGATCCACAATACCTGCATCGCGGATGTGAGGGCATACTGGGCGGCCACCATCGTCTTCCCCCAGCCCGAAGGGGCAGACAGATACCGGAGGCTATCCCCGGCCCTACTCAGACGCTCGCATGCTCTCTCACGTTGTAGTTGTTTACCGAAATCGGGAACGCTCCAAGAAACCGAAAACCCGCTCACGACCGCTCACCTCTCTCCGGCTACGCGGGTGGGGGCACCGGACACGCATCGCCTACGTCACTGGATTTCGCATTGTTCGAGCTACCCCGTCGGAATCCTCCTTGACATGGTCATGTGGCCTCCAGACGAAGCGAGAACGACAGCTACCCCGAGTATCAGGAGAACATCGCCTACGCTCATCAGCCACAAACCTGTCGGATCAGGAAGAACGTCCCCCATCCAAACGAGAATGGTTGCGACATCCGCCTCTCGATAAAAGCCCACTGCAGCATGATGAGATTGCGTATGAAACCGCACGACCGGCATGGCGCCATTCAAAAGAACAACAAAAGCATTTGACATGAGGCCCACTCCGATGAGGCCCGCGCCGGGAAGGTGAGCATTCCTGGAAACAACCCAGACCAATACTGCGGCACTGATCCCCCACACCATCAACGCAACCTCACTAGTCGCCCCCTGTCGTGTCGTTGATTGCCAGCGCGCTAGCGCCTGCAGCACGAAAACGATTAGCGCTATATACCCATGCCTCAACTCAATCCGACCAATATCATGGATGGAGCACTTTGAGACAGTGCATAGGATCACGGTGAAGGCTCCAGCAATGGCGATAATCATTCGAACACCACAGGCGACTCATAGCCCATCGCGCGCACCGCGCTGATTACCCTGAATCGAGCATTCCCTGGAACACGCCGAGCGATTCTGCGCAAGGTCTGCCGGGAGTCCTCACTGGTTGGAAGAAGGTTCTGCCGTATGTCGATCTCTTGGGCAACGGCCACAATCAATGCCAAGACTTCGTCGCCACTTGTGGCTACCCCCGAGTCACGCGGTTCACCTTCCAGCACCTCCAGCACACCGACAACGTCGTGAAAGAACTCAATGTCCCTGATTACGTTCGAGGCCTTGGCCAGAGCCGCGCCGTCACCAAGATCTCGTATCCCCCCAACCGCTTGGAGCAGGGCGGCGTAACCTGCCCTCTGGACCTCAGAGCTCGTGAGTCCGTAGCGGGATGCCAGCTTCCTCGCAACACTCGCACTGCGTTCAGCATGTCCACGAAACACACTCTCTAGTCCCTCTGCTGCTTCGACAAGAACCTCCACTGTGCAAAGGTAGGACTCGGAAACCTCCGCAAGCAGCGAATACGACTGTCGAACCAGCAGCAGGAGCGCCATCATCAACACTAGACTCCATACGCCCATGCTTGAGAATACGGTGACGGCCAAGAGGACTGCGGACAACTGCGCGAGCGCCATGGGAATCTGGCTTTCGATTCCGCTACGGCTGAACTGCGCAAACCCCCTCGACTCAGCCCTGAGTCCAAGCGCCAGGATAATGAACGTCTGGGTCCAGAAGCAGCACAAGACAGTGAGAACGCGCGGCGCCAAGCTGGTTTCAGGGCCCCAAGGAGCTGACAAAAAGAGTGACCCGACGGCGAAGCCAAGGAGTACCCCGGCAGCGCGTGCAGGGACGAGCCTCGAAACACTGCGAGTTTGCGTGCCTGGAAGGAGCATACCCGTCGCCACCCCGAGAGTGCTGAGCGCCACCGCGAACAACGGGCCCAGAGCAACCAACGCAAACGAATCAAACGCGGCACTCAGTCCGACGAGTCCACTCCTATGCAACCTCACATCGGTGATACCCAACAGGACCGCAGATGCCGAAAACGCGAATAGCAGGAACAGGGTCGGGGTCCCCACGAGGGCGAAGTCTAGGCTGCGCTCGTAGAGCATGCTCAAGTACGGAGTCACGTTGCCACAGCCTCAGTGAGTCCGCTGACGCCAACTGATGACCCCCCGCCGAGGCCGGCATCGAAGGTTTGAATAAACGCAGTAACCACGCGAATGTCGAACTGGGTACCGCCTCCCGTCAGGAGTTCGGCGACCGCTTCATCGTGAGCGAGTGCAAGCCGGTACGGTCGATCAGTGGTCATAGCATCGTACGCGTCGGCAACTGCGAGTACTTTCGCAAGAATCGAGATATCTGAGCCGAGGGTGCCCGCAGGGTACCCCGACCCGTCCACCCATTCGTGATGCGACTCCACGTGTCCCGCCAGTGTTCTGAGCAGTGGAATCCTTTGGACCATGTGTGCACCGATCTCTGGGTGACGTCGAACCGCCGCCCTCTCTTCAGTAGACAAGTCGACCGGCTTCGTCAGTGTCGCTGACGACAGGGCGAGCTTGCCGATGTCATGCAGAAGAGCCGCCTTGCCCAATATGTCAAGATCGCCATCACTCAGGCCCAGCTGTTGTCCGACTTCAACCGCAAAGCGCGCGACACGCTCTGAATGCCCTTTGGTATAGGGATCCTTTTCTTCCAGTGCGGCCACGAGTGATTGAACCGTACCGATGTAGACCGCGCCGAGTGTTTCGTACCGCCGGTATATCTCGCGAGCCAACAGCAGGGGAAGCAAGAATAGCGGGAGCGCCATGACCTCGATGGTCAGAACCTGCGCCATCAGCAGTCCGACCGCAGCCAACGCCAGTTGAGTCGGAGCGTAAGCGAGCATCGCCAAGAACGCGCTCATGAACTTGCTTCCACGCAGTGCGGACGCGGCGTAGGCAGTCATGCCCATGTTCGGAATGGTCGTGACGACGGCACTCAATGCGAGCGCAAGCCCGCTCACCGAAAGATCATCAAAGACCAACGGGGTGAATCCGTCTGCGCCGTAGAGGACTACGCCACCGAACAACACATACGCCCATGCGCCGAGACACGCCGAAAGTACAAGTTGTCCAAAATTGAAGGTCAGTACGGATAGTGGCCTATGTCGCTTTATCTCATCCCAATTCGTAAAGGATACTGCGGCCACCAATCCAGCGGCGGGAGGCCCTGCGAGCACAGTGGCAGCCACAATCAGCGGGAAAGCCAAGGAAACGTTGAAGATCGGGAGGCTTAGAGCGAAGTTTTCCGAGACGAGCGCAGCCACTAGGAGGAATACTAGAGGCGCAGAGATTTCCCACGGGAAGGACCCAGCCGAATAGAGCAGGACTGTAGAGCCCGTCGACATCACGAGTAGACTCGCAAACACGAAAGAGCGGGGGGGCTGGCTAGTCTGCGCCAATGCTGAACCCCCGCTCTTCCATTCGTGAGACCGAGCACCGTGTTACCCCTACGCGCGGAACATGGCTCCGCCGGACAGCACTACCGCTGCCAGCGAAGCGAGTACGAGCAGAATTCGCTTCATGGTGAGAAGACCCCCTTATCGAAAAACTGAGGATTGTGGTCTTCTCCCATCCCGCTCGCGATGGAAGAACGCTGTCCGCTCC
>CAMTUW010000021.1:0-40132 GCA_947085035.1 uncultured Actinomycetes bacterium
GCGACCTTGATGGCTTCCGGGCGGGTTCCGAACACGAACAGCGCGCGTGGCACCGCGGTCCTCTCGCTTGCAGGGGTCGTGACTGCACGCTCCTATACTACAATCCCTTTGCAGGTCATGCCCTCCCGATCGAAAAGGCGCGTGATTCGTGGAACAGGCCCGGCGAGAAGTGCGGTTCAGCATCGTCACACCGGCCTTCGACGCCGATCGCTTCCTTGGGCGGGCCATTGACTCGGTTCGCGCACAGTCGCGTGATGACTGGGAGATGATCGTCGTCGACGACGGCTCGGCCGATTCCACGCTGCGGATCGCCCGTGATGCGGCCGCCGATGAACCGCGAATCCGTGTGCTTGCGCAAGACAACGCGGGGGCTGCGGCAGCGCGAAACCACGCGGTGCGACATGCGACGGGCGAGTGGCTCGTCTTCCTGGACGCCGACGATGCACTTGAGCTGGGCTATCTGGCGCGAGTGGCTGAGACGGCCGCGGCGATTTCCGACGTTGGCGTTGTGGGCACCAACGGGGTCACTCGGTATCCCGACGGCTCATGCTGGCCCACGTTTCCGGACCCGCCAGGCGCGTCGCGGGTCGAGATCACGCTGGCCGACCAGATCACGTCCTCGCGGCTCACGGTCACTTCGGCCGTGCGGCGGGAGGTGTTTCTGGCGCTTGAAGGCTTTCGGGACTGCTACGCCGAGGACTACGACCTGTGGTTGCGCGTGCTCGCGGCGGGGCACCGAGTGGTGCGCGTCTCGGAGTCGTTGGTGAGCTACGACGCCACGCGCGCTGACGCGAAGTCGCGCACGCGCGAGCCGGAGCTCGAGAGCGTGATAGGCAGCCTCGAATCGCTTGCGCGCGAGGCCGCGCTCGATAGCGCCACGGCTGTGCTGCTGGAGCGCACGCTGACGCGGCTGCGGGCGGAGGTGGAGCTCGTGCCGGTCAAAGCGAGGATCCGTGCGCGCGACTACCGCGGAGCCCGCGCGGCGTTCCTGCGCCACCGAGCGGCCATGGAAGGGATGCGGCGCATCGTCGTCGTGACGCTGGTGCTGATCTCGCCGCGGCTGTACCGCGCGCTGGCGGTGCGCATCGACCCGAGCGCTCGCGAGTCGGGGTAGCGGGCTGTTTCGCGCGCTTGCGTGGCCACCATGTGAGTCAGCGGGCGACCTGAGGAGGTGGCAATCTATGAAGGCTGAAGTCAGCCGCCAGTCCGTCATCAAGTTCTGGATAGCTGAGAGGCTTGAGCGTAAGGCATCCTAGCAATCCAAGCAGACATCTGGCGGTGAAGGCATGTAGATGACTGCCGAGGCGAGCGACTTAGCGGCCGCTTGCGCGTGTCAGAGGCGCTGGATACACTAGTGGTGTATCTGACTCTGACCTCACGGGAGCGGGGGGTGGCCTCGATGGCTGTCTACAAGGTCAACGTGTCGTTGCCGGAAGAGCTGGTGAGCGAGGTCGATGAGACGGCTCTCGAACTCGGCCTGTCTCGCAGCGGTTTCATCGCCGAAGCCGCGACTCGTTACGTCGCAGATGTTCGCAACCTCTCGGCAGATGAGCGGCGGCGCAAGGACCTCGATCGAGCGCGCGCCACGTTCAAAAGACTCGGCGCGAAGCTGAACGCCGAGGATCTCCACGGGATGATGGATCAGCTGCGCGGGGATCGCGAGCGAGGCGCGACGCCGGGGCCTCGTCGATGAGCGCGTGCGTCGTCGTGGACACATCAGTGGCGTTCAAGTGGCTTGTCACCCTTGAGGAGCCTTCAGTCGGACGCGCCGAGGAGCTGCTCGATGCGCAGCGAGCGGGAACCTGCCTGCTTGCTGCACCCTCGACGTGGACCATAGAGCTCGCCAACGCCTTGCGCTACAGTCGCCGCCTCACGGCAGAGCAGGCGCTCATCTTGATCGAGCAGATCGATGCATTCGGCGTCGAGCTGTTCGACGCCTCTCCCGAGCGCATCAGGCGTGCAGCGGCTCTGTCCTGCCGCCACGGGATCTCGGTCTACGATGCTTTGTTCCTCGGGCTTGCCGAGGAACTCGACTGTCCGCTCATCACAGCCGATCATCGCGCGTTCGCCAACATCGACACGTCCACCGAGATCCGGCTCGTGTAGTTCCGTACGCTCTCAGGCACCATCGCCGGTGCGCAACGCACGCAGGGCTGCGCGTGCGAAAGCGATGTCTGCCGGGCGCGCCACCAGCACATCTCTCACGCGGATGCCGGTCGTTCGAGCGTAGGTGTGGATGATGTAGGCGGCCCCGATCGTGTACGACACCGTGGTGGATGCGGCCGCTCCCCAGTAGCCGAAATACGGGATGGTCGCGACGTTCAAGACGAGGTTCACGACGAGTCCCAGCGCCGCGATGCCGGGAAACAGCCGTCCCTGGGTCGAGAGGAACGCCGAGAGCTGACCCGAGATCCCCGCCGCTACGATGCCAGGAGCGAGCACCAGAAAGACGCCTGCCGCAGGCGCGAACTGCTCGCCGAACACCGCGACCACGAGCGGTCCCACCACCAAGGCCAGTCCGACAGTGGCCACGAGCATGAATGCGGTCATCAGTCGGGCTATCGTGGCCGCGATCCGCGCGCCCTCCTCGGCGCTCTCCTGGTAGGCGCGCGCCATGAGCGGTGTCGCCGTGACCCGGGGGACGTACCACAGCAGCTCGGCCAGCGAAGCCCCCACGCTGTAGATGCCTACTCCCGAAGCTGATGACAGGATGCCCAGCAGCAGCACGTCCTGACGCAGCTCGAGGTAGCCCGTGAGCGTGGTGACGTAGCTCTTTCGCGCATAGCCCCAGCGCTCTTTCACACGCGTGAGCGAGGGGCGCACGAGCCGCTGTGCTCCGCTGGCACCCAGCGCGACGGCAAGCGCCACAATCGACCCCGCGAGCGAGGCGAGCAGCACGCTGCGCACGCTCAGTTGTCCGGCCCCGAGCCAGGCGCCCACGAGCGCGACGCCCGTCGCTGCCGCGAGCACCTGCGAAAGCGCCGCTCCCTTCAGCCGCCCCAAGCCCGTGAGGACTCCGGACAGCAGGCCGCCGGCGATGAGCGCGGGTACGGCGGCCGCCGCGAGCGCGAGTGTCGCGGTAGGCACCGCCGCGAGTGCCGGGACGAAGAGACGCATCAAGAGAACGGTCGCAGGCACCCCGATAAGCGAGACGAGCGCTGCGAAGGCAAGCGAGTCCGAGACGACCTGGCGAGGCGCGTGGGTTCCTCGCCCGACGAAGAAGGCGTTCGCGCCGGCGAAGCCGAGGCCCAGCACGAGAACGGCCACTGCGGGAAACTGCTGCAGAAGCGCGAGCTCGCCCTTGCCGGCCGCGCCCAACGTGCGCGAAACCGCGATGGCGATGGCGAGATTAGCGAGCAGCTGGAAGAGGGTCGAGCCGCCCAAGAGCAAGCTGCCACCCGCCACGCTGGTGCGCTTCTCAGTCATTCGCGCCCAACGGTTCTAGCTCCGCACGCGTTTCTACGGGGATCATGAAGAAGGGGCTCACGAATGACCTTCCTTGTACCGAGGCGTTCATCTGCGAGTATGCGGTTGGCCTCGAACACGAGCTCGACTGCTTGAGCAAGATGCGCACGGGCCTCATCAAGAGTCTCGCCTTGGGAGTTCGCGCCGGGGATTTCCTGGACGTAGCCGATGTAGCCCTCTGGAACCTGCTCGAAGACCGCAGTGAGTTCTAGCTTCATGAGATATGACCTCCGAGGCCAATCTAGCACGTGAGCCCATGGATGCGCCCCCTCGGGCGGAAGAGAAAGCCGCGTACGTCGGGCGTTTCCAGCGCCGCCCCGACGTCGAGCGACTCGTCGACGTAGAACTCGCGCAGGAGCTCCATCCCGAGACTTGCGGTGTGCTCCAGAAACTCGTCGCGGTTCACGAACCACTCGGGGAGGTCTGAGGCGAATCCGTGCGCGGCAGCGTCTTGCGAGACGGCGATCGAGGGCGTGTGCGTCAGGGTGGGCAGGCGCGTGATGAACAGGTGCCCTTCTGTGGCTACGGCAAGGCACGCGACGACAGCTTTCCAGTCGCTCACGCAGTGCACCGCGCCGCTTGCCACGACGAGGTCGAAGCGCTGCGTCGCGCAGGCCGTATCGTCGTCGTGAAACGTCACCTCGGGAAGCAGTGTCCGTCCGCGTTGACAGACCTCGGGCAGATCCTTCACGTGGTAGTCGAGCTCCAGATCGGGCATCAGCGCGCGAGCCAGCACGAAGTAGTGGCCCAGCCCGCCGCCCCAGTCGAGCACCGAGAGCCGCTCCCGGCCGTGCGCCGCGCGCGCGAGCACGTAGCCGAACGTCATGTAGGTGTTGTGAAACGCGATGTTTCGCGGAATCGGCGAGGCGGCCTCGTGCGCGGCGTCGAGAGGAGCGGTGCCCTCGCATGCGGCGAGAAACGCGGGCCAGCGCTCGACGAGGCGCTCGGCCATCTCGTTCCAGCCTGCCTCGGGCCCGGTCGCTTCCGGCCAGTCAGGCCCGGCAAGCGTGAACTCGCCGCGTGCGCGAGCGGCACGTCTCGCACGCAACGCGCGTGCCACGCCGGCAGGCACCACCCATCGCGCGACGGAGCGGATCACGGGCGCTCACTCCCGGCGGCCGGCTTCTCGAACAGGAAACCGCGCACGTCGGGCTTCTCGGCGATGTTTGAGACCTCGGGATACTCGGCCAGGTAGAACTCGCGGGCCAAGGTCACGCCGCAGGTGGCGAGGTGCGCGAGGAACTCGGGACGGTTGAGGAACCATCCCACGAATGAGGAGTCGAACCCGTGGGCTCGGGCATCCTGGCGAACGACGGCCGACGGATGGCCGAGAAACACTGGCAGGCGCGTGATGTAGAGGTGGCGGCCGGCGACTCGCGCGAGGTCCGACGCGGCGTCTTGCCAGTCCTGCGAGTACTGGAGCGCGCCGCTTGCCACGACGAGGTCGAAGGAGCGCTCCTTGTACGTGTCGTCGTCGTGAAACGTCACCTCGGGAAGCAGTGCGCGTCCCCGCTCGCAGAACTCGGGCAGGTCTTTGACGTGGTAGTCGAGCACCAGGTCAGGCATCAGCGCGCGAGCCAGCACGAAGTAGTGGCCCAGTCCGCCGCCCCAGTCGAGTACCGAGAGCCGCTTCCGGCCATACGCCGCGCGCGCGAGCACGTAGCCGAACGTCATGTAGGTGTTGTGAAACGCGATGTTTCGCGGAATCGGTGAAGAGGCCTCGTGCGCGGCGTCGAGCGGAGCGGTGCCTGCGCACGCGGCGAGGAACGCGGGCCAGCGCTCGACAAGGCGCTCGGCCATCGCCGCGTCGTCCCATCCGGATGCGGCCGAGCCCTGCTCCCAGCCCGCGAGCGCGGTGTGCTCGGCGGTGCCCTTCGCGGCCGCGAGCGCGCGGATGAGCTCGGTCGCGCCCTCGGGCAGCGCCCAGAGTGCGGCGGCACGCAGGGTCGCTGCGGGTCCGCGTGTCTGCTCGCTCATCGGAACCCCTCGGGCCAGTGCTGCCTGCGCGTGAGGACCTGGCGGCTCATCAGCCCTTCGCTTGCATCTTCAGGCGCCGTGAACGCGAGGTCTTTCGGCACCTGCAACGCGAAGCGCGCGCCGGCGAATCGGCGAAAGACGAGGTAGAGCGAGTGGTAGAGCTGCCAGTAGGGCGGATAGTGCTGACCGAAGGAAGCGGCGAGACGGGCGACATCTGCGTGAAAGGTCTCAACCATGGTCTCAGTCTTGCGCGCGGGCTGCATTCGATCGGCCGCCACCACCCGGTCGATGCGAGCGAAGCGGTGCTTCTGGGCAAGACGAAGCCACAGCTCGTAGTCCATCGCGAAGTGGAAGCTCTCGTCAAGCATCGGATCGGTCAGGGCCGAGCGCCGGATGAACGCGGCCGGCTGTCCGATGTAGTTGAAGACCTTGAGGCGCTCGTGGCGGAAAGACGGCTTCCACAGGATCTCTGTGATTCGGCCATCCGCGGTGATCTGCGCCGTGTGGCCGTAGACCACGGCGACATCGGGATGCGTCTGGAAGAAGGCGACCACATCGGCGACGACGCGCGCGTCGTAGTAGGCGTCATCCGAGTTCACCCAGCCTATGATCTCGCCCGTCGATTCAGCGAACGCCTTGTTCACGGCATCGGCCTGACCGCGGTCGGGCTCACTGCGCCACCGCATCCGGCCGCTCGCGTGCTCGCGCAACAGCTCGACGCTGCCGTCGGTCGAGCCACCGTCCATCACGATGTGCTCGACGTGGGGATACGTCTGGCACTCGACGGTGAGCAGTGCGTCTTTCAGCCACTGGGCCTGGTTGAATGAGGGTGTGAGAATCGAGACCAGCGGCCCGGCGTTTCCGGCAGGGTCGGGCCGTGTGTGTTCGGGTGCGAGAAGGTGACCTGACGCGGTCATCCGACCTCCGTTGGGTGGTGCGGTTCACTTGTCGCTCATGTTGGCACAGATTACAGTAGCGAAGCGGAGGTACCCCGAACAGTCGGCGGACCGCTTGACCGCGCGCGAAGTCAACCACAGTACGGAGGCCGCTGTTGAGCATCGACCTGTCGAGCAAGCGCGTGACGGTCACCGGTGGCGCAGGGTTCCTAGGGTCCTATGTACTGGAGGCGCTCGCCAGACGGGGCTGTACCGAGCCCTTCGTGGTGCGTCATGCCGAGTTCGATCTGACGCTTTCGGCTGACATCGATCGCGTGCTAGCAGTCGCGCGGCCAGACGTCGTCATCCACCTCGCGGCCGTCGTGGGCGGCATCGGCGCCAATCGCGAGCAGCCCGGCCGCTTCTTCTACGAAAACGCGATCATGGGCATCGAGCTCATCGAGCGCTCTCGACGCGCGGGTATCGAGAAGTTCGTCTGCGTGGGCACCGTGTGCGCGTATCCCAAGTTCGCGAAGGTGCCCTTCTCGGAAGACGACCTGTGGGACGGCTATCCCGAGGAGACGAACGCGCCGTACGGTATCGCTAAGAAGGCGCTGCTCGTCCAGCTTCAGGCGTACCGGGACCAGTACGGGATGAACGGCATCTTCCTGCTGCCCGTGAACCTCTACGGGCCGCGTGACGACTTCGATCCGGCCACCAGTCACGTTATCCCGGCGATCATCCGCAGGTGCATCGAGGCGCGCGAGGCCGGTGCTGATGAGATCGTGCTCTGGGGCACGGGCGATGCCAGTCGCGAGTTCATCCACGCCGCCGACGCCGCAGAAGGCATCGTGCTTGCGACCGAGCGCTACGACGGCGCAGAGCCGGTCAACATCGGCGCAGGCTTCGAGATCACGATCCGCGAGCTTGCCGAGCGTATCGCGAAGGCGACGGGCTACACCGGGCGTCTGGTGTGGGACGCGAGCCGACCAGACGGTCAGCCTCGCCGCCGCTTGGATGTCACGCGTGCAGAGCGCGAGTTCGGCTTCCGGGCCTCTACCGACTTCGACGACGGCCTGCGCGAGACGGCCGCGTGGTACGACCGGGCGCGCCTCGCCCCCGCGGACGCTTCGGCGACGCCGCTTCAGCCCACGCCCGAGCCGGTCGAGGAGATCCGCGACGGTGACATGGTACTCGCGGTCATCATCCGCGGTTCGTATCGCGAGCCCGGTGTGCACTTCTTCTCGCAAGATCACTTCTCGCAGCAGCTCGGTCACATCCGCTACCCGCAGGGCCACGTCATCGTCCCGCACGTTCATAACCCCGTGTCCCGCGAGGTCATGCACACCCAAGAGACCCTCTTCATCCGAGAAGGTCTCGTCCGAGTCGACCTGTACCGCGATGACCGAACGCTTCTGACCTCGCGCACGCTGTTCAGCGGCGACACGATCTTGCTCTCGACCGGAGGCCATGGTTTCGAGATGCTTCAGGAGAGTTCGATGATCGAGGTCAAACAGGGCCCGTACGCGGGCGAGGGCGACAAGACCAGGTTCGAGCCGGAGGCGTGATGATCCCCGTCAACGAGCCCGTGATCGGCGATGCGGAGACCCGCTACGTCGAGGAGTGCATGCGCACGGGCTGGATCTCGTCGGCCGGCCGCTTCATCGAACAGTTCGAGCGCGAGTGGGCGGCCTACTGCGGCGTGCGCCACGGCGTCGCGGTCGCGAACGGAACCGTGGCCCTGCAGCTCGCGGTGGCGTGCCTGGACCTTGAGCCCGGCGACGAGATCATCATGCCCAGCTTCACGATCATCTCCTGCGCGCTGGCCGCGACGTACAACGGCGCCGTGCCCGTGCTGGTGGACTCCGAGCCGGACACCTGGTGCATGGACGTCTCGCAGGTCGAGGCGCGCATCACGCCGCGCACCCGCGCGATCATGCCGGTGCACATCTACGGGCACCCGGTGGATATGGACCCGCTGCGCGAGCTTGCCGAGAAGCACGGCCTCGTGATCATCGAGGACGCCGCCGAGGCCCACGGGGCGACGTATCGCGGCAAGCGCTGCGGCGGGCTGGGCGACGTGAGCTGCTTCAGCTTCTACGCCAACAAGATCGTCACCACCGGCGAGGGCGGAATGCTGCTCACCAACGATGAGCGCATCGCGGAACTCGCGCGCTCCAAGCGCAACCTGTGTTTTCATGAGGGGCGGCGCTTCTTTCACGAGGACGCCGGCTTCAACTTCCGTATCACCAACCTGCAGGCTGCCATCGGCCTGGGGCAGGTCGAGCGTATCGACGAGCTGGTGGCACGCAAGCGGCGGATGGGGCAACGCTACACCGAGGCGCTGGCTGGGGCGCGGTTGCCGATCGCACTGCCGGTTGAGCGCGAGTGGGCGGAAAACGTCTACTGGATGTATGGGGTCGTGCTCGATGACGCGATCGGATTCGATGCCGTCGAGTTCGCACGGCTTCTTGCCGAGCGTGGCGTGCAGACTCGCCCGTTCTTCCTCGGTATGCACGAGCAGCCGGTCTTCTTGGACGCAGGCCTCTTCGCCGGAGAGTCCTACCCGGTCGCGGAGCGTCTTGCGCGGCGCGGGCTCTATCTGCCTTCCGGGCTCGCGCTGAGCGACGAGCAGATGGATGCCACGGTCGAGGCCGTGAAGGACGTGTTCGGCAGATGAGGATCGGTGTCGTCGCCAACCTGGACCGGTCGTGGGGCGGCATCTATCAGTACGCGGTGACGTTCGTGTCCGCGCTTTCCGAGGTGGACACCGGCGACGAGTTCGTGCTCTTCGTCTACGAGGGTGACCGGGTTCTGCTCGAGCTCGACGACATCGCGTTCGAGCGGGTGGCGTTGCGGGTGATAGCCGGCCCGGCCGGGACGCTCGCGAGCAAAGCGGCTTCCCTGCTCCCTGACGACGTTCGCGCGCAACTCCGCGACGCGGTGGGGCGCGCGATGGCGCCTCGCGGGGGCGGTGCCCCGGACGCCGCGTCGGCCGCCCGGGTCCCGGAGGTCGACAACGCGTGGGCGGGCTTCTTCGCTCGGCACGGGATCGACCTGCTGCTGTTCACGGCTGACAGCGAACTCGCACCAACGACCGGCGTGCCGTTCGTCGCGGCCGTCCACGACCTGCAGCACCGCCTACAGCCGGAGTTCCCCGAGGTCTCGGCCGACGGTGAATACGAGCGGCGCGAGGCGCGCATCGGCGCCACCATCCGGCATGCCACAGCGATACTCGTCGACTCCGAGGTGGGCCGCGAGGACGTGCTGGCGTGCTACGGCGGCGAAGGCGTCGACCCCGAAGCGGTTCGCGTGCTGCCGTTCCTGCCGGCCGCGCCTGTCTCGAGCCCACCGTCGTCGCGCGAGGTGACACGCGTGCGCGCGGCTCACGGTCTGCCTGAGGGTTATCTCTTCTACCCGGCGCAGTTCTGGCCGCATAAGAACCACGAGCGTATCGTCGAGGCGCTGGGTTTGCTTGCCGCGCGCGGACTGCGCCCGCACGTGGCCTTCGCGGGAACGCACTCGGGTGAGCTGCGCGAGCTCACGCACGCACAAGTGATGACGCGCGCCGTCGAGCTGGGGGTCGCTGAGCAGGTTCACGACCTGGGCTACGTCGACGACGCCGACATGGCGCCGCTTTATGCCGGTGCGACGGCGCTGGTGATGCCCACATTCTTCGGGCCCACGAATATCCCGGTGGTCGAGGCGTGGGGGCTCGGGTGCCCGGTCATCACATCCGACATCCGAGGCATCCGCGAGCAAGCGGGAGACGCGGCGTTGCTCGTCGATCCGCGCGACCCAGAGTCGATTGCCGGGGGTATCGCGCGGGTGGTGGGCGATGCGAGGCTTCGCGACCATTTGGCCGCCGCGGGCCGCGCTCGTGTGGCCGCCTACACACGCGAACAGTTCGTCGAGCGACTCGCGGTAGCCATCGAGTTCGCAAAAGGCCGCATCAGCGAGAGGGGACGCGCATGACCGCTGAGCCGCTGAGCCCCACGACATTCGGCGCGTACGCCGCGTTCTACGACGCGCTCTACGCGGACAAGGACTACGAAGCCGAGGTCGACTTCCTCGCAAGCGTGTTCGAGCGGTTCTGCGACGTTGCGGTTGAGCACGTGCTTGACCTGGGTTGCGGCACCGGCGGGCACACGATACCGCTGGCACGGCGCGGCTACGAGGTCGTGGGACTCGACCGTTCCGCGCAGATGATCGATCAGGCGGCCGAGAAGGCGCGGACCGCAGGCGTCGAGGCGCGGTTCGTAATCGGTGACGTTCGTGACTACTCGCTCGAGCGCACCTTTGATGCGATCGTGTCGATGTTCGCGGTGGTTTCATACCAGCTCACGTCTGACGATCTGTCGCGCATGTTCGGCGCGGCGCGCGCACACCTGAATCCCGGCGGCCTGTTCGTCTTCGACGGGTGGTTCGGGCCCGCCGTGCTCGCCCAAGGGCCGCGCGAGAGCTCGAAGCGGGTCCTCACACCCGATGGTGATGAGGTCGTGCGCACGGCACACCCCGTCGTCGATGAGAGCGCGCAGACGGTGACCGTGAACTACCTTGTCGAGCGTATGTCATGCGGCGCGGTCGTCGAGGCGACGCGCGAGGCTCACGCGGTGCGCTACCTCTTCGCTGACCAGATCGAGCGCCACTGCGAGGCCGCCGGCTTCGAGCTGGTCGCGTTGGGCCCGTTCGGTGACCTCACGCGCGCAGCGAACGACGGCGACTGGAACTTCTCGGCAGTGGCCCGGGCACGTTGAGACTGGAAGGATTGAGCTGACCGATGAGATTCCTGATCACCGGAGGCTCCGGCTTCCTAGGCATCAACATGATTCGCTTCCTGCTCGAGCGCGGGCATGAGGTCCGCTCGCTCGACCTCGTCGAGTTCGACTACGAGGACTGCCGCGATCGCGTCGACACCATCGTTGGCGATATCCGCGACGAATCCGCTGTCGCGCATGCGATGAACGGAGTCGATGTAGTCATCCACGCGGCGGCGGCCCTGCCGCTCTACTCGCCTGAAGACATCCGCACCACCGATGTGGACGGCACTCGCATTCTGCTGCAGGCCGCACGCGAGCAGGATGTCGACCGCTTCGTGATGGTGTCGTCGACCGCCGTTTACGGCATCCCTGACCACCATCCGCTGCTCGAGGACGACCCGCTCGTGGGTGTGGGCCCCTACGGAGAGGCGAAGATCGCCGCCGAGGTGGTCTGTCACGAGTTCCGTGACCAGGGCATGTGCGTGCCCATCATCCGCCCCAAGAGCTTCATCGGTCCCGAGCGCCTGGGTGTGTTCGCGCTCTTCTACGACTGGGCCTACACCGGCCACGGGTTCCCGATGATCGGCAGCGGCGAGAACCGCTACCAGCTGCTGGACGTCGAGGATCTGTGCGACGCGCTGTATCGCTGCGCGACCATGCCGTGCGAGGTGGTCAACGATACGTTCAACATAGGCGCCGAGGAGTTCACGACGATGCGTGAGGACTACCAAGCGGTCCTCGACCACGCCGGACACGGCAAGCGCATCCACGGGTTTCCGGCGGCTCCCATGATCTGGACGCTACGCGTGCTCGAGGCGCTCAACCTCTCGCCGCTCTACAAGTGGGTCTACGAGACGGCGTCCAAGGACTCGTTCGTCTCAATCGACAAGGCGAAACGGGTGCTGGGCTGGCAGCCGAAACATTCGAACAAGGACGCGCTCATCCGCAACTACGACTGGTACGTCGATCACTTGGACCAGTTCAGCGGCCGCGACGGAGTATCGCATCGGGTGCCGTGGAAGCAGGGCGTCCTGTCGGCGGCGAAGAGGTTCTTCTGAGAGGGCGACGCAGTCGGTGCTAGCGGGACTTACCGTCTGATTGGCGGCGTGACCAGTACTGTGTCAGTAGCCGGGTCGATTCCGATGACCAGTGTCACGCCTCGCTCCAGTGTGCCCACCGCTTTGAAGGACCCATGCGGAGCCCGTTCATCGAGCGCGCGATACGAGAAATGCCGTGTTGGGATAGAGAAGTTGACCGCTGCGGGCAGGAACTCGGCGCGCTGGGATGTGCCCGGCCGGACGGTGAAGTACACACTTCGCTCATCGGACTCGATAGTGATTCCCGCGGAAGGTTCAGCCGGACCCGTGACGCTGTTCACGATCTTCACCAGTGGGGTTGCAGGGTGGGCCGCCCAAAGAACCATCGCAGACGCACCCTCTAGGCCCACGCGGTCGTTAACGAGTATGACTGTGTCCGGAGCTGTGGATCCAATCCGCTTACGCATATCTTCAAGCTGCACGGTCGTGAATTGCACTGACTCGACGTTGTGCCTCGCAGCCGGGATTGTCATGACGCTGAATGTGAGCAGACCGGCGAGCGCCACGAGTGACAGCGCCGTTGTGCGTAGCCAGCCTTTGCTCACGCCCAAAGTAACCAAGACCGCCATAATCAGCCCCAAACCGAAGAATCGCGGTTCTGTTGGGTTCAGCAGAGCGGGTAGGACGGCGGCGCAAAAGGCGAGCGTCGTGAGCACTCCGCCTCGGCCTCCGCGTGACGAGCGCTTTCGCCGCAGCATGATAGCCCCCAGTGCCACATTTGCGAGCGCGCCGACGCCGAAGGCGAGCGCCGTCAGCGTACTGAGGCCGTCTCTTGCCCTCTCACCAGCAAAGCGATATGCGTCCCACGGATAGAAGCTCTGTACCGCGAAGAAGCGGAACTGCTCGGCCACACTCGCGAACCCCCCGCGGGTTACGTACACGGCACCCGAGCCGGTGAGCAGCAACCTGAACGCGCCAAATAGCGCGAAAGGCGCAAGAAGCGGCCATGCGGTCCGAAGCGTAGGTAGTCGGCCTTCGGCCGCGAGTAGCAGTGCAGCCACAACCGGCATCACGATCGCGGTCTCGTGCCCGGACACCGCCAGACACTGAAGGGCCGCAGCGAATACGACGCGCTTTCGCGATGGTTCTCCGGACGAGTCCAGCAGCACGATGAGCGATGCAACCGAGAACACCGCTGCCAGCAGATTCGTGCCGAAACTTGGCCACCACAAAGGCATCTGGAATGCCGGCGAGAGAGCAACCGCTGATCCGAGTATCGCCGCTGTCCAGGGGGAGCCATGCGCCCTCAGGGAGAACAGGTACGTCACGAGACCGGCGAGTATCGCTACGAGCAGATGGTTGCCGAGCAGGTAGACGCGGTCGCCAACGAGAGGGGCGAGCCAGCTGAGTCCCCATATGAAAGCGTTTTGCACAGGCCGGACGAACGCGGTGCTGGTCTCCCAACCGGGATAGTTGTCGAAGTAGTGCGAGTAGCCGCTCGTGAACCACAAAAGCGCGTCCGAGGCACTGATGTACTCACTGGAACTGTTGAGCACCAGTGGGAAATCATCTCCGCGTAGGTGGAAGTCGCGAATCAAAGCAGAATGGGTTGTCAGCACAAGCGCCAGCACGACGAGCGCTGAAAAGGTGGCCGCGATAAGCCGAACACGCTGGTGTTTGGCGGCCCCTACCATACTGGTCACGACAGGTACAACAGCCCGGCAGAGATAGCAAGCCATAGCACGATTGTGACAATCAGCGGGCGGTCGGTGAGCAGGATTTCTTCGGGCGATCCGCCGAGATTGCGCAGGTGGATGAGGTAGAGGTACCGGAACAGGCCGTAGATGACGAACGGCACGGTGAGCATCAGGTAGTGGTTCTCGCGTCCGGTCGCCGAGAAGAACGTATACAGCGCGTAGGCGACGATCGTCGCTGCCGTGACCGCCGACAATATCGAGTCGATCAACGGCGTCGAGTACTCGTTCAGCACTGGTCGGTGCTCGCCGGCCCGATCTTCAAGCAGCAACAGTTCATGGCGCCTCTTCGCGAACCCGAGGAACAGCGCGAGCAGCCCAGCGCAGACGAGTAGCCACGAAGACACCGGCACCGCGATTGCCGCAGCACCGGCGACGGCACGCAAAACGAAGCCAACGGATATGGACATGACATCGAGGATCACCTGGTGTTTGGTCCAAGTGACATAAGCGGTCTGCAGAAGCGCGAAGCCGACGGCGACAAGCAAGAACTGCGGTCCCAACCACACGCCCATAGCAGCAGCGGCGCCCAGTGACGCGACTGCGGCAACCATCGCGACTGGTGACGTGAGGGACCCGGAAGCAATCGGACGGTTCCGTTTTGTGTCGTGGACCCGGTCGTTGGGCGCATCGATGAGGTCGTTCACGATGTAGAGGGCGCCTGAGATCAGGCAGAACGCAGCGAACGCCGCGAGCGAGCGTGCGACCGCCGGCACCGAGCCAAGCAGGCCCGCGAACACGAGCGGCGCGAAGACTATGAGGTTCTTCGTCCATTGACGCGGCCTCATCGAAACGAGAACTGCTCCGGGCGCGCCCATCATCCCGCAGCCCGCTCGACCTGTTCGGCGAGCCGCACGGCGAGCGCACCTGCCCGACCGTCGACTCGCGGTGGGCGCCCCACGCGGATCGCGTCAACGAAGTCGGCGAGCTCTGCGGCGAGCGGCTCCGCCCGGCGATCGATCGCCGGGATCTCGCTCACCGAGGCCTGGCGGTAGGTGCCGCCTTCGTCGTCGAGGTACTCGCTCACGGTCTCTCGGCGAATCACGATGTCTTGGCGCAGGCAGTCGGCAACGATGAAGCGCTCGCGCTCGGAGATCGAGATGCGGCGCACTTTGTCCTGAGTCGCGCGTGAGGCGGAGACAGATGCCACAGCACCGTTCTCGAAGCGAAGCAGTGCTGAGGCGACATCGAGCGAGTCCGAGAAGACCGAAGCGCCTGCAGCGGAGACCTCGACAGGGGCGCCGCCCGCGAGCAGACACGCTAGATCCAGATCGTGGACCATCAGATCGAAGACGACGGAGTCCCCGATTCGCGGTGTGTAGGGGCTCAAACGGTCGAACTGCATGAACACGGGCTCCCGCACGAGCCGTGCGAGCGCGGCCACCGCCGGGTTGAATCGCTCGACGTGGCCAACGGCGAGCACCACGCCGGATGCATCCGCAGCCGCAATGATACGGTCGGCTTCTTGGGCTGAGGGAGCGATGGGCTTCTCGATCAGGAGGTGGATGCCACGGGCGATGAGTGGCAGGGCCACCTCGGCATGCGAAGAGGTAGGGGTGCACACAACGACTGCGTCGAGGTCGCCGGCATCCTCGATCGCCTCGATGGGCGCACCGCCCCACACCTCAGTCAGCGCGCGCGCCCGCTCGATCTGCGGGTCCGCTATTGCGACGAGCTCGACGTCGCGCATACCCGAGAGGATGCGTGCGTGGTGGCGTCCCATGGCACCGGCGCCGACGATAGCGAAGCGAAGCGACATCAGCGGACCCTTCGACTGCGTCGGAGACTGGTCGGCCTATCCTACGACAAGAGGAACTCCTGACCCGTGAATCGTAGCAAACGTGCCCTCATGCCCGAAGTTCCGGCGAGCTGAGGCCCTTCTCGGTCCCTGATACAATCGCGTGCAGAGCACACCACCTGCGAGGAGACGGCGTGACGACACCTGAGGCTACCTTGTCGGACTCCCCGCTTATGCGGTCCGCTCGCGCGTGCGTTCACGCGCTGGTCGCGGTGTTGCCGCTCCTCTCCATCGGGGCGTGGGTGGGCTCGGTGCCGCTGAGTCTGCCACTCGCCGATGACGTCGTGTTGAGGCTGGCCGCGTTGCAGGTCCTCACCTTCGTCGGCCTCGTCGCGTGGGCCATCGCGGTGGCCCGGGGTCTGGCTGCGGTGCGCTGGATCCGAGTGGGCTGGCTCGGCGTGGCGTACGTGGCGTGGATGGCCGTGTCCGCGATCCTCGCGTCGAGCACGGCTGTCGGAGTGCTTGGCGAACACGGTCGGCAGCAGGGACTTCTCGCGACAGTGACCTATCTGGCCGCCTTCTTCCTTGCGCTGCAGGTCGTCGACTCCGGCGCGCGCGCCAAGGCGCTGGCGGGAACCATCGCGCTCACGGGGACCGCTCTCGCGGCCTACGGGCTGCTTCAGGCGGCGGGTCTCGACCCGATCACGTGGAGTACCCCCGCCTTCGATCAGCGCATGGCGTTCGCGACCTTGCGAAACCCTGACTTCCTAGGAGGCTACCTCACACTTCCGCTGGGGGTCGCCCTGGGTCTGTTCTTCGCCGCAGATGCCCGCCGGGACCAGGCGCTCTGGGGTGCCTGCGCAGCGCTTCTGGCTGCGGGCGTTCTCGCCACTTTCGTCCGCGGGGCGTGGATCGGTGCGTTCGTCGCGGTGGCCGTGTTCGTGGTCGCCCTCGTGCGCTCGGGTCGGCGCCCCACGCAGCGTGAGTGGCGCTGGGTGCTGGTCGCCGTCGCGCTGGTGGCCGTCATCGCTTTGGGGAGCATGTGGTCGTCGGGTCAGGACCGCAACGCGATCGCTCGCGTCACGTCGGCGTTCGACACAGACTCCGGGAGCGTGGGGACGCGGCTGCTGGTGTGGGGCTCCGCGATCGAGGCCGTTCGAGCGGGAGGGCTTACCGGCGAGGGCCCTGACGCGTTCATCACCGCCTACACCCGCACCGAGAACCCAGCCGTCTTCCAGATGGCGGGAAGCCTCGTCTACGCCGACAACGCGCACAACCAGCCGCTGCACTTGGCGGTCACGTTGGGTGTGGTTGGCGCGCTGTTGTTCATAGCGTTCGCCGCCGTGGTGTTCTTCGCGTCCGCGCCGGTCGCTTTCGTCGCAAACCGCGGTCGTAGCCGGATGGTGTATTCCGGCATCGCTGCGGGCCTTGCGGGCTGGTGTGCCTACCTGATGAGCGGGCTCGAACAGACGCCCGCCTCCTCGATGATGTGGGTCGCGTTCGGGGTGTTGCTCGTCCCGGTCGCCGGTCCGGCGCGCCCCGTACGAGGGCGCACGCTCGGGTGGGCGCTGGTCGCGACGCTTCTGGTCGCGGGGGTGGGCCTCGCCGGGTTCGGCGGCGTGCGCGTCGTCGCCGAGGCAGCCTACACCGAGGGCAGAAGGGATTCGGTCGCGCCGCAGGTGGCGGTGTCACTGCTCAAGCGCGCGACCGCTCTCGTGCCGTGGGAGCCGGAGTACCAGCGCGAGCTGGCGACGGCGTACGGCCGAATCGTCGAGGCGGGCCCCGGTGCAGGGCTCGTGATCAGCCCGCCCGAGGCGCTCGCCCTGGGGCAAGAGGCGCTCGACGTCGCGACCAGGCTCGCACCCGAGGATTTCCGCAACCCGACCGCGAGAAGCGCGCTTCTCGCCCAGGCCGCGATCGTGATGGGAAAGCCCTACGGTGACGAGTCCCGCGATGCGGCTCTTGAGGCCATCAGACTGCGTCCTGCGTCTCCTGCCGGATACAATCAGCTCGCGTACGCCGAGTCGCTGCGAGGTGACCTCGAAGCGGGAATCGATGCGGCGACGCGGGCGGTGGCGATCTGGCCGGGCTCCATCGAGTCGAACCTGACCCTCGCGCTCCTGCTCGAAGAGGCGGGGCGCACCAGTGAAGCCGAGCAGCAGTATCGACGCTCCCTCGAACTCGTGAGTCCCGGAAGCGCACGCGCGAATGCGATCGAACAGGCGATCGAGGAGCTCATGAAGCGCCAGAGCGGGTCTGAGACGGAGACGGTGCCGGGTGAGTGAGCCATCCATCGCTCACACCTCTGATATCCTGCTCCAACCTACAGCACCGCTCTGCTCCACACCGTCATCGAAGGGACGCAAGGGATGAAGTTCACAGGCACAGCGCACAAGTACGGACGCGACATCGACACGGACGTCATCATCCCCGCGCGCTACCTCAACACGAGCGACCCGACCGAGCTCGCCGCGCACTGCATGGAAGACATCGACGCCGGGTTCGTGGGCAAGGTGCGGGCCGGAGACCTCCTCGTGGCTGACGAGAACTTCGGCTGTGGCTCCTCGCGCGAGCATGCTCCCATCGCGATCAAGGCCGCCGGCATCGACGTCGTGATCGCCAAGAGCTTCGCGCGCATCTTCTACCGCAACGCCATCAACACGGGACTGCCCATCATGGAGGCTCCCGAGGCGGTCGACGGCATCAGCGACGGTGACCGGGTGAGCGTGGATGCCGACGCCGGTATCATCACGAACGAGACGACCGGCATGACGTATCAGGCTCAGCCGTTCCCGCCGTTCATCAAGAACATCATCGAGAAGGGCGGCTTGATCGCGGCGGTCAGGGAGAAGCTGAGCCGATGACCACGCATCGCATCTGCCTGCTGCCCGGCGACGGGATCGGGCCCGAGATCACCGCCGAGGCCGTGAAAGTGCTCGCGGTCATCGGCGAGCGATACGGTGCGGCCTTCGAGTTCGAGGAGGCGCTTCTCGGCGGAATCGCCATCGACGAGACGGGCATGGCGCTGCCGGAGGCGACCCTTGCAGCCGCGCATCGCGCCGATGCGGTGTTGCTCGCGGCTATCGGCGGGCCGAAATGGGACACGACCGACCCCGACAAACCTCGTCCGGAGCAGGGGCTTCTCGGTATCCGAAAGGCCCTGGGGCTCTATGCGAACCTGCGTCCGGTGAGGATCTTCGACGCGCTTCGTGACGCGTCGAGCCTCAAGCCCGAGTTCCTCGAGGGCGTGGACATGCTCATCGTGCGCGAGCTCACGGGCGGGCTGTACTTCGGCGCTCGTGCGCGCGAGGTGGGCGTGAAGGGCGCCGCGACCGGCGGCGGGCCGGGCATGCGCGCCTACGACACGATGGAGTATCGCGAGTTCGAGATCGAGCGTATCGCGCGCGTCGCGTTTCTGGCGGCTCGTACGCGCAGGGGCCGGGTCCACAGCGTCGACAAGGCCAACGTGCTCGAGTCCTCGCGTCTGTGGCGCGAGATCGTGCACCGGCTGCACGCGGCGGAGTTCTCTGACGTCGAGCTGGTCGATCAGCTCGTCGACAACACGGCGATGCAGCTCATTCGCACGCCCGCCCAGTTCGATGTCATGGTCACCGAGAATATGTTCGGCGATATCCTGTCCGACGAGGCCTCGATGCTCACCGGTTCGCTGGGGATGCTTGCGAGCGCGTCGCTTGGCGACGGCACCGCGCTCTACGAACCCAGTCACGGCTCGGCGCCCGATATCGCAGGTCAGGGAGTCGCGAACCCGCTTGCCATGCTCCTGTCGGTCGAGCTGATGCTGCGCCACAGCTTCGAGATGCACGCTGCGGCCGACGCGCTTGGGGCTGTGATCGAAGGCGTGCTCGCGGACGGTTGGCGCACGCGCGACATCGCAGGCCCGGACACGCCCACAGAGCGCCTCGTGGGGACGCGCGAGATGGGCGACCTCGTGGCCCAGCGAGTCCGGGGGTAGCGACCGGTGGCACGCGCAGCGTCGGCTCGCGCGAGCGCCGTGCCCGCGACAGCGGGTTCGCCCGATACGCTGGTGCTCATCCTGCTCGTCGTGAGCTCGCTTGCACTCGTCTCTGTGTTCGGCGCGCGCAACCAGGCACAAGCGATGGACAGCGCCGCGGTGATGCTTGGTGTCGCGGGATTGATCGCGTGCATCGCGCTCGTCGTGCGACCGCTCGAGGGTCTCGCGGGCGTCTCGAGGCTGGCGATGGCGTGGGGAGCGTTTCTCGCGTGGGGGTTGGTGAGCACGGTGTTTTCCGGTCGCGTGTGGGCGTCGTTGGTCGGCGAGGTCACCGGCCTGCTGGGATGGCTCACGTTGGCCGCGTTCACGGCGGTCGCTCTGGCGGCTGCGTCCCGGCCACTCGCGGTGCGTCGGCTGCTTGCGGTGGCCGCGCCGGTCATCGTGTTCGCGCAGACCGCGGCCACGCTCGTCCAGCTCGCCATGTCCGCGAACCCGCGCGGCTCGCTGCCGAACTCCACGTATCTGGGCGAGGCGGTCCTGCTGCTGCTGCCGTTCACTCTCAATGAGGACTCCGGCGGTTTCGACCTGCGCCGACGCGATCGCTACGCGCTTGCCGCTTCGGCCGTCGTCGTGCTCGCGGCTGCCGGTTCCCGCGTCGCCGCGGCAGTCGCGCTCGCTTGGTTCCTGTGGGTGCTCGTGGGTCGCTCGGGGCTCGCTCGCCGCGTCAGGATCGCGGCGAGCATCGCCCTGATCGTGACCGTCACTGCCGGTGCGCTCGTGTTCGCTCGCGCAGAGGTGCTCGGCTCGGCGGGTATCGAGACGCTCGGTGCCCGGCCGCAGATGTGGCGGGTCGCCGCGCTCGCGGTCGCGAAGCGTCCGCTGGTGGGCTACGGGCCGGATGGCTTCGTCGCTGGCGGCGCGACCGTGACGACTCCCGACTACGCGCGCGAACACGCGGTGCTGGTGTTTCGGCCGGGTGCCGTCGATCCGCACAACCTGCTCGTGTGGGTGGCGGTCTCGACGGGACTGGTCGGCCTCGCGCTGTTCGTGTGGGCGTTCCTGGAGCTCGCCCTCGTGTGGCGAGCCCGCGCGCGCTCTGGCGAGGAGGTCGCCTCGGCGGCATGGGCCGTCTGCGGAGTGGGGGCCGTGCTCCTGACCGCGCCGCTCGCGCTTCAGGTCGTGCCCTTGCTCGCGCTGGTCGTTGGCGCGTCGGTTGGCGGTGTTCGCGACCAGACACCCCTCGCGAGACGGACCCCGGCGCGCGTCGCAGGCGCGGGCGCGGTGGTCGCGCTGGGGGTCGCGAGCGTGCTGCTGGCGGCCAACACGGGTACGCGCCTCACGCTCGAGGAGCACGGACCGCAGGTCTCCTCGGCACGCACGGGTCTTGCTCAAGCCGCGACTGACCTGTGGCGCTTCGACCCGCACCTCGCGCACCTCGCCTCGCTTCACTGGGGCTGGGCCGCCGCTGGTGACCCGCGCGTCGCTGCCGGACAGCCCGACCTGCGCGCGATCGAGTCCGCTGTCGCGATGGACGCGCGCGACCCGTTCGTCGCCTTCGAGCGCGCGCGCACGTTGCGCTTCTACGGCGCCCCCGCAGCCGACGTCGAAGCCGCCTTCCTCGCCACCTTCAAGCGCTGGTCGCTGTTTCCGCTGGCCCGTGCCGAGTACGCGGTCTTTCTCGCGCAGGCCGGACGTGTTGACGAGGCGCGCGAGCAGATCGCGATCGCCGAGCTCGTCGGCGACGATGATCCGGATCGGCACCGCGCCGTCGCGACCGCGCGAGAACTGATCGAGGCGGTGCGCTGAATCCACCCAAGATGTCAGTGTGCTCGGGTACACTGTCTAGCACTGCCGCTCAGAGTATGTGAAAGGGGTGCGTGATGACGCTGCCCGCCGTGGACTGGATCTGGATGGATGGCGAACTCGTCGAGTGGGACAAGGCGCAGGTCCACGTACTCACGCACGCGCTCCATTACGGCTCGGGCGTGTTCGAGGGCGAGCGCTGTTATGAGACCGTCGGTGGCCCGGCGATCTTTCGCTCGCGCGAGCATGCCGAACGCCTGCTGCGAAGCGCCAAGATGCTCTACATGGATCCCGGCTACTCGGCTGACGAGATCATGGAGGCAAAGCGCGAGCTCATACGCGCCAACAAGCTCAAGAGCTGCTACCTGCGCCCGGTGATCTACCGCGGCTACGGCATCATGGGCCTCGACCCGCTTCCCGCACCCGTGCAGTTCTTCATCGCCGCGTGGCCGTGGGAGTCATACCTCGGTACGGAGGGTCTTACTCAGGGTGTCCCCGTGGGCGTGTCCAGCTGGCGTCAGCGCGGAATCAACGCGACGCCACCGGCCATCAAGGCGTGCGGTCAGTACCTCAACAGCTCGTTCGCGCGCATCGAGGCCAATCGCCACGGCTACAGCGAAGCCATCCTCCTCAACGAAGAGGGCAAGGTCTGCGAGGGCACCGGCGAGAACCTCTTCATCGTGCGCGACGGCGTCATCTCGACCCCTCCCGTTGCTGACGGCATCCTCGAGGGCATCACGCGCGATTCGATCATGATCATCGCCGACGACCTGGGTTACCCGGTCATCGAGGAGTCGATCGTGCGCACCGATCTTTACACCTGCGACGAGTTCTTCATGACCGGCTCGGCCGCAGAGGTCGTCCCGGTGCGCTCGGTGGACGGCTACGACCTGGGCGAACCGGGTCCGATCACGAAAGACCTGCAGGCGACCTACTTCCGCGTTGTCAGGGGCGAGGAGTCCGACTACGAGGAGTGGCTCGACCGGGTGTAGGGGGGCAGAGGCCGTGAGGGAACTGAAACCGCATCCGAACAGGGGTCGGTACTTGGACGCGTTGCGGCGCATGACGCCGGAGGAGCGATTGCTGAAGGCGCAGGAGCTTTCCGAGATGACGCAGGAGTTGTTGCGTGCGGGTATCAGGCAGCGTTTCCCGGATGCCAGTGATGAGGAGCGGCACCGCATCTACTTGGACAGGATTGAGCGATGTCGCGGCCCACGATGAGCAGGTATGATGAGGCGCATGGTCACTCTCTATGACACGACACTGCGTGACGGCACCCAGCGGGAGGGCATCTCGCTGTCCGTCGACGACAAGCTGCGCATCGCGGCGAAGCTCGACCTTCTCGGCGTGCACTACATCGAGGGTGGGTTCCCGGGCTCGAACCCCAAAGACATCGAGTTCTTCGAACGCGCGCGCGACCTGGTGCTCGAGAACGCGACCATCACCGCGTTCGGCGCGACTCGCCGCAAGGGAGTGGCCGCCGCCGATGACGAGGGGCTTCGCGCGCTGATCGACACGGGCTGCGAGGCGCTTTGCATCTTCGGCAAGGCATGGGACCTCCACGTCACCGAGACGCTCCAAGCGACGCTTGACGAGAACCTCGCCATGGTGGGCGACTCGGTGGCGTTCTTGAAGGCGCAAGGGCGAACCGTCTTCTTCGACGCAGAGCACTTCTTCGACGGCTACCGCGCCAACTCCGGCTACGCTCTGGAAGTCTGCCGCGTCGCCGAACGGGCGGGCGCCGACGCGATCGTTCTCTGTGACACCAACGGCGGCACGTTGCCGCACGAGGTCATGCGTATCGTGACCGAGGTCTCGCTCGCGCTGGGCGCGACGCTGGGCATCCACGCGCACAACGACGCTGGCTGCGCCGTGGCGAACTCGCTCGTGGCGGTCGAGGCTGGCTGCGTTCACGTCCAGGGCACGGCTAACGGCTACGGCGAGCGCGCCGGCAACGCCGACCTCATGGCGATCATCCCGGCGCTCGTGCTCAAGATGGGCGATGACTGCATCCCGCGCGACCGACTCAAGCTGCTCACCGAGGTCAGCCACTTCATCGCCGAGACCGCGAACCTCGCACCGAACCCCCACCAACCCTACACCGGCTCGAGCGCGTTCGCGCACAAGGGCGGCGTGCACGCAAGCGCCGCCGCTCGTCTGCCCGAGGCCTATGAGCACGTCGATCCCGTCACGGTGGGCAACCTCGCGCGCGTCGTGGTGAGCGAACTCGCGGGCCGCGCCTCGCTCACGATGAAGGCGGCCGAGCTGGGCATCGAACTCGCAGGTGACACCGCTGCAGCGGTGCTCGACTCGATCAAGGAGCTCGAGTACCGGGGTTACAGCTTCGAGACCGCTGATGCCTCACTCGCGATCATGCTGAAGAAACGGCTCGGGACGTATGAGCCGCTGTTTCGCCTCGAGTCGTTTCGCGTGATCGCCGAGAAGCGCGAGGACGGTCGGGTGGTGACCGAGGCGACCATCAAGGTCCACGTCCAGGGTCACCGCTTCATCGCGACCGCTGAGGGCAACGGCCCCGTCAATGCGTTGGACAAGGCGCTGCGCATCGCGATCCAGAGCTTCTACCCCGCGCTTGAGACGATCACTCTTGAGGACTTCAAAGTACGCGTGCTCGATGACCACAAGGGCACCGGCGCTGTGACGCGCGTCTTGATCGAGTCCGGTGACCATCACGAGTCGTGGGGGACCGTCGGTGTCTCGGAAAACATCATCGAGGCCTCATGGGAGGCGTTGGTGGACGCCATCGAATACGGACTTTCTCGCGAGCCGTTCACCGAAAACATCTGATCAGCGAGCAGGAGAACCGCATCCCTTATGGAACCT
Organism: uncultured Actinomycetes bacterium; assembly: GCA_947085035.1. GTDB lineage: Bacteria > Actinomycetota > Coriobacteriia > Anaerosomatales > PHET01 > CAMTUW01. The sequence continues at coordinate 24,224 of CAMTUW010000021.1, forward strand.
GAAGGCATCATCGTCGATCCTTTAAGGCGTATCCGGGAGTGCGGAATGCGAGTCGTCCGGGTCCTCTTCGAGGGTGACTGCCGCTACGGACTCGCTAACGACGACACCGTCACCCTCATCAGTGATGAACCGTTCGCGGCGTGGGAGCCCGAAGGGGTGCTCGCGCTGCATGAGGCCAAACTGCTGTCCCCGGTATCGCCAACGAAGATCGTATGCGTGGGGCTGAACTATCGGGCGCACATCGCCGAGATGGGACACGATCTCCCGGTCGAGCCGGTCATCTTCCTCAAGCCCTCGACGTCGGTCATAGGTCCGCAAGCGACCATTCCCTTGCCCGATGGCGTGGGCAGGGTCGACCACGAAGCCGAACTCGGCGTGGTCATCGGGCGTCGGACGCACAACGCGTCCCCTGAGCAGGCGGCAGCGAACATCCTCGGATTCACCTGTGGCAATGACGTCACCGCTCGCGACCTGCAGAAACGTGACGGTCAGTGGTCGCGGGCGAAGGGCTTCGACGGCTTCTGCCCGCTGGGTCCCTGGGTCGAGACAGACGTCGACGTGAGCGATGTTGAGGTGATGTGCCTCGTGAACGGCGAGTCTCGACAAGCCGCACGTACCAGCGACATGCTGTTCGACCCGTATGAGATCGTCAGCTTCGTGAGCCGCGTGATGACGCTCGTTCCGGGCGATGTCGTCCTTACCGGGACTCCCGGGGGCATCGGTCCGCTCCACCACGGTGACGTCGTCGAGGTACGAATCCAGGGCGTCGGCTCACTCGTGAACACGGTTGGACGACCCATCTGACGTCGCGCCGTGACGGAGGGATGATTCTTGGAGATAAGCACTGTGTCAGTCCTGAGTGGAAGGGAGTTCGTCGTGCGCACTCGATCACGTTGGCTTCGTGTTGTCGTGGCGACCATGTTGGTCGCCTCTTTGTCACCCGGCTCGTTCGCCGGTGCGGCGGTCGAGCCCGGGGGTGGCGGCTCAAGAGCCGTGCCGATCAAGACGACCACCGTTCAAGCATCCGAGAGATCGGGCGGCATCGAGCTGAAGTTCTCTGACCTCGCCGCAGACGTCGAGGCGCTCGATATCCACCGAAGCACGCTTCCGGGCGTCGAGGGAGAGAAGCTCAACGGTGAGCCCGTGCGCGGTTCACGCTACTTCGATGATTCCGCCCAGCCCGGTGTCCAGTACTACTACACCGTGAAGGTGGCCAGTCGTCGCTCCGTCGATCAGGACCGTATGGGCCGCAGGGTGACACCCGATGTCATCGAGCAGGTCAAGGCCGAGGTCATCGAGCTCGCGAAAGAACAGCCCGCCTCCCAGGTCACGGCGTCGCGGGTCAAGCGCCCTGAGCGCCCACAGGCAACGGGCGAGCTGTCCGTGCGACCCGCCTCGCCCGAGGCCGTTTCGGCGATGGCGACAACGATAGGTGGGTCTGGCCCGGCCCTCATCAACACCAACACCACATGGAGCCCTGCGAAGAGCCCGTACTATATCCGAAACGACGTGGTGGTCGCTGCCGGCAAGACGCTCACGATTCTTCCCGGGACCAAGGTGTACTTCGACACCGCCATATCCGGGGGAGCGACTGAGACCCCGTTTCCGGGGGTCTCAAGCGTCACCGACAGGATCGATCTCGTCGTTCACGGCAGACTGATAGCGAAAGGCACCTCGACCAACCCGATCCTTCTCACGTCGATCAACTCCATGACGACGAGTGGTACGGCGAACCTGCCCGTGGCCGGTGACTGGGGCTGCGTCTTCGTTGACAGCATGGATGCCTCCGAGGTGAGCTTCGTGCACTTCGAGTACGGGATCTTCGGGGTATGGGGCCACAACACGTCGCGACCCTACGTAAGCAACTCGGTGTTCAAGAGCATCGGTACGTCAAGCGGATGGATGTTTCCGTGGGGTGCGGTGAACTTCACGCAGCCGAGGACCAATGCCACGACGCCCCGTATCCGGATCACCGGCAACAAGTTCGGTATCGGCTACGACACGAGCGGTATCGCACTTCACTTCAATGCGCTGGGGACCTCCACGGTAGACCGCGTGCTCGACCCCTACATCGCCATGAACGACATCACCACACCCTGGCCGATCGAGATCTATGGTTCTGAGTCCCCTGCAGGAGGGGTGACTCATGCCGGCAAGTACGGCAATGTGCTGATCAAGGGAAGCATCGTGAAGAACCGCATCGTGACCGACGACGGGTACGGCGTCTACATCGAGGCTGAGTCACAGGCCGCAAAGACCGCAGCTGTGAGCACGGCGTTCGTCGGAAACACGATTGTCAGCTCTGACTCTGACGACGACGCTGTGTATGTGGAAGCTGTCACTCGTGGATTCGGTGGGTCAGCCTCCGCCAGACCGACGTTTTCCGGCGATGTCATCACGGGCAGCGGCCATGACGCCGTCGCTGTGTATGCGGCAGCGAGAGATAACACGCCCGCCAACAGTGGTGCCGCCGCCGCCGCCCCGCGGTTCACGAACTGTCAGCTTCGTTCCAACGGTAACGACGCGGTCTCGCTTCGAGCGTGGACTGAAGGCAAGGGCCTTGCTTCGACCAATGCCGTGTTCAGCGGCGGCACCGTGCAGACATCCAACGAATTCGGGGTCAACGCATCCGCCGAAAGCCGCTATGGACCGGCTACGGCTTCCCCGTCGTTCTCGAATGTGACCGGGCGAAGCTGGAACGCGGAAGAGTTCCTCTATTGTTCGGCCCAGACGGGCGAGGCGGGAACCGCGAAGGCGAACCCCCGCTGGACCGGAGGCTCGTTGTGGTCGACCGGCGACGATGGGATCCGTGCGCGCGCACTCTCGGCAGATGGCTCCGCTGAGGCCCGGCCCTACGTCGCGGGAACCACGATTCGAAGCTACGGCACCTGCGTGATGACCGAGGCGTACGCCTCCAACTCAGGTGCGGGAAGCGGCAACGCCAACGCATCTGGAACCATTCTCAACTCACGGCTCGTGTCCTCGGAATATCGTGGATACGAGGGAGATGCTGATACCAATGGCACGGGCAGCGCGGTTCTGTCACCGGTGATCACCGGCGGCTCGATAACCGCGGACAGTGATGCGGCGCTTGAACTCGAGGCTGATTCGGCGGGCGGCGCCGTCACCGTCTCGCCGACCATCACGGACGCGAGATTCTCGTCGATGGAAGAGGTGCTCGATCTGGACGCATATCGTTCAGGCGACGGCACGCGCACCGCGAACGTCACGGTCTCTCCGCGAATAACGCGCTCCACCCTCCTGTCAAGGTACTACGACGTGATCGATGCGAATGGGTGGAACGACGGCCTGGCCGGTAGCACCCACGTGAAGCCGGTGATCTCTGGCAGCACGCTGACGAACACCCACGACGGTCCAGGCATTGTCTTGAGCGCCGCCGTTGTGGGCACCGGGACGGCCGAGGTCGCGCCGGTGATGACCAAGACCAAGGTCAGTGCTGAGGGTGAGGCGCTCGATATCTCCGTCCGGGGTTCGGGTGTCAAGGGCAAGGCTCTGGCGCGAGGCACCTTCACCGACTGCTCGTTCAGCTCGAGCGAAGACGACGCAGTCGATATCTATGCGACCAACAACGGGGGAGTCGCCCAGGTCACGCCCACGTTCACCAGGTGTACGGTCGAGGCTCCTCAGGACTACGCGTACGAGCTCGTGGCGTCCGTGTCAGGCTCGACGGGAACTCTGGCCGAGTGCGCGCCGGTCATCTCCGGAGGCAGCGTCCCCTACTCCGGTGACGGTATCGTCGTGGAAGCGAATCAGTGGGACGACAACGCCTCCACAGCGGTCAGGGTGGCCCCGCGAATCACCGGTTGCTCCGTGGTGGCGCACTGGGGAGACGGCTTCGATACGACCGCCCGCACCAGTGGTACGGGAAGGGCCACCAACGACAGCTACATCTATGACAGTCCGGTGATGAGCCGCGACGGCATCAGCCATAGAGTGGCCTGTGACGGTCCGACCTCCTCGGGTGATGCGGCCAACAACGCCAGGACTCTCGGCGTGTCGATGTCGAGACGGACGAAGGTCGAATCATTCGACGGCGAGGGCGTTGAGCACGAAACATTCAGCAGACAAGGCAACGCCTACGACAGGACACAGGTGAAATACCTGGCGATCTCTTCCGGCCGTAGCGCGGTCCATTCCTCGGTGACCGCTGCTGACGGCTCCGGCAAGGTCGCACAGTCCACGCCGGTGATCACAGGCAATACAGCATCGATGGCGTGGGGAGCCGGCGGTGACGGATTCCGTCTGCACGCGAACACGAATCACAGCGTATCCACCGCCACGGCTTCTCCCACGATCTCATCGAACACCCTGGCGGGCGTGTTCGGAGACGGAGTCAGTGTCGGGGCTGATTCATCCGGAAAGGCGATCGCTAGGCCCACCATCACGGGCAATACCATCACAGGGGCACAAGGCAACGGCATCTATGTCTATGGCGGTGGCGAGGGCAGCGCTCCTTCGATCTCGAGGAACACGGTCAGCCGATCACGCCTGTGCAACATATTCCTCGATGACATCGCAGGCGGCATCGTCACGCAGAACACGTTGCGCGACCCCGGTTGGTACTACTATGGAAACGATGAGTTCAACTCGAGTGCTCTGTTCTGGTACCACGCTGATCCTTCGAAGGCTTCGGTTCGCGGTAACATGATCACGGGCGCCCGGTCCGCCGCCATCTACTATGAAGACGGGGCCGCGAAGACGAACTACAACTCCTTCGTGGATGCTGCCGGCAACGCGAACCGTCCGTTCAACTACTGGTCCGATCAGAGTTCGATGCCCATGCCGAAGTTCGATGCGCGCAACAACTGGTGGGGAAGCGCGAGTCCGGCGCAGGTCGCCGCTACAGTCAATCTCCCCGGATGGTCAGGCGCAAAGAGCGACATCGTCGACTTGGGCGCCCCGCTGACGTCCCGTCAACCCAACGTGACCAAGGTCGTGGTGGCAAAGACCGCGACCAAGGTCAAGCTCACGGTCACGTTCGACAGGCCCATGGACAAGGGTGTGAAGACGCTCGGGTTCGGCAAGGCCTCTCCGTATGCCACGTACAAGGTGACCGGCACATGGAACGCCGACGGCAGAGTCTTCGTAGGCTCGCGTTCGCGCAGCGGATTGCCTACCGGCGTGAACCTGTACTTCTCGGGTGCCAAGGATCTGCCTGGCAATACCGTGAGGTCGCTGAGCAAGGGATTCAAGTTGTAGGGTCGCTCGCACGGGGGCTTGATGCCCTCGGGTATGGATGAATCGACGAGGGTCAGGCCACGCGCCTGGCCCTCTTCGATGTGCGCGCCGCTCGTCGCGGACAGCTGGCCGCTCGGCTATCCACAGGCACAGGATGTCGCGCCCCCGTGCTATTCTGACCGCGATATCTTGTGGTTCACGCCGTCTCGCAGGGGAGTCTTGCATTCATGGTCGAGGATCGTCTTCGCACGCATGAAGTGGAAGAACTTCTCCGCGTGCTACTGTCTCTGCACGACGCCAACGAAGCCTATGATCTCCTTGTGGACCTGTGTACGGTGCGCGAGATTCAAGAGATGGCAGGTCGGCTCGAGGTCGCGAGAATGCTTGACGCCGGCGCTCACTACGGAGAGATTCAAGACGCCACGGGGGCCTCGGCGACCACGATCGCCCGCGTGAACAAGGCGCTCAAGTACGGTGCCGATGGCTACCGCCGCGTTCTCGACCGCGTCAGCGGCGAGCGCGCGGGCAGTTAGGGTTCTCGCCGTGTCCTTCGTCCACCTGCACACCCATTCCGAGTACTCACTGCTCGACGGGGCCGCTCGTGTCACCGATCTCGTCACGAGCGCCCGTGAGCTCGAGATGCCGGCGCTCGCCATCACCGACCACGGCTACATGTACGGGGCGGTTGATTTCTACCGCCAGGCGACGAAGGTCGGAGTCAAGCCGATCATCGGGTGCGAGGTGTACTTCGTCGGGGAGCGTCAGCTCAGCGGAGGAAAGCCCGCCCTGTACCACTTGCTGCTCCTAGCCAAGAACAACGTGGGCTACCGCAACCTCATGGCGATCGTGAGCGACGCGGCCGTCAAAGGGTTCTACTATCGACCCCAAGTCGACCTCGCGTCGCTTGAGCGTCACTCCGAGGGCTTGATCTGCACGTCGGCGTGCATGAGCGGCATCGTGTCGAAGTCCATCGAGCGCGGTGTGCCCGAGGAGGCCAGACGCTGGGCGAAGACCTTCTCCGGTGTTTTTGCGCCGGGCGACTTCTATCTCGAGATCCAGGATCAAGGGATCGTCGCGGACAATGGGGTCTCGCAGACCCAGATCAACGCCGCTATCTCGCAGATCGGAACGGAACTCGGGTTGCCTCTCGTGGCGACGAACGACGTTCACTACCTGGCCCGCAAGGATGCGGTGACGCAGGATCTGTTGCTGTGCATCGGTACGGGCTCGACCGTTGACCAGCCCGGGCGGATGAAGTTCTCCTGCGACGAGTTCTACATGAAGTCAGTCGAAGAGATGGCCGCCGCGCTTCCCGATTATCCCGAGGCGCTCGCCAACACCTTGGACATCGCCGAGAAGTGCAGCGTCGACATGGAGTTCGACAAGATCATCCTGCCGAGCTTTCAGGTGCCAGAGGCGCTGTCCGAGGCCGCCTACCTGCGCAAACGCTGCATCGAGGGACTCAGGGTGCGCTACGGTGATCCGGTGCCGGGCGACGCGATGGAGCGGCTCGAGTCAGAGCTGGCCGTGATCATCGAGAAGGGCTTCCCGGCATACTTCCTCATCGTGGCTGATTTCGTTCAGTGGGCGAAGGACAACCACATCGGTGTCGGGCCCGGCCGTGGTTCGGCGGCCGGCTCGATCGTCAGTTACTCGCTGGGGATCACGGCACTCGATCCCATCACGCACGGTCTGCTCTTCGAGCGCTTCTTGAACCCCGAGCGCTCGGAGATGCCCGATATCGATATGGACTTCGACGACGAGCGCCGTGGCGACGTCATCGAGTACGTGCGTCGCAAGTACGGTGAGGACAAGGTCGCTCAGATCATCACCTTCGGCACGATGAAGGCGCGGGCGGCCATCCGTGACGCGGGGCGCGTGCTGGGCTACCCCTACGGCGTGCCTGACAAGATCAGCAAGATGATCGTCGACGATCCCAAGGCGACCATCACGAGTTCGCTCGAGCAGAATCCGGACCTGCGAACCGAGTACGAGGAGAATGCGGACACGCGTCGCATCCTTGACGCCGCGCTGAGCCTCGAGGACTTCGTGCGCGGTGAGGGAGTTCACGCTGCCGGCGTGGTGATATGCCCCGACCCGCTGCACTTCCATCTCCCTGTCAAGAAGGACACCAAGGGCGGAGCCACGATCACCCAGTTCGATGGACCCACGGTCGCCCATCTGGGACTGTTGAAGATGGATTTCTTGGGCCTTCGCACCCTCACCGTCATAGCGAACGCGCTCGCGGCGATCAAGGACAGCCACGGTGTCGAGATCGACATCGACTCCATCCCACTGGACGACGAGCTCACGTGGGAGTTGCTGCGACGCGGCGATACCGATGGCGTGTTCCAGGTCGAGTCGCCGGGCATGAAGCGAACCTTGAAGAGACTCAAGCCAACGGTGTTCGGCGATATCGTGGCCGTCGTGGCGCTGTTCAGGCCCGGCCCCATGGCCTCGATCGACAACTTCACCGATCGCAAGCACGGGGTCGCGCCGATCAGCTACTACGACGATCGTCTCAAGTTCATCCTGGAAGAGACCTACGGTCTGATGGTCTATCAGGAGCAGGTCATGAGGATCTCGATGGAGATGGCGGGTTTCTCGGCAGCCAAAGCTGACAAGCTGCGCAAAGGCATGGGCAAGAAAGACGCCGAGATCATGGCCGAGATGTACCCTCCGTTCGTGGAGGGGGCGCTTGAGCGCGGCTACGACAAGCGCATCATCAAGCAGATGTGGGACGACATCGCGAAGTTCGCGGAATACGCCTTCAACAAGAGCCACGCGGCGGCCTATGGCCTCATCAGTTACCAGACCGCCTACCTCAAGGCGCACTATCCGCTGGACTTCATGGCCGCCGTGCTCACGAGCTACACCGGCAAGACCGATAAGATCGTGCACTACGTGGTCGCCTGCAACCGCGCCGCTATTGAGGTGCTGCCACCTGACGTGAACTCATCGGGTACGACCTTCGCGGCGGTCGACGGTGCGATTCGCTTCGGTCTGGCCGGCATCCGAGGTGTTGGCGAGGGCGTCGTAGCGGCGATCGTGAAGGCGCGACGGGCCGGGGGAGCGTTCGCCTCACTGCACGACTTCCTCGCGCGCGTCGATCTGACCGGCGTCAACAAGAAGACGCTCGAAGCGCTCGTGAAGGCGGGCGCATTCGACTCGACCGGGTACACACGTCGCCAACTGATGCACTTCGTCGACGATGGCGGTGTGCTCGAGGCCGCGAACAAGCGATGCAAGGACAGAGACGCCGGGCAGTTCTCGATGTTCGATCTGGTGGACGCTGCCGACCATGGCTTCACCGATGACGCCCCGCCCAGTGACGGCATCGAATGGGATAAGCGGATCAAGCTCGCGTTCGAGAAGGAGATGCTCGGCATCTACGTCACGGACCATCCGCTACGCGCGATCGAGGCGGCCGTGCGAGAGGCGGCGGACTGCTCGCTTGGCGATCTCGATGAGCTGAAGACGGGTTCGACGCACTGGTTCGCGGGCATGCTGAGCTCGGTCACTCGTCGGCCCACCAAGAAGGGCGACATGATGGCGGTCATCGAGTTCGAGGATCTCGAGGGCGCGGCCGAGGCGATACTGTTTCCCAAGACCTACGAGGGGTATCGCGACCTGATCGTCGAAGACGCCGTGCTGCGCATCAAGGCCAAGGTCGAGGTGGATGACCGTGGTCGGAAGTTGATCGTGAGTGAGGTTCTGGTCTTTGACGGGGATGCGTTCGCCAAGGCTCCGATGAAGGTCGTCGTCCGCGCCGACGGAAACGCGCTGGTCAACGGGCGCGCGACAGAGCTCCAACGGATACTCACGAGCTTTCCGGGTCGAGACGTCGTGGAGCTGCACGTGTGGGACGTCTCGAAAGGCAAGACCATCGTCTGCACCATGCCCGAGCGCGTCAACGGGAACGCGAACGGCCTGCATGCCGCGCTGATAGAGCTGTTCGGACTCGACTCCGTCGAGGCGGCGTGACGGGGTCGTTTGCACTACATCACTCTACTGCGATAGAGTGACTGGGGAATAGAGAGATCTCAGCGCGAATGACGTAGGTCGCGCATCGTCGTGAGGAGCCGTGATCACATGGGACCCGTCACACCTCGCGGTTTTCGCGACGTGTTGCCGCGAGAGGCCGCCCAGAGGGAGGCGCTTTGTACCGCTATCCACTCGGTGTTCTCGTCGTGGGGATACGATCCCGTTGAGACGCCGATGGTAGAGGTCTACGAGACCCTCGCTGCCGCTACCGGAGAGTTGGAGGGCACCGCTTTTCGGCTCTTTGACTCAGACGGCAGACTGCTCGCGCTCAGGCCCGACATGACCGTGCCGATCGCCCGGCTCGTGGCTGCGCGCATGGCCGATCAGCCCGGCGTGAAGCGGTTCCGCTACGCCGCCGAGGTCTTTCGTGAGCACGAGTCGCTGCGCGGTCAGGCGCGCCAGTTCACACAGATCGGTATCGAGCTGGTCGGGGCGAGCGGTCCTGCGGTCGACGCCGAGGTCGTCTCGGTACTCGTCGAGGCCCTTGTCGCAACGGGAATCGAGGAGTTCTCGGTCGCGCTTGGAGATGTCGAGGTCCTGCTCGCCTTGCTTGAGGCGGCCGGTGGCGGTGACGCATGGCGCTCGGCGATGCTTGCGGCTGCGCACGACCGAAACCTCGTCGCCTTCGATGACTTGACCCGCGCTGCCGGTGTCGCTGTTGAAGCCGGCGAGGCGCTTCGCGCTGTGGTGCGCATCCGCGGTGGCGCCGAGGCCATCGCCGAGTGCAAGCGGATCGTGGCGCCATTCGGCTGCGGCGGCGTGCTTGACGAGCTTGCCGCCACTTGGCAGCTCCTTGCCGCGACCGGCGTGGGCGATCGTGTCGTCATCGATTTCGGCGTCTTGCGCTCGTTTGACTACTACACGGGAATCGTGTTCGAGGCGTATGCACCCGGGCTGGGCGTACCTTTGGGCGGCGGCGGACGCTACGACGGCGTGCTCGCCGCCTACGGCTCGCCGTCCCCGGCGGCCGGTTTCGCGCTGGGCCTCGAGCGCGTGGGTATCGCGCTTTCCGAGACGGACGCTGCGGCCAAGGTGGTGCCAGCCCCCGTGGTTGTGGGGGGACCTGCGCGCGCCGCATTCGCCGAGGCCGCACGGTTGCGCGCCTCGGGCCAGCGGGTCACGCTCGCGGCGGGCTTGTCCGGAGCCGCATTGCGCGATGAGGCCGCCTCGCGGGGCGCAATGGCTGTGGAGGCGAAATGATGATGACACGCAGATGTGTCGAGCGAGACGGGCGGCTGAGAATCGCGGTGCCGAAGGGCGCGTTGCTCGCGGACTCCGTGTCGGTACTCGAAGCAGCCGGGCTCGACGCCGAGGCGCTTCGCGATTCCGGACGCCAGCTCATCGTGCGCGGAGCCGAGACCGACTTCATCATCGGGAAACCAACCGACATCCCGGTTTACGTCGCCTATGGCGCCGCGGACTGCGGAATCGCCGGAAAAGATGTGCTCATCGAGGCACGCCTCGATGTCGTGGAGCTGGTCGACCTGGGCTTCGGGCGCTGCCGTTTCGTGGTCGCTGAATCTGAAGACGAGGTCGAGGACCTGGGGGCCAGGGCGCGTAGGCTGGGAGTCGTTCGCGTGGCGACGAAGTACCCCAACATCGCTCAGGCACACTTCGATAGGCGCGGCATCCAGATAGAGATTGTGAAGCTCAACGGGAACATCGAGCTCGCGCCTCTGATCGGGATAGCGGACGCTGTTGTCGACATCACCGCTACGGGCACCACGCTTCGCGAGAACCGTCTTCGCATCGTCGAGGACGTGGTGCCGTCGACCGCGCGCTTCGTGGGCAATCCGGTCGCGGTGCGCACGGACCCGCGGGTCACCACGCTCGCGAACACGTTGTCACTCCTCTCGGTAGAATCGATGACAGGACCCGATATCACGGCAACAGGAAGCGAGTAGGGACATGCTGCGTCGTATCGTGCTCGAGCCCGGGCAGCGTATGACCGAGAGGGACCTTGCCCGAAGCGGCGGTGTGGACGCCGAGGTCATCGGCGTCGCCGCGCGAATCGTCGACGACGTGCGCGCGCGTGGCGATGAGGCGCTGCGCGAGTTGACGGCCCAGTTCGACAAGTGCGTGCTCGACGATTTCCGCGTGACCGAAGCCGAGATCGCCGCTGCCGTGAACGAGTGCGAGCCCGCGTTCCTCGATGCTATCCGGACTGCGGCCCTGGCTATCGAGGAGTTCCACGCCCGCCAGATCCAGCAGTCGTGGTTCACCGCCGGCGAGGGCGGTGTGTTTCTCGGCCAGAAGGTGACACCTCTTTCGCGCGTGGGGATCTACGTGCCGGGCGGGCGCGCGCTGTATCCGTCAAGCGTGCTCATGACGGCGATCCCGGCGTTGGTCGCCGGTGTCGATGAGATCGCGATGGTCGTGCCGCCCGCATCCGACGGCACGGTGAACCCGTATACGCTCGCTGCGGCAGCCGAGGTCGGCATCACCGAGATCTACAAGGTGGGAGGTGCCCAAGCGATCGCGGCGCTCGCCTACGGGACAGAGAGCATTCCGCGTGTCGACAAGGTCGTAGGGCCGGGTAACGCCTATGTGACCGCCGCCAAGAAGCTCGTCATGGGCGATGTCGGGATCGACATGCTCGCCGGTCCGAGCGAGGTGCTTGTGCTCGCCGACGAATCGACGGTGCCGGCTTTCGTCGCCATCGACCTCATGGCGCAGGCCGAGCACGATCCGCGCGCCGCGACCTACCTTGTGACGACCGACCCAGGCCTGCCCGACTTCGTCGAAGAAGCGCTCGTCATCCTGATCGCTGAGTCTCCGCGTGGCGAGATCACCCAGCGTTCGCTCGTCGACAACGGCGTGGTGATCGTGTGTCCTGACATGGAGTCCGCCCTCGACACCGTTGACGTGATCGCACCGGAGCACCTCGAGGTGATGTGCGAGGACCCGTTCGAGCTTCTGGGTTCGATACGCAACGCGGGAGCGATCTTCCTCGGTCACTGGACGTGCGAGAGCGTCGGCGACTACGTGGCCGGACCGAATCACGTACTGCCCACCGGCGGGACGGCCCGGTTCTCAAGCCCGCTTTCGGTGGATGACTTCGTGAAGAAGTCGAGTGTGCTCTCGTATTCCTATGACGCGCTTGAGATGGACGGGCCCACCGTCATCGAGATCGCTTCGAGGGAAGGGCTGTGGGCGCACGCTCGGGCCGTCTCGCTTCGAATCGAGGCGGCTCAAGCCGAGCGCCAAGCGATCGATTCTGATGAGGAGTGAGCGCTAGTGGACAGGTTCCGTGAACCTCGCCTCGAGCTCGAGGGGCTGATTCCCTACGACGCGAAAGATGTGCGCGCCGAGGTGGTCTTGGCGTCGAACGAGAACCCGGGCAACCTACCCAGCGAGATCGTCTCGAAGATCGCCGCTCGGTTGCCCGATTTCGCGTTCAACCGCTATCCCGACCCGATGGCCCAAGAACTCAGACGCCTGATCGCTGAAGCCAACGGGCTCGAGCCTGACAACGTACTCGTCGGCAATGGCGGCGACGAGCTCATCTTCGACCTGCTGCTCGCCTGGGGCGGTCCCGGTCGCAAGCTCATGGATGCGCCGCCCACGTTCGCGATGTATGCCGTCGACGCCGCATCGACCGGCACCGAAGTCGTGCGAGTGCCCCGATTGGCCGATTTCGGCGTGGACCAAGAAGCGATGCTTGCGCGCGTCTCGCAAGGCGACATCGACATCGTGGCGCTCGCCAACCCGAACAACCCCACCGGGGGTCTCACAGATGAGGCGTTCCTCATCGCCCTGCTCAAAGCCACCGACGCGATCGTATTGGTCGATGAGGCGTACTTCGAGTTCAGTCGTCACACGATGCGCCCCCACATGCAGCGCCACTCGAACCTCGTCATCCTCAGAACGTTTTCCAAGGCGTTCTCGCTTGCCGGCCTGCGCGTTGGCTACTTGCTCGGGCACGCCGACGTGGTACGCGAGCTGAAGAAGGTGCGCCAGCCCTACTCGGTGAACTCGTTCGCACAGTGGGTGGCGGCGACGGTCTTTCGCGAGCGGATGGTGTTCGAGCACGGCGTGAGCGACCTCATCCGGGGGCGTGACCACATCATGCACGCCCTGGGTCTTTTGGAAGGCGTCGAGGTCTTTCCCAGCGAGGCCAACTTCGTGTTGTTCAGAGTCGAGCACGCCAGCGCTCTTTGGCGCGACCTGCTGCATAATCACTCCGTACTGATCAGGGACTTCTCGAGGACTCCGGGATTGGAGAGCTGCTTGCGCGTGACAATCGGCACACCTGACGAGAACCGGCGTTTTCTCGAGGCGGTCGAGGAGGTGCTTCGTTCGCGACGGGCATCGGAGCATCTCGGCGAGAAAGTGCGTGTGGGACCAGGTAATCGGAGCTGAGACGGGAGGAGCGGCCATGAGCCGTTTCGCGAGTGTCAACCGCAAGACCGGCGAGACCGATGTGACCGTTGAACTGGAGCTGGATGGCTCCGGTCGCGTGGCGGTCGCCACGGGCGTGCCGTTCTTCGACCACATGTTGGACGCCTTCGGACGTCACGCCACCTTCGATCTGACGATCCAAGCCTCAGGTGACCTTGCGGTCGACGCCCACCACACGGTGGAAGACGTCGGCATCGTCTTGGGGGCCGCGCTGGCCGAAGCGATGGGCGACAAGGCGGGCATCACGCGGTTCGGAGATGCCGTCGTGCCCATGGATGAGGCGCTCGTGATGGCTGCCGTTGACGTGTCAGGACGCGGACAGCTGCACTTCGACGTGGATCTGCCCATCGAGATTGTCGGGACGTTTGACACCACACTGGCAAAAGAGTTCCTGATCGCGTTTGCGACCAACGCCGGGCTCACGCTGCACGTGCGTTCGTTCGCGGGCGAGAACAGCCACCACATCATCGAGGCCGCCTTCAAGGCCGCTGCACGTGCGGTACGCGTGGCGGTCGCGCTCGATGCGCGCGTGAGCGGCGTGCCGTCCACCAAAGGCTCGCTGTGATCGTCGTTCTCGACTACAAGATGGGCAACCTTCGCAGCGTCGAGAAGGGCTTCGAGCACGCCGGTGTCGCCGATGTGGTGGTGACAGACGACCCGTTGCTGGTCGAGCGGGCCGACGGTATCGTGTTGCCCGGCGTCGGGGCGTTTCGCGATGCCGCGGCCAATCTGCGAGAGAGCGGTCTCGAAGACGTCGTGCGCGCGAAAGTCGCCTCGGGTACACCGTTTCTGGGCATCTGCCTGGGGCTTCAGCTGTTGGCTGACCTGGGTCTCGAGAACGGCGAGTGGCGAGGACTCGGCCTCATACCGGGCACCTGCGAGCCGCTGCCGGCGGGAGTCAAGGTTCCGCACATCGGCTGGAACACTGTCGAGTACCCGCGCGCGGATCCGCTGTTCGAAGGCATCCCCGAGTCGACCGCATTCTACTTCGTGCACGGCTATCACTTCGTACCCACCGATCCGAGCGTGGTGAGCGGTTCGACCGAATACGGAATCCGCTTCGCCGCAGCCGTGCGAAGCGACAACATCCGTGCGGTGCAGTTTCATCCCGAGAAGTCATCAGCGGCCGGTCTGGCGCTGCTGGCGAACTTCGGCCGTATCGTGAAAGGAGCGCGGGCATGATCGTGTTTCCTGCGATTGACCTTCTGGGCGGGCGTGCGGTGCGGCTTGCTCAGGGCGACTACGAACGCATGACCGTCTACAACGAAGACCCGGTCGCCCAAGCACGCGAGTTCGCCGAGGCCGGGGCCGAGTGGATCCACGTCGTGGACCTCGACGGCGCGCGCGACGGCGTAGCCGGAAACAGCGCGGTGATCGAGCGCATCGTCTCGGAAGTCGGTGTTCCCGTGCAGACCGGTGGCGGCATCCGCACGCTTGAGGCGCTCGCGCTTCTTGATGCGGCCGGCGCGAGCCGGATGGTGCTCGGCACGAAGCTCGCGACCGACCCGGCTTTCGTGCGGGCGGCCGTTGCTCGTTTCGGCGACAAGATCGTTGCCGGCATCGACGCGCGTGACGGTATGGTCGCGGTCGAGGGATGGCGCGAGGGAACGACCACTCCCGCCGCTGAACTCGTCGCCGAGCTGCGTGCTCTTGGGCTCGCGCACCTGGTCTATACCGACATCAGCCGCGACGGCATGAGGACCGGCGTCAACGTCGATGCTTACGAGCAGATCGCCGAGACTGCGGGATTTCCCGTCATCGCGAGCGGGGGCGTCTCGACACTTGACGACTTCCGCGAACTCGCAGCACTCGGGCCCGACGTGATCGAGGGTGCGATCACCGGACGCGCGCTCTACGAAGACGCCTTCAAGCTCAAGCACGCGATTCGCGCCGCACGCGGGGAGTACTGACCCGATGCTGATGAAGCGCGTCATTCCCTGTCTGGACGTTCACGAGGGACGTGTGGTCAAGGGCGTCAACTTCGTGGATCTGCGCGATGCCGGTGATCCGGTCGAGATGGCCGCGCTCTACGATCACGCCGGGGCAGACGAGGTCGTCTTCCTCGACATCACCGCGAGCCATGAGGAGCGGCCCAGCATGCTCGAGGTCGCCTCGCGCACTGCCGAGGAATGCTTCATCCCGTACACGGTCGGGGGCGGCATGCGATCGGCGGCCGACATCCGGGCGATGCTCAAAGCCGGTGCCGACAAGATATCGCTGAACTCTGCCGCTGTGCGCACGTCCGGATTGATCACGGAGACCAGC
>CAMTUW010000022.1:0-15963 GCA_947085035.1 uncultured Actinomycetes bacterium
CACCTCGCTCGACACCGCGACGAAGCGGTCGACCTTGCTCCGAGACGTGCGGTCCAGCGTGGTGCGCAGTAGGCTTCGAGCGGCGGACTCGCCATCGAGCCGCGCCGCATCCGGCAAGACATGCACGGCGTTGATGACGCGCGCGCCGATTCCCGGTCCTACGCGCCGCGCGATGAGGTTCGTCAGAAAACCGGTCCCTTGGAGGAGATCGACACCGTTGAGCTCGGCCCGAAGCTTGCGGGTGAGGGTGGTCACCCGCGCGGCGTCGAAATCAGTGGGCACGACGCGAACGCCGCCCATCTCGCGTGTTGCGCTTTCAAGGGCGGAGCCTGCCGCACACGCGAGCGTGACTTGCGCGCCGGCGTCGCGAACCCCGCGCATCAGCGCGAGCAGCTGGACTTCGCCCCCGCCCAGCGTCGGGCCGCCGAAGTTGTTGAGGTATGCGATGGAAAGCGGCTCCGTCATCAGCGTCTCCCGGTGGTGCGTGAGCGAATGCCTCGGGTCGCGGCGATGATGCGCTCGGTGATGCTTGCTCCCAGCACGGAGGTCAGTGCCCGGCGGATGCGGATGTCTCGCGTGAGGCGGTGACGCACGTTCGCCGCCGCTGTGATGTCGGGCCCGGCGAGTAGCCCCGACTCGAGAAGCGCGTCGAATACTCGAACGTCGGTCTCGCGCATGCGAATCACATCGCCGGACTTCTGCGAGGTGTTGCGCCGATGCACAGAGAGAGCCACGTCGAGGTGGCGGTGCGTGTAGCCGTGCGCCAGCGCGAGCAGCCAGAACAGGTAGTCCTCGGCGTAGAACTCCTCGCGAAAGCCGCCAACACGGTCCCACACCCCGCGCCGGTAGACCGCTCCCGCGCCGAAGAAGCACGCCTCGAGCAGTTCTCCCAGCGTACAGCCGCCTGGATCGTGCCACCGCGCCGAGGGGTCGGCTCGCTCGCGCCTGCCGTCGTCGTAGAGGTACCAGCCGTCGCAGGTGAACACGGACGCGTCCGGGTGCTCCCGTACGAAGCGGTCCATCTGCTCCAGATGCTCCGGCATCAAGAGGTCGTCGGCCGAAAGCATCACCAGCAGATCCGCGCGCGCGTTGCGCACGGCGGTGTTGTAGGCGCCGCCCGAGCCGCGGTTCGCTTGCGAGACGACGCGGATGCGCGGGTCCTCGGCGGCGAGGCTCTCTGCCAGTGCCAGCGTCCTGTCGGTCGAGCCGTCGTCGCAGATGACGATCTCGAAGTCGCGATACGTCTGGGCCCGGGCCGAAGCGACCGTCTCGGTAAGCGTGGTCTCGGCGTTGTAGGCGGGGATGGTGACACTGAAGCGGGGCGTGTCAGTCATGAAGGACGCTCCGATAGGTGTCGAGGATGAGCTGCGCCACCACAGGGGGAGCGAAGCGCTCCATCGCGTAGTCGTGCAGGCTGTCCGGGTCGAAGTCAGTGTAGTGGTCGAGCATCCGGTCCAACCCTTCGGCAAGGGCTTCGTCGTTGTCGACATCGATGAGGCGACCAACGTCAGGGGTGACGAACTCCTCGGGGCCGCCGCAGCGAGTCGCAAGCACCGGGCGGCCGCACATCAGTGACTCGGCAGCCGATACCGAGAACGTCTCGTGCGTGCTGCTGATCACCGTGAACGCGGACTGTGCGAGCAGCGCGTGTGCCTCCTCGACGCTCTTGCGCCCCACGAACTGCACGGTGTCGCCCAATCCGAGCACCGCTGCCAGGCTCTCCATCTCGGCCCGGCACTCGCCGTCGCCGACCAGCCGCAGCACGAAGTCGCCGCGCTTCTGTCGAAGCCGATCGCATGCGCGCAGCAGAGAGCCGAGGTTTTTCGCCGACCCCATCACCGAGATGTGATTGATGACGTGCGGAGGCGCCAGGGGAAGCGGCGTTGCCGGGCTCACGGGGACCACGTTCGGAATGACGAGTGGGTCGCGCGCGAGCCCCAGCTCCTCGAGCCGGTCCGCAAGGAAGCGGCTGACCGCGATGGTGCGCGATGAGGAGCGTGCGAGGGGGCGCAGCACCAACGGCAGCATGCCCGGCGTCCGTACCAGCCGACGCTTCGACGAGGCGAGGTACTCCTCGGAGTGCTCCGTGACCACGTACGGGATACCCAGCCGACGATTGATGTCGCGTGCGATCAGTGCCGCCGGCCAGAGGGCCTGCACGTGGACGACGTCCGGCATGCCCCAGGCGTCGAGCAGTGCCTCGAAAGCGACCGTGCCCGCTCGGCGGTATCCGAAGTAGCGAGCAGTCAGACTGACCGCGTCGATTCCGGCGCGAATCACGGTGGCGCCGTCCTCGTGGGTGACGGTGGGACCGAACGCGGCATCCCCGGGCTCGACGTGGAGCACCGCGACGTCGGCGACTTCGGCGAGCGCCCGAATCTGCTGCTGGATGAAGACGCCCGCAGTGGGCGCTTCCGGGCTCGGGTACCAGCTGGGGATGACGAGCACGCGCACGGTCGCTCTCTTCTAATCGTGGGTCGCGTGCTCCGCAGCCAGGTCGGCGAGCATCTCGTCCCAGCTCGGCGGGGTCCACCCGGTGCGCTCGCGAAAGCGGGAGCTGTCAAGCGAGCGGTCGATCACGAGTTCGTCGGACGGAGTGATGTCGACGTCCCATCCCAGGTGGTCGGCGAGACTCGTGAGGAGCGTGTGCTTGTCGATCGGGTCGACCGAGACGTGCCAGAGGCCCGAGAGCTTCGCATCCGCCAGTACGACGTCGCGGATGCACTGGGCGAGCGCCCGAGTCGTGAGCCCGCTGAAGACCGCCTTGGTGAAGCCCTTGAGCTTCTCGTCCCGGTGCGCCGCGAACCAACCCACGAGGCCGGTCGGCTCGCCCAGCTGCCAGCCGATGATCGAGGTGCGCAGGGTGACGGTGTTCTCGCGGTCGGTCACTTCGCCCAGGAGCTTCGAGCGTCCGTAGAGGTCGAAGGCGTCCGGCACGTCGGCCTCGGTGTAGCCGCCGCGCGATCCGCTGAAGACGCAGTCGGTGCTCACGTGGAGCATGCGGGTGCCCTGCCGGTCGCATGCATCAGCGAGCAGGTGCGGCCAGAGGCTGTTGACCTCGATCGACGGAACCGCGGCTTTGGCGTCTGCGTGCTGCTTCACGATTCCCACTGCGTTGATGACCAGATCGGGCCGGACGGACTCGACGAGCCGGGCGGGACACGCGCGATCCGTGGCGTCCAGATCGGCTAGCAGCCGCTCGCGTGGAATTCCCAGGTCGGGGAGTGCGGCGGGGTTGCGACACGCCCCCCAGACCTCGAAGTCCGGCGCGAGCACGCGAATGGCCTCGTGCCCCAGCATACCGCTGGCGCCGACGACCAGGATGCGCGGGGTGCCGCTCACGCGATACCCAGCACGATCCGTGCGACGATGTCTGAGACGTTGGTCGCGAGGTACTCCGCCGGCGGCGTCCACGTGCCGCGCGAGCGCACCGCAAGATCGATCGCGGGCAGGATGCGGTCCGCTTCCACGCCCGCGAGGATGTTGCTGCCGCACTCGATCGTCTCGGGGCGCTCGGTGACGTCTCGCATGGTGACGGTCGGGACGCCGAAGATGCAGCACTCCTCCTGCACGGTGCCGCTGTCAGACAGCACGCAAAACGCCTCCTTCTCGAGGTGCACGAAGTCGAAGAGCCCTATCGGCGGAACGAATTTGACCGTGCCCTCGGCCACGCCGAACGCCTTCATCTTGTCGGCGGTGCGAGGGTGCAGCGACGCGAGCACCGGCATGTCGTACTTCTCGCCGACGGCGTTGAGCGCGCTCACGAGGGCGGCGAGCCGCTCGGGCACGTCGGTCATCTCGGCGCGATGCGCGGTGACGAGAAGGTACTTCCCGGGCTCGACGCCGAACTGGCTGAACGGGTCGGCCGCCTCGATCTGGGGAGCGTAGTGGTCGAGCACCTCTTTGATCGGGTTGCCGGTCACGAAGACACGCTGGCGAGCGATACCCTCTCGTACGAGGTTCTCCGCGCTGCGGTATGTGTAGGGCATCAGCACGTCGCTCGAGTGGTCGATGACGCGCCGGTTGACCTCTTCGGGGACCGAATCGTCGAAGCAGCGGTTGCCCGCCTCCATGTGGCAGACGCGGATGCCCATGCGCTTGGCGACGAACGCGGTCAAACCGGTGTTGGTGTCTCCCAGGATGAGTACGGTGTCGGGCTTCTCGGCGGTGAAGAGCTCTTCTGCCCGCGCGAGCATCTGGCCGATCTGATCGGCGAAACCGCTGCCCCGGATACCCATGTAGACGTCGGGCTCACGCACACCCAGCTCTCGGAAGAACATGCCGGAGAGCCGGTCGTCGTAGTTCTGGCCGGTGTGGACCAACAGGTGGTCGCACGAGGCATCCAGCACGTTTATGACCCTCGACAGGCGGATGATCTCCGGGCGCGTGCCCAGCAGGGTGATGACCTTCGGCATGTGCGACTCCCAGCCCGGTTCAGTGGACGGGGACAGTATACCGTCCGGCTGGCGGACAGAAGCACACCGTCATTCGTAGTGGCTCCACATCCGGAGCACTTTGACTACGTGCTCATCCTCCAGCACCTCGTACACTAGGCGATGCTGGATGTTGATGCGCCGGGAGTACGCGCCGCTCAAGTCGCCGACCAACTTCTCGAAGCGGGGTGGCGAGGCGAAGGGATCCCGCTCCAGGATCGCCAGCAACTGCAGCGCTTTGGGTTTGAGGCCCGCCGAGGCGAGGAATCGGGCGTCTTTCTGCGCGGCCTTCGTGTAGACGAGACTCCAGCTCACCAGTCAAGCTCGCTGTCGAGTTCGTTCGTCGGCTGGGCCATGCCCTCACGTATCGAATCACGCATGCCGGGAATCGACACGAGATGTAGCGTCTCCTGTACGGCACGCCAGTCGTCCTCACTCACGAGAACCGCGTTGCCGCGCTTGCCTGTGATCTGAACCGGGTCGTGCGAATCCTGGACCTCATCGACGAGGCGGTAGAGGGACTTGCGCGCCTCCGTGGCGGTGATGCTGGTCATGGACACTCCTCTCAAAGACGTACGACATAGCGTACGCGTTGAGGCGAGCCCCGTCAATGATGTGATGCCGGAGTAGCCCATGGCCATCTATGAATTCGGTGTCCGCTTCGCGCTTCCCGTTTCGCAGGATCTCGGCGACGACCTGGTTGAACGACTCGGCGATGCAGGCTGTGACGACGCTCTGGTCGGCCTTGGGAGACCAGGGCGGATCGCCTTCGACTTCGCGAGAGACGCTCGAAATGCGCGCGAGGCCATCTTGAGTGCGATCGCTGATGTGATGCGTGCGCTTCCGACGGCCCGCCTCATTGAGGTTACACCGGATCTCGTCGGGGTCACAGAGATCGCCGACATGGTGGGTTGTTCTCGTCAGAATATGCGCGTACTTCTGGCCACCAGCGCGCCCGCACACCTCGTTCCGGTCCACGAAGGGGCCTCGACGGTCTGGCATCTCGCTCCGCTGCTACGCTGGCTGGATGCTGACAAGGGTTATGCAGTGAGCCCCGGTCTCATTGATGTCGCAGAGGCCGCTATGACCGTCAATTTGGCGCGAGAGGTTTCACGCGTCGACGCTGAGACTCAGCGGGTGATCGCCGCGTCCCTCTCGTGACGCCCCCGCCTACGCTTCCAGGTAGTTCTGCCCGATGACGTCGGCGATGCGCTTTTCGAGGAACGTCGCGAGCTCGCCGGGCGCCATGAGTGCGTGCTCGGAACTGTAGTCGCCCACAATCGCGGGCACCTCCACCGGCCCCGCGAGCTCCGGCAGCATCGGCCGCAGCGCGTAGTAGCCTTCGTGTCCCGCGATGGTGCGCGTGGCCTCTTCCTCGGAAAGCAGGATCTCGTGAATCTTCTCGCCGGGGCGGATTCCGGTGATCACGGTGTCGATACTCCGGTCGCCGATGAGATAGGCGGCCAAATCGGTCATCTTCGCGCTCGGGCACTTCGGGATGTAGGTCTCACCCGGTGCCGCCGATCGGACCGCTGCGAAGATGGTGTCGACAGCGTCTTCCAGCGTGAGCAGAAACCGAGTCATGTCCGCAGTCGTGATGGTGACCGGCCCGCCCGCAGCGATCTGGTCGAGGAACAACGGAACCACCGAGCCGCGCGAGGCGAGCACGTTGCCGTACCGGGCGCAGATGAAGCGGGTCTTCGGTGCGCGGACGTTGCCGTTTATGTAGACGCGCTCCTGGATCGCTTTGGTCATTCCCATCACGTTGACGGGCTTGCACGCCTTGTCGGTCGTGATGCCCATGACGGTCTCGACGGGCAGGTCGAACTCGGAGATGGCGCGCACGAGGTTCTCGGCGCCTTCGATGTTGGTGCGCACGGCCTCCCACGGGAAGTACTCGCACGAAGGCACCTGCTTGAGCGCCGCAGCCGCGAAGACGATGTCGGCGTCGCGTGCCGCACGCACGACGCTGCCGTAGTCACGCACGTCGGCGATCATGAATCGCAGGCGCTGCTTGGCGTTCTCGAAGATGACCTCGTCGGTCGCCACGTGCTTTTGCATGAAGTCGAGGCGCATGTAGTGCTGCTTGGCCTCGTCACGCGAGAAGACCGTGACGCTTTCGGGCGTGCCCTCAGTGCCGGACATGAGCCGACGAGTCAGCACCTGGCCCAGTGATCCGGTCCCGCCGGTGACGAGAATGCGCTTGCCTTCGAACAGTCCGGGCATGTGAGGAGCCTCCGAAGTTGTCGCAGTGAGTATGCGGAAACAGGATAGTCGGTTTTCGAGGCGTTCGGCCACAGTTGCTCGCGTCGCCGGAACGATCGTCGCGCTCCCGGAACGACGCCCCCTTGACCGAAATAGGGAACTGTACTATATTTCACTCGCGAGCCCCTCTCGCACCACGGAGAGGGGAGCGGTGTGTCTGCAGGTGGGTACGACGAGAAGCGGGAGCCGCACTACGACCTAGAGCGGGTCAAGCGCGCATTTCGGGCGGACGACGTGGTCACACCGACTCGAGTGAAGCGGTATCTTGCTGCACGCAAGTGGAATACCCGCACGGTCTGTGAGGTCTTCGAGACGCCCAAACCGCGTGACTTGCATAAATCGCAGGCCCACCGCGAGCGGCCCGGTGTGTGGCTCGACATCTATCGTCCAACAACCGTGTACGGCCGACTCTACGTGAAGTTCACGATGCACGAGGATGGCCGCAGGTTCGTTGTTCTCTCGTTCTGCCACGACGGAGAGGCTCACTAGGGAGGTGGCACCATGACATCGGATGATTTCCACGTCTGCTCGATGTGCGGCGCACGCGCAGCGATCATGACCACGCAGCCACTCGATGCCGGCACCGGCACGAGATCGACGATCGTTGAGCCCGGTTTCGAATACGAGCACTGCACGGCGTGTGGCGAGGATCTGATCTCATTTCGAGACCTCGACAACCTCACGGCCCTCGCTGTCGAGAAGGAGCGCGCAGAGGACGGCCTCCTCTCCGGTCACGACATCCGCGAACTGCGCCTCGCACTCGGCCTCACGCAGACCGCCCTCGAAGACCTGCTCGGGGTCAGCGCCTCGACAGTGGGTTGCTGGGAGCGGGGCCTGTACGCGCAGAACAAGACCGCCGACCGCCTCATGCGCATCCTAGCCGCACACCCGGAGCTCATCGCCGAGACCGGCTTCGTCGCCGCCGAAGGCCGCGGACCCTACCGCCCTTCGCGCAAGGCGACGTGAGCGACACTTCGCACTTCTTTCACCTCAAGAACAAGCCCGACACGCCACCCAGTGGTCGCAACGCCCCGAACCGGGAGACGCTCGCCCACGCCCGTCCGCGACGATCATTGCTTGACGGGAAATCAGGATATGCGCTATATTTCATTCGCGAGCCCCTCTCGCACCACGGAGAGGGGAGCGGTGTGTCTGCAGGTGGGTACGACGAGAAGGTGGAGCCGCACTACGACCTAGAGCGGGTCAAGCGCGCTTTTCGCGATGACGACTTCGTGACGCCCCAAAGGGTGAAGCGCTATCTGACCGCACGCGGATGGAGTCACGGCACAATATGCGAGGTCGTCGCAAGGCTCAAGCCGGCCGACTTGCACAAATCGCAGGCCCACCGCGAGCGGCCCGGCGTGTGGCTAGACATCTACCGCCCATCAACGGAGCACGGTCGGCTCTACGTGAAGTTCACGATGCACGAGGATGGCCGCAGGTTCGTTGTGCTCTCGTTCTGCCGCGACGGTGAGGTTCACTAGGGAGGTGGCACCATGAAGTCGGATGATTTCCACGTTTGCTCGATGTGCGGCGCACGAGCGGCGATCATGACCACGCAGCCACTCGAGGCTGGTACCGGCACAAGATCGACGATTGTCGATCCCGGTTTTGAATACGAGCACTGCACGGCGTGTAGCGAGGACCTGATCCCGGCGCGGGATCTCGACAACCTCACGGCCCTCGCTGTCGAAAAGGAGCGCGCAGAGGACGGCCTCCTCTCCGGTCACGACATCCGCGAACTGCGCCTCGCACTCGGCCTCACGCAGACCGCCCTCGAAGACCTGCTCGGGGTCAGCGCCTCGACAGTGGGCCGCTGGGAGCGGGGTCTCTACGCGCAGAACAAGACAGCCGATCGCCTGATGCGACTCCTCGCTGCGCACCCGGAGCTCATCGCCGAGACCGGCTTCGTCGCCGCCGAAGGCCGCGGACCCTACGGCAGCAAGCGGCGCGGGGCGTAGCCACCCCGCCCCCTCGAAGTGCTACCCTAACGGGCGCTCGTCACTGTCTGCCCGACGTGTTGGAGTTCCGTGCGCATCCTTCTCGACTGCAGAATGGCTTCTTGGACCGACGCGGGTCCCTACACGGTCGGCCTGACTCGCGCGCTCGCAGCTCGGGGGGATCTCGACTTGATATGCGTCGTCGCCAAAGACGAGCCGGCTCCCGCAACCGGGGTGAGTCGAATCGAGACGATGTTCAACCCGCTCACACCTCAGGGCATGCTCGAGTTCGGTGCCCTCCAGGAAAAGACCCGGCAGGACGTGACGCACTGTCTGCACGCCACAACGCCGTTTCCCGTTCGCCGCCCCCTTGCCGTGACGGTCAGTGACGTCACCGCTCTCGCGACGCCCGACCCCCTGCAGCCGGCGCTTCAGCGCATCGCATACCGGTGGAGAATCGGGAGAGTCGCGCGTTTTGCCCAAGCGATCATCTGCCCCTCGGAGGACACGACGGCTGAACTGGAGCGCCACTTCCCCGCGTCGCGAAAGAAGACGACGGTGATTCCCGAAGACGAGTGGGAGCGAACCGCCGAGGCCACAGTAGCGCTCTACCGAGAACTGCGACTCGAGGATACCCGCCGATGAGGGGCTGGGCCGACTCAACCTTCGTCTTCCTGTCGGCGAACGAGCGCTACGAGTCAGGCTGCGTCGAGGAGCGCTGGCTGTCCGTGATGAGCGCGCTCGTCGGCCTGGAAGCCTCGGTCAGGCTGCTCGCCGTGCCCGACTCTCCCGTGTGCGCGGCGGCCAGGGCGCTTGGTGTCGCGACCGATCCCTACATCCTGGACAAGTGGAACATCGTCCGCTCGCGCTCCCGGCTACGCAAGTACCTGCGACGGCTCGAGCCGGTCGCGGCACACTCCACCGGGTTAGAAGCCGACCTCATCGCGCGTTGGGCGGCTCGCAGGGTCGAGTCCGTGGAAGTGGTGCACACCGTCACCGCCGGACCTGGTGCCACGCGACGGAGCAACCCGATCGACGCGCTGATGCGACGCTTCGACGAACTCGGGATGCGCACGGCGGCCGCAGTCTTCGTCGATGACGAGACGCTCGTGGCCGAAGTGCGCTCAGCGGGGGTGCCTGACGCGAGCGTTCTTCTCGATCAGGTCGGGTGCCAGGAGCAATCACACGTGCAAGCACACCTTCGTGTCTACCGAGACCTCATGGCCCAGCGCGGGATTCCCGTCTGAACCTCGACTGTAGAGTGTTAGTGGAGACTTGTTTCGGTCGCCAGATGAAGAAGTATACTCGGGCGCGGGCCGTATCCCCGGGTAGATGTCGACCTCCTGAAGGGCTGCACCATGCTTTCGAGAAACATGCGCGTCATCGCACTCCTGCTCGTCTCGGCACTGCTCTTGCCCATGGCGACGGGCTGCGAGAAACGCTCCGCTGAACCAAACGAGGACAACGCCCTGCGCAGCGAAGAGCTCACGCCCGGCGAATTCCCGGACAAGATACCCTTCGACCCCGCCGAGCCACCGCCCCCCATGCTGCGCGACCCAAAGACCGCCGTCTATTCGTATCTGATCTGGATAAGCTACGCCTATCGAATCCTGAACTCCGAGGTCGCCACCCATGCGTTCGATGTGTGGGAGGAGGTCCGCGTCAACTCCTACGTGGAGCTGAACCGCCAAGAGGGCCGCGCGATCGACCAGCGCCTCATCAAGTTCGAGCCGACACTCGTGAAAAGCGAGGGCTCGACCGCCACCGTGTCCGTTCGCGAGGAGTGGGTCTACCGCTACATCTCCATCGCGGACGGCACCTACTCGAGTAAGCCTCTTGCGGTCTCGTATGATTCGACGTACACGGTTGTCAACACCGACAACAAAGGTTGGCTCGTGCATAAGGTCGAGGCGATCGCCGTAGGCGCGACGCCTGAGTAGGGGTTCGACCGCCGGACGACGCCCGGTGGTCCCGGCGCTGTGTGACCCACGTCACACTTAGCTGAATATTTATGAATACATCGCCCCGCGGTGTTGATTTTCACCCAGAATCCACCGATACTCCACATGAGGCCTCTCAAAGGGGCCCCTGACTGCATGCACTCCCACTCAGTCAGGCAAAGCAGCGGTATTCAAAGGTGGTTTGAGATGGTAAGAAGGATATGGCTCGCAGTGGCAGCTACGGCGTGTGCGCTCGCATTCGCCCTGAGTGCTCCGGGAACCGCATCCGCCGTCCACACGAACGCCGAGTGCGCGCTCTGTCACGGGCCGAGCTCCATCAACAGCGACGCCGATTTCACGGCAAGCCCCGTCGACCGCAATACCGTGTGCCGGAAGTGCCATCTCGACAGTCTCGTGGGCACCCACCCCAATCACTACGCTGGTGGCGACTGCAGCTCCATATGTCACCGCGACTGGGGACCCTCTCTCGCCGCGAACGTTCCCACACACCTGAGCCCCGGAGGCGCGTTCGCCTCGTCCGACTCCCAGAACATGTCGCCGTTCCTCCTGCACTCCATACATATGACCCCGCGCTGGATGGCCAATGTCACCACGGCCAACAGCAAGTGCGGCAGCTGCCATGCCGCCGCCGCGTGTACCGCGTGTCACGACAACAGCGTGGGCCTGGATGCGAGCCACACTCTGCACGGGACCTCGATCACCCGTGGCTGGGCCAGCGCCATCGCCACCCCGTGGGTGGGTAACGTCTCCCCAGGCGTGACCAGCTCACAGGCGGAAGACACCATGCGCCGGGACGAGCCGGTTCTGTGCGGCGCGACCGGATGCCACGACATCAGCGGCATCGTGGCCAGCGAGCCGTTCCTCATGGACAGCTTCAACCACCCCGCCTACCCGGGTGGGTACGTTCAGACCACAGTCACGAGGACCGGGACGTGGCGAGAGATCATCTCGACCAACTACTCGCTGCAACGCCAGGCGACCTCGAACAGCACCACCTCGCGGTTCAGCATCACGTTCAACGGCGAGCGGGTCACGCTCGTCTCAGACCTCGACCCATATCGCGGCATCGTCGAGATCTCGATCAACGGCGTTCCCGTCGCCACCGTTGACCAGTACAGCGCTGTCACCCGGTTCCAGCGTCCGGTGTGGACGAGCGGCGACCTGGGTCCCGGCCCTCACACCATCACCGTGCGTCCCACCGGGACGCGCAACCCGAGCTCTCGCGCCACACACATCACCATCGACCAGATCAAGGTCTATGCGACCGCCTCTGACACGATCTCGTCTGACTGTTACTCGTGCCACCCCATCCAAGGCGATGACGACCACGGCGGTGAGCACCCCGGGCCGGGCTTCACCTTCACACACGACATGACCCAGACCATCAACGCGACCAACGTCTGGAGCACCGGCTACGGGAACCTGTCGTGTGACCGCTGCCATCAGACCCCGCTGCGAAACGAGCACAACCGTCCCACGTCCTCGCGAGGCGGCGCCCCCGATTCCTGCGGCGTTTGTCACCCCACCTACGCGGGCTACACATGGAGCGGCTCTTACTCGGTCACGGACGGCTGCAACTTCAGTCAATGTCACGCGTCGGCTTCTCCACGCGAGACGCACGGACAGTTCGCGTCAAAGCACACGACGGTCTCTGCGGGCCAGAGCCCCGCGTGCAGCTCATGTCACGCGGGCGACCTGCGCGTCGCGCACAACAACCCCATAGCGGGTAACGGCAAAGTCGAGACGAACAGTTGCCTCGCGTGCCACGGTGCGACGAGGCTTGAGACGACTCGCAGCTGTTCCGGCAACAAGGCGGACAGCAGTAGCTGCCACATAGGCGGCTACAACGCGATCAACACTCATGCGATCAAGAGTCCCGTTTCCCACGAGGCTTCTCGGGCCGGAAAGCCGTTCTCGCGTGCCTATCAGGCTGTCGCCGATCACGATGATGGTGGTTTTGAGTGCGCGGCGTGCCACAGCTCCGCGCTGATCCCCGCCCACTCGGGCTCTCCGGCGGTGGGCTGCTCGACCGGAGGGGCCGGTGGCAAGGGCTGCCACCTCGACACGGACTACAACTCGATCGTAGTCGCGGCCGCCGGGTGGACGAGCCGCAAGTGCTCCGACTGCCACAGCTACGGCGTGAAGCGCAGTCACGACAACACGCTCACGCCGCACCTCGTCGCGAGTAATGGTTGCGCTGGTACCGGCGCGAACTGCCACAACTCCAACGATCTGTGGGCGCTGCACGCTAGGTCTCAGGCCGGCGCTGCTCCGAAGTACCAGAACTGCCTGAACGCCGGGTGCCACACCACACTGGACCGCCGCCCGACCGTCAACGTGGCCAATGCGTGCGGTTCGACGTCGACGGGCTGTCACACCGGGTTCGCTCCGGACCACACCGGCACGTTCGGACACACGTTCACGGCGGGGAGTTACTACAACAGCGCGACCGAGACTGGCTGCACATTCCAGACCGGTTGTCACAACGCCGGCTCGGCCTCGACGGCCGACTTCGCGGCCCCGCACCACCCTTCAACCGGATGTCTCAGCGGCGCCTGCCACGGGTCGAACCCGAGCAAGCCGTCCTTCACCGGGATCCTTCCGACCGATTGCCAGGAGTGCCACGCCCCGGGTTCGTTCTCCGGGTCGGCGTATCAGGGCGCCGCTGCTCGCACGAACCTCACAGCCGCCCCCGCGGCCGGTGGGCACTACAACGTCCCTGCGCACACCGCGACCGGCATGTCGAGCGCGGTCACGGCGGGTGGCTCCGCCGCCGCGCAGTGCGGGCAGTGCCACAGCCCGAGCGTTGGTGGTTCGACCCCCGGTCTGATGAACCAGCACACGAACATCACCATTGCGGGTAGCCCTTACGGGTCCGCTCTCTCATGTGGCGAGTGCCACGGAGACACCCGCTCGAAGGGTAACGCCCAGGTGATCGCCAAGTGGGCCAACGACACCTGCGTCGACTGCCACTCTGCGGGTGGCACGGGCTCCACTGCACCTCTGAGTCATGCGATCGCCGCCCCGGTGGTGCCGGAAGTCACGACGACGTGCGGTGCGACCGGTATCAACTGCCACAACACTACTGACCTGCACGCCCTGCACCGAAACGCCCCCGGGTGCAACCTCACTGGGTGCCACGTCTACACCAGCCAGGCCGCAAAGCCCACGATCAGGTCCTGCGGCGTCGGCGGCTCCTGTCACAGCGCCTACACGAAGGACACGCACCTCCATAACGGTGACGCGGCGAAGCACCAGTCCACGACGCTCACCCAGGCGAACGCGACGCAGTTCGGTATCGCTTGCGGCTCGTGTCACGACATCCGCAACAGCAACTCGAGCCTGACCCTCGAGCACTCGCTTGCGACCTCCGCGAAGTCGATCAGCGCCAACGTCTGTCTGAACTGTCACAACAACCCTGTCGCGACGACGGCTGTGAACAACAACTGGTCGGCCAAGGACACCACAGACGCCTGCGCCGCGTGTCACACCGGCTCGCTAGCGATCCACGCCGACGCGAACCCGACCGCGCATAGCACCGCCCCCAACGCCGACTGCGCCTCGACCGGCGTCGGCTGTCACAACACCGCTGACCTGAGTTCGGTCGGCGCCACCGCGACCGCGACCAACACCGTCATCCACAACAGCTGCCTGCGCTGCCATGACCGCGGCGGCGTCTCCTCCTGGACGCCAGCGATGATCGGGACGTCGGGCAACATGAGCTACGACCCGGCCGCCAAGCGCTGCGGCGAGGCCACCGGCTGTCACAACAGCGCGTCGTACAACCCGGCGAGCGGCTTCCACCGCATCGGCCGCAGTGACGCGGTCACCGGCACCGACATCAAACACCGCGACCCGTCCATGACCACGACGATCGCCGCGGGTGCGGGCGCCGCCTGCTCGGCGTGCCACTCCTCCACGCTCGCCCCCTCGCACGCCACGACGCTGACCGCGTGGGCGAACCCCTGCACGGGCTGTCACAACTCGCCGCTCGCCGCCAACGTCTCCCCGACGCAGGTCAAGAGCCACTGGACGAATGATGACTGCGGTGACTGCCACGTGGCGGGTGCCTCGGCCGTCAAGATCCCGAACATGCACTCGCGCTACGCAGGCGTAACCCACACGGCCACACCGGCGGCGGGTAACACCTGCGATGCAGGCTGCCACCCGCAGTTCGCCACCCACGAGATGGGCGACATCCACGACGCGCGTCCGGCCGGCTGCGGCATCACGGGATGCCATGCCGTCGACAAGCCCATGGGCTTCGCGTCCAAGACCTGCGGCGGCACGAGTTCGTGTCACACGGGCTACAACGACGCCCACCGGTCGCGTGACCACACCTACACGGTGGCAAGCGACTACACCCAGAGCGCCGACGTCGTGGCGAGCGAGGCCGGCTGCTCGAACTCGGGCGCGGGCTGCCACGGCAGCGTCGGTGCCGGGCGCGAGGCAGTCGACGACTTCCACGCGGCCAGGACCGCTGGCTGTACGGCCACCGACAAGTGCCACGGTAGCCCGACGATGACGCCCGCCTGGAAGGCCGGCGGCTCAGGCATGGACTGCGTCCGCTGCCACAACGCCAACTTCACGAACGCCAGCGACACCATGCCGCTGTCTGACATCCGTTCGGCCGGGCACTACGACAGCGTGCTGCACGTCGCCACGAGCGGCCTCGCCACCATCACGGCCGGCGGCACCAGCGGCGCGACGTGCGGCTTCTGTCACAACCTGAGCCTCAAGGACGCCCACGGCGCGGCCCGCACGGGCTTCAGCTCCACGACGCGCGGCACCTACGTGACGTGCCAGGAGTGCCACACCTACAACATCAACGTGATCTCCCAAGTCAAGACCGCCAGCTGGACCAACAACAACTGCGTCGACTGCCACACCGTGGGCGTCCTGGGCGCGACACGCGTGCTCAACCACGCGAGCATCGTCGCGACGAACATCCCGAGCGCGGTGGGCACCTCGACCTCGCAGGGCAACTGCGGATCGAGCGGCGCGAACTGCCACGGGACCTGGAACCTCCATCAGCTGCACCGGGGCGACGGCCAGGGCGCTGATCCCGGCTGCGCCGGTGGCGCCGGCGCGCGCGCCTGCCACAGCAACACCACGCAGGCAGGGCGTCCCACGACCAAGAACTGCGACACGTGCCACGTGGGCTACGGCACGGGCCACTACAGCGCCACGCTGCACCAGACCACCACCCAGGGCCCGCTCAACGAGACCCTCGGCGGCCAGACGATCGCGTGCGCCACGTGCCACGTGACGAGTTCGGGCACGGTCCTGCAGCTGCGCATCTCCCACGAGGCGACGTACGCGACGCTGCCGAGCGTGGCCACCACCTCGGCCACGGTCCCGGGC
>CAMTUW010000023.1:0-48590 GCA_947085035.1 uncultured Actinomycetes bacterium
TCCCCCCGCCGACGACCCGCCCGCGGATGATCCCCCCGCCGACGACCCGCCCGCGGATGATCCCCCCGCCGACGACCCGCCCGCGGATGATCCCCCCGCCGACGACCCGCCCGCGGATGATCCCCCCGCCGACGACCCCTTCCTCCCCTTCACCGAGGACGAGGATGAGTCACCCGAGCCCTTCCTTCCCTACACCGGTTCTGAGGCGTCCGTTCTCCTCGCGCTGGTGGCGCTCTTCGCAGCACTCGGCTTGGGACTTCGCAGAATCGGAGGTCCGGTACTCGAGCGGGTATCGAGGCTCCGTCGCTGACTCGTGGCACACACGTACACGACAGGGAGGTCGCCGGGAGGCGGCCTCTCCTGCGTGGCCGTGGCTCTGGCTCAAGAACACAGGAATTCCGCCACATGCACATCGCGCCCGTGCGGTCAGAGCGCTACGATGTCAGCGCCTCCGTGTGTCGGGGGACCCAATGATGCAATCGCGAGGAGTACTCAGTGGTACTGTCATTCATCGTGTCCATGTTCATTCTCGGCCTGGGCACCAGCCTTCACTGCGTGTCCATGTGCGGGCCGCTTGTCCTGACCTACGCGGTCAAGGGCGAGGAGGGCGGCCCTTGGTACCGCAAGCTCACCCCGAACGTCGCCTACCAGGGCGCCAAAGTCGTGAGCTATATGACGGTCGGCCTGTTGCTGGGTGCGGTCGGCTCCTTCTTCGACTTGGACGCAGTACGTCCGTACATCATGTATCTCGCCGGCGTGTTCATGATCGTTCTGGGTCTTGGCATGACCGGTCGAGCGCCGTGGGCGGCTCGACTCACGCCCCGCCCGCCGGAGTGGCTCATGCGTATGTTGATGAGGATGCGCCAAAAGGCCACCACAGACGCCGAGACGGGCGAGAAGTCGCTCGCGACCCCGGTGCTCTTCGGTCTGATGACGGGGCTGCTTCCGTGCGGTCCGCTCATGGCCGCACAGGTGTCGGCCGCGGCTTCGGGCAGCGCCGTCGCAGGGGCGCTAGGCATGGCCGCATTCGCGGTTGGCACCGCGCCGCTGATGGTTGCGTTCGGTACGGCCGGCTCCCTGATTCCTCGTGTGTGGAAGCAGCGGATGATGGTCGTCTTGGCAATCGGCGTCATCATCTTCGGCCTCGTCTTCATCAATCGTGGTCTGATGCTCACGGGTGCCCCCGTCAACTTCAACATCATCAAGAGCAGCGTTGTTGGTGGCCCCTCCCAAGCACCCGTTGACTTTGTCGCCGGGGCGGATGGGGTCGTCGAGGTTCCACTCGTCATCGAGAGTGTGCGCTTCTCGCCTGAGTCCCTGCAGATTCCGGCCGATACGCCGGTGCGCATCCTCGTCGACCGTCGCGAGAACAATGCATGCTCCGACCAAGTCGCGATTCCGCAGCTCGGGATTCTCGTTGAGGTGGCGCCCTTCGCGGTCACCCCTATCGAGCTACCTGCGGTATCTGCCGGCACCTACACGCTGACGTGCGGCATGGGGATGATGTCGGGGCAACTCGTGGTGGGCAGCGCGGCTGGGGGAGGTGGCCTAGGGGCGCTTTGGCTCGTGGTCATCGTGCTTGTCGTCGCGGGAGCGCTGTGGATCAAACGCGGAGTCACGCTCCCGACGGGCCGGTTCGGTCTCAGCGCGACCGAGACCATCCTTGCGGCGCTAGCGATCGCGGCCTCAGTGCTCGCCGGTCTCACGATGGGCGGGATGTTTCAATGAGGCTTCTCGTGATCGGGGCGGCCGGGCGGACCGGACGGCTCGTGGTCGAGCAGGCGCTGGGGCACGGTCACGATGTGAGGGCGTTCGTGCACGCCACTCAGCTGGCGATCGATCATCCGCGTCTCGAAAAGGTGACCGGCGACGTGCTCTCGTTTGAGAACGTGGACGCGGCGATGAAAGGGTGCGAGGCGGTCGTTTTCGTGGTGGGCTCGGGTCGTGGACGAGAGGTGCGGGTCTACTCCGAAGGAATCTCAAACGTCTTGCACGCCATGGCCGCACAAGGCGCGCTGAGACTCGCGGCTGTGAGCGCGGCCGGGGTGTTCGCGCGCAGGGACTCGCGCATCTCACTGGGGTTCAGAGTCGTGATCGCCACGGTACTCAAGCGAGTCTATGACGACATGGAACGCATGGAACAGCGGATCGCAGCGTCCGGGATCGAGTGGACGATCGTTCGCCCCGTGGGTCTCACCGACGGTCCTCAAACGGGGCACTACCGGCTTTCGCGGGACGGCTCGATGCTGTCAGGGGCGTCTCGCATCTCACGGGCCGATGTGGCCGCGCTGTTGTTGAAGGCGGTCGAGACCACCACGTTTCTGCGACGGACCCTGCTGGTCGCCGAGTAGCGCCTCAGGAAAGCTGCCCCGGTAGGGACTCGATCGCTCGGCGCGCCTCGACTCGAAGTGCGTCGAGTACGGTCGCAACGCCCGGGTGGTACTTTGAGCCGCGCCTGATCGCCGCCCACGTCACACGGTTCATCTCGAGATCAGCGACGTGCCGGATAGCCACGTCGGGGGTGTCGTGGACCAGCGCGAGCGGGGGGACGAGGGCCACGCCCAGCCCCGCGCCGACCGCCGCGAGAATGACGTCGATGTCCATCGAGTGGAAATCGGTTCGGGGCTCGAAACCCACTCTTCGAGCAGCGGCTCGGACGAACTCGAGCATGGAGGTGGAGTCTCGCCCAACGATCCACTGCTGTTCTGCCAGATCGGCCATCGACACGGCCTCGTTCTTCTTCGCAAGCGGGTGCGAAGTGGGAAGCGCGAGGTAGACGCACTCGGTGAACAATCGTTCTCGTTCGATGCCAGCGTCGCGCAGCGTTGGCAGGAGGTCCCACTCGTACGTGAGGGCCACGTCGAGCGCTCGTGCCTTGAGCGCAGGCAGGGCCTCTTCCGGCTCGAGGTCGATCATCGAGATGTGTAGGTTCGGGTGGTTGTCTCTCAGCGCGATGAGCGCTGGGATCAGAACGCGTCGTGCGGCTGTCGGGAATGCCGAGACGCGCACGTGTCCCACGATTCCTTGCGAAGCGTCGACGAGGTCGGCTTCGGTGTGTTCCAGTGCGGCGAAGATGGTCTCGGCGTTGGCGACGAGACGGTTCCCGGCAGCGGTGAGCCTGACGCCCCGCCCCTGTCGTTCGAGCAGGGGTACACCCGCTTCCCGTTCGAGGACCGCCATCTGTTGCGAGACGGCGGACGGCGTCATGAACAGCGCCTCGGCGGCGGCTGCGAGGGTGCCTCTGGCTGCCACCTCACGAAATATCCTCAGTCGGTTCACGTTCAGCATGATGTAGAAAAGCTTACGATATACGAAAGAAACAGGCAATGTATCTTTCGTATCAATGGGACGATGATAGTTACAGGCGGAAGTCACACGGATTTCGGTCTCGTAGCAAAGGTGGTGTGAAATGACTGACAGCTTCAGTGAGGGCTCGATCTACATCGGTCGTGCAGCGATGCTCGTGGGCCTGTTCGTGCTCGCCTCGATCATCATCGATCTCATCTAGCTTCCCCCCGTACCGCCGCTGTCGACATCCCACGACTCGGCTGGTCCCGTGAAGCCAGGCGTCCCGTCATTCCATGACGAGGCGCCTGTTCTTCTTCACAAGGGGATATCATGTCCAGAAGGTGACGTGTACGACGAAGCAGGTCGGACTCCGGGAGGCCGCATGGACGACGGCAATAGGATGGGGATGCCACGCGGCAGTCTGCTGCGCACAGGCCGAGACATCGATCCGGTGTTGTGGATCGCGCTCGCCGTGTCCACGCTGTTCGTGATCGCCCAGATATCGTTCGCCGTGACGTTCGTTCCCGTGATGTTGTACGCCTACGAGACAGCCGGGCTCGAGCTGCCAACGGTCCTGGCATTCGCCGATCGCCTGGGGCTGGTGGGCATCCCGTTCGTACTTGGTGTGGCTGACCTGCTGATATTCGTCATGTTCGCGTGGGCGGCCCGTCACCACTGGATGGGGCTGCTCTTCGTTCCGCCGCTGCTCTACCTGCTCGCCGCGTTCGTCTTGTTCGCGTCGGGTATCTCCGGCGCTGCAGTGGTGTTTCTGCGGTAAGGAGTGACGCGCCAACGTGGACCCTGACGAGGAGGACTGCTCGATGCTCTCACTAGCTTTGCCGAAAGGCTCTCTCGAAGAACAGACGCTTCTGCTGTTCAGCCAGGCTGACATCGCGATCAAGAAGTCGAGTCGCGAATACAATCCGACTTGTGATGACCCACGTATCGAGCGAGTGAAGATCTTGCGTCCGCAAGAGATTCCCATCTACGTCGAGCAGGGCTACTTCGATGTGGGCATCTCGGGGCACGACTGGGTGCGCGAGAGTGGCGCCGACGTCATCGAGGTGGCGGAGCTTCCCTACGCGAAGACGGGCACCGGTTTCGTTCAGATGGTGCTTGCCGTTCCGCAGGAGTCGCCGTTCTTGAGCGCTCGTGACATCCCGGTGGGGAGTCGCGTCACGACGGAGTTCCCGAAAGCCACGAAGCAGTTCTTCGATGGCCTGGGCATCGACGTCGAGGTGCACTTCAGTCACGGGGCGACGGAGGCCAAGGTTCCCGAGATGATGGACGCGCTGGTCGACCTCACCGAGACCGGCTCCACCATTCGGAGGAACGGGCTCAAGATCATCGACGTCATCCTCACCTCCACCACTCGCCTCGTCGCGAACAAGTCTTCCTGGGACGATCCGGTGAAACGCACGGCGATCGAAGAGATCAGGACGCTGCTGTTGGGTGTGATCGAGGCTCGCGGCCGCGCGCTGCTCTCACTCAACGTCGCGCACGACAAGCTCGCGGCGGTGATCGCGCTGCTGCCCGCGATGAAGCGTCCCACC
Source organism: uncultured Actinomycetes bacterium (assembly GCA_947085035.1). Classification (GTDB taxonomy): domain Bacteria; phylum Actinomycetota; class Coriobacteriia; order Anaerosomatales; family PHET01; genus CAMTUW01. Next base: position 4,842 of record CAMTUW010000023.1, read on the forward strand.
GTGAACAAGCTCTACGATTCCCAGGACTACGAGGTCACCACCGTTGTGGACAAGTGCTCGGTGAACGTGTTGATTCCTGCGCTCAAGGCCGCTGGCGCCGAAGACATCCTCGAGATACCCATCAGCAAGATCGTGCGCTGATCCGACTCTGGAACGAAGGAGCACCGCCCATGGGTTTGACCGGCTGGAAGCATGAGCGAGTCGGGCATGAGACCGACGGTGAACCATCGCCGTTCGATATCGTGCCACTACCACCCGCTCCCGCCGTGGGAGGGTTCGGCGTCGGGGAGATGCCCGATGAGATCCACCGTTTCAACTGGGGCGCCTTCTTCCTCACGCCGCTGTGGGGCATAGCGTACGCCTCCCACAAGGTGGTGAGCTGGTGGGTGCTCAGCGTTCTCCTCACGGTTCTGATCGTCTCTGGGGTGGGCGAGTCGACCAGTACGGCGACACTTGCGATCATCGCGTCGGCGGTGCAGGTCGTGACCATCGGAATCCGGCTGTGGATCGGCATGAACGCCAACCAGTGGAGCTGGAGTCGCGAGCAGGCCAGGCTCGGAGTGGTCAAGGGCGCGATGCCGCGTTTCTCGGTGGAGACATTTCGCGCCAAGCAGACGAAGTGGCTGGCAGCGGGTATCGCGATCACGGCGATGTCGCTGTTCAGTGTCGTGGTGCTCGGGCTGACCACGAACCCGGAGCTCGTCGCTGTTCGCGAGCAGCTCTCGATCAGGCCGATCGAGCTGGCCATGACGGTGGGCTGGACGGTCGCCGAGATCGCCTTGGCGCTCTGGCTCGACGCTCAGATGCGCAAGGGCCGCAGCGCCCTGCCGGCGCCAACGAGCACCGAGCTTTAGGACCCGCTGATGGCTCTGTCACTCGCATCGACGCTCGTGTTGCCGGGTGGGATCGAGATACCCCGGCTCGGGCTGGGAACGTATCGCAGCGCGCCGGGCGTCGAGACCGAGCACGCGGTGCGCACCGCGCTCGATCTGGGTTGTCGCCACATCGATACCGCAGCGCTCTACGGTAACGAGGAGAGCGTGGGGGCGGCTCTTCGCAAGAGCGGCGTGGCGCGCGACCAGGTCTTCGTGACCACGAAGCTCTGGAACGACGATCAGGGCTACGACACGGCGCTGGATGCCCTTGACCGGTCACTCCAAAGACTTGGGATGGACTACGTCGACCTCTATCTAGTGCACTGGCCGATGTGCGAGCACCTCGAGACTACGTGGCGCGCGATGGAAGACGCTTTGGAGTCCGGCCGCGCACGTGCGATCGGCGTGTCGAATTTCTTGCCGCAGCACCTCAAGGCGCTGCTCGAGATCGCGGTGGTGCCGCCGGCTGTCGATCAGGTCGAGTTCCATCCGCGCCTGCAACAGCCCGACCTGCAGACGTTTCTCGCCGAGCACGATATCGCGCTCGAGGCTTGGGCGCCGCTGATGCGCGGCCGAGTGGCCGCGATCCCCGAGATCTCAGGGATCGCCGAGCGTCTCGGGCGCACACCCGCACAGGTCACGTTGCGCTGGATCCTCGAGATCGGCCTCATCGCGATCCCGAAGTCCGTACACGCCGAGCGCATCGCAGAGAACGTCGGCGTGTACGACTTCGAGCTGACCGAGGCCGATCATGAGGTGTTCGCAGGTCTCGACACCACAGAGCGCATCGGCCCGGATCCGAACGTGTACGCCTGGTGAATCAGTAGTTCGCGACCCAGAGTTCGTAGTGGGCCTGCGGGTGAAGGCACGCGGGACAGAGTTCGGGCGCATCCAGCCCTTCGTGGACGTAGCCGCAGTTGCGACACTTCCAGTGCACCGACTCCTGGCGAGCGAACACCTGCCCGCTTTCAATGTTGCTGAGGAGCTTGCGGTACCGCTTCTCGTGCCAGGCCTCGACTTCAGCGATCTCGCGATACGAGACGGCGACCTGCGGGAAGCCCTCTTCGTCGGCGACGTCGGCGAAGTGGGGGTAGAGCTCGCTCCACTCCTCATTTTCGCCTTCGGCCGAGGCGAGAAGGTTCTCGGCGGTGGTCCCAACCACGCCGGCCGGGTAGGTCGCCGTGATCTCGACCATGCCGCCCTCGAGGTGCTTGAAGAAGACCTTGGCGTGCTCCTTCTCGTTGTCGGCGGTCTCGGTGAAGAGTGCCGCGATCTGCTCGTAACCCTCCTTCTTCGCCGCACTTGCGAAGTAGTTGTAGCGCATGCGGGCCTGGCTCTCGCCTGCGAAGGCTTTCAGTAGGTTCTGTTCGGTGCGTGTACCTCTGAGGCTGGGCATAGGTGCTCCTTTCACGGTTCGGGGACTGTGTGGAGTAGGGTACCCGAAGGCAGGCTCGAACCAACGCGCGGAGTTCAGCTCCGCTCGCGCTCGAGCAGGGTCTGCTTGCGATCGACGCCCCAGCGGTAGCCGGTGAGCGAGCCGTCCGCGCCGATGACGCGGTGGCAGGGCACGGCAACGGCGAGCGGGTTCGCGCCGCACGCCTGCGCTACGGCGCGCACCGCGCTGGGTCGACCGATGCGCCGCGCGAGCTCGCCGTAGGTGACCGTCTCGCCGGGTGTGATGCGCGTCAGCGCGGTCCAGACGAGCCGTTGGAAGGCCGTTCCGCGCGCGTCGAGCGGCAGGTCGACTCCGCGCGCGGGATCGTCGACCAGCGCGGTCACCTGACTCACGAGATCGGCTGCATCGGCGGTGGCGGGCTGAAGCGTCGCTTTAGTGAAACGGGCGCGCAGGTCGTGTAGGAGCGAGGTGTCGGTCTCGCCGAACGCCACGAAGCACACTCCGCGATCCGTGAGGCCTACGATGAGCCGGCCGAGTGTGGAGTCAGCGAACGCGTAGCGAAGCGTCTCGCCCGGAGCGCCCTTGCGGTAGGCGGCCGGTGTCATGCCGAGCAGGAACTCGTCTCTGAGCCGCCGGGGTGTCGAGCCCGTGATCGCGGCCAGCGCGTCGATCGTGAGCGCGCGGTCTCCGACGTCGATCGCGGCGTCGATGGCGGCGGTGGCTCGGCTGACGAGCGTCGTGTGCGATGCGTCCATGGCTCCGAGTGTAGTCCGCATCGGTTCGGGCCGCTATCCGTTTCGGTGTCGGGTTACTCGACGGCTCAAGAGGCGGGCTCTCTCGCCAAGGTAGCGGTGCAACTGGTCGATCTCGCCTGCGGGCAGTTTCGTCAACAGTTGATGGAATCTCGAAGGTCGGATATCAGTCGACCCGAGCTCGCGCAGGAGTTCGAGCGTGTCGAGCGAGGCCGCCATCACCGCCTCCGCGAGATCACCCAGCCGCTCGCGCAGCTCCTCGAACGTCACTCGCGCGTCCGGCCGCACGGCGGGTCGGAAAGCGGCGAACTCGTAGTCGAAAGGCACCTCACGGATCGGCTGGCCGGTCATGACGTGCAGCTCGCAGTAGAGGTACATGAAGGCCAGGCGCAGCAGCCCCTCCTTCTCGATCCTGCGCATCGAGGTGGCGACCGGGCAGCAGCGCAGGACGCGGAACTTCCCTTGCTTGGCAGCGCGAGCGACGTAGTCGTGGTCTTCGGCGAGCAGCAGCGTCTCGTCGAAGCCGCCGATCGCCTCGTGAACGTCTCTGCGCACGAGGATGAAGAACCCGGGCGCGTGTGGAACCACGTACTGCATGACATCGAGGTAGAGGTTCGCCACATCGCAGGCGAATATGTTCTGCGGTTCGCGTTCGATGGGCTCGATGAAGGCCGTCGCAGCCACGAGGTCGCGTTCGACGAACTCGGTGATAGCCGCCTCCAACATGTCGTGGGCCACCGCTACATCCGCGTCGAGGAACAGGACCAACTCTCCGGTAGCGGCTCGCGCACCAGCGTTTCGGCCAGCGGCAGGCCTGCCTCCGTCGACCAGCAGCGCACCATGGGCCGCTGCGATCGCGCGCGTCTCGTCGGCAGAGCCCGCGTCAGCGATGATCACCTGATCCGGCGGAAACGGCGGGCGCTTCAAGGCGTCGAGCAGAGCGGGCAGCCGCTCGGCCTCGTTGAGGGTGGGTATCACCACGCTCAGAGTGGGTCTTCTCGGCATCAGGCTCACACCTCGTATCGACGGCCGACACGCAGTTCGGCGAGCGAGTAAAACGTTCCTCGCCAGTACACGCCGCCCTGGGCGTGGGCCAGGTGGACGGAGCGGATGATCGCGAAGGCGAACACAACCATGCCCAACGGCCACACCAGCGCGGCGGCCCAGGTGCGCGTGTTGGTCCAGAGCGCGAACGCGTACGTGGCGGTGTTGAGCGTCAGCGCTATCGCCGCGAGCGCGCCCAGCCACAGGGGAGCCGCACCCACAGACCATGCGACAACCCCGGCGAGTGGTGCGAGCTCGATGGCGGTCCATACCGCAAAGCCCATGAGCACAAGGGGAAACGGCTTGTCCACCATCGTCGAGCCGTTCTTCTCGATACCGCGAACGAGGTCTGGCACTGATCGGTAGACCGCGACCGACGCGCAGCCCCGCCCGTCGATCATCTCGATCCCCCCGCCCGCCTGCTTGATCATCTGGCCCAGCGCGGCATCGTCGCCCGTCTCGAGGCGAATATGCTCGAAGCCCGGCGTGCGCTCAAACGCCTCCCTCGACACGAGATTGAACGCCCCGGAGCCGATCGCGGCCTTGGAGCGCGGATCGCGCACCTTCGCCGGGTCCATGACCATCGCCAGGATGCGCATGAAGACCGCCCAGATCGAGTCGACGGCGAAGCTCCCGGTGCGGTACGCGGGAACCAGCGCGAGCATGTCGAAGTCGTGTTCGATCACGTAGGACACCGCGCGTCTCAGCGCGTCCGGGCTCACCTCGACATCTGCGTCTGAGAAGAGCAGCCACGTCCCATTTGCGAGCTCCGTGCCGCGCGCCAGGGCGTGCACCTTGCCAAGCCATCCGGCGGGGAGGTCGTCGACGCGCACCATGCGCAAGCGCGGATCTTCGCCCGCGACCTTCAATGCCGCCGCCGTGGTCTGGTCACTTGAGCGATCGTCAACGAAGATGATCTCAAGAGCCGGATAGTCGTCGGCGAGACGCGAAGTCAGAGCGGCGCCTACGGTGAGCGCCTCGTCGCGCCCGGCGATGATCACGCTCACGAGCGGCCACTGCGTGGGTTCGGGTGAGTGCGTGTCGATGAGCGATCTCAAGTGACTCCGATTGCGCGCGAACAAGGCGCATTCGGCCAAAACGAGTACACAGGCGATGGCAAGCGCGATGATGGCGAATGTGTTCACGGTTCCAGTATCGGGAATCTCACCACTGGAAGCGAGTGCAGGCACCGCGGCAGGCAGGGGACGTGGTCATGGAGATACGCGTGGTGGTCGTCGGAGGCGCCAACACAGATGTCGTGGGGCGCAGCCTCTCGGCACCGGTCGCCCGTGACTCGAATCCGGGAGCTGTGCGCGTGAGCCCGGGCGGGGTGGGGCGAAACATCGCCGAGAACCTCGCGCGACTGGGCATCGAGACGCAGCTGGTGACGGCGTTCGGTGGCGACCACAACTCGGTCGAATTGATGCGCCACTGCCGCGATGCCGGAGTCACGATCGACGGCTCGATCGTGTGCGAGGATCTGCCGGGCCCCGTCTACCTGGCCATTCTCGATGAGGCCGGCGAGATGGAACTCGCGCTGTCGGACATGCGCGCCCTTGATCGCCTCACCCCCGCTGCGCTCGAGGGAGCGGTCGAGTCGCTCCGAAGCGCGGCGCTGGTCGTGTGCGACGCGAACCTCTCGGTCGAGTCACTTGAGTGGCTCACGACGCACTGCCGCTGCCCGGTCGTGGTCGATCCGGTCTCGAGCGCCAAGGCACCGCGCGTGCGAGCAGTTCTCGGGCGACTCGCCGCGCTGAAGTGCAATGCGGCAGAAGCGACAGCGATTCTCGAGACGCCTGCGGCGGGCAGTGAGGCGGACCCGGGAGTACTCGCCGAGGAGCTGGTGAGGCGCGGCGCGGGAATCGTCGTGGTCACCGATGGGGCGCACGGCGTGCACGTCGCCACGGCAGAAGGGCGGACACGGCTTCGCGCTCCGCAGGTCGACGTCGTAAACGTGACGGGCGCCGGCGACGCCTTCACCGCCGGATTCGCCGCAGGCATGCTTGACGGCGCGGATGCGGGTGAGGCCGCGCTCTGGGGTAGCGCGATGGCGTCGCTCGCCCTCATGAGCGAGGATACGGTGAGCGCGCAGGTGAGCCGGGAGACGGTCGAGCGAATTCTGGAGGAGAGCCGATGACGCTGGTCATATCGCCCGAGGTCAGGGCAGCACTTGATTCCGGCATGCCGGTGGTAGCGCTGGAATCAACCATCATCAGCCACGGGTTCCCGTACCCGGCGAACCTGGAATGCGCGCTGGAATGCGAACGGATCGTGCGAGAAGAGGGCGCGGTCCCGGCCACGGTCGCGGTACTGGACGGTAGCCCGACGATCGGGCTTGCTCACGAGCAGATCGAACACCTGGCCACTGCGGGGACACAGCGAATCGCCAAGGCTTCGCGTCGCGACATCGCCGTGCTCGCCGCGCGCCGAGCCGATGGCGCGACGACCGTGGCCGGCACGATGCTGCTCGCCCAGCTCGCGGATATCCGCGTCTTCGCTACCGGCGGCATCGGCGGCGTCCACCGAGGCGCGCAGCACACGTTCGATGTGAGTGCGGACCTCTTGGAGCTCGCGCGCACGAACGTGGCCGTGGTCTGCGCCGGAGCCAAGTCGATTCTCGATCTGCCGCTCACGCTCGAGGTGCTCGAGACTCACGGGGTGCCGGTGCTCGGGTACCGTACCGACGAGTTTCCGGCGTTTTACTCGCGCACGAGCGGTCTTGGAGTCGACGTGCGCCTCGACTCGCCCGAAGAGATCGCCGCAGTGCTACGTGAGCGCGAGGCGCTGGGGATCACCGGCGGCACGCTGGTCGTCAATCCCATCGCGCCTGAGTACGAGATCGACCGCGAGCAACTCGACGCATGGACGGCGAGCGCGCTTGCTGAAGCGCAGGCGGCAGGCGTGCAGGGCAAGGATGTGACGCCGTTTCTGCTCGGCAGGCTTCACGCGCTGTCCGGGGGAGCCACCGAAGCCGCGAACAAACAGCTCGTCTACGGCAACGCGCGGCTCGCCGCGCTGATCGCGGGAGCTCTCGCGCGCGGAGCGGACTGATGCGGCGTCTTCAGATCGCAGATTCGTAGGTTGGATGAGCTGTGCGGTACCCTACGGTTAACGGACTCGTCTCGACAGCCATCTGTTCGGGAGTGTCAACTCTTGTACTCGCGCAGCGCACAACGGGAATCTGCCTGTCGGTGACCGGAGCAGCATTGGGACCATCGCTGAGACGAATAGGCTGTCGACGGCGTGCTTGCGTCGAGTACTTCCGGACGGGCGTGAACTCATGGCGTTCCGGCATTCTTGGGCTCTGGCCTCGGCGTCGAACGACCCTTCTCATCGCTTTCGCTACGGCGGTGGGATCAATCACACCACTGCTGCTTAGGTTGCTGGGGATAGGCTCCCAGAGATTCCTGAACTTGGAGGTCTCCTCGCTTCTTGCTCCGCTTGCGCTGCTGACCGGCGTCGTGGTTCTTCTAGCCCAGCGAATCGCACGGAGAAGGACGATCCACAGTTCGCGCGTTGCATTTCATCTGCACAAGCTTGTGGAGAGTTCAAGAAACTTGGGATCTGAGGCGAGTTGCTCACAGCCAAGTCTCTCGGCGGCAGCAGAAGCCCTATGCGTGGTGATTCGCAGACTGTTCTGCGAGTTGACGACCGACGACACGGTTGAGTGCGCTATCAGAGCCGCTCAGGTTGACCGTACGGTCGGCGATGGCGCGTCGCCAATTGTGTACTCAACAATCGCCCGGTCCCCCGGACTGAGCAAGGAGCGCGCAGCGACCTCTCAGCCCCTCCCAGCGAACCGAGGGGTGGCCGGGTTCTTCCTCGGTATGGACGATCCCAGGGGGGTGCTTATATTCAACGATCTTCGTACCGCGAGCCAGCTTGGCGCGTATGAGTGGTCACGGAACGATGACTTGTTTCCAGACGCTGTGGCGACGATGGCCGCAGCTCCCCTGAATGCATGGTTTGACGGACGTAGGCACATGGTTGGAATCTTGCATATCACTTCGGCCAAGCGGTGCGCCTTCGACGCCAGCCATGTTGACTACGTGTGTCTTGCAGCTGATGCCGCCGCCAGCGCTCTTGTGCAAGTGGCTGAACTGTCACATAATCTGGCCAGTACTCGCCATGAGGAGGATGAATGACGCCGTCGACAGTGCTCGCCAAAGTACTGCCGGATAGCGCGCAGAGTCTGGGCGACTCCCCGTTTGAATTCGAGGATCTTCTCAAGCAGCTTACGCAGACCCGCGAGATTGCCTCGCTGACCGTTCCATACGGATTCGCACACACGGTTGTGTCCATCCTGGATGCGCCTCCCCGCTCTATTGAGTCAATTCGGGAGGAGTTCGAGGAGCTCGCTCGGGACTGGGAGTATGAGTCGGCGCCAATGTCTTCTGCAGAGGACATGGCGGCTCTTCCAACCTATCAGCGAATCATCAGCATGGGCAACGTCGCAGTCCCTTGGATTCTTGAGAGATTGAAGGCGTCGCCAGACTACTGGTTCTGGGCTCTCAGATGCATGACTGGCGAGGACCCCGTTCCTCCTGGCCACACTGGAAGCGCCTCGCTGATGGCTGCTGACTGGCTGGAATGGGGTTGCTCTCGGGGCCTTGTTGATTGACGCACCTGTTCAACATCTTTCGCGGACTTGACGCCGACAACCATCGAGTGACAAGTCCCGAAGACCCGGACTACAACTGCCTTGGCTGGGTCCTTGGAGACAAGTCAAGGTTCTGGTGGCCCGCCGACGGCAACTATTGGCCGGCAGACCTCCCTCGGATTGCTGCACTTGAGACATTCGACCTACTCTTGAGCCGTCAAGGGTATGTCAGATGCCCTGATGGAGCTCTAGAGTCCGACTTCTCTAAGGTCGTTGCCTACGGCCATATCCGTCGACATCCGAAGCACTTCGCACGCCAGCTGAGCAACGGCCTTTGGACGAGCAAGCTTGGTAAGCTAGAGGACATTGAGCACGAGTTGGAAGCGCTGACGTCGGCCTACGGGAGAGAACTCGTCTTCTGGCGATGTCGTGTCGGTAGCTAGAGGCATCTAATGGCATCCACGCTGACTCACCGCGGCAGGTGAGGAAGCGTGAGCAGAAGCGTATCGAGCCGCAGTTCGCGGTCGGCTCGGTTCCGACGCGCTGAGGGCGGTGTATCGCAGTCCTCGCGCGCGCATGATAGAAGCGCGCGTGGTATTGCGCGTGCTACGCTATGAGATTGCGCCGCACGCTGCGCGACGCCCCGATCGAACGGAAGCAGGGCTCCATGCTCCAAAATGACGTACGCAACATCGCAATCATCGCTCATGTCGACCACGGCAAGACCACGCTCGTGGACCGGCTGCTGCAGACCACCCATGTCTTCCGAGAGAACCAGGAGGTGGCCGAGCGCATCTTGGACTCAAACGACCAGGAGCGCGAGCGCGGCATCACCATTCTCGCGAAGAATATCTCGGTTCGTCATCGCGACGTGAAGATCAATGTCATCGACACGCCGGGCCACGCCGACTTCGGCGGCGAGGTCGAGCGCGTCTTGAAGATGGCCGACGGCTGTCTGCTCATCGTCGATGCGTTCGAGGGCACCATGCCGCAGACGCGCTTCGTGTTGCGCCACGCCCTTGAGCATGGCCTGAAGCCCATGGTGGTCGTGAACAAGATAGACCGTCCCGGCTCGCGCCCGCACGAGGTCATCGACGAAGTCTTCGAGCTCATGCTCGACTTGGGCGCGAATGACGAGCAGTTGGACTTCCCCGTGGTCTACACCAGCGCGGTCAACGGGTACGCGCGTATCGAGCCTGACGACGGCAACATGGACATGCTGCCGCTACTCGACGCGATCATCGACCACATCCCGGCTCCCGATGTCGACGCCGAGGGGCCCATGGCGATGCAGGTCTGCACCATCGATTACTCGAACTTCGTGGGGCGTATCGGCATCGGCCGGATCTTCTCGGGAACGATTCACTCGGGCGAGCGCATCCTGATCATCAAGAACGACGGCAGTCGCTATCAGGCGAACGTCAAGGAGCTCTACACGTTCGAGGGCATGGGTCGTCAGTTGGCCGAATCGGCGCACGCCGGAGACATCGTCGCCGTGGTGGGTGTCGAGGACGCTGACATCGGCGACATGTTCACGTGCCGCATCGACCCCATCACGCTCGCCCCGATCCACGTCGAGGAACCCACGATGTCGATCGTCTTCGAGGCGTCCACGAGCCCGCTCGTGGGCTCCGAGGGCGACATCGTTGGAGGCAGGCAGATCAAAGAGCGCCTCTTTCGCGAAGCTGAGTCCAACATCTCGATGAACATCACCGAGCTCGACGACAAGACCGGCATGGAGGTCGCGGGCCGAGGCGTCTTGCACCTCTCGGTGCTCATGGAGACGATGCGCCGGGAGGGCTACGAGTTCCAGGTGGGTCGTCCGCGGGTCATCATCAAGACCGACGAGCACGGCAAGAAGATGGAGCCCATCGAGCAGGCCGTGGTCGACGTTCCCGCCGCTTACGCCGGCAAGGTCATCGAGATATTCGGCTCGGTGAGCGGCGAGATGACCGACATGGTGCAGCGCGACGAGCATGTGCACCTCGAGTTCAAGATCCCCTCGCGCGGCGTGATGGGATTGCGTACGCGCATCCTGAACGCCACGCGCGGCGAGGCGACGCTGTTCCACCACTTCAGCGAGTACGGACCGTATCGCGGGGAACTGGGCGGGCGTCAGAACGGCTCGCTCATCGCGATGGCGACCGAGAAGTCGGTCGCGTTCGGCCTGGAGGCCTTGCAGCAACGCGGTCGGATGTTCGTGGGCCCGGGCGTCAGTTGTTACGAGGGCATGATCGTGGGTGAAAGCTCGCGTGCAGGCGATCTCGTGGTCAACGTGGCCAAGTCCAAGCAGCTCACCAACATGCGCGCCTCCTCGGCCGACAAAGGCATCATTCTCGCGCCCCCGATCATCTTCACCTTGGAAGAGGCGCTCGAGTACATCGAAGACGACGAGCTGGTCGAAGTGACACCGAAGAGCATCCGTTTGCGCAAACGACTTCTCAACGAGAAGGACCGCAAGCGGGCACGCAACGGCTAGGAAGCTGTATCTTCGTCACGTCATGAGAATCCTCATCGAACTCGCTCGGATGTGCGCCCAGGTCGTCTACTCGACCATGGAGCGCGCGCCCAGACGCCGTAAGGTCGTGCTTCTGAGTCGTCAGGCGGATCAACCGTCTCGCGACTTTCGGATGCTTGCCGACGCGCTCAGACACCGAGAGCCGGGGCTCGAGGTCGTCGTTTTGTGCCGCGCTGTCCCGAGGAGCCTGCTGGGGCGCATCGGCTACCTGGGCGAGAGCGTGCGTCAGATGCGCCATCTCTCGACGGCGAGCGTCTGCATCGTCGACGGCTACATCGCGCCCGTCAGCATGCTCGATCACGGCCCGCAGCTCACTGTCATCCAGATGTGGCACGCGCTGGGCGCGATCAAGAAGTTCGGGCTGCAGGCGGTGGGGAAAGAGGGCGGCCGCTCCGCTGACCTCGCGAACGCCATGCGAATGCACAGGAACTACGACATCGTGTTGTGCGGAGGAGAAGGCTCGGTGGACGCCTTCTCTGAGGCGTTCGGCGTGACGTCTGACCGCGTCCGGTGCCTGGGGTTGCCGCGGGTCGATGCGCTGATGGCCATGGCCGCAGGAAGCGATCACCCTTCGGCGCGGATTCAGGCGCTCATCGAGCGATTCCCCCGGCTCGCTGACGCGGAGCGGACCCGGGTGCTGTATGCGCCCACCTTCCGGCGCACGCGAAACACCGCTTTCGAGACGGTCGTCAACGCCTTCTCCGATGGTGAATGCACGCTCATCGTCAAGCCGCACGACCTCGAGAGAGCAACGACCTCCGGTGACCATGTGGTGGACGGCACCGGGATCGACGTGATCGAGTTGCTGTCGTTGGTCGACGTCGTGATCACGGACTACTCGGCGGTGGCGTTCGAGGCCGCTGTTCTTGGAAAGCCGACACTCTTCCACGTGAACGACATCGATGACTACGAGCGTGACCTCGGCCTCAACATCGACCCCCGCGTGGAGATGCCCTCGGTCACGTCGACCGATATCATTCATCTCGCAACGCTCATCGAGTCCGGTGAGTACACAGATGAGGCGGTTGCCGCGTTCCGGACACGTTACATCTCGGTGCCCGAAGGCGGATGCACCAACGCGATCGCAGACACCGTGTTCGACCGACTCATCGGTTCGTGAGGACAATGGCTTTCACGCGGCTCACATGGCAGATCAAGCGCATTCTCAGGACGGCACTGGTCGCCGTGGGGAAGAGCGCCCCGTTCCTCTTGGACCTCATGCGGTTCACCAGCTCTTTCGGCCGCACGATCAGTTACGCCCTCGTGTGTCTGCACAACCCTGTTGAACCACAGACGTTCGTGTTCGAGTGCTATTCCGGCCGGGGATATTCGTGCTCCCCTCGGGGCCTGTATCGGGCGCTGCTCGCGGAAGGGGGCCATTCGCGCGAAGAGCTCGTGTGGGCCTTCAAAGGGCCGATCGTCTCGGCGCTTGCCCAGAGAGGCGGCTACACCATCCGCGGGCTGGACGGGTTCTACCCCGGAGCGCCCTCGGGCGTCGATCTGGACAGGGTCTTTGGCGTCGAGGCTTTGGAGGAGTTACGTCACGCGGTCATCGTGCCGTTCGGGTCACGGGAGTACTACCGCGTCCATGCGCGTGCCTCGAAGTGGATCTCGAACTCGATCATTCCCACGCACCTGCGACCGCGCGCCGGGCAAGTCTACCTCCAGACGTGGCACGGAACGCCCCTGAAGCGTCTCGGGTGCGACATCGCGCTTGGTACCTCGAATGCGATGTTCTCGGCCAAGAGCATTCACGCTCGATATCGCAATGAGGGCGCGCGTTTCACCCATCTGGTCTCGCCGTCGGAGTTCGCCAGTTCGAGGTTCATCACGGCTTTCGATCTTGAGCGACTGGGCAAGGTCTCCTCGATCATCGAGGAGGGGTATCCGCGAAACGACATGCTCTCGACGTTCACGCCGGAGCAGGCAGCGGCCGTGAAGCGCAGGCTCGGGATACCCGAGGGCAAGAAAGTCGTGCTCTACGCACCTACCTGGCGCGATGATCAGCACGTCGCAGGAGTCGGGTACACGTATGACCTGGGGGTCGACTTCGGGTACTTGCAGGAGGCCCTCGCCGATGAGTGTGTGGTGCTTTTCCGGGCGCACTATCTCATCGCGAACGAGTTCGACTTCTCGCGCTACGAGGGCTTCTTGTATGACGTGTCGGACATCAACGACATCAATGACCTCTACATCGTGAGCGATCTGCTGGTGACCGATTACTCGAGTGTGTTCTTCGACTTCTCGATCCTCGGACGTCCGATCCTGTTCTACATGTACGATCTTGAGGCGTACGCCGAGGAGGTTCGGGGGTTCTACCTCGATCTTGAAGAGCTGCCCGGGCCGATCGTCCGCACGCAAGAGGACCTGGTCGGGACTATCTCCGACGCCGCATCGCGTCTGACGGGATTCAGGGAGCGCTTCGCGTATCTCGATGATGGCCACGCAAGTGAGCGGGTTCTTGCGTGCATCCGGCCACAAGAGGAGCGATCATCGACGTCTCAGTGATCATGCCCGTCTACAACGGCATGCCCTACCTGCGAGAAGCGCTGGATTCGATACTCACGCAGGATCTCGACCCGACACGTTTCGAGCTGATCGTGGTCGATGATGGATCCACCGACGGCGGTCTCCAGGTCCTGCGGGAGTACGCGGCCACCTTCGCCAACTGCACGCTGATCGAGCTTGAGCACACGGGTAGCCCGGCGGCGCCTCGCAATGTCGGCATCGATCATGCGCGTGGTCGCTACATCCTGTTCTTCGACGCCGACGACCTGCTCGCTTCATACGCGCTCTCCGACATGGTGGCGGTCGCGGACGCCAACGACGTCGATATCGTTGTGCCCAAGCAAAGGGCGCTGGGCGGAAGAAGCGTCCCGATCAAGGCGTTTCGAACTACGTTGCCGAAGACTGATATCTACCGGGCGGACGTGTATCGCATCCTGGGTCCGGTCAAGCTGTTCCGAACCTCCTTCATCAGCGATAACCGCTTACGGTTCCCCGAGGGGTTCCCTAGGAAGAGCGACGTGCCATTCGGTGTCGAGTCGTACCTGGCTGCTCGCTCCATCTCGGTGCTGGCCGACAAAGACTACGTCACCGTGAGATTGCGCGACGATGGCGGCAACCTGACCACTAACAGGACGGCGCTGCGAGACCACATGCCCGTTGTCCGCTTCGTGTTCGAGACGGTCCCCTCGCACGTGGCACCCGGACGGCAACGGGATCAGTTGATGACCCGACACTTCCGGACAGAGCTGGTCAAGGCGATCTTCGAAGGGTTTCCAGCCGAACAGGACGAGGAGTACCGACGCGACTGCTATGAGCTGTTCGTCGGCTTCGCGCGACAGTTCTGCACCAAGCGGGTTCTTCGCGCCCTGCCGGTGCGAGAGCGGGTGATTGCGTACCTGTTGTTGCAGGACCGCTACCACGACCTCTGCGCGCTTGCCGAGGCAATGGCGCGTCTCACACAGACGAAAGCCGTCTTGCGCCGTGGCACTCTGTTCCTGACTTTTCCGGGCTACCGCGACCCCAAGCTGCGAATTCCGGACGAGGTCTACAGAGTGGGAGTCAACTCGTGCGTGCAGGCTTCGGTGAGTGACGCTGCGGTCGACGAAGACGACCTGACTCTCAGTTTCATCTGCCGGATCCTGGTGACCAACTCCCCGGTGAGCGACGTGGAGGTCTTGCTGGACAGCACCGTTTCCCGGGACAGGGTGCCGGTAGCGCGGATCGACGACTTCACCGAGGTCTGTGCCGACGTGCGTCAGATCGAGTTCACGATGACCGCACGACAGTTCACCGATGCGCTCGGTGCTTCTTCCGACGGGCGATGGGCGGTGGTGGTGCGCCTCGTCTTGGGCGACCTGCCTCTTGAGGCTCCGGTGCAGTACATGGACTCTGCCAGAAGGGGAGTCGGCTCGAGCCCGACCGGTTTCAAGAAGGCGAACGACGGGCGATTCGTTGTAATATTGGGCGCTCTTGGTCGCATCGCGCGATTCCGGGGGCGCATGTACGCGGTGTGTTCTCGCGTGACGAGAGCCGCCGTCAGACGTGTGCGGCGGCTCTAGGAAGTGGACGCCGTATCGTCAGGGCCGTATCACCACGAGGATTGGATTAGACGTGTCGCTTGAGGAGAAACTGCGCGATGGCAGCGCCGTTTTCGGCGTGGTCGGGTTGGGGTACGTCGGGCTGCCTCTCGCTGTCGAGATGGCGAAGGCGGGTAACACCGTCATCGGCTTCGAGGTCTCCGAGGAGCGGGCGAGCGAGGTCAATGCCGGGAGAAGCTACATTCCCGATGTGCCCTCAAGCGAGCTGGCTCCGCTGACTGAGGCGGGCCTGGTAACGGCAACCACGGACTTCTCGCGCGCGTCGCAGTGTGACTGCATAGCCATCTGCGTGCCCACGCCTCTCAACCGCATGAAAGAGCCGGACATCTCGTTCATGGTTCGGGCGACCGAGGCGATTGCGCCGCATCTCGTCGCAGGCACGCTCGTGACCCTTGAATCCACGACGTATCCCGGCACGACTGACGAGATCATCAAGCCGATTCTGGAGGCACAGGGCTTCGTGATAGGCGAGGACATGTTCCTCGCGTTTTCGCCGGAGCGAGTCGATCCGGGCAACAAGAAGTTCCTGACGAAGAACACCCCGAAGGTCGTGGGCGGTCATACGGCCGCCTGCACAAGTGCGGCGGTACTCTTCTACCAGCAGTTCCTGGACGAGATCGTTCCCGTGAACTCGACGAAGGCTGCCGAGATGTCCAAGTTGCTGGAAAACATCTTTCGCTGCGTGAACATCGCTCTCGTCAACGAGCTACTCCAACTCTGTGACCGCATGGACATCAACATGTGGGAGGTGGTCGACGCCGCCAAGACCAAGCCGTTCGGGTTCATGCCGTTTTACCCCGGACCCGGGTTGGGCGGTCACTGCATTCCCATCGACCCGTTCTACCTGAGTTGGAAGGCGCGCGAATTCGATTTCCGCACCAAGTTCATCGACCTTGCCGGTGAGATCAACGAGGATATGCCGTACTGGGTGGTTGACCGCCTGACGGCCGCGTTGAACACCCAAGGCAAGGCTCTGAACGGCTCTGAAATACTGGTGTTGGGGGTTGCTTACAAGAAGGACATCGATGACATGCGCGAGAGCCCTGCCATCAAAGTCATCGATCTCATCACGGAGATGAAAGCACGCGTCTCGTACCACGACCCGTACGTTCATCACTACGCTGAGCATGGCCTGAGCCTGACGTCTGTCGAGCTCACGTCCGAGATGGTCGCCGCTGCGGATGCGGTCGTTGTTCTGACCGACCACACCCCGGTCGACTATGACCTCGTCGCAGACAGCGCTTCGCTCATCCTCGATACGCGCAACGTCTACAAGGGGCGCAGCGGCTCTCACATCGTGCGGCTGTAGCTGTATGTCACTGAGGATCCTGCTGCTGGCTCAGGCCGCTTCGACCGAGGAAGGCGGGGTGACGCTCGCCTCTGAGCGAATCGCTCGCGCCGTTCGCGAGGCTGGCCACGAATGCGATGTTGTGGAACTCGACTCGGATGAGGGGGTCCCCTCATACAGCGAGGCCGCCGAGGGTGGGCGCACAGGCGGCGTGCGGTATCGTGTGCGACGGTTTGCTGTGAGATCCGCCAAGAGGCTTGGGATTGCAGGAATCGCCCGCGCCGTTCTTGCATTCGCGAGGCGCGTCGAGATCGTCGTGCGGCGCGGCGCGGTGCTTCGCGCGGCACAGCGCGCGTGCGGACTACTGCTGCCGAGCGACGGTGTGCCCGACGGGCGGCTGTCCAGCAGCACCGGTGCGCGAGCCGTGTGGGAGTGGCACCAGCGTGTGGTCACCGCGACGTATTCGTTGCCCAAGGTGCTGTTGGGCGACGATCGGGTAAGAGAAGCAGCCGCGTCGATCATTCTTGAGCACCATGACCAGGCTTACGACGTGGTTGTCGCCCCGGGTCTCTCGCCGCGTGTTGCAGCCACGGGATACGCTCTCTCGCGCATCCTCGACGTCGCGTTGGTTGTCGATGAACGTTGGGCGAGCGAAAGCGTGGCCACTCTCCCTTCACCCGCCAAGCTGATGGAGGAGAGAGCATCGCACTTCGCGACCGGCTTCATCGACGCGGTCGCTCTGGAAAGACACCTCACAGGTAGTGAGGGTGCTTCGGACCCGCACGATCAAGTGGCGGGGGTCATCGAAGACGCCGTGCGCACATTCGAGCACCGTTCCCTTGCTTATTCTCCGATTCATCCGGTTCTCACCGTCGTTATGGAGGCGGGGGGCGATGCCGAGCCGCTGCTCAGATCGCTCGGGGCGCTTCGGGATGGCACTCTGCCGAACTGGGAAGTGCTGGTAGTCGCCGACAGTTCCGACCCGGAGACGAGCGCGATCGTGCGCATCGCCATCGATGAGCTCGGGGACAGCCGGATCCGTGTGTTGGAGACGGCATTGGAGTCCTTCGAGCTCTACTCGACAGAGGTGCTGCATGCCGCGCGGGCGGACTACTTCATGCGCATCAGGCCGGGGTTCGTGGTCAAGCGTGACTTCGTCGCACGGGCCGCGATTGCGATTCTGGGAAACGAGACTGCAGAGGGCTACTACTGGACTGGATCCCGGCTGAAGGCGAACGGAGAGCGGCGGTTCGTTGTCAGGGGGGCCGCCCCGCTGAAGCCCTCACTGCGCGACATAGACGGTTGGTGGTACTCCCTTGACGGCGAGTATGTCGTGAACTGGCGTATGTTCAATGTCCTTGGAGGCTTCTCATACCTGCCGCCGGACACTTACACCGTCGGCATCGAACAGATTCTCCTGATGGAAGCCGCCGCGTTCAGGGGCACCCTGTATCACGCAGAGGTTCCCTTGGCCTACAGGCGCATGTCGGCGCTGTCGCGCAACATGCCGTCGGTCGCCGAGATCATGGACTCGGAGCGAGATCGCGTGCGTCCGGTGCCGGACAGCGATGACTTCATTCACGACGACGAGGTCAGTGACGACCTCAAGGGACGGTATTCCGGCAAGACAGTCGCGTTCGTGCGGCACGCGCTTGTCGCGTGGGACGCGCGACTGTTGAAGGAGGCGTCGACTCTTGCTGGCGCGGGCGCGCATGTGGTGGTCGCCGGCGTGGCCGAGACGGTTCCGGAGTCGATGATCGAACGAGGATTCGAAGTCGTCGTCACGTCCGACAAACACGACATGGCGAGCATTCGAGATCGTCTCGCTGAGCTCCGTCCCGATGTCGTTCATGCGTATGACGTGACCTCGTACGAAATGCTCGAGTCGGTGCTCGTCAACAAGAGCACCAAGCTGGTCTACGAGTGCCGTGACCTGCATGCATCGCTTGGCTATCTGCCCGAGGATCGGCGCGTACTGGCGCTTGCTCGCGAGCGGGAGCTGGTGGAAAGAGCCGCAGCGCTGGTCGCCGTATCCGAGCCCGTAGCCCGGTGGATGGAGTCCGCATACGGTATCGAGGGCGTGGTGTCCATCCTGCACGGCTCAGCGACCGTGGTTCGTGACTCGACTCCGCCGCACGATCCGGTGAGACTCTTCTTCCAGGGCGCGTTTCGACCGAATCGTGGACTGTTCGCCATGATCAGCGCGATGAAGCGCCTGCAGGGACGGGCGACGATGTCGTTTCAGGGTTTCTCCGTCATGGACAATGCGCTCCACGAATACATCAGGCAGCTGGGCCTTTCCGACTCGATGGACTTCCTTCCCGCCTGCGGCCCGCTCGAGGTCGTTCAGCACGCCGCCCAGTTCGATGTGGGGGTCATCAGCTATGCGGGCACGACCGAGAACCTCCTGCGTGCCGCACCCAACAAGCTGATGGACTACATGTCGGCGGGACTGGCCATCGTGGCCCCCGACCTTCCCGGCGTGCGCAGCATCACGGATGAGACCACGGGCGTGTTTTTCCGGCCGGGCTCAGCTCACGACATGGCCGACGCCATCGAGGGCCTTATCGCCGACAGAGAACACCTGGCCGCATGCAAGGCGGCCTCATTGAAGCGTGCCAAGGAGCACCGCTGGAGCGTCGAGCAGAGCAAGTTGCTGGGCATCTACGACGCTGTCTTCGAGGTCGAGGCCACGACGGGGACCCTGATCCCCTGAGAGCGTTCGGTGTCTCGTCACAGGGACCGCTCGCGTGGGGGCTGTCATATACTTCACAGTGAGTCGTCATCACGCATGGGCGCGCCGAGGTTTCTCGGTCGACGCTCTTCCGTTGGAGGGAGATCTCTTGAGCAAGGTGCGCATCGGGGCAGTCGGCTTCGGCTACTGGGGCCCGAACATCGTCCGTAGCGTCTCACGCATCCCGGGGGCCGAGCTGGCCGCGATCTGCGATGCGAGCGAAGGCAATCGCGCCAAGGCGGCTGCTGCCTATCCCGGCGTTCCCACATGCGTGAGCCTCGACGCGCTGCTCGCCGACTTCGAACTCGATGCCGTGGTGATCGCGGCTCCTGCCCCCAGTCACTTCGCGATGGCCAAACAGGTCCTCTCCGCGGGCAAGCACTGCTTCGTCGAGAAGCCGCTGACGCTGACCTCGGCCGACGCCCTGCATCTGGTGCGTCTCGCCGAGGAGCGCGGGGTCACTCTCATGGTCGGCCACCTCATGGAGTATCACGGAGCGATCGAGTACCTGCGCGACATCGTCGCCTCAGGCGAGCTGGGAGAGATCCTCTACGTCTATGCGCAGCGCCTCAACTTGGGCAAGGTGCGCAAGGAGGAGAATGCGTTCTGGTCGCTTGCCCCGCACGACGTATCGATGATCCTGTTCCTGCTGGGCGAGGCCCCGGACCGGGTCTCTGCCAACGGAGCGAGCTATCTCAACGACGGTGTCGAGGACGTCGTCTTCGCGAACCTGCATTTCCCCTCGGGCAAGACCGCCAACATCCACGTGTCGTGGCTCGATCCGCACAAGACACGCAAGATCACGCTGGTCGGCTCGAAGAAGATGGCCGTGTTTGACGACATGGAGCCAACCGACAAGGTGTGGATCTACGACAAGGGGGTCGCGCCGGCGGATGCCTTGGGCTACGGCGAAGACCTGATGCTGCGCTTCGGCGACATTCGGGTGCCTCACATCAAGATGACCGAGCCGCTGCTCGCCGAGATGAAAGAGTTCGTCGATGCCTGCGCGACCGGCTCAACGCCGCGCTCGGACGGCTGGGACGGCCTGCGGGTCGTACAGGTGCTCGAGGCCGTTGGGGAGTCGATGCGCGCCGGTGGGGCACCGGTGGACATCGACTTGGAGGCCTGACATGCACGGATCGTTCATAGCCGAGGGAGCCGTGACGGGCAGCGGGTTCACCTGCGGCATCGGTGTTGTCGTCGAAGACGGCGCGGTGCTGGGTGATGATGTCGTTCTTGGAAACCACGTGACGGTGCATGCCGGCACGGAACTGGGAGCTGGTGTGAGCGTTGCCGACTTCGCAGTGCTGGGGCGTGCTCCCAGGCTGTCGGCTTCCTCCACTGCCGCGGGCGGAGCTCTTGAGCCGTTGAGGGTCGGTTCGGGGACTTCGGTGGGAAGTCACACGGTGCTGATGGCCGGCACGACCATCGGTGAGCGCTGCGTGATCGCAGACGGAGCCGGGGTGCGGGAGCGCTGCATCATCGGCGACTCTGTCGTCGTGGGACGAAACGTCACCGTCGAGAACGACACGACGATCGGCTCCCGTACCAAGATCCAGAGCGGCGCGTATGTGACCGCATACGTGACCATCGAGGAGGACGTGTTCATCGCTCCCATGGTAGTCACAACCAACGACAACTTCATGGGTCGCACTCAGAAGCGCTTCGAGCTCATGCGCGGCTGCATCATCCGCCGTGGCGCCCGCGTGGGCGGGGGCGCGCACATCCTGCCCGGCATCGAGATCGGCGAGGAAGCGTTCATCGCCACGGCAGCGGTTGTGACGCGCGACGTGCCTCCTCGCATGATCGTAATGGGCTCGCCCGCCCGTGTCGTGCGCGAGGTTCCCGTGGAGGAGCTGCTCGAAAACCAGTAGAATGTGCGTCGATCATCCTTGCCAACGTCCACGTCCACGAGGGAGAGCGACTCGAATGGCCATCCCCCTTCTCGACCTGCGCGCACAGTATCTTGAACTGCAGAATGAGCTCGATGCTGCTGTCCAAGAGGTCATGTCGACCGCCGGATTCATTGGCGGGCCGAAGGTAGCCACGCTTGAGCAATCGATCGCAGAGTACTGCGGCACTGAGTACGCGGTCGGCTGCGCCAACGGTACAGACGCTCTCATTCTCATCCTCGAGGCGATGGGCATCGGGGAAGGGGACGAGGTCATCACCTCGCCGTTCACCTTCTTCGCGACCGCCGAGTCGATCGCGCGCGTGGGGGCGACCCCGGTCTTCGTCGACATCGAGCGGGACACCTACAACATTGACGTTTCATTGATCGAGGCGGCCGTCACCGGGCGCACGAAGGCGATCATGCCGGTCCATATCTTCGGACAGTGTGCGGACATGGATGCGATTCGTGACATCGCTGCTCGCCATGGTCTGAAGGTCATCGAGGATGCCTGTCAAGCGATAGGGGCGACCTATCGCGACAAGAAGGCGGGCTCCTTGGGTGACGCCGCGGCCTTCTCGTTCTTTCCTTCGAAGAACCTGGGAGGTGCCGGTGACGGCGGCATCATCACGACCAACGACGCCGATCTTGCCGCCCGCGCGCGCAAGCTCGGCAACCACGGCACCGCCAAGAAGTACTTCCACGACGCGCTGGGCCACAACAGTCGGCTCGACGCGCTGCAGGCGGCCATTCTCTCGGTGAAGCTACCGCACCTCGACCGATGGAACGCCGAGCGGCTGTCCGCCGCACTCGTCTACGACGAACTGCTCGCTGATCTGCCTGTGTCGCTTCCGGTTCGGCGCGACTATGGGGAGTCCGTCTATCACCTCTACATCGTGCGCACGCCGCGCGCGAAAGAGGCGATGGAAGCGCTGCAGGCGGCGGGCGTGGGCACGGCGGTCTACTACCCCCGCTCCTTGCATCTGCAGGAGGTCTTCGCCGACCTGCGCTACGAGCCGGGCAGTCTCCCTGAGGCCGAAGCCGCCGAGGCCGAGACGTTCGCGATCCCGTGCTTCCCGGGGATCACGCGCGAGCAGCAAGAAGAGGTCTCGCGCGTGCTTCACGGCAGACTGTAGTTCGGAGTGCGCCGGATCCTGCTTCTGGTGCAACAGGTCTCATCCGAAGACGTTTCGGCGGGCTCCCTCGGTCGACGATTCGCACAGGCGATCGGTGAGGCCGGCTGGGAATCAGATATCGTAGAACTGGACTCCGAGGTCGGGCTACCCGATGGACGCCCTTTCTTGGCGGCTGAGGATGCGCACGAGCCCTCGCAGGTCGGTGCCGATTCGGCCATCCGTTCGACAGCAGTCTCCTCCAAGCGTCGGGCGCTTAGGTTTCTCGCCAGTTTGGGTGCTCGTACAATCGTGGACGCTGTCCGGACGGCCACAAGGAAAAGCAGGCTCTCCGTCCGCCGTAAGGCAATCTGTCGCGCAGCGCGAAAAGCACTGCGTAGCGAGTATGCGGAATCGGTATGGACGCGGCATACACGAGCGAACGCGGTAACATACTCAGTGCCCGAGGGCCTCTTGGCCGACGACCGATCGCGAGACGTTGCGAAGAGGGTCATCAGAGCGCACCACGATAGGCCGTATGACGCAATCGTGGTCGCCGCCCCCTCTCTGCGTATCGCCGGAGTGGGCTACTTACTGTCCCGCATTCTTGAGATCCCACTCGTTGCAGACCGCCCCGACCAGTGGCTGGATGATTCCCTGAGCGCGCTCCCTTCGCCCTCGCGCCTCCTGAACGACAGGATACGAGGTTACGCATGGGACGTCTCTGACGGCTGCGGTCAGGTCGACGAGGTCATAGAAGATGCCGTGGGTGTATTCGAACGGCGCGCGAAATCGTACTCGCCGATCAAGCCGGTCCTCTCGGCAGTCATAGAGGCGACCGCCGACATCACGGCGTTGATGCGCTCACTCGACGCTCTGCAGGCCAATACGCTTCCGAATTGGGAAGCGATAGTTGTGGCCAATGGTGTTGATTCTGACTCGGCGTTTCGTGTGCGCTCAGCGGTCGAGGGGCTCGGGGACCCGAGGGTCCGATTGTTCGAAGCGATACCAGAATCGTTTGAGGCCTATGCGCCGGAACTACAACATGCCGCAAGGGCCGACTACTTTATTCGCATCACACCGGGATTCGCGGTCAGCAAGAATTTCGTCGCGCAGGCGGCGGCGGCGATTCTGCGAACGGACTTGGCGCAGGGCTACTACTGGAAAGGCACGCGACTACGGGCGAACAGGGTAAGACAGTCCATTGTCAGAGAGATCAACCCGCAGGAGATTTCGCTGCGAGACATCACCGAGTGGTGGTACTCCCTCGATGGCGAGTACGTGATGAGTTGGCGCATGTTCAGAGTGTTTGGCGGTCTCTCTCACCTGCCGGGTGCTGAACGTGCTACAGATATCGAGCAAATCGTCGCGTGCGAGACCGCCGCGTTGCGCGGCATCCTGTTTCAGGCGGAGCTTCCGCTCGTCTATCGTCGGATGGCATCGCTCTCGCGAAACATGGGCTCGGTTGGAGAAGGCGGAACTCCCGGGAGTCGCGAATCGCAAGGAGTGCCCGTCTCCTCGCTTGCAGGAACGTTCATCGAGGATATCGACGTCGCTGATGATCTCAGGGGCCGCTACTCCGGCAAGACGGTCGCGTTCGTTCGCCACGTGCTGGTTCCCTATGATGCACGTCTTCTGAAAGAGGCCTCGACCCTCGTGGCACTGGGAGCACGCGTGGTTGTGGCGGGAGTTGCGGCAACGGCGCCTGAAGCGTTCACTCAGCAGGGACTTGAGGTGTTTGTCGTACCCGACAAGTACCACGCGGAGGACATTCGAGTCTTCATCACGGAGTTGAACCCTGATGTCGTGCATGCGTATGACGTGCTTTCGTATGAGCTGCTGGGAACGGTGTTGGAGAGCGAGAGCGTGGGACTCGTGTATGAATGTCTTGACCTGATCACCGCACCCGGCTACCTGGTCGAGAGTGAGCGCAGAATCCAACTTGCTCGGGAGCAGACGATCATTGATCGGGCAGATGCGGTCATCGCCGCGTCCGAACCATATGCTCAGTGGCTTGAGTCCACGTATGGCATCGTGGGCGTTGTGCCCATCTTGCACGGCACCACTATGTTGGTCAGGGACGCCGGCCCCGTACACAATCCGGTGCGGCTGCTCTTCCAGGGCGCGCTTCGTCCCAATCGCGGTCTATGCACTTTGATCTCTGCAGTAGCGCGTCTTCAGGGGCGGGCGACGCTCGCTTTTCAGAGCTTCGGGCCAATGGACAACGCTATCCACGAGCTCATTAGGCAGGAAGGGCTCTCTGGCGCTGTTGACTTCCTTCCGGTGTGTGGCCCGCTGGAGTGCGTGCCGTACGCAGCGCAGTTTGACGTGGGGATGATCTGCCACGCGGGCAGTACGGAGAATCTCCTGCGCGCCACACCCAACAAGATGTTGGACTATATGTCGGCAGGGCTGGCGCTCGTGGCCCCCGATCTGCCCGGATTGCGCGCCCTCGCAGACGAGTCGAACTGCGTGTTCTTCGAGCCGGGCTCGGCTGACGCATTGGCGGAAGCCATCGATAGTCTCGTCTCGGACAGGGAGCACCTCGCCGCCTGCAAGGCCACTTCGCTGATGCGTGCCAAAGAGTGCAGGTGGGGCGTTGAGCAGAATAAGCTGATAGGGGTCTATGACGCCGTTCTCAGACGCGAACGGCACTGAGTTGACCTGTTCACGGGAGCATTCCTCCGAGCTTTGGGTCCCTCCCATTGTGGTACGCTTCGAGGGTTCTAATGGGCTATTGGGACGTCAGTAGGAGTTCTTGAATGAAGAGAGTGCTCACGTACGGGACCTTTGACCTTCTGCATCACGGGCACATCCGCTTGCTCAGGCGCGCCAAAGCGCTGGGCGACTACCTTGTCGTCGCGGTGTCGACGGATGAGTTCAACAGAGGCAAAGGCAAGGAGTCCGTTTACGATTACGATGCGCGCAAGGAGATCGTCGAGGCGATTCGCTATGTCGACCTCGTGATCCCTGAGAACTCCTGGGAGCAGAAACTCGATGATGTGAAGCGCTACGCGATCGACACGGTTGTGATGGGCGATGACTGGGCCGGCAGCGACCGCTTCGACTACCTCAAACAAGAGTGCGAGTTGGTGTTTCTCTCCCGGACCGACGGAGTCTCGACCACCGACACAAAAGAGGGTCTCGGTGGCTCGTAAGGGGCGAATCAACAAGCTCTTCGCCCCGTTCAGGCGACTGTTCGGCACGCTCGGGCAGATCATCGCTGAGCATCGGGCCTACCGGGTTCAGGTGTTTCAGCTCGCGGCCTCCGACATCATCAAAACGTATCGAGGCTCGGCACTTGGGTGGACGTGGGCCGTTCTCAAGCCGAGTGTGACCATCTTCGTGTTCTGGTTCGCCTTCGATATCGGGTTGCGCGCGGCAAAGCCGGTGAACGGGTACCCGTTCTTCCTGTGGCTGCTGTCGGGGATCATCCCCTGGTTCTACATGAGCGAGATGTTCACCCAGGGCTCGAAGACGTTGAACCGCTACAGCTACCTTGTCACGAAGATCAAGTTCCCGGTGTCCACGATCTCGACCTTCGTGAGTCTGTCGAAGCTGTATGTGCACTTAGGGCTCATGGTGGTGGTGTTCCTGATCTTTCTCGCCGCCGGCTACCCCATTGACATCTACGTTCTCCAACTGCCGCTCTACATGGGCCTGATGTTCGTCTTCTTCACGGCGTGGTCACTGTTCGCGGCCCCGCTTTCCGCGGTGAGCAAGGACTTCTCGAACGTGGTCAGCTCACTGGTCACGGCGATTTTCTGGATGTCCGGCATCATGTGGGACGCGAACGCGGTGCACATCGAATGGCTACGAAAGCTCCTGCTTCTGAACCCGGTGACCTTCGTCGCCAACGGTTATCGCAACGTCTTCATCCACAAGAAGTGGTTCTTCGAGGACCAGTACGCCCTGTTCGCCTTCTTGGCGGTGCTGCTCCTGATGATCGTGATGAGCGTGTACACCTACCATCGGCTGCGGCGCGACATCGCCGACGTACTGTGATGAGGCGACATGACTCACGATGACATAGCGATCGAACTCAGGCGGGTGTCGAAGAAGTACAAGCTGTACCGCAGCGACAAGCACAGGTTCATCGGCATCTTCTCAAGCAGGATCCCCTTCAGGGAGGTCTATGCGAACCAGAACCTGAACCTGCGCATCAACCGCGGTGAATCCGTTGCCATCATGGGCAAGAACGGCGCGGGCAAGTCGACCATGCTCAAGATGATCACAGGCGTCGTGTTTCCCACGTCGGGCGAGGTCATCGTCAATGGGCGCGTCAGCGCGCTTCTCGAGCTCACGGCGGGCTTTGACAGCGAACTCACCGGTCGCGAGAACATCAGGCTCAGAGGGAAGATCTGGGGCTTGAACAAGCGCGAGGTCGCAGACCTCGAGGAGAAGGTCATCGATTTCGCCGACATCGGGGTCTACATCGACCAGCCCATGCGGACGTACTCGAGCGGCATGAAGGCTCGCGTCGGTTTCGCGATCAGCGCCAAGATCAACCCCGAGATCCTCGTGATCGATGAGGCGTTGGCGGTAGGGGACAAGGCGTTTCGGGAGAAGTGCGATACTCAGATACGCGAGATCATGGAGAAGGAGCACGTGACGGTCATTCTCGTCACGCACTCGTCCAGTGCGGCGGCGGCGATCTGCGAGCGTGGAATCGTGCTCCAGAAGGGCACCCTCGCCTTCGACGGCCCTATCGACGACGCTATCGAGTTCTACGAGGGGAAGCGCCCGTCGGGCTTGGCTTCGGATGATGTCTTCATCGACGTGTGATCGGTTCCTCGTGTCGGGCTAGGTGTTCGAGGGGAAGCGCCATGACCATCCGAGAAGTCGAGAACACCTGGATACCGCTTCTCGATGGCACGCGACTGGCCGCTCGCCTCTGGCTGCCCGCCGATGCGCAGGCGCAACCGGTACCCGCGATCCTCGAGTATCTGCCGTACCGCAAAGACGACGGGACCTCCTCGCAAGACGCCACGCGCCACCCCTATTTCGCCCGGCATGGGTACGCCGCTGTCAGGGTGGACATCCGGGGGACCGGAGACTCCGACGGCATCATCACCGACGAGTACACCTCCCAAGAGCTCGATGACGCGCTTGAGGTGCTGGCGTGGATCGAGGCGCAGCCGTGGTGCTCGGGGGGCGTAGGCATGATCGGCTACTCGTGGGGCGGCTTCAACGGGTTGCAGGTGGCCGCTCGCGCTCCCGAGCAGCTCAAGGCCGTCGTGACCGCGTATGCGGCCGATGACCGCTACACCGACGACTGCCACTACATGGGTGGCTGTCTGCTGGGAAGCGACATGCTCAAGTGGGCGACCTCGATGCGGGTCTACAACGCTTTGCCGCCGGACCCGCGATTTCGCGACGACTGGCAAGAGGTGTGGATGGAGCGTCTGGAGAAGACGCCGCCGTTCGTCGAGGCCTGGACCTCACATCAGAGGCGGGATGCGTATTGGAAGCACGGCTCGGTCGCCGAGGATTACTCGGCGATCCGAGTTCCGACGCTGGTGGTGGGTGGCTGGGCGGATGCGTACACGAACGCGGTGCCTCGCCTGATCGAGCATCTCACCTGCGAGCGGCGGGGCATCATCGGCCCCTGGGCGCACATCCTGCCCTACGGAGGAGTGCCCGGCCCGGCGATCGGGTTCCTGGCCGAGTGCGTGCGCTGGTTCGATCGCTGGCTCAAAGGCGTCGACACGGGCGTCGAGGGCGATCCGCTGCTGCGCGCTTGGATCCAGGAGTCGGTGCCGCCCGCCGCGTGGTACGCCGAGCGCCCGGGCCGCTGGGTCGGAGTCGACTCGTGGCCCGCCCAAGACGCGCACGGGGTGCGCTTCGCGCTCGGGACGGGCAGCATCGCCGTGAGCGCCCCGCAGCACACGGGCGAGACCGCGGGCGTGTGGTGCGCCAACGGTTACGAGGACGAACTCGCCGAGGACCAAACCCCGGACGACGCGCTCTCGACGTGCTTCGACTTCGCCGCGCTGACCGAGCCGCTCGAGGTGCTGGGTCACCCGATCGCAACGCTGTCCCTGTCGTCGGACCGGCCGCTCGCGCTGGTGGCCGTGCGGCTGTGCGAGGTGGCCGCAGACGGCGCATCGACGCTCGTGAGCTGGGGGCTGTTGAACCTGGCGCACCGAGACGGGCACGAGCACCCCGCAGCCCTCGAGGTGGGGAGGCGCTACGAGGTCGAGGTCCCGCTCAACGTCATCGGGCATCGCTTCTCGGCAGGCTCTCGACTGCGCCTCGCGGTGTCTCAGGCGTATTGGCCCCACGCGTGGCCCTCGCCGGAACCGACGCAGCTCACGCTGTACGCCGATGCAAGCGATCTCGCGCTTCCCGTGCTGGACGGGGCGGCTCTCGAGCTCGAGCGGCCCTTCGCGGAGCCCGAGAACTGCGGCGGCACGGTGAAGCTGAGGGAGGGGACGCGTTCGCGCACTAGGTCGAACGACACCGCTGCCGGGCGGCATGTCATCTGCGATGTGCAGGATGCAACCGCCGAGTTGCTCTCGGGCACCGTCTCCGGCGCCCATGCCGAAGACGTGTACGTCATCGGAGAGACCGACCCGCTATCCGCTCGCGTCGAGGCTCGTCGCGAGGAGTCGCTCTCGCGCCCCGGTTGGCGGGTCCGCGTGCTGTGCGAGGCGACGATGACGGCGACTCGAGACGAGTTCATCGTCGATGACGAGCTGAGCGCATGGGACGGCGACGAGCTCGTCTTCCAGTCGCGACGCGAGATCCGCGTGCCGCGAGGATGCGTGTGACGCGCTACACTCAGAAGCCGTGACGACGAGAAACGGGGAGGCCAGAGCCGTGGACGAGCGCGCGAAGCGTATGCGCATCACTGTGACCGAGAACGGGCCCTACCTCGTATCCGGTGAGGTGCCGCTCGTGCACTGCGAGATCGTCTGTGACGAGAACGGCGAGGCGCGCGAGTGGCGCGAGACCGAGCGGCTCGATGCGCCCGCGCGCTATGCGCTCTGCCGCTGCGGGCGATCGACGTCCAAGCCGTACTGCGACGGAGCGCACACGACAAGCGACTTCGACGGCACGGAGACAGCGGGACACGAGTCGTACCTGGAAGTGGCCGTCGACATCGACGGGCCGGGAGTCAAGGTCCGCGACGCCCGCAAGCTGTGCGCCGAGGCGCGCTTCTGCGATCGCGCCGGGGGGCTTTGGAACCTCGTTGGCGAATGCGCCGACCCGGACAAGCGCGAACTAGCGAAGCAAGAAGCGATGCTCTGTCCGTCGGGGCGCTACGTGTTCTGCGAGGACGGCACAGATGAGCCCCAAGAGCCCGACCTCGAGGCCTCGATCGCGCTTGTCGACGACCCCGCGCTGGGAGTGTCCGGCCCGCTGTGGGTTCGAGGTGGCATCCCGGTCGTCGCGGCGGACGGCACGCCTTACGAGGTGCGCAATCGCGTGACGCTGTGTCGCTGCGGGCACTCGGCCAACAAACCGTTTTGCGACGGCTCACACATCCAGGTCGATCGGATCCATGTCATGGAAGGCGACAACGACCTCGCTTGAGGGAATCTGGGGATCCACCTCGAGATTCCCGCGGATCGCAGCGGCACACGCGGCTTTGGTCTCAGGGGTGCGCCCCGCGTAGAGCATGATGTCGACCACCGTGAAGCGGTCGGTGCGACACGACGGCGCGTCCATGCACTCGGCGAGACCCTCTGTCAGACGCACGGTCACGCGTTCGTCGGGAGCGCCCAGCTCGTTCACTACGCCGACGCGTACGCCGCGCAGCACCGCCGAGCGGTATTCGGCGGTTCTCGGGCCGGTGATGTCGACGCGGACGATCGGCATGGCTACCCGCACCCCCCGGGTGCCACGCACGGCGCGGAAGGCGAGAGATGCGCGCTCTTTGGGGCCTCGGCGCGCAACGTGCGCGTCTCGCCGGGATGCAGGATGCACGTCGTGTCCTCGGCCATGCAGTCGCCCTCGCGCTGCCAGGCCTTCGCCCGGCACCCGCGGCAGATGCGGCTGTACTCACAGGCCTCGGGAGAACACATGCCCTTCGACTCCTGCAGGTCGATCTGGTAGAGCGCGTGGGTGGCCTCGGTGAGTGTCATCTCGCGGATGTTTCCGACCGTCCAGTCCTGAGCGAACTGGCAGGCCATGACGCCGCCTTCGGAGTTGATGTTCATGTGGCCCTTGCCCACGGGACACGCGCTCATGATCTTGAGACGCTCGAGCCCCTTGCTCACGTCGACGCCGCGCTTCATGAACTGCTCGGCGATGTAGGGGATGACGGAGGGGATCGCACCGATGTCGTACTCGAGCTTCACGTCGGGGTCGAGCATGTCGTTGACGACGAAGTCGGCGAGCTCACGCCACTGCTCGACGCTCACGCGAGCGTCGTCCTCGCCCTCGCTTCGTCCGGCGGTGATCAGGTCGCAGATGTAGACCAAGCCGCAATCGAGGTCCTTGGCGGTCTGGATGATGTCGAAGATGTAGGGCCAGGTGTCCTTGCTGAGCGCGGTCTTGAGTACCACGCCCACTCCGGCGGCGCGCAGCGTCTTGACCGCTTCGATGACGCGGGCGTGGGTACCGGGGACTCGCACCATCGCGTCGTGGAACTCGGCTGGGCCGTAGAGCGAGGTCGCGATCCAGCGAACACCGGTGACGGCGAGGCGCTGGGCGATCTCGGGCGTGATGAACGTGCAGTTCGTCGAGACGGTCGGGCGGATGCCCTGGGCGTTCGCCGCCTCGAGGATCTCCCAGAAGTTCGACCGCATCATCGGCTCGCCGCCGGACAGGAACAGGACCGGCACACCGGCCTCTCCCATGCGCTGCACGAGTTCGATCGTCTCCTCGTCGGAGAGTTGATCGGGTTTCGCGTGACCGTCGGCGGCCATGTAGCAGTGGTCGCAGAGCAGGTTGCATCGGTTCGTGATGTTCCAGATGACGTCTGAGGGTCGGCCCAGCTGAGCGGCTTTGAGCGCCTTGTTCTCAACCTCGGCCAGCGGGCCGTCGAAGAAGAGCGAGCGGACGTGCGCCATATGCTGCCTCCGAGAAGGGCTGCTCCCCACGGGAGCCGTGAACGTGCGTATACATGCGAGTGTACGCAAGAGTGCTGCCGATGTAACCGAAAGTAACAACTGTGACCTTCGCGAGAAGTCGCTGAATTGACGTACGTCATGGTCTGGGACGGACGCTGCGAGGATGCTGCCCCAAAGGGCACGCACGATCGAACGCCGGAGGACCACCGTGACCGACCAGGCCATCACGCAGACCGATGACGCGCCGGGTGTGTTCGACACCTACGCCGTGTCCTACGCGTTCATGCTGCTGTTCCTCGTGCCGGGGGTGCTGACCATCGCGAATCTGCCCTTTCGCACCTACACCTTCCTGTACGTCTCACTCGTGACGGTACCGTTCGTGCTTGGGCTGGTGCTCACGTTTCTCACCGACAGCCGCGACAACCTGAAAGCGGTGGCGCTTCGTATCGCGGTCCTGACGCCGCTCATCGTTCTTGGCGGCGTGACGATCATGTTCACGAGCGCTTTCCTGCTCGTCCCGATCAACACGTTCCTCGGACCCGAGTACCGCGCGGTCACCACGCCCATCGCAGGGGCCCTGCTGCTCGCGTTGGTCGCACCACTGGTCACTGCGATCGTGCGCCGCGTTCGCAGGCCCTTCGATCCGCGCTCAGCGCTGCAGGCGCTCGCGATGCTCGCAACGCTCGCGCTGGTCGCAGTCGTCTTCTACCTGAGCGTCTTCGAGGTGGGGCGTCTGGGTGAGATCGCGAAGCTCGCGCGCAAGGACCTGGTGATCTACATCATCGGCGGCCTGGTGTGGTACCTGCCCTCGTTCGGTATCTCGGCCGGGATCTGGCGCAGGCTGGGACTGGTGTGACCGCGCTTCAGCGGAGTCGGCGCACGCCGTAGCGCAGGATCGTCTTGAGTTTCTCGGGAGCAGTCCGTGTCGGGTCGTTGAGGTAGATCTCGTGGTGCGCCCCGGTGACCGCCAGTCCGCTTTCGGCAGCGAACGCGAGGAGCCGGTCCACCGTTGCGGTCTCATCGGCGTACGGGCCCACATGCAAGATCTGCACGCTCGCGCCTTCCGAGAAGGTCTGCACACGAATGTCGGCGAGACGCGGAAGCTTCTTCTTCGCCAGTGCTTTCTCGCAAGTGATGTCGACGAGGTCGCTTTCCACCTCGTCGGGCAACATGATCATCAGGCGCCATGCGGCCTCTTCGGGAGAGGTCGGCGCTGAGCCCTGGCCAACAGCCGCGTTCCAGAAGAGCGCTTCGAGCGGCATGACCGGACAGGCCATCCCGAGCTGCTTCTTCGCGGCGAACTTCACCTGGTAGGCAAGCGTGTAGAGCGCCTGGATCGACGCGCGGAACTCCTCGCCGGCCGGGTCGAAGGGCTGGGTGCCGTCGATCATCAGGAAGCGCAGCGGGGGCACGTCGATGATTCCGGGCGTCTTCGAACTCGGCTTGTACAGCGCGGCGTAGCGCTTTTTCAGGTCGAGATGGGGCGGGGGGTGTTGCGGATGCTTGGTTGCCACCATGGGACCCCTTCGGAATCACGAGTTCGCGTTACGATAGTACCCGTGATAGCTCCTCACCCCAATGATCGTGACGAATTCGACCTCTGTAACGAATGCGGAGGGCTTTGCTGCGCGCTGTATCTCGCGCATGACGAAGAGGGCCGCTACACAGGAGACGGTTGGCTGCCGGACTACATCGAGTTGTGGACGCAGCGTCTGGTGAGCAGCGGCGCGCTGCGCATCGACGAGCATGACCGAATGGTCGCGGGACAAGCCGGCGTGGAGCCCCTGCACGATCCACGGCGAAGTCACCTGCCCACCGAGGAAGGCGAGCGATACCGCGCTTCGCTGTCACCTGAAGTCGACACTCGCAGGTGCCAGTTCTGTGATCCGAGCTCAGGTTGCCTGTTGCCTCGCGAATATCGCGCTGCGATCTGCGGAGAATGGGTCTGCGAGCTGTGGGAGGCCGCCGAGGGCCGCTAAGAAGACTCGTTCACTTCGGGCACTCGATGCGGCATAGTGGCCAGATGCCACGAACACGACACAGCTTCATCGCGGGTGCCCGGGGCGTCTTGCCGATTCTCGTGGGAGTCATCCCGTTCGGGCTCGTCGCGGGCGCCGCGGTGCGCCACGCCGGTTTCGGCCTCGCCGAGGCGGTGGGCATGTCGGTGGTGGTGTTCGCGGGCGCCTCGCAGATCGCGGCGACGACCATCTTCGAGAGCGGGGCGCCGCTGTGGGTGGCCTTGGGCACAGCGCTCGTCATCAATGCGCGGATGTTCATCTACAGCACGTCGATCGCTTCGTATTTCGCCGATGCACCAGCGTGGGCGCGTCCGATACTCGGCTACATGCTGGTGGATCAGAACTACGTATCGACGATGACCGAGGGGCGTCATCGCGATGACGTCGATATCATCTGGTACTACGTTGGCGGCGGCGCTTCGCTGTGGGCGGTGTGGCAGGTCTCGAGCATCGCCGGGGCGTTGCTGGGGCCGTTCATTCCCGCGTCGTGGGGTCTCGATTTCGCCGTACCGCTCGTGTTTCTCGCGATGTTGGTGCCAGCGATGAAGGACCGGACCGCCGTGGGCGTGGCGTTCGCCACCGGGATCGCTGCCGCGGTGATGGTGCCGCTGTTGCCGATTCAAAGCGGGCTGATCGTCGCGATACTCTTCGGCATGGTGTTCGGTGCGTGGCTGGAACGCCCCAAAGCGGGTGAGAGCCAATGACCCCGACGATGCAGTTCTGGCTGCTCATCGTTGTTCTGGCGCTGGGCACGTGGTCGATGC
Organism: uncultured Actinomycetes bacterium; assembly: GCA_947085035.1. Taxonomy (GTDB): domain Bacteria; phylum Actinomycetota; class Coriobacteriia; order Anaerosomatales; family PHET01; genus CAMTUW01. Next base: position 38,960 of record CAMTUW010000023.1, read on the forward strand.
GTAGCTGGCCCATCATCCTTCACGGTCGAGTCCCGCGTCCGGCGTGGCTTGAGCGCCTGCTCAAGCACGTGCCGGTCGCGGCGCTGACCGCGCTGGTCGTTCCGGGTGCTCTGTATCTGCATCAGGGGAGCGGAGCGTATTCGTTCGCGCCGGCCCGAACGGTCGCTGCGGTGGTCGCTTTGGCGGTGGCATGGCGAACCAGAAACGTGCTGGCGACGCTCGCGGCGGGCATGGGAGTGCTCTGGGCGGCGCAGTGGGCGCTGACGATCATCGGCTAGACCGCGCCCGCTGAGGCCGAAGAGGCGTTCAGTACTTCTTCGGACGTGCGCAGCTTGTGCCCCAGGCGGCCCCGCGGTAGATGTCTCCGGAGTAGAGCTCCTCGAGCATCTGGCGGACGCGCTTGCGGCGCGTCACCTCTCGGCGGGACTCGCTGATCCAGGAGATGTAGCCGTTGCGCTGGTTGCCGGGTCGAGCGGCGAACACGTCGAGCAGCTCACCCGCTTCGAGTGCCTGCTGGATGTCTTCAGGAATCGGCAGATCCGGTCTCTTGCCCGCCATGGCGTTCGTCCTCTCGTCACTGTTCGTTGACTCCATTGTGACGCTCCGAGGCCCATCGCGCCCGACGAGAACGGCGAGGCCTGCGGCGAGTGGGTGTGCGAGCTCCGGGAGCGGGCGTCCATGTCGGCTCCTCTTGCTCGTCGTGGAACATGGCGCGTCTCGTCTCTACTCATCATCGCTCCACTCCCACGGGCCTCTTCCGTGAACGACCAGTCCGTCTCGCCTCAGCGATTCAAGGAGGGCAGGTGCCGTCCGCCACAGGGCATTCGCATCGCGGGTCTCGTAGGTGAGTGCCGACAGACTGACCCCGTAACGCGCACGGAACTCACGTACGACGGAATCGAGTTGTCGATCGAGAGCCTGCTTGCTGGTCGCACCGTCTGCGACCAGTACGACGTCGATGTCACTTCGGGAATCCTGTTCTCCGCGAGCGTAGCTGCCGAACAGCACGATCGATTCCGCGCAGTGACCGAAGGCCGCCAGCAGGTCAGACTCGAGCCGTTCGGGAAGCTCTTGTTCGGCAGCGAAGAGCGGAATGACAAGACGTTGAACATGGACGTTCTCACGGTTCAGCACGTGGACGTTGGCCCGTCCGGCCGAACTGCTGCGAACGAGACCCATGGCCGCGTAGTCGTGGAGCACGGATGTGACGGCGGGACGGGTGAGATGTGCCATTGCGGCGATCTGCGATGCGTTCAAGGGGATTTCGACGCTGATCAAGACGCGCAGCACCGCGATGCGGCTTCGCGAGCCCAAGAAGGATTCGATGCGGTGAGTCGGCCTCATGTATCGAAAGTAGACCTGCTGATATAGAAAGTCAATCAGCCGATATTGACTGATATGCTATCGCATCTGGCGTGTGGGGCTGAACGCTACGTGTATGATGATCGCGCTGTGACCTCTCGCCAGGACACGGCCACCGACCCCGGAGGTTCACCGCCTCGCGGGGTCGAACTCTTGGCGCATCGGCCCGACAGTGTTCAGCGAATCGGCTCGGGTTCTTCTAACCGTTGCACGATTCGCCGGTTTGCCTCGTCAATATCGAATGCGCTCGGGTCGAAGGGGCCACCGTACCAGCGACGATAGCCCTCGGGGTCGTTCGCGCCCGGTCGGGTCGCCTCCACGAACTGTGCATAGCCCGTTGGGCCCCCCACGTCTTCGGGCGGGCACGCGTTCGCTCCGGCCGTGCATCGCGGGTAGAAGACATCGTCGAGCGGTTCCTCGACAGACCCGATGACGATTCGATGTTCCCACCCATCGCCGAAGTCGTACAGGTAGTCGAGCTGGGTGATTCCATCGTCGAGCAGGTCGTACAGGTAGACGTCCTCTTCGTCCTCGTCCTCCTCGCCAGGGAACCCGAAGTCGTTTGGTATTCCGATGGTACGGTGCCCCACCTCGAACCGGTGCAAGTGTGAGTTCTGCCAGCCCATCGCCGCGTTGATGGCGTTGTGCATGTCGCCCAGCGTGCAGTCGTCCCACACTTCGATTCGACGCCAGACCTGCGGTTTCACGCCCTTCAGGCTGACCTTGATTCGCACGATGCTGACCCCGTCGACCAGCGGGGAAGTGGGCTCAAGAGTCGCGAGAGACGCCACGAGCTTCTCGGTACGCTCGAGCTGCTCGAGGACAACGTGGCGCGCAATGAGTCCCTCGGCCAAGCACCACGCGGAGAACTCCTGAACGAGGAGCGAAGTGAAGATCACCACATCGGGGTCGTTGGGCAGCGCGCGCGACGAGAGCATGGCTATGAAGTCGTCGGACAGTGGGAAGGCGAACTCGGGGCCAAAATGGGCGGTGAACTGGCGCGACTTCTTGCCGGGACGCACACGGTAGAGCTCGCGGTCCCATCCTTGCAGACTCGATGGGCCTTCCTTGTCCATGAACTCGGCCCAGGCGTTCAGGAGTATGTGGGCGCTCCCGTCGTCTTGGTCGAACAGTCTCGAGTCGGAGGCGTCCTCGAAATCCTGTAGTGCTGATCTGATGTCAATCGTCTTGGCCGGCACGAATGCATCCGCAGCTCCGGGCTCAGCGGGGCCGGGGTCGACTCTGACGAGCGCGCTGAATGCAGACGTCAGTCTCCACGGGCGAGACCACGGCATCCCCCCGCCTCGCTCGGACGAGGTCGGGTCGGGCTCGAGTAGGCCGAACTCCTGCAGCGGGATGATGATCTGAGCTGTAATGGCATAGTCCAGCAACTCATCAGCATCCCAGAATCGGTGCGGCGGTAGTCCGCCGGGGAATTCGTCCCAGTGCTCACCGAATTCGATCGTGCGGATCGGTGTTTCGCCCATGGCTTGGATACTCCACAGCAGGGCAACGAACTGATCTTGCAAGGAGTAGGTTTCGGGGAGCAGGCGGGAGATGTAGGCCAGATTGAAGGTGGCGAAATACGTTCTGAAAAGCAGTTCGTACAGATCTCCGGTCCGCTGTTCATCGAGCAACGCGACGCCGGCGGACGTCAGCTGGTAGCGCCCACTGCGTCTGCGCACCAGTTTGGCCAGTTCAAGCACGACTCGTACGGTGTGGACACCAAGAACCTGCTCCTCGTCGAATGCCTTCACAAACGAACCCAGCTCCCGGTATGCCTCGGGCCAGGTCATCTCGAAGAACATCGTGCGGACGAACGCCCGCTCGAGGTTGCCCAATGTCTTGGTCGCCTTCGGCGGGGCTTGCCCGATTGCCGCCATCATGATGCGCGCGTTGGTGAGGAACTCACTGCCGTCGTAGGCCGCAGGAGGCAGGTCCGAATGAACGATGACGATATCGCCGTTGTGCGCGTTGGCCTCCATCAGGCGCATCCGCTGAAAGGCCGTCAGGCGAGGTTGAGGTGATGAGGCGTTCACGGGTCGACTCCGAGTGTTCTGCGGTTGGCCTGCACGGTTGGATTGTGGCACATAAGGCCTGGATTGCGCGGCCGGTCATGGAAGTGCTGGAGCGGCCGCTGTGAGCGCAGGCCGCCCACGAGGCGGGCCGTGCATTTTCTGGGGGATGGGCGTGGCTCAGGGCCTGGCGCGGCTCACGGGCTGGGCGACCGTCTCCGCCACCGCAAGGATCCGATCCTTGTAGTAGGCGCGCGACCCGACGTTGGTGCGCAGAGCGTCTTCGCGACCGCGCGTAGCCCGGAACGTCGCCGGCGCGTACGCCTGTTCGCACTCACGCCACATGTACACGACGCCGTGCGCGACCTTCAGCTTGCCCGATGCGAAGTGCTCGCGAATCTCGCCGTCCCGCGATGCGTAGCTTGCGGTCGTTCTCCGCGTCCGATACGCTGCGCGCGTCTCGGCGGCGACCTCTGCGTCGGCGGCTTGCGGCCTCCCCCTTCGCTCACGCGGCTCGAATCCGAGCGACAGGTCGCAGTCGAGGGCACTGCCGATCTCGGCGAGCGTCCGCACGGTGAAGTTGGCGCCGCGAAGCAGGTTGGTAACGCGTGCGGGAGTCACACCAAGTCGCTCGGCCAGCTGTGCCCTGCTCAGCTGAAGCTCGAACATCCGGTCGATGATCGCCTCGGTGATCGCGTCGATCAGCTGCTCAGTCTGGTAGTCGCTGCCAGCGCGAACCGATTCTAGCCTAGCTTGCAGCTCGTCGCTGCCGAACTCGCTATCGCTCACTGCTGCTCTCCTTCGAACTCGTCGTGCATCCCTGGGTCGCTGCGATCAGCGCCCCCAGTTCCTTCGACTTGGGCTTGCGTCGGGCTATCGCGACCATCCATCCAACCGATACCTGGAAGGCGAGGTAGCGCATCGCGACCGCCCGGTGGACCTTGAACTCATATAAGTCACCCGCAAGATGGCGGAACTTCTCGACGTTTCGGGGCGGGCCGAGCAGTTCCGTTCGGTCGAACAGTTGGGCCGTGGACGCCAGCGTGCGGTCATCCAGCCGGGCGATCGTCTTCTCGACCTCGCGGTCGCCGGGCGTCCGTCTCAGCAGCCAGACCTTGCTGGCACACTCCTGGGCGCTGTAGGGAACCAGATCCACCACGATCTCCGTCTCTTTTGAAACCGCTACAAGTATACTCATGAGTTAATAGCGGTAGTCAAGTGGCTCCATCGATGAAGCGCCCGTTCGCATCACGACTCGAGAACGCACGCTCGTGGACTGCCTCGCCGATCCTTGGTGGGGAGGCGGCCTTGAGATGCTGCTTCGCAGCGTGGGGACGGTACCGTCATGGTGCCTCGATGATGTGCTCGACTACCTCGATCTACTCGACTCGCCCACCGTCGTCGCTCTGACAGCGTGGGTGCTTAGTTTAGTCTGGGTTCTCCGCGCTGGCGTCTGTGCACACTCTGGCGACCGCGGGGCGCTAGGACAGCTGCAGCCGCTGCGCGAATGAGTAGTCGATGGTGTCGCGATCGCCCGTCTCGCTCCAGGCAGGCTCACTGTGTGAGTACTCGGATATCTGGGATGCGGACCAACCATCAAAAGCGCGCGCCACGTCATCCAGCGTCTGCAGCTCGTCTGCCGAGAACAGCGAGCGATCGAACGGGCGATTCGCCACGAAGACCGTCCCGGAACAGTCACCAGCAGTGCTCGGTCGCTCATCCAGCGAGGTGTCGTCTACCAAGGACGCCTGCAGCGTGTAGAAGTCCGCTGGAACGGGGCCGAACTGCATGTTCACATAGCGCGCGCCGGATATGGCTACCCCGTGCCGATTGAAATGTAGGAAGTCAGCGTAGAAGAGCAGCTTGTTGAGCTTGGTGCGCCACGTGTCCCTGTGCCCTGCGAAGAACACCGCCATTTCACGGAGCTTGGCCACGCCGGGGCGGGCTCCGTATCGCGCGGCTCCTTCGCGGACCAGTAAGTCTTCATGCTCAGGCGAGAGCTGGTTCAGGTGAGCATCCAGGTCCTCTAGCTGCCGAGAAGTGAGACGGTGAGCATTGCGTGCCAGCAGCTGGCGCACGTGTGACGGATCCTCCGCAAGCCGAAGCGACTGATCGTGGGAGAGGGATTGCAGCGAGCCCGACTCGTATCTCGCCAGTGTCACCTCGCCCCAGCCGAGGAGACGGGCAAACGCCTTCTGACCCAGTCCGTACTTCGAGCGAATTGCCCTGATCTGTTCGGGTTGCAGCAGATTGTGGCGGGCACGGTAGACGTTGTACGCAGCGCTGAACGTGACGTCGTCGACCTCCGCGATACCGATCTCCTCACCACAGGCACGACAGATTGCAACTTGCGTATCGACGGTCACTTGCTCGCCGCGAATCTCGAACGTCTCCCGCTTGGGCATCAACTCGTAGTCGGTGAGTTGCATGCACTCTGAACACAGCACCTTGTCCATCAGGATCCCTTGTTATCTCTTGAAGGGGAAAGCGAACGGCTTCTCAGCGAAATGGAATGAGAAGACGCACCCGGCCGCGCCGGATTCGTCACCTACGATCGACACTTTCACGTAGATATCACGCCCATCGATTTGCAGGCCGAACTCGCACACACGCTCCCGCGCAAATTGCGAGTACCCGTTATCCCAAGGCAATCCGAGTGCCTGCTCAGGCCGGAGTCGTGCAACAACTGAATACATATCTGACGGGCACCAACCTAGGTCAATGAGTGTTGCGGCGTTCTTGGGACGATCCTTGCGGTATGTCAGCCGTCCTGACTCACAAGCCTGCAGGACCAACTTCAGGAACAACACCACTTCGTGCTTTGCCATGACCGGACCTTCCGAGAGAACCTAAACCCGCACGCGGGTCACTCACGCAGAACATCATTCGTTTCTCCATCCGGTCGAGCCCTGCTCAGTGGCTCCCGCCAAGGCTCCGTAGTGCGGTCGGTATCAAATGATACTCACTTCTCGCGCGTTGTCAAAAGCCCATCGCGCCCCCGCCTGCCATCCTCTACCAGAGCGCCGTCCACGCAGCATGAGGGGGCATTGGTGCGCGACCCGATCGAGTCCTACTTCACGCAACTGCGCGACATCCACGCGTCGGGTGCCGGTGTCGCCGAGACGACCTTCTACCCCGCGCTCCAGCAGCTGCTCACCGACCTGGGCCACAAGCTCAAGCCCAAGGTCACCGCCATCATCAACCTGCGCAACACCGGCGCGGGCATCCCCGACGGTGGGCTCTTCACCGCCAGCCAGCTCAAAGGCTGGGATCCCGGCACCGACCCGCTGCAAGGCCAGCTCCCCGCGCGCGGCGCCATCGAGGTCAAAGGCACCCGAGACGACGCGTTCGTGATCGCCGCTTCCGAGCAGGTCGCTCGCTATGTCGACCGCTACGGCCTCGTGCTCGTCACCAACCTGCGCGACTTCGTGCTCGTGGGTCGTCACGCCAGCGGCACCGGCGTGCAAACCCTCGAGTCCTGCCGCCTTGCCGAGACCGAGGCCGGTTTCTGGGCTCGCGTCGCCCAGCCCCGCAAGTTCGCCGAGGACGCCAGCGAGGGCCTCACCCAGTTCCTCCGCCGCGTGCTACTCCACAATGCGCCGCTCTCCGACCCCAAAGACGTCGCGTGGTTCCTCGCGAGCTACGCACGCACCGCACGTCTGCGCCTCGAGAGCCGTCACGAGCTTCCCGCGCTCGATCAGCTGCGAAACCAGCTCGAGGAGTCGCTCGGCCTCAAGTTCGAAGGCGACAAGGGTGACCACTTCTTCCGCTCCACGCTCGTGCAGACGCTGTTCTACGGCATGTTCGCGAGCTGGGTGCTCTGGGCGCGCGACAAGGACCGCGCCGCCGTGATCGACTGGCGCGACCGCTTCCAGTGGGAGACCGCGAGCCAGACGCTGCACGTCCCCATGGTCGCCGAGCTGTTCTACCAGTTCTCCAACCCCGGTCGCCTGCGCGACCTCCACATCGACGAAGTGCTCGAGTGGGCCGAGGAGGTCCTCTGGCGTATAGACCGCGCCGCCTTCTTCGAGAAGTTCCAGGAGGAGCACGCCGTCCAGTACTTCTACGAGCCGTTCCTCGAGGCGTTCGACCCGCAGCTGCGAAAAGAGCTCGGCGTCTGGTACACGCCCGACGAGGTGGTCAAGTACATGGTCGCCCGCGTGGACTGGGCACTGCGCGAGGAACTCGGCATCGCTGATGGCCTCGCCGATCCGAGCGTCGTCGTGCTCGACCCGTGCTGCGGCACCGGCGCATTCCTCGTCGAGGTACTGCGCAAGATCGACCAGACCCTTACCGAGAAGGGCGCCGACGCCCTCACGCGCAACGACGTGAAGCGCGCCGCGATGGAGCGCGTCATCGGCTTCGAGATCATGCCCGCGCCGTACGTGGTCGCGCACCTGCAGATGGGGATCCTCCTCGCCGAGCTTGGCGTGCCCCTCAAGGATGCCGATGAACGAGCCGCGGTGTACCTCACGAACGCGCTCACCGGCTGGGGCGACGGTGGCGTTGCGCCGCCGAAGGACAAGCGGGTCGGCGAGGGCCAGCTGCACTCGACGCTGCTGTTCCCCGAGTTCGCCGAAGAGCGCGACGCCGCGAACCGCGTGAAGCGCGAGGAGAAGGTGCTCGTGGTGCTCGGGAACCCGCCGTACAACGGGTTCGCCGGGATGGCCGTTGACGAAGAGCGCGGGCTGTCCGACGCATATCGAACGACGGAACTTGCTCCCAAACCGCAGGGTCAAGGACTGAACGATCTCTATGTGCGCTTCTTCCGCTTAGCAGAGCGCCAGATAGCCGAGCGGTCTGGCAGAGGGGTCGTTTGCTTCATCTCGAACTACTCGTGGCTATCAGGTCTGTCGTTTACCGGCATGCGTGAGAGGCTGGTCAACGCCTTTGATCGAGTCTGGATTGACAATCTACACGGGGATCGAATCATCTCGGAGTACGCGCCCGATGGGCGAACGAGCGAGACTGTCTTCGCCCAAGGAGCGAAGTCGGCCGGCATCAAGGTTGGAACGGCCATTTCGCTCTTGGCTAGATCAGCCGTCCCCGGTGAGACTACGCTCATGTACGCCGATTTCGATGAGGCTCGAGCAGATGACAGACGGCAGCATCTGCTCGACTCACTCATTCAACCCGCGCCGTATCAAGCACTTGAGTTGCACGCCGATCTTGGCTTCCCGTTCGTTCCAGCCGCGGTGTCACAAGATTACTTGTCTTGGCCGTGCATCACTGCGCTGCTTCCGTGGTCGTCTCCGGGTATTCAAACCGCGCGGGATGGCTTTCTCGTAGGCATCGAAGAGGAACCGCTCCGTGAACGCGTTTCGCGCTACTTGGACGAAGGGGTCGCAGACGGCGATGTACAAAGGGAGGCCATGGCTGGTGGCGCCGGATTCGATGCCATCGCAACGAGGCGGTTCCTTGTCAACCAAGGTCCGTCGCACGGGAAGTTCCTGCTACACCAGTATCGGCCCATGGATTCTCGTTGGCTCTATTGGGAGTCAGAAACGAAGCTCCTCGACCGTGCCCGACCTGACTATGTTGAGACAGTTCCGGAAGGGACGCTACAGCTAGTCCTTAGCCAAGGCGCGCGGCGTGGCTTCGACCCCCCAATGGTCTCAAGGCAGTTGATTGCGCGCCACCTGATTGAGAGGGGCGCCAATGCGTTTCCATCATGGCGAAAGAGCGTCGAAGAATCTCAAGTGGCCAACGACGAGAGTCTCGGCGTCTATAACCTCTCCTCCGCCGCGGCCAGCTACCTCGCTTGCCTCGGTATCGCAGAGCAGTCGGAGGAGTTGATCCTACATGTGGTCGCTGCGACGCATGCGCCGAAGTTCGGGTCCGAGAATCGTTTCTTACTCGACTCGGGATGGCCGCGCATTCCTTTGCCACGCACTACGGAAATGCTGGGGGAGTCCGCTGGTATTGGCCGCCGAGCCGTCGAACTACTGCTCGGAGAAGCGGTAGGAGCGGAATTGCGGGGACTGGGAACGCTAAGCATCACAAATACGAGGACCCTCGATCCGGCCGTTGACCTCGCCATAACTGCGCGCTGGGGAAGCCCTGGTAAGGGCGGCATCACCATGCCCTCGATCGGCAGGCTAACTGAGCGCGACTACACCGACGACGAGCGTGCCGCCATCGCCGAGCACACCGAGTCGCTCGGCATGTCAGCCGAGCAGGCCGTTACCCTCCTCGGCGAGACGTGTTTCGATGTGTACCTCAACGACGTCGCGCACTGGCGCTGCGTGCCGGCA
>CAMTUW010000024.1:0-42224 GCA_947085035.1 uncultured Actinomycetes bacterium
GCTCCGCCGGACAGCACTACCGCTGCCAGCGAAGCGAGTACGAGCAGAATTCGCTTCATGGTGAGAAGACCCCCTTATCGAAAAACTGAGGATTGTGGTCTTCTCCCATCCCGCTCGCGATGGAAGAACGCTGTCCGCTCCGCTCATTGTGTTGCCGACAGTGTTCGTTGTGCGAAGCATGGCGCCGGTCCCGAGGAAAAAGCTATTCGTTTGTCAGCAACCCGATGCGCCTGTTGATCGCATCGAGTGTGGCCCGCACCACGGAGTCGTTCTCGCTTTGACGAACGACAGCGGACCCCGAGAAGGACTGCTCGCCGTGCACGGTGACGAGCGATACGCAGGAAACGGCGACGCGCTCCCTCCCCAACTGGACGATGGCCACGTCCTCCAGAGAAAACGTGGTCTCGTCGGAGATGCACTGCCCTACCGCATCCAACGCGGCCGAGGCTATCTGGCGGAGTCGACCTGACTGGCTGGCAACGCCTGCGGACGCACCGACGTACTCGACCCCATCGACCGCTACTGTGACGGTGGCGGCGGAGCGCAGGCCGGACACCGAGGCGTTCACTCCAACGATTCGGGGACGCGCCACGGCAGCGAGCACGGGCGCCACGGATTCGATATCGACAGCCCCAGCGCCAAGCTGCGCTATCGAGATTTTACGATGGTCGACCGAGAGCCCGAACTCAGCCATGATCGCGGATTCGATATCGCGGACCAGCTGCTTCGGGCTCTTCGTGGGCAACGCGAGGACGTGAATCTCAGATATCACACCTTGGTCGGTCGTCACGACGCGCGCGGCCTTGATATCGGCTATCCGGGAGAGTGCGTCCTCGATGTCTTCAACGCGAACGCGGGAGACGCTTTGGTCCATTTCTGGGACCCCCTGCTACGAATAGGCTGCGAATCTCCAAAGCGCTGTTCCACTTCACGCGCGGAATCTGGTATCAGGGTATGTGTGACATGCGTCACATGTCAACCTCAGATACCCCCATCAGTTCTCAGGCTGAATCAACCCGTAGTCGCCGTCGTGGCGACGATAGAGCACATTGATCGTGTCGGCATCGGCATTGGTGAAGACGAAGAAGTCGTGGCCGAGCAGCTCCATCTGCAGAATCGCCTCGTCCTCGCTCATCGGCTTGGTGTCGACGAGCTTGGTCCGGACGATCCGACCGACTCCCTCTTCGACCTCGCCGAGACCGGCGATCTCCGTTCCTCCCGCGACTGTTCTCACGGCAACCTTGCCGTTTCGGCGATCGAGCAGCTTCGTCTTGTACTTGCGCATCTGGCGCTCAAGCTTCTCGGAAACGAGATCGATTGCCGCGTACATGTCGGGAGCGGCCTCTTCGGCTCGCACCACGACCCCCTTGACCCGCGCGGTCACCTCGGCGACGTCACGGTTCTTGTTAGCCGGGTTCTTCTCGACGCGCAATACGACGTCCACGACCATCTCCTCGCGATCATGGACTTTGCTGACCTTAGAGATCTTCTCTTCCGCGTACTCGCGGATAGCGTCGGTAACGGGCATGTGGCGTCCGGTCACCCTGATCTGCATGGCGTCGGCCTCCTCGTCGGTGTCAGTCCCTGTGTGAAGAAGATACCCGTTCGGCGGCCTCGCCTCGCTATGCGATGTGGCCGAGAAAATCTTTCGTGCGATCGGACGTGGGATGGTCGAACACCTCGGAGGGAGTCCCCTGCTCGACGATGACGCCTTCGTCCATGAACACGACCCGGTCCGCGACTTCACGGGCGAAGCCCATCTCGTGAGTGACGACCATCATCGTCATGCCGCCCTTTGCGAGCAACTTCATGACGTCGAGCACACCTCGCACAAGCTCGGGATCGAGCGCGGAGGTCACCTCGTCGAACAGCATCACGTGCGGGTCCATCGCGAGCGAACGGGCTATCGCGACTCGCTGCTGCTGTCCACCGGACAGCTGAGAGGGATACGCGTCGACCTTGTCGCTCAACCCAACGAGCGTCAGCTGTTCGATCGCGATACGAGCCGCCTCGGCCTTCTGGCGCTTGAGGACCCGTTGCTGCGCGAGCATGACGTTGCCTTTGACGGTCAGGTGAGGAAACAGATTGAACTGCTGAAACACCATGCCGATGCGCTCACGCACATGGTTGATGTCCACGCTCCTGCCCGTGACCTCGACGTCCTCGAACCAGATCTCGCCCCCCGAAGATTCTTCCAGGCGATTCACGCAACGCAGCAGGGTGGACTTGCCTGAGCCGGACGGGCCGAGAATCACGACGACCTCGCCCTTGTCGACCTCGAGGTCGACGCCTCTGAGCACCTCGAGGTCGCCGAATGACTTGTGGAGATTGTTGATCCGGATGATCGCCTGCTTCTCCGTCATCATGGCCTGACTCCGCTTCGACGCTGGTTCAGTGGAATGAGGTCACTGTGCGCAACGACATGCTCGGAATCGATGTTTCCTGCTGTGAGCGGTGGCCGCTTGCCTGACGAGCCGCCCTCTGACTCGGCCAGCCGATCCTCGAGGCGACTGACGAGGCGACCCAGCGGAATCGTCAGAACCAGGTAGAACGCCGCAGCAACGACGTACGAGGACTGATTGTAGGTCGAAGCGGCGAACTCCCGGGCACGCAACGTCATCTCAGCGATACCCACTCCCGAGAGCAGCGCGGTGTCCTTGAAGATGAGGATGAACTCGCTCATCAGGGTGGGAAGGATCCTGCGGATCGTCTGCGGGATGATGACGAACGTCATCGATTGCGGCATCGTCATCCCGAGCGAGCGGGCCGCTTCCATCTGGCCGCGTGCGATGGACTGGATGCCGGCTCGGAGGATCTCGGCTGTGTAGGCCGCGGAGTTCAGAGACAGCACCGCGAAGCCACGCAGGTAGAAGGTGAAGTCCAGGCCGAACAGGAACGGCTGCTTCACCCACGGATTGCCCCTCACCATGTCCCCGTACCACGGGAGCAGCGTGAAGCCGAAGTACACGATCAGTATCTGCAAGAACAGCGGCGTGCCGCGAACCACATCGACGTACAGCGTGGCCGGCCAGCGCAGCCACCACCTCCGCGACATCTTCATGAACGCGAGAAGGAGGCCCCCGGGGATCGCCGTCAGAAACGAGCCCACACCGAACAGAATGGAGACCGGGAACGCCTTGAAGATGACAGGAAGTGAGTCACGCATCACCTCGAAAGAGAAGAACAAACGCGTCAGCGCGTTCGTCTCCCACCACGTCATGAAGACATCCACACGTCACTCCCTCGATTCGCGGGCGAGAAAAAGGGGAACCGGCACCATGCTCTGTGCCGGTCCCCCCACTCTATCAGCTATTGAGCCGTGTGCGATGCCCCTACGGGATCGACAGCGGGTCGGCGCCGAACCACTTCTTGTAGATCTCGACGTACGTACCGTCAGCCTTGACCTCGGCCAACGCGATGTTGACGGCATCTCTGAGCTCGGTGTTCGCCTTGTTGAAGGCGAAACCGTACTGCTCGCCGGTCGGGATCTCGGCAACGACCTGCGCCTTGCGAGCCGGATCCTTCACGATGTCTTGCGAGATCGGAGCGTCGTTGATGACCGCGGCGACATCGCCGGCGCCCAGCGCGCCGAACGCTGCAAGGATGTCATCGTAGGGAGTGATGACGACGCCCCTGGGCGCGAGATTCTCCTGGGCCCAGATCTCACCGGTGGTGCCGGACTGCACGCCCACCTTGACGCCCTTCTTGAGATCGTCGACGGTCTTGACCGCTGAATCGATCGGAACGGCGAGCGACTGGTTGGAGTTGATGTAGGGATCCGAGAAGTCGATGGCTTCCTTGCGCTTCTCGGTGATGGTCATCGCTGAGGCGACCATGTCGAACTCGGTGCCGGCCTGCAGGCCGGTGATCAGCGCGTCGAACTTGTAGGTCTTGAACTCCGCCGTCATGCCAAGCTTCTCGGCGATGGCGTTCATCATGTCGACGTCGAATCCTTCGGTGACTCCGTTGACCACGGCTTCGAACGGCGGGTAGGCCGTGTCCGAGCCGATGATGATCACGCCCGGCGTGAGGGTGCTGACGGCGGGCTCTTCAGCATCCGGCTTCTCCACAGGCTTCTCCTGGCCACAACCCGCGAGCGCCCCGAGGGCGAACACGAGCATCAGTGCCATGAGAAGCGACAGCATCCTGCGACTCTTCAGCATCTTTCCTCCTTGAACACGGTTGACGGTGCACTCGAGCCTGAGCATCAGTGCGCTCGCACTGGGCCAGGGTGCATAATCATACACTTCATCTGCAACATTGTGGTAATTCGCACGTTTTATGCACGATACCGACAGTTATATACAGTCAATCATGGGGAGACGGTCTCCTCGTCAGACGCGGGAGCAGCGAGCTCGGGGAACTCCCCCACCCACTTGGCTCGAAGAGTGTTGAGCACGTCTCCCGCCGCGAGCTCGTCGAGTGCGGCCCTGACCGCGTCGTTGAGGGCAGTGTTATCGGCAGCGACGGCCACAGCCAGCGGCATCGTCGGTCCGATCTGTCCCGCGAGGTGGACCACGGGGAAGTCGCGGGCGATATACGCGCCGACCAGCGCGTCACCCGCCACGACTCCGATCCTTCCGGCAACGAGCGCCTCTATCGCCTCACGCAACGTGGGGAACGGCTTGATCATGTCGGAGTCGTACTCTGCCTGGAGTATCCAAAACGACTCGGAACCCTGCTGGGCGCCGATGGGCAACGGGAGCGCGGAATCGAGCGAGAGAGTCGGCTCGATCGAGGCTGTTCCCTCTGTCGCGACGAACAGCGCGGGAGCATTCGATATGTAGCTTCCCGCGAGTGACATCGCCGAGAGCGAGGACGTGTTCGGCGGCACGGACAAGACGATGTCGACGGTGCCTTGCGCAAGAGCCGTGGCCGCCTCGGAGGGAGGGACGTCGACGAATTCGACCGTCAGCCCGAGGTTCGCCGCTACCGCAGACGCGATGTCGATGTCGAGACCGGCCTCTTTCCCCGCATCCTTGCCCGCGAAGGGCGGCGTGCTCAGATCGACACCGGCCTTGAGTACCCCTGCCGTGCTGATCGCCGGAGGGGCCACCTTCGACTCGAGCTTCACGACCTCCTCGCGCGAGCAGCCACCCGCGCCGAGCAAAGCCGTCGCAACAATGAGTGCACCTGCGATTCGCGCCGATCGTGTCATCAGATCCCCTTCACCTTCCAGTGGGCGCTTCCCCCCGGCTGACCTGGTCTTTGACCCCACACTCGCATACCGGGGCTTTTGCTTGATGTGATCTCACTACCGGCCCTCTCGCCCGCCAGCCGTGATGGCTGGACCGGACGGTACGACTTACCCCTAAGATGCGCCATGCTCGCGCGGTGACCCGTGGGCCACCGGCTTACGTGGGTCCTTTCGGCCGCATCTACCTTGGACTGAGGCGCTTGCGCGCCCGCAACCACAGACCCGGGAGGAAGCAAGCGAGATTCTAACACGCTGGGCACCTCCAGGGTGCGGCCACGCACCATCACCACGCACGTGCGAGAACCGCGACGCGAACACTGAGGGCTCCCGCGCGCAACAACTCTCCCGCAGCGGCGTCGACCGTCGCCCCCGTCGTCAACACGTCGTCGACGATGAGGATCCTCGGTGGCGGGCGATCGGTGACACTGAAGGTCCGGAGCGCGTTCGCGGCCCGCGCGGCTTTCCCCAGCGACCGCTGATCTCGCGCGGCCGACCTCGCGAGAAGCCCCACGAGCGGGGCTCCCATGCCGACGGCGACCGGCTCGGCGATCGCGCGGCCGTGGTCGAATCCGCGTCGCGCGAGCGCGGCACGCGTGGGCGGAACCCAGGTCACCGCATCGGCCCAACTCGACCAGTCAGCCACGAGACGCTGCGCGAGCAGTCCGCCCAGCAGCGGTCCCAGCCGTCTGTCGCCAGCGTCCTTGTGCAGCACCACAGCGCGAGCCAGCCCCCCGTCAAGCACCCCCAGCGCATGCGCCGCCTCGAACGCGTACTGAGTCGTCCAGCATTCCGTGCAGACGAGACGCCCATACGGAGCTCCGCAGGCCGGACATGCGTGAGACTGCTCGATACGAGGCAGGTTCGCGTCGCACGCGCCGCACAGCAGCACGCCCGGCAACTCGCACCCCGCGCACCGCGTCGGAGCCAAGAGCTCCGCAACCGCCTCAAGTAACCGCACCACGCCCACTCTCGCGCGTCGGCGTCTAGAACGCGACGGCCTGCACGAGCGGGATGGTCACCGCCGCGAGCAGCGTCGTGACGAAGATCGCCGACGCGATGAAATCCGTGTCCAGACCGAACCGCTCGCCAACCACCAGTGTGAGCATCATCGCCGGCATGCCGGCCTGAAGCGCTCCGACTCGCAACACGTCGCCTTCAAGAAACATGCCTCCGACCACCAGCGCGATCACTGGGGCGATCGCGAGACGCATGAGCGCCACGAGAGCCACGTCAGCCGCACCCCGCACCATCGCACGCGGACGCAGCATCACCCCGACCGAGAGCATGATGAGCGGCGCGACCATACTAGCGAGCAGGTCTAAACCCGAACTTACCGCCGTCGGAATCACGACCGGCCGCAGTACCAGCGCCGCCAACAGCGCGATCACCGCAGGGAAGGTCAGGAGCTCACGCACGAGATTGAGGCGCGAACTCCTCCCCTTGCCGAACCGCGCCGCGAGCGGGAATCCCACAAGCACCAGCGCGAAGACGGTTCCGAACACGTCAGAGAAGACCGCGAGCGGCACTGCGCTCGCCCCGAGCAGCGCCGCCGTGACCGGATATCCGATGTAGCCCGTGTTGCCGAACGCGCACACGAGCATGAAGGCCCCCCGCCGCGACGGGTCGCTCGCCCGCACGTGCGAGAGCGCCCACGCGATCGCGAGAACGACTCCGAACACGATCCACGAGATCGCGACGACTCGCCACAGATCCGGCCCCAGTCGTACCCCGTGCACCGCGCGAAACACGAAGGCCGGCAGCCCCGCGTAGATGATGATCGCGTTGAGCGGCTTGGCGTCTTCGCTTCGCAGCAACCCCATGGCGCGCAGGATGGCGCCCACGCCGACCAGCGCGGCGAAGGTGAGGATCGTCGACGCCAGAGCGTCTCCCGGCACCGCTCTTTACCGCTCCAGATCGAGTTCGTGCATACCGCCGCAGCCCATGCAGTGGATGCCGAGCGCCATCTCGTAGTCGGGCTCGGGGCGCACGATCCCTCGTTCGGTGATGAACGCGGTGATCAGCTCTCCGGGCGTGACGTCGAACGCCGGATTGTAGATCTCGATTCCCGGAGGAGTCATCTTGAACCAGGCGTCGAAAGTGTAGGCGCCGCCCTTTCGCTCGATAATCATGGTGTGGCCCTTTTGCAGAGGAAGCGCGTAGGAGCCATCTTTGGTGAGCGCATCGAATGCACGTGTCTCGGCGGGACTGGAAGCCTCGAACACCCCCGAGACGGTGAAGCCCTCGAGCTCACGCGGGTCGCGCTCCTCGATCGGGATGTCCGCACCGCTGCCCAACATGAGGTCGACCGTTGACGACGGCGCTGCCACGTAAAACGGGATGCCGTGCTCCTTGGCAAGCACC
The DNA here is from genome assembly GCA_947085035.1 of uncultured Actinomycetes bacterium. Classification (GTDB taxonomy): domain Bacteria; phylum Actinomycetota; class Coriobacteriia; order Anaerosomatales; family PHET01; genus CAMTUW01. Next base: position 7,559 of record CAMTUW010000024.1, read on the forward strand.
GCGAGCATGTACGTGCCTATCTTGTTGGCCGTGTCACCGTTCGCGCAGATCCGGTCGGCACCCACGATCACCGCGTCCACCCAGCCGTTGCGCATCACGCTGGCCGCCATGCTGTCGGCGATGAGCGCTGACGGCACACCCGCGACACGCAGCTCCCAGGCGGTCAGGCGACCTCCCTGGTTGACCGGCCGGGTCTCATCGACCCACACGTGCTCGATCTTGCCCTGCTCGTGAGCGGTGAAGATGACACCGAGCGCGGTACCGAAATGCGCCGTCGCGAGCGAACCGGCGTTGCAATGAGTGAGCACTTTCGCCTTCTCGGGAAGAAGGGCCGCGCCATGCTCGCCCAAAAGCCTGTTGCGCTTCTCGTCCTCTTCGAGGATGTCGAGCGCCTCTTGCACCACCAGCGGGCGCAGTTCCTCAAGCGGCAGGTCGTCGTTCGTGTGCGCGAAGACGCGCATCCGCTCCGCGCCCCATTGGAGGTTGATTGCCGTGGGGCGGGCGGCAGCGATCTCGGCTGCCACCTCGTCAAGACGGAGGAAGTAGGCGTTGGGGTCTTCGATCTGCATGCCCTCGGTCTCGCTCCACAGCGCGATCGCGAGCGCAGCGGCGACTCCAAGCGCCGGCGCGCCGCGAACCGCGAGGGACTTGATCGCCATGCACACCCCTTCGTAGGTGTTGCACGCGAGAACGTCGCCCTGCAAAGGCAGGCGCGTCTGATCGATGAGCATGACCGCGGTGCGGCCGTCCTCCTCGTTCGTTCCCCACCAGATGGTGCGCGGGATGTCGTTGATCGCCATGGGGCTCCTCCGTGTGTGTCGATTCGTCGTGTGAAGCCTGTGTTAACAGGTGCCTTCCTGCCAGCTGCAGAGATAGGACTCCTGCTCTTCGGTGAGCGTGTCGATCTCGATACCCATCGTCGCGAGCTTGAGCGCGGCGATCGACTCGTCGATCTCTTCGGGAACGTCATAGACCCCGGGCTCCAGCTCGGCTGCCTGGTTGACCATGAACTCGGCGCACAGCGCCTGATTCGCGAAGGACATGTCCATGACGTTTGCGGGATGCCCCTCCGCGCAGGCGAGGTTCACGAGTCTGCCGTCGGCGAGCAGATAGACCGTGCGGCCATTGCTCATCACGAACTCCTCGACGAGCGGACGCACCTCGCGAACGCTGACGGCGGTCTCGCGCAGGTGAGTGATGTTGATCTCGACGTTGAAGTGTCCGGAGTTGCAGATGATCGCACCGTCCTTCATGACCTCGAACATCTGTGAGTCGATGACGTTGATATCGCCGGTCACGGTCACCCACACGTCACATATCTTCGCCGCCTCGACAGCGGGCATCACACGATAGCCGTCCATGACCGCCTCGAGCGCCTTGAGCGGATCGATCTCACACACCACGACGGACGCGCCCATGCCGCTCGCGCGCATCGCCACACCCCGGCCACACCAACCGTAGCCCGACACGACCAGCGTGCGGCCGGCGAGCAGGCGGTTCGTGGCCCGGATGATGCCATCGAGAGTGGACTGGCCGGTCCCGTAACGGTTGTCGAACAGGTGCTTCGTCTTCGCCTCGTTGACGGCGACGATCGGGTACTTCAACGCCCCGTCCTCGGCCATCGCGGCGAGGCGGATGACGCCGGTGGTGGTCTCCTCGGTCCCTCCGATGATGTGCTCGAGCATCTCGGGAAAGTCGGAATGGATGCGACCCACCACATCGGCCCCGTCATCCATCGTGATCTGCGGCTTGTGCGCGATGGCGATGTCGATGTGGGAGTAGTAGGTCTCGGTGTCCTCGCCTTTGATCGAGTAGGTGCGAATGCCGTAGTGCTGCACGAGCGCGGCCGCGACGTCGTCTTGCGTCGAGAGCGGATTCGAGGCGCACAGCACGATATCGGCGCCGCCCGCCTTGAGCGCCCGCATCAGGTTCGCGGTCTCGCTGGTCACGTGGAGGCACGCCGAGACGCGAAGCCCTTCAAGTGGCTTCTCGCGCTCGAAGCGCTCGCGGATCGACGCGAGCACGGGCATGTCCTTGTCGGCCCATTCGATACGAAGCTTGCCCGCATCAGCGAGCGAGAGGTCTTTCACGTGATGATCCATGGGTTTCCTTTCGACGTAGCGGCCACCTCGATGTTCGCCGCCTCGGTAGTTCACAACCTGCCGAGTATACCAACCAGAAGCCGTGTCATGGCCGCCGCCGCATCCCGTCCCGCCTGCAACACCTCTTGATGGCTCAACTCGGCTCCGCCGGCAACGTTCGTCACCAGCGAGAGCCCCAAGACGCGCAGACCCAACGCGCGCGCCACGATGACTTCGGGCACCGTGGACATCCCGACCGTCTGAGCACCGATTCGACGCAGGTACTCGACTTCCGCCGGGGTCTCGTAGGTGGGTCCGAGCAGGCCTGCATAGACCACTTCGGGAAGCGAGAGCCCCTGCGACGCAGCCACCTCGCGAGCCAGCGACCGAAGGTCCGGATCGAACGCGTCTCCCATCGGAATGAAGGGCGTCCCGCCTACAGGCCCGGGCCATCCCACGAGCGGATTGTCACCCGTCAGATTGATCTGGTCGCGGATGAGGGTGACCGATCCGGCGCTCAAGGTCGGGTCCACGCCGCCCGCCGCGTTCGTCACGATGAGCGTCTCGGCACCCAGCTCCGCGGCGAGTCGCACCGGCCAGGTGACATCGAACGCCGAGACCCCTTGGTACCGATGAGTGCGCCCCACGAACACCACGACCGACTGGGTCGCGAGCGTCCCCAGGAGCAGACGTCCCGCGTGCCCCGCAACACCGGCCGCAGGCGCGGGGTAGCCGGGCAGATCGTCGTAGGACACCTGCGCCCGGACCTCGACCTCGTCAGCGAGAGGACCGAGCCCGCTGCCCAACACGATCGCGATGCGCGGCACGGTCGATGAGCACCGGCGCACGTGTTCCAGATCCGCAGGGTCGACAGAAAGAGTCAACGGTTGCATTCCTTGCCTCCAGTCACGCGCTCGACGCGCCTCGGCGAGGCGGTCAGTGTTGTTCATTCCCCTCAGTGTGACCCATCGGCACGGCGTCGCTGTGCTGGTATCCTGTCGGAGTCGTGTACCCGCACAGGAGAGGTCCCTGTGGAACGTCGTTACCACAGCCCGTACCGCTTCTGGGTGAGCGGATTCCTGTTCGAGGTGGGCCTCTTCCTGGCCTTTCTCGTCGTTCTCGGCATCGTCGCCTCTGTTGTCATGCGTCTGGCCGGGTGACGTCGGGTCATGTGGATCAGTTTCTCTCTTCGAGAGATTCGCGGCATCGCCCACTACCTCGGGGTCCTGGTCGTTGGTGTCGCAGGCGTGATGCTGATCCCACTGTGCACCGCGTTGGTTCTTGGCGAGTGGAGACCGGCGCTCGACTATCTGATCGGTGCTAGCGCAGCGGCCAGTATCGGCATCGTGCTGATGCTCGCCGACGTGACGCAGCCGCAGATATCGCACCGTCAGTCGCTGATCGTGTCAGCTCTCGCGTGGTTCATGGCCTCGGTCGTCGCGGCGATCCCGTTTTCGTTGTCGGGGAACTACGGCTCCTACCTTGACCGCTCTTCGATGCGATGTCAGGCTTCACGGTTTCGGGGCTGACGATCGTCGCCGACTTGGACCACATGGCGCATGCGCACAACATGTGGCGTCATCTTACGCATCTCATCGGCGGCCAGGGAATCATCGTCGCCGCCATCTCCATGGCCATCGCGCTGAAGGGCGGCGCATTCTCGCTCTATCTGGCCGAGGGCAGAGACGAGCGGATCCTGCCGAATGTCATGCACTCCGCGCGTTTCATCTGGTTCGTCACCGCCGTCTGGATCACGTTCGGAACGATTCTGATCACGATCATCAACTGGTTTTCGGGCATGGGCGCCCTCCGCGGTGCGCTCCACGGGTTCTGGCTCACCATCGCGGCGTTTGAAACAGGCGGGTTCGCACCGATGTCGATGAACGCGCTTTACTATCACAGCCCGTGGATCGAGGTGTCGCTTCTCGTCCTCATGATCGCGGGATCGTTCAACTTCAACCTGCACGCCGACATCTGGCGCGGCGACAAGCCTGAGGTGTTCAAGAACATCGAGGCCCGGACGATCGCGCTGAACTTCATCGTCTGCGTGGGCCTCGTCGCCATCTCGTTCGCTGCGGTCGAGGCCTTCAGCACCGACGCCGAGATGTGGCGCAAGGGCGTCTTCCACGTCATATCGGCGGGCTCTGCGGGGCACCAGACCGTCTACCCAGGCCAGTGGCAGTTCTTCGGCGGTACCGGCCTGTTCGCGATCATGCTCGCGATGGCGTTCGGCGGCATGGCTTCATCGACGGGTGGCGGAATCAAGGCCTTGCGCGTCGGCGTGATCCTCTCCTCGGTGGTCCTGTCGGTGAAGCAGGCGCTCTCGCCGTCTTCGGCCGTGGTCAAGATGCGCTTCCACCATCTGACCGACCGCTTCCTGACGCCGGAGATCATCGCGAGCGCTTTCACGTACTTCACCCTGTACATGCTGACCTACATCACAGGAGGCGTGATCGGAGCCGCCCTCGGTTACGATCCGGGCCTCGCGATGTTCGAGTCGATCACGGCCACCGCCAACTCCGGGCTCTCGTCGGGCGTGACGTCGGCGACGATGCCCGTCGGGCTCAAGGTCCTCTACATCCTGCAGATGTGGGCGGGTCGTCTCGAGTTCCTGTCACTCATCGCGCTGATCTTCGCCATGGTCTTGTCGCTGAGACGTGTACGGGGACGAACTGAGCGATAACGGTGGTATACTGTCTCGGATACACATTCTGACCCCAACGCCTCGATCGATCATTCGCAGCATCGATTCGGAGATGATCGTGAAAAGCGGCATCGCAACTCGCATCGCTCGACGCGCCCTCATCGCGGCCACAGCCTTCGCAGTGACCCTCGCGGCGTCCGCAGCCACACCGGCACTCGCCTCCGAGGAGACGACTTTCACGTTCAGCGGCGGCGGCTGGGGTCACGGCATCGGTATGTCCCAGTACGGAGCCAAAGGCTACGCGAACAAGGGCTGGACCTACGACAGGATCCTGAAGCACTTCTACCAGGGAACGCGGATCGAGACGAAACCCACGGTCACGGTCCGCGTGAACCTGGACAAGAACAAGTCCGCGCGTGTCGAGTGGCGCATCCAAGCCGGAACAGACACGACCCTCACGGTGACGCAGCTTTCAGACCGCAGCGTCTTCGTCGCCCTGCGAGAACTGGTCGCAGGCACTCCGGCGACGTACTGGATCACCACATCGGCCAGTGATACCCGGCTGCACCGCGACGATAACGGTCGGCCCGGCACGATCATCCAGACATTCGACGGACGCTGCTTCGTGAGTTCCTCCTCGCCGATCCGCATCGTCGGGAAGAGCGGCCCGTTCGACCACGTGGGTGTGAGATGGCGCGGAAGGCTCCACTTCGTTCCTGACACCGCAACCACCAGTGACTGCGTGAACTACGTCAACATCGAGGACTACCTCAAGGGCGTTGTTCCTCGCGAGAGCCCATCGTCATGGCCGGCCGAGGCACTGAAGGCCCAAGCGGTCGCCGCTCGGTCGTACGCCTACGACGACGCCGTGAACAAGCGTGTGCTGTGGTGCACGATCTGGTCTCAGGTCTACAACGGCCACTCCCGGCCCGGGTACAACCATGAACCCGCGACGACCACGTCAGCTATTGCGGCCACGCGCGGCAAACTGGTCTGGTACGGCACCGAGACCAAGCCGGTCAAGACCTTCTTCTTCTCCTCATCCGGCGGGCACACCGCCAACATCGAAGACGTGTGGCTCTCATCGACTCCCAAGCCCTACTACAAGGGTGTGACCGACGATGATGCCGCCGGGAACCCTTACTACCGCTGGACCGCGAGCCCTCTGACCGCAACCAGCCTTTCGGGCAAGGTGCGCTCCAGGGTGGGAACCTCGTTCTCGGCCCCCGCTCCTCACGTCATCAACAACATCACGCTGGAGCGCGCGGCCTCCGGCTACACACGCTATGCGAACATCTCGTGGACCAATGGAAGAACCTATCGGATCAAGGGCGACACGCTGCGCTCAGTTTTGCGACTGAACTCGACCAAGTTCTCGGTGAGCATCAAGCGTCCCGGACCGGTAGTCACCCCCTACTCCGAGAAGGACCCGAACCTCGCGTGGTCCGGGATCTGGTCGCCTGTCGAGCACGTGGGCGCCTACGGAGGAGCCTACCGACGAACGTCGCTGCCAGGCTCAACACTGGTGACGCGCTTCAATGGCACCGGCATCTCATGGATCGGCGTCCGAGGGCCGTCCTTCGGAAGGGCGCGGGTCAAGTTGGATGGCACCGTGGTGGCCACGGTCGACCTGTACTCATCCAAGACCCTGACCCGGCAAGTCCTGTTCTCGCGAACTGGTCTGTCCAGCGGTGAACACACGATGACCATCACCGCGCTGAACTCCCGCGATTCGCGCAGCTCGAGATTCGGCACCTCCATCGACAGGATCAACGTCACGGGCGGCTCGCTGCTGGATGGTTCCACGCCCGTGCAGCGCTATGAGGAGTCGTGGAACAGGGTCGTCGAATTCGGTGGCTGGAGCAGCGAGACCACCTCAGTCGCCTCGGGAGGCTCGCGTATCAGCAACGCACGCGCAGGCTCCAGGGTGATCGTGGACTTCGTCGGCACAGGAATCGACTGGATCGGGAGCACGGCTCCCGGCTTCGGGTCGGCCCGCGTGAGCATCAACGGCAGCGCTCCCACGACGATCTCTTTGGCGGCAGCCACAACGACTCACCAACGGACACTGTTCGCTACATCATCGCTCTCGCCGAACAGGACCCATCGGATCGTCATCGAGGTGGTGGGGCCGACCTCGAGTTCCGCAGGTACCGTGACGGTGGACCGTTTCGACGTCACGGGCGGATGGGTGGTAGCACCGAACCTGCCTGTCAAGCGGTTCCAGGAGACGAGCGCCGTCAAGACCGGCTCGTGGAAGGTCTACCGCAACACGCTGGCTTCCGGAGGCACCCATATCGTGAGCGGGGTCAAAGGAGCTTCGGTGACCATCCCGTTCGAGGGCACCTCGATCACCTGGCGTGGCGCCCGAACGAGACAGTACGGAAAAGCCGAGGTCCTGCTCGACGGGAAGCGTGTGGCGGTGGTCGATCTTTACAACCCGACGACGAAACTCAACCAGAAGCTGTGGAGCCGCTCGGGATTGTCGGCCAAGCGGCATACGCTCACGATTCGCGTGCTCGGGACGAAACGCTCAGCCGCTGCCGGAACCTTGGTGAGCGTTGATGCGTTCGACATCCGGGGACAGTTGGCCCCGCGTCCGTAAAGGCGAGCCGGGTCTCAGTTCGTGTTGATCGGGGCAACCGGGACTCGTGAGATATCCCAGTCTTTGCCCACGACAACGAGTATGTCGCCGTCGAAGCTGTACAGCCCTCGACTCTCCACGAGTTTGGCTCCGGAAGGCAACGCCTTGGCGACCTGCTCAGCTGCTACTCGGTCCGACCCGAAGACGATCAGTGTCTTGTCGTAGACGAACTGTCCGGCGTTGCCCACCTCGATGACCTTGAAACCGCGTGCCTTGAGCACCGACGACGCCTGTTTCGCGCACCCGGCGATTCCGGCCCCGTTTCGCACGGTGACCTTTATCTGCGACGGGGTCTTGCGAACCGGCACGACTGCCGCGCCGGTGGTCGCAGTGGCTGACGGCGACGCGGTCGCACTGCCCTCTTCGGCGGGCGCAGGTGTCTTGAACGGCTCACCTGCGAGGAACTTGGCCATCAGTTCGGCCTTGAGCGCCTCGTCGGTGACCACGTAGGGCGAGCGCCACTGGCCGCCGATCGTCTCGGTATGGATTCGCTTGCTTCCGGACCCTTGAAGCACCTGCGCGAGCCGCATCATCTCCATGAGGGACATGTCTGTTGAGACATAAGGCGCCATCGCCGCGACGATCTTGGGGATCTTGCCGACCGAGGTTCGGGTCGCGATTTGATCGGCCACCGCGAGGAAGAACGCCTGCTGATTGCGCATGCGCCCGAAGTCCTGGTCCGCGAAGGTGTGGCGAGTGCGCACGAACGTCAGGGCGTGCTCGCCGTCGAGAAGTTGATAGCCAGGGTCGATTCGAGAGGCCCGGTTCCCCGGCGTCGCGTCGGCTTCAGGATCGTTGATCGCCACCGGCACGTCGATCCACACGCCACCCATGGCATCGACAGCCTTATGGAATCCTTTGAAGTTGAGACCCATGTAATGGTTGATTCGCACGCCGGCGAACTTCTCGACGGTCTTGATGGCGAGTTTCTCTTCGCCAAGAGCGAACGCCTCGTTGACCTTTCGGGTGCCGTGACCGGGAATCTGGACCCTGGTGTCACGCGGGATCGAAAGCAGCCACACCTGTTTGGAACCAGGGTCGATCCTCGCGAGGATGATCGTGTCAGAACGGTAGACCGTGTCCTTACCGCGCTTGTCGAATCCCAGCAGCAGCAGGTTGAAGGGCTTCTGAGGCTCGGCCTTCTTGAGGTCAAGGTCGAGCGTCTCTTGCTTGTAGACCGTGCGTCGCATGGTGCTTTCGAGGTTCTTCGCCCATGCGAACAAGCCCACTCCCGCGATGACCACCGCCGCGACAACCACTGCGGTGACCGTCATCGCGACGCGTTTGGCTCGCTGCCTGCGCCGGTCTCGCTCCATCCTCATACGGGCGGGTGCCGCCTCGAGGGAGCTGCGACGCATGGAGCCGCGTGGGGTGGGGTTCCCTCTGGCGCTTCCCTGCGGCCCCTTCTTGCTTGAATGCCTGCCCATGATCCTCCGTGCGACTCTGATTTGACGTGGTCCGAGCAGATACTATGCCTCAAACGGGACCGGACTGCGGTTCGCAATCTCTTCGTTGCCGAACCTTCTCTTGCGGCGTCCGGACTACTTCAACGCGAACATGAGCTCTGCGGAGCACGCAAGCTCGTCGCCAACGGTAGCAATTGCGTCGCCAAAGCCGATAGCACCCCTGGTCCGAGTGATTCGGCATTCGAGCTTGAGCGTCTCGCCCGGTACGACCTGTCGCTTGAACCGCGCCTTGTCGATTCCTGCGAAGAACGCGAGTTTCCCCCGGTTCTCGGGAAGCGAGAGCAACGCGACCGCGCCCGCCTGAGCGAGCGCCTCGACGATGAGCACTCCCGGCATCACAGCATACTGCGGGAAGTGTCCGGGCACCCAAAACATCGTGTCGGTCACGTCAAGGAAGCCCACGGCGCTCTGTCCGGGCGTGAACTCCTCGATACGGTCGATGAGAAGGAACGGGTGCCTATGAGGGATGATCGCCTCGATTGCTTCTCGGTCGAGCATCTGTGTTCCTCTCTTATGCCTCGGGCGTGGCGTACGATCTCACGATCCGTGCGCCGAGTGACGTCAGCTTGTCGCAGAACCGCTCATACCCGCGGTCGATGTGGTGCACCTCGCCGACCACCGTCTCGCCATCGGCGACGAGACCCGCCAGCACGAGGGCTGCGCCACCCCGCAGATCAGTGCTCATCACCGGGGCTCCGGACAGAGTCTCAACGCCTCTGACGAGCGCGTGATGACCCTCGATTCGAACATCGGCCCCCATCCGCGAGAGCTCATCGGAGAACATGAAACGGTTCTCGAAGATGTTCTCGGTGATGATCGAGCTTCCGTCGCCCAGCGCCAGCAGCGTCATGAACTGGGCCTGCATGTCTGTGGGAAAGCCGGGATACGGGAGCGTCTGGATGTCGATTGACCTGATCGGGCCCTCGCGCTCGACGCGAGCCCACCGATCCCCGACCTCCACCCGACACCCCGCCTGACGAAGCTTGGTGATCACGATGTCGAGATGTGTCGGATCGAACCCGGCAACGGTGACCGGTCCTCCCGTGAGAGCTGCGGCCACGAGGAAGGTGCCCGCTTCGATCCGGTCGCCGATCACCCGGTGCTCGGTCGACCTGAGGCCTGAGACGCCCTCGATGGTGATCGTGGGCGTTCCCGCGCCCTCGACACGCGCCCCTGCGGCCACGAGAAACGCCGCGAGGTCGGCGATCTCGGGCTCTCTGGCCGCGTTCTCGATCACCGTGGTGCCCGAGGCGAGCACGGATGCCATGAGCAGGTTCTCGGTCGCCCCGACGCTCGGGAAGTCCAGCGTGACGCGTGCAGCGCGCAACCCGTCCTCGGGAGCCGCAGCGCAGATGAAGCCGTGCTCGAACGCGATCGCGACACCCAACGCCTCGAGCCCGCGGATGTGCATGTCGATCTTGCGCGATCCGATGTTGCAACCGCCCGGGTGCGCGACCCTCGCCTGCCCCAGCCTGCTCACGAGAGGGCCGAGAACCGCGGTGGACGCCCGCATCCTGACGACATGCTCGTAGGGCGCCTCATGACTGACAAGAGAGGTGGCGTCGATCTCGAGTGAGTGGTCGAAACGCGTGACCTTCGCTCCGAGCCCGATGAGCACCTCGCTCATGATCGCGACGTCGGCTATGTCGGGAACGTTCGTGAGGCGAGTCACGCCGGGCACCATGAGCGCCGCTGCCATGAGCTTGAGAGCGGAGTTCTTCGCTCCCTCGACGGTGACCTCGCCACTGAGCGGACTGCCGCCGCATACGATGATGGATTCCATGTCGCCAAGGATAGCAAAGCGGCGGGCCCGAGATACCGGAACCCGCCGCCTCATATCGTGCTGGGTATCTGCTTCGAGGGCTACTTGCCGCTCTTCTCCGCAGTCTTGATCTGTAGTTCGCACCAGTTCAGGTCCGCTATGCACTTCTCGCGTTCGTCGATCGCATCGGCAGGCAGGTCTGCGAGTCTGCGCTCGATGGCGCTCCTGGACTCCCGTGCCCGCTCCTTGTCGATCTGCCCCAGCGACAGCGCCGCATCCGCGAGCACGAGTACCTTGTCCTCGTGGACCTGGATGTAGCCGCCAGCGACCGAGAATATCTCCCAGTCGGTCTGACCGTCACCGATCTTGAGCCGCATCTCGCCCGGCGCAAGCGTCGACACCAGCGGCGAGTGGAGCGGCAGGATGCCGATCTCACCGCTCGTCGTCATCGCAACGACCATCTGCACCTCGTTGTTGTAGACGATGCGCTCAGGCGTGACGATCTCACATAGAAGGGTTCTCGCCATGTCGACCCCCTACGCCTCGGCCTTCATGCGCTCGGCCTGCTCGAGGGCCTCCTCGATGGTCCCAACGTAGCGGAATGCCTGCTCGGGGATATCGTCGTACTTGCCTTCGACGATCTCCGAGAAGCCGCGGATGGTGTCCTCGAGCTTCACGTACTTGCCAGCCATTCCGGTGAACTGCTCGGCCACGAAGAACGGCTGCGAGAGGAACTGCTGGATCTTGCGCGCACGCGTGACGGTGAGCTTGTCGTCTTCTGACAGCTCGTCCATTCCGAGAATCGCGATGATGTCTTGCAGGTCGCGGTAGCGCTGCAGGATCTGCTGCACCTCACGAGCGACGCGGTAGTGCTCCTCGCCGACGACCTCGGGCGTGAGCGCGCGAGACGTCGAGGCGAGCGGGTCGACCGCCGGGTACAGGCCAAGCTCAGCGATGCCACGCGAGAGAACCGTGGTGGCGTCGAGGTGCGAGAACGCGGTCGCCGGTGCGGGGTCGGTCAGGTCGTCGGCGGGCACGTAGATCGCCTGCACGGACGTGATCGATCCGTTCTTGGTCGACGTGATGCGCTCCTGCAGGTCGCCCATCTCGGTGGCCAGAGTGGGCTGGTAGCCCACCGCGGAGGGCATACGGCCGAGAAGCGCCGAGACCTCTGAGCCCGCCTGCGTGAAGCGGAAGATGTTGTCGATGAAGAGCAGCACGTCCTGGCCCTGATCACGGAAGTACTCCGCGCAGGTCAGACCGGCCAGACCGACGCGCAGACGCGCTCCGGGAGGCTCGTTCATCTGGCCGTAGATCAGCGCGGTCTTCTCGATGACGCCCGACTCGCTCATCTCGAGGTAGAGGTCGGTGCCCTCACGAGTGCGCTCACCGACGCCCGTGAACACGGACTTACCGCCGTGAGCCTGGGCGAGGTTGTTGATGAGCTCCATGATGATGACGGTCTTGCCCACTCCGGCTCCACCGAACAGGCCGGTCTTGCCGCCCTTGATGTAGGGCTCGAGCAGGTCGATGACCTTGATGCCGGTCTCGAAGATCTCGGTTCTCGGGTCCAGGTCCTCGAACTCGGGAGCGGGACGGTGGATCGGGTAGTAATCCTCGACCTCAGGCATGGGCTTTCCGTCGATCGGCTCACCGACCACGTTCCAGATGCGTCCGAGAGTCGAGTCTCCCACCGGCATCATCATCGGGGAGCCGGTGTCCACGGCTTCGATGCCGCGCTGCAGGCCGTCAGTCGACGACATCGAGACCGCGCGGACCTGGTTGCCGGGAAGGTGCGCCTGCACCTCGGCGATCAGGCTGACGTGACCGATCGGTGTGTCGACGTCAACCTTGAGCGCGTTGTAGATCGCGGGCATGGCGTCAGCACTGAACTCGACGTCCATGACCGGGCCGACCACGCGAACGATGCGTCCGACGTTCATAGGTGTGTCCTTCTCTATCGTTGCCATCTAGTCCTCCAGTGCGGCAGCGCCGCCGACGATCTCGGAGATCTCGGTGGTGATCGCCGCCTGACGAGCACGGTTGTACGAGCGCGTGAGCGTACCGATCATCTCCGTCGCATTGTCCGTTGCGGACTTCATGGCCCTGCGGCGCGCACCGTGCTCTGCGGCTGCGGACTCCATGAGTGCGCGGTATATCAGCGCCTCGACGTACGTGGGAAGCAGGTCTCCCAAGACCTCTTCGGCACCCGGCTCGAAGATGTATTCGGCCGAGACGTCCGAGGCATCGGCGGCCTTATCCAGCGCCGTGACTTGGATGGGAAGCAGTCGATGTGACTCCGGCTTCTGCTCAGCAACGTTGACGAAGCGGTTGAAGATGATCGTCACATCGTCGATCTCTGCACGTTCGTACCGACCAACGACCAAGCTTGCGATGGATTTCGCATCCGCAAACGTCGGCTTGTCCGAGATGTCTCGGTAGGACTGCACGGGAGTCACGCCACGATACAGGAAGTAGGCGACGGCCTTCTTCCCCACCGTGATCAGATCCACGTCCACGCCTGATGCCTTCATCTCCACAAGGTACTTCTCGGTCATTCTGAGGATGCTGCTGTTGAGCGCCCCGGCCAGCCCGCGATCGGACGTGACCGCGATGACGGCCACACGGCGGCGTTCTTCGCGCTCGGCCAGCAAGGGGTGAGAAACACCGCTCGCGTTGCGCCGCACGTTGCCAAGAAGCTCCATCATCGCGAGCGCATACGGGCGTGCCGACTCGATGCGCTCCTGGGCCTTCTTGATCTTCGCCGTGGCGACCATCTCCATGGTGCGCGTGATCTGGCGCGTGCTGTGCACGCTCACTATGCGCTTTTTGATGTCGCGAAGGTTCGGCATGCGCTCTCCTAGCCCTCGACCGTGAATCCGGCCTTGAACTCATCGATGACCTTGCCGAGCTTCTCCATAGTCTCGTCACTGAGCTTCTGTTCGCTCACGATGGTCTTGCCGATCTCCGGGTAGGCGCTGTCCACGAACTCGAGGAGCTCGTTGCGGAACTTGAGCACCGACTCGACAGGCAGGCTGTCCAGATACCCCTTCGTACCGGCGAAGATCGCGATGACCTGACGCTCGATCGGATAGGGGACGTACTGGCCCTGCTTGAGGAGTTCCACGAGTCGCGCTCCACGACTCAACGTGTTCTGCGTCGCCTTGTCCAAGTCGGAGCCGAACTGTGCGAACGCGGCGAGCTCTCGGTATGAGGCCAGGTCGAGACGCAGCGATCCGGCCACCTGCTTCATCGCCTTGATCTGCGCGTTGCCACCGACTCGCGACACGGAGATACCCACGTTGATGGCCGGGCGGACGCCCTGGAAGAAGAGGTCCGTCTGGAGGAAGATCTGACCGTCGGTGATCGAGATGACGTTGGTGGGGATGTAGGCCGACACGTCGCCGGCCTGGGTCTCGATGATCGGCAGAGCCGTCAGCGAACCGGCTCCGTTGGCGTCGCTCATCTTGACCGCGCGCTCGAGAAGACGGCTGTGCAGGTAGAAGACGTCACCGGGATAGGCTTCGCGGCCCGGAGGGCGACGCAGCGTGAGCGACATCTGACGATAAGCGACCGCTTGCTTGGACAGGTCGTCGTAGACGCAGAGCACCGCTCGACCCGGGTTGTCCTGGTTGGCGGGCTTGCCGTCAGCGCCGTTGTACATGAAGTACTCGCCCATGGCGCAGCCCGACATCGGAGCGATGTACTGCAGCGGAGCGGCGTCAGAGGCGTTGGCTGCCACGATGATCGTGTACTCCATGGCACCGTGGGCGGCGAGCGTCTCGACGACGCCGGCGACCGTGGATGCCTTCTGGCCGATGGCCACGTACACGCAGATGACGTCTTTGCCCTTCTGGTTGATGATCGCATCGATCGCCACTGCGGTCTTGCCGGTCTGGCGGTCACCGATGATCAGCTCTCGCTGACCACGGCCGACGGGGATCATCGCGTCGATGGGCAGAATGCCGGTCTGCATGGGCTCGTGCACCGGCTTGCGCTCGATGACACCGGGCGCACGGAACTCGACCGGACGATAACCTTCGGCCTGAATGGGGCCCTTACCGTCGATCGGTTCACCCAGCGGGTTGACGATGCGTCCGAGCAGCGCCTTTCCCGAGGGAACCTGCACGATCCGGCCGGTTGTGCGCACCGTGTCGTTCTCGCGGATCGCTGTGACTTCGCCCATGAGAACCGCGCCGACCTCGTGCTCGTCGAGGTTCAGGGCCATGCCGAACACCGTGCGACCACCGGAGCCAACGAACTCGAGGAGCTCGCCGGCCATGGCGCCCTTGAGGCCGTCACAACGAGCGATACCGTCACCGACCTGGATGACAGTCCCCACCTCGCGGACGTCGATCTCGGGCTTGAAGTTCTCGAGCTGCTTCCTGAGCACCTCGTGGATAGCCTGTGCGTCAATCTTGGACACTTACACCTCACCTCCATGCGATGCGTCAGAGAGCGTGGCGCGCATCGCGTCGAGCTGAGAGGACAGGCTCCCGTCGAGCACGCGCCCGGCGACGTTGATGCGGATGCCGCCGAGGATGGATTCTTCAACACGTTCGCGCAGTGTGACGGGGCGACCGAGTGATGCGGAGAGCTTCTCGGTCAGCGACGTACGCAGTGCGTCCGTGAGTGGAATGGCCGTGGTCACGTCTGCGACGACGATGCCGCGCTCGGCTTCAGCGATCTCGCCGAAGCGCGCGACGATAGCAGCGAGTGACCCGCCAAGACCGCGCTCGATCGCCAGACTCGCGATGGCGACCGCCTCGGGTGCCATCGAGCCGGAGAAGACCTCACGCACGATCGCGCGCTTCTTCTCGGCCGTGATGGACTCGTCGGCGAGCGCATCACGAAGCTCAACGCTGCCGCGGACGGTCTCAACGACCATCTGCATGCCGCCGTCGACTGCGTCGACGGCGTCGGCAGCGCTTGCGAGCTCGAAGAGGACCCTGGCGTAGGTCCCGATGCTCTCGCTAGTTGTCATTCAGCCCGCCCACCTCTGCGACGTAGCGCTCGATCAGGGCGGCATGATCATCGGCGGAGAGCTGCTGCCCGATGAGCTTGCCTGCAACCGCGACGCTCAAGGCGGCCACTTCAGACTGCAGCTCGGCGACAACGGCACGCTTCTCGGCCTGCATGGCCTCGTGGGCCTTGGCAACGACTCCCGCCGCCTCCTCGTTGGCCTTGGCGATGATCTCCTCTTTCATCGACTCGGCGATCCTGCGCCCCTGCTCGATGACTTTGGAGGCTTCGCCGCGTGCTTCGGCCATCTGCTTCTTGTAGTCCTCGAAGAGGAGTTCGGCCTCGATCTTCGTCTGCTCGGCCTTCTCGAGAGACTCGCGCACGCGCTCGGTGCGGGCATCAAGCATGCCGGTGATGGCGGGTAGAGCGAACTTGTAGAGCAACGCGAACAAGATGATGAAAGCGACCCACGTGGGCCAGATGTTGGCCGGATCCGGATAGACCGAACCCAGCATCTTCTGCAGCTCGCTGCCACCCTTGGCAGCTGTGCCCGCCGCATCTGCGGCATACGCCATTTCAGGAAAGAACACGACAGACCTCCGTCCTTTACGGTCGTTGGGGTTAACCCATCAGGAACGTGAGGACGAAACCGAGCAGCGCAAGAGCCTCGGTGAAGGCGATCGCGATGAACATGGTCGTCTGGATCTTGCCGGCCATCTCGGGCTGACGAGCCATGGACTCCAGAGCCTTGCCACCCACGATACCGATGCCGAGACCCGGGCCGATTGCGGCGAGGCCGTAGGCCAGACCCTTACCGATAGCGATGAGACCAGCTTGTCCGGCGAGAATTTCTTCCACTGCATTTCCTCCTTTTACGTTCTGATGCCTGTCTTCCAGGCACAGACTTCACTGTCACAAGCGACCTGCCCGGGCGGGCGAGCCGCATTGATACCGACCTAATGCTCTGACGCGTGAGCTGAACTCTGGATGTAGACCGCGGTCAGAATGGTGAACACATACGCTTGGATGAACGAGACGAATATCTCGAACGCGTACATGGTCACCAGGAAGAACAGGGACACAGCACCGGCTGCGATCCCGCCGACGCTCAGCTCGAGTCCGGGCTTCACGACCGGCCAGAAGACCATGACGAACGCCGAGAAGATGCCGAGGATGATGTGACCGGCATACATGTTGGCGAAAAGACGAACGGCAAGAGTGAGCGGCCGAACGAGGAACGTCGAGATGAACTCGAGCAGGAACAGGAATCCACCCAGAACGATCCTGCCGAAGAGCGGCATCTCGCGCACGCCGGAGGGAATCAGGCTCTTGAAGTAGCCCACGAACCCGTTCTTGGCAAAGCCCACGTAGACGAAGATGATCCAAGTCGTCAGAGCCAGCGCCGTGGTGCCGCCCATGCTTCCCGCGAACGATTTGCCACCGGGGATGAGCCCCAGCAGGTTCGACGTCAGCGTCAGAAAGAAGAAGGTCGCGAGCAGCCCCACGTACTTGGGCCCGTCCTTCTCCCCTATGACGTCGGTCGCCATGTCACGGATGAACTGGACGCCCGCCTCGATCATGCCAACGAAACGACTGGCCGGCGCGAGGTCGGTGGCCTTGCCGCTCTGGGTCGCAAGCGCGATCTGGCGCTTGGAGGTGTTGGCTGCCGAGATGAACATCCAAGCGACCACGACCAGCGCGAAAATAAGCCACGTGGTGTAGTTCGTGAGAACGCCCAGACCGGTCACGTAGTCGTAGTAATACATATTGTCGTACGGTAACACGGCTAGTTTATGAATCAGATACTCGATCTTTTGGGACAGTAACTCCTGAAATTCCACTCGACCGACTCCCTCCTACTGACGGGTCCGCGCGGGCCTGCGTAAACGATGCAGCCCCGCGTAGCGAACCAGTTCGACCGTGTACATAACGACAAAACCGCCCGCGAGCGAAAGCGCGAACGGCTTGAGTCCTTCGGGAGACAGTGACTTGTACGCCCACAGTGAGAGCGTGGCGATCGCCAAGCGAGCGAACAGAGAGATCGCCACGAGTGCAAGACCGGCAGAGGAGTTGTCGGCATTCATGAGCTTGAAGCTCGCGCGGGACGTCAGAAGAAGCCCGGCCGCCAGCCCGGCACCGAGCAGGACTGCGATGAACGGATTTCCAAGCGCATCGATGCTATTGGTGAATACCGTGCTCAGTTGCTTTTCCCCTCTTGAAATGCACCGCATTCGCCCCATGTGGACGAGCGACGACGCCCCTAGCTCTCATGCCAGCGATTGCGGGCGTTGGGCCCCGAAGCCGTCATCGACTGCGCTCTTGCAGTCGCCGACCACCTTGAGCGCGCGAACATCGTAGCCGACAAGCACTCCTCGGGCAAGGAGCGAATCGGGCGTTTCGATGAACGGTCATCGCGGTACGAGCCGCGCCCCGCCCGCGCTACGAATCGTCGTCGTCATCGTGGTGGTGCGCCGCCTCGAACAGGCCGAGCCAATACGCGACGAAGCCCGATAGGACTCCGAGCACGGCGAACGCCAACAGCCTGAGGGTGCTTGGCGCGTAACGGACCGCGTAACCACCGAACGCGAGCGCCACCGACCACGCGTAGATGATGAGTACCGTCTGACGCTGACCGAAGCCCCGACCGAGGAGCCGATGGTGGATGTGGCCGGCATCAGCCTCCTGTATCGGTCTGCGGTGCCTCAGGCGGCGCACGATGGCCGTGGCAGTATCAAAGATCGGAACACCTAAGATGAGTAGCGGGACCGCCAAGGCGATCGCGGCCGTCGTCTTCATCACTCCCAGCAGCGCCACCGCAGCGAGCGTGAATCCCAGAAGCATCGATCCCGAATCGCCCATGAAGACGGACGCCGGGTGGTAGTTGTAGCGCAGAAACCCGATGCACGCACCGATCGCCGCGGCTGCGATGATCGCCGCATCCGCACGATTCCCCTCAGCGGCAAGAACGAGAAGGGTCGCAGCGGCGATCGCGCTGACACCGGCCGCGAGACCATCAAGACCGTCGATGAAGTTGATGACGTTGGCGAACCCGACGAGGTAGACAACCGTGATGGGGATGGAGAGCCAGTCGAGCACGAAGAGCCCGCTCGAGAACGGGTTGCCGATGTATTCGATCCGCAGGCCCGCCGCTGCCACAACGACCGCGGCGAGCACCTGTCCCGCGAACTTGGCTCCCGGCTTCAGAGTCACCACGTCGTCTATCAGTCCGACGAGGAAGATCAAAACGATACCGATGAACACTCCTCGCAGACCGGCGCGCGCGTCTGAGAGCACCACGGGCAGGCCGAACTGCAATTCGCCCAGGAGTTGAGCCCCCAAGGCGACCACGATCCCCGCAAAGATCGCGATTCCGCCCGTACAGGGGATGAGCCCCTCGTGAACATTCCTGCCTCCGGGACGCGAGACCGCTCCCAGGACCACACCCAGACGTCGGGCGAGCGGTGTCACGAGCAGGGTGACCAACGCCGCAATGCCGATCAGAAACGCGTAGTGGCCGATGCTCACGCCGAGTCACCATCGCCGTTGGTCGCAACGAGCCGTCTTGGCACGACTCCCGCCTCGGCGAGCAGCTCTTCAGAGAGTTGGTCGGGGTACGGATGGCGAAAGACGATGTCGACCGCACCCGCATTGAGCAGGATCTTCGCGCACAGCACGCAGGGTTGATGCGTGCAGTACGCGATGGAGCCGTCCATCGCGATGCCGTGTTTGGCCGCTTGGATCACGGCGTTTTGCTCGGCATGGATCCCGCGGCACAGCTCGTGGTGAGAGCCGGACGGGATGCCGCGCTTCTCGCGCAGGCACCCGACCTCCTCGCAATGCGCGAGCCCGGTCGGAACCCCGTTGTAGCCGCTTGCGAGGATGCGCTTGTCCTTGACGAGCACCGCGCCGGTCGCGCGACGCAGACAGGTGGACCGATCCGCGACCTGCTCGGCGATCGACATGAAGTACTCGTCCCATGACGGACGCGGCATGCGCTCTCTCCCCCGCTACTTCGTGCCGAAAAGACGATCGCCCGCATCGCCCAGTCCGGGCACGATGTAGCCGTGCTCGTTCAGGTGCGAGTCGATCGCACACGTGTAGATCCTCACGTCGTCGCAGCAGGCGAGCACTTCGGCGATACCCTCGGGCGCGGCGAGCAGGACCAGCAGTTTGATGTGCCGGGCGCCTCGCTCGCGAAGGAACTCGATGGCAGCTGCGGCGGATCCACCGGTGGCGAGCATCGGATCGACGATGAGAACGTCACGCTCGGCGATGTCTTCGGGAAGCTTGTGGTAGTAGGCCACGGGCTTGAGCGTCTCGGGATCTCGATACAGTCCCACGTGCCCGACCTTGGCCGCCGGAATCAGTTCGAGGATGCCATCCACCATGCCCAGACCGGCGCGCAGGATGGGCACCACGGCGACCTTCTTGCCCGCGAGGATCTTGGTCGTCGTCTCTGTGATAGGCGTGGTGACGGTGGTCTCGGCGAGCTGGAAGTCGCGCGTCGCCTCATAGGCTGCGAGCATGGCCAGCTCCTTGACGAGCTCCCGGAACTCCTTGGCGCCGGTGGCGACGTCGCGAAGGATCGACAGCTTGTGCTGAACCAGCGGGTGGTCGATGACCACGACGTTGTCCGGGAACTGTGCCATATCCTGTCTCCTTCGCGGGCGCCGCTCGGCTCTACAGCTCCGGGTACAGCGGATGCTTGTCGATGAGCGTCTGGACCGCGATGCGGATATCGGCCAACGCTGAGGTGTCCTCGCGCTTGAATATCGCATTCGCCATCAGACAGCCGATCGTGTGCGATTCGCCTTCGGAGAACCCTCGGGTCGTCATCGCGGCGGTGCCGACGCGAATGCCGCTTGTCACGAACGGGCCCTCGGGGTCGTTCGGAATGGCGTTCTTGTTGACCGTGAAGCCGACTTCCTCGAGGAGGGTGCCCGCGTCCTTGCCGGTGATGGAGGCGGGACGCAGATCCACCAAGAGAAGATGGTTGTCGGTGCCCCCGGAGACCAAGCGCAGGCCGCATTCCACCATCGCGGCCCCCATGGCCTTGGCGTTGATGACGACCTGATCGATGTAGGTCTTGAACTCGGGCTGCATGGCTTCGCGGAAAGCCACCGCCTTGGCGGCGACGATATGCTTGAGCGGCCCGCCCTGCAATCCGGGAAACACCGCCTTGTCAATGGCGGCCGTGTGCTCCTCCTTGCACAGGATGAACCCGGAGCGCGGACCTCGCAGGGTCTTGTGCGACGTTGAGGTCACCACGTCGGCGAAGGGGATCGGCGAGGGGTGCGCGCCCGTGGCCACGAGACCGGCGACGTGTGCCATGTCGACCATGAAGATGGCGCCGACGTCCTTGGCGATCGCGTGGAACCGCTCGAAATCGATGACGCGCGGATAGGCGCTCGCACCCGCGATGATCATCTTGGGCCGATGTTCGCGCGCCAAGCGCTCGACCTCGTCGTAGTCGATGGTCTCGGTCTCCATGTCGAGCCCGTAAGGCACGACGTCGAACCATTTGCCGCTGAAGTTCACCGGTGAGCCATGAGTCAGGTGACCGCCCATGGCGAGGCTCATGCCAAGAACCTTGTCGCCGGGGTTGAGAAACGCGTAGTACGCGGCCATGTTCGCCTGCGCGCCAGCGTGGGGCTGCACGTTGGCATGGTCGGCGCCGAAGAGCTCGCAGGCGCGGGTGCGCGCCAGCTCCTCGACGATGTCCACGATCTCGCAGCCCCCGTAGTAACGTTTCCCGGGAAGCCCTTCAGCGTACTTGTTCGTGAGCACGGTGCCCGCAGCCTCCAAGACCGCCAGGGACACGAAGTTCTCGCTCGCGATCAACTCGATGGTGCCGCGCTGCCGAGCAAGCTCGGCGTCGATCGCGGAAGCGATCTCAGGATCCTGTGCCGGGATGTACTTCAAGGCCATGTGGTGTTCGTCCCCTTCTGTGGGCGTCGGTCTCCCGACTCCTCTTTCGCTTCTATGGTTTCTCGGCATCCTTGATCTTGTTCACGCGGTCGGCGTGCCGACCGCCCTCAAACGCAGTGGCGAGGAACGCGTCGACGATACGCTGGTTCTCCTCGATCGGCACGAAGCGCCCCGACACCGCGACCACGTTGGCGTCGTTGTGTTGCCGTGCGAGACGCGCGAACTCCTCGTTCAGCACGTTGGCCGCGCGTACGCCATCAACCTTGTTCGCCGCGATGGACATCCCGATCCCGGTTCCGCACACGAGTACCCCGAGGGCGGCTTCACCCGAGGTCACAGAGCGCCCGACGGCCACGGCGTAGTCAGGGTAGTCGACGGAGTCCTCGGATCGGGACCCGAGGTCGACGACTTCGTGACCGCCGGCTTCAAGATGCGCCTTGATCTGCTGTTTCTGCTCGAACCCGGCATGGTCAGAACCGATCGCGATTCGCATCGACGCGAATACCCCCTGGAATCGTCAGTGGGAAACTGGGTGATTGTACCGCAACGCACGCGCACGCAGGCAATGCTTTCACCCGTGGCACGCGACCTTGGTTAAGCGTGAGAGAAGGCGGCCATGATCTCTTCAGCGGGGACTGCGCCCTCGCTCAGGACGACCGGCTGCGGTCCCGTGCACAGCACGACGGTGGAGGCGACCCGATGCGCCGTCTCGCCACCGTCAAGAGCGACGTCGGCGGCGCTGATGATGCGCGGCTCAACGTCTGCGAACGCGCCAGGCGCCGGATTCCCGTGGGTGTTGGCCGACGTCGCGAAGATCGGGCCGCCCGCACCTTGGAGGAGCTCTCTGACGACCTCGTGATCGGGGCAGCGCAGGCCGATCGTACCGTCAGGAGCGCGAAAGTCGCGCGGGACCCGCTCCGAAGCCGTCACGACCAACGTGACCGCCCCAGGCCAGAACGCACGGGCGAGATCATGGGCGTAGTCGGCGACGTCTGAGCCCCACGTGTCGAGTGCGTCTTCAGTCTCGACGAGCAGCGGGATGGGCAGATGAGCAGGTCGAGCCTTCACTTCGTAGATCTCGTGGGGGCCGAACTTGGAGTCAGCCAGCGCGCCGATGCCATAGACCGTTTCAGTGGGGAATACGACAATCCCGCCGTCACGAAGTACCGTGGCGGCGAGATTCATAACTTCTGCTGAAGGGTTCTCCGGGTCCACTCGGTAGCTCTTCGTCATGTCTGCCACCTTTCAAATCCGCTGCGCTGTCCGGGTTCGATCCTATCTCCTTGCGCCGAGTCGAGCTGTCACGATCCGATCCCTGCCCGCCAAGTCGACGATAACGCTGACATCTTCATACCACTCCTGAGCCTCTTCGGCAGCGATTCTCACCGTTCTTTCATCCAATTCCACGGCGAGTAGCCCTCCACCTGCCAACCAGAGCCGTGATTCGGCAAGAATCCGCCGGAAGACCACCAGGCCGTCCGGGCCCCCGTCGAGCGCCAGATGGGGCTCGAAACCTGCGACCTGTGCGGGCAGGTCGGGTACGTCGCGCGTTGGGATGTAGGGTGGGTTGGCCACCACCACGTCGACGCGCCCCCGCAGCTCGATGGGCACCGGCGAGAACAGATCGCCCTGCTCGACCGAGACCCGCTCAGCCAGCCCCAGCCGCACGGCGTTCTCGCGCGCGATCTGGACCGCTTCCGGGGACACGTCGGTCGCGTGCACCCGCGCTCCGTTGTGCTCGTGCGCCACCGACAGCGCGATGCAGCCGGAGCCCGTGCACAGATCGATCACCATCGGCGAGCCGACCGGGTCAAGCGCGGAGAGGACCTCTCCGACGAGAAGCTCGGTCTCCGGGCGAGGGATGAGCACACCGGGGCGCACCTGGAGCACGATGTGGCGAAAGGCGACTTCACCGGTCACGTACTGGAGGGGCTCTCCCGTCGAGCGGCGTCTGACACTCTCGCGCAGCGCCACACGCTCCTCGTGCGAGAGCGGCCGGTCGAAGAAGGCGTAGATCTCGACCCGAGAAAGCCCGGTCGCCGCAGACATCAGCCACTCAGCGCTGCGTCGCGGGTGCTCATCGCCCTTCTCGGCGAGGAAACCGCGTGTCCACTCGAGCGCGGCCCTGACCGTCCAGACCTGCTCGGACACCGCTCTCCCCCTAGCCCTCGGCGAACGCGGCTAGCCGCTCCGCCCGATCAGCGGCCACAAGTCCTTCGACGAGCGAGTCGATCTCGCCGGCCATGAGGGCCGGGATGTTGTGCACCGTCAACCCGATGCGATGATCGGTCACGCGGTCCTGTGGGTAGTTGTAGGTGCGGATCTTCTCCGAGCGATCCCCCGAGCCGATCTGACTGCGACGCTGGGCCCCGAGCTCGGCCTGCTGCTTCTCGAGTTCCGCCTCGTAGAGCCGTGCGCGCAAGACGCGCAAGGCGGCCTCGCGGTTCTGCAGCTGGGACTTCTGGTTCTGCGACTGGACCACGAGTCCTGTGGGCAGGTGCGTGATCCGCACGGCCGAGTCAGTGGTGTTGACGCTCTGGCCACCGGGGCCGCTCGAGCGAAACACGTCGATACGCAGGTCGCTGGCGTTGACCTCGATCTCGACGTCCTCGACTTCAGGTAGCACCGCGACGGTCGCGGTCGAGGTGTGGATGCGCCCCTGCGACTCGGTGACCGGCACCCGCTGCACGCGATGGACCCCCGACTCGAACTTCATCTTCGAGTAGACCTTCTCGCCGCGCACGCGAAACGAGACCTCCTTGAAGCCGCCCGTGTCGCTTTGGGACGAGTCGATCTCGTCGACCTTCCACCTCTGCAGCTCCGCATAGCGTGTGTACATGCGGTAGAGGTCGCCCGCGAAGATGGCGGCCTCGTCGCCCCCCGCTCCCCCGCGAATCTCGACGATGATGTTCTTCTCGTCATTGGGGTCACCGGGAAGCATCATGACTCTGATCTCGTCTTCGAGGGCGGGTACCCTGGCCTCGAGCTCCTTCGCTTCTTCCGAGGCGAGCTCCCGCATCTCCGGGTCGCTTTCCGTGCGCAAGACATCCTTCGCCTCGTCCAGCGCACACAGGACCGAGAGGTACTCCTTCGCCTTCTCGGCGAGCGGGGTCTGGGCGCGCTGCTCTTTGGCCAGACGAGTGAACTCCTTCTGGTCGCCAAGGACCGCCGGATCACCGAGTTTCCCGGTGAGATCGTCATAGGCGGCGAGCAGTTTGGAGAGCTTTTCGCGCATCGGTGCGACGTTCCTTCGGAATGGGTGACTTCAGCCGGGCAATGGTAGCACGGCACGCATCTCGACGAAGGCGCGGACAACCCGTGGGTCGAACTGCGCGCCAGCGCACTTCTCGAGTTCCGCGAGAGCCTCTGCCGGTGCCATTGCGCGGCGATACGGGCGCTCTGACACCATCGCGTCGTAGGCGTCACAGACCGCGAGGATTCTTGCTTCGAGCGGAATCCGTTCTCCCGCCAGACCGTTCGGGTAGCCGCTCCCGTCCCATCTCTCATGATGTGCGCCAACCCATGGCACGATCCGATCGGGCACTGCGGCTGCGAGGATGCGTGTGCTCAGTTCAGCGTGTCCCCTGATGATCTCCCCCTCTGCCTCGGTCAGGGTCTCGCGTTTCTGCAAAATGGTATCCGGGATCCCGATCTTGCCCACGTCATGCAGCAGTCCCGCGATTCTCAGCAGTTCACAGTGCTCGCGACCAAGACCGAACTTCTCGCCCAAGCGCACCGCGTCTCCGGCCACGGCGCGTGAATGCGAATGAGTGTAGGAGTCCCGTGCGTCGACGGCTGCGGCAAGTGCGCTCACCGTGCGCAGGAGTGACTGCGACTCGATTCGCCGCACTCGCTCACCTGCAGCGCCGTCATCGCCCATCTGTGGATCGAACACGATGACACGATTTCGTCCGGCGTCCTTCGCCGCGTAGAGGGCCGTGTCCGCGAGACGCAACAGATCGGCCTTCTCCCCGGCATGAAGCGGCGCCGAGGCGATACCTACCGAGACCGTGATCGGCATCGTCTCGTCAACTTGTTTCTGCGCCAGAAGCTCGACGGCCCGCAGGCAGACCCTGAACGCCTCTTCGCTCGAAGTCGCCGGTAGTATGAAGGCGAATTCGTCACCGCCGATTCGGCACACCGAGTCACTGGCCCTCACGGCTTCAGCGAACGTGGCGCCGATGATCCTGAGATTCCTGTCTCCGTAGAGGTGCCCGTGGGACTCGTTCACAAGACGAAAGTCGTCCAAGTCTATCAGTGCGACCGAGAGATCCTCTCCTGTGCGCAGCGCGCGCTCAAGCTCGGCGCTGACCCGCTGATGGAAGTAGCGGTGGTTGAAGTTACCGGTCAACTCATCAGTCACCGAGCGCGAAGCCAACGCCCGGTTGTCAGAGATCATGATCGCCCAGCGGACGACGATGAGCGTGACGAGCGCCGCAGATGCTGCGGAAAATGTCCAGTACGCACCGACGTCGTCGGGCCAACGATGGCCCAGCCACATGAAGACGGGAACCAGCCCCATCGAACACGCCAGCGGGAGGAACTCGCGCCACTGCCACCGGAAGACACCGTTCACGACCTCGTCGACTGGCTCGCCGCTGACAAGTAGCGCCCGCGCACCGACGGCGATCAGGAAGTAGCCGCTGAGCCACGTCAGATCGACCACTGCGGACACGACATCGCCCACCACGTATCCGCCACCAGCGAGCATGTGATTGAAGACCAGGTTACCCACGGCGAGCATGGCGACCCCGGCGGCAACGGCTATCTCCCAGTCCTTCCACCGCTGTCTCCCAGGCGTGAGCACGACGGCCAGGACCCACACGAGCACCATCGCGTCGAGCAGCGCATAGACGACATAGATCCCCGCCTGAGGCGTCAATGCGTCCAGCGACCGATCGGGTAGTACGGCAGTTCTGAACAGCACGCTCATTCCCGCCATCGCCACAACCGTGAGCATGAGGGTATCCACGGTCGCCTTGAGTCGACCAACCATAGGCAGCGGCGTGAGCCTCGCTCGTAGCAGGATGCCGGCGAACGCCAGCATCAGCACGCTGGATATCAGGAACGCAGCGTCCGCGATAGAGACAGCCGGTCCCCGCGGGTCGATGACCACTTGATAGAAGGCCCAGTAGGTCTCACCAAGCGTGGTGAGGATCATCGAAGCGGCCAGGACACGCATCGCCGTGCGGTTCGACTCGCGCACCACGCTTGCGGCGTGAACGACAGCGATCGAAGCGGTCACGGGAACGAGCAGATACATGACGCTCATCGCAAGGATCTTCACCGAGCCATCCGGCACGACCGCGGATGTTCCCACGTAGGCGACAGCGAGTCCAACGAACAACGTCGCGAACCCCGATATTCTCATGCGTCGCACCTGCAACGCTCCGTTCGTGGCTAGGTGACCTGTGTCTCACTGGGAATATCGGCATCTTCGCCAGACCCCTCGCGTTCCTCGCGAGCGATGACGAGCGCCATCGCGGCCACGGCCACCTCGATCATCTGATCATCGGGCTCGCGCGTGGTCATCCGCTGAAGCTGCATACCGGGCCACAGGATCACCTTCACGATCGGGTTATCCGAGTGCGCCCCGGCCCACTTGACGGTGATCTCGTAGGCGATTCCCGCCACCAGCGGCATCAGGATCAAGCGCGAGAGGATCAGCAGACCCAGTATCGCGAAACGGTTGTCGATGTCCCAGCCGGCGGCGATCGCTTTGACCGGCACGAGCGAGAACACGAGAATCGCCACGACCATGACCATGAGCAGGAACGATGTGCCGCACCTCATGTGCTGCGTCGACCACCGCTGGATCACAGAGGCCTCGAGCGGAAGTCCGTGCTCGTAGGCGTGGATCGTCTTGTGCTCGGCTCCGTGGTAGGCGAAGACGCGCTGGATGTCTTTGATACGGCTGATCACAACGATGTAGAGGAAGAACGCGACGACACGCAACACACCGTCGACCACGTTCCACGTGAAGGGCCGTTGGGTCGCCTCACCCACGACGAGGTTCGTCACCACCGCCGGCAACACGATGAAGATGACAACGGCGAACACGACACCGAAAGTGAGCGAGAGCGTCACCTCGCGCGGCGTGAGCTGCTCCTCCTCGGTCTCGCCTGCCAGCGAGGCCGACACCGTGAGCGCCTTCATCGCAAGAGCGAGCGTCTCGACAAGCGCGACGACACCTCGAATGATCGGCTTGCGCATCCAGGCATGGCGCTTGGCGGCGGAGCGCAGCTCGTGCTCCTCGGTGTGGATCGACCCGTCCGGAGTGCGAACGGCGACCGCCCAGTTGTACCTCCCACGCATCATGATGCCCTCGAGAACAGCCTGGCCGCCGATATGCGTATGTGACACGGCGCCGTCGAGGCGCTCTACCGTCTGCGTGGAATCACTCATGCTTCACTCCGGTCTCAAGGCTCGTGGATACGGTTCACCACAGGTCATCTTTCCTTCGCGACACGCCCCCCGGCGACACGATGCTCCCGCGTCCGAGAAGAAGGAAGGCGCCGTGGGCTCGACGAGTTCGAGCATGGCGAGCGCCACCTCACGGATCTCCCACTGGGCACGCTTACAGCATCGCAGCTCGAAGAAGTGCAGCAGCTCACGAGCGTTCATCGTGACGACGATCTTGGTCTCGACTGCGTTCGGCAGCAGGTAGCGAGCGTCCTCGGCATCCACCCCTGCTTCAAGCAGCGCCCGGTAGGCCGCGAACGCATCGGCGGTAGCCGCTTCGAAACGCGCGAGCGCCTCGGGGTTCGAGGCGACACGAGGCGGCACGATGAACACAGGCTCGTCGGAGAAGGCCACGTAGCGCTGTGACTGCTGGTTGTAGCTCGCGAGGCGATGGCGCACCAGCTGGTGGGTCATCGCGCGGCTCACCCCATCAAGCGCGAAGGTGTAGCTCACGTGTTCGAGCGCGGACAGGTGGCCGCTTCGCATGATCGTCGCGAGAACCTTGCCCTGTGCTTCCTCGCTGATGTCTTGCATGAGGTCAGCCGCTCCCACCGGGGCGTAGCACAGCCGCGCGGCGACAGCGACAGCACGCTGGGGGTTCGGCGTGTGGTAGAGCAGGCAGACGTCCATGTCATCCTCCAAGCTTAGACGCGCGTCGTCGCCGGATGCGAAACGGGGAGGCGCGAGCGCCTCCCCATTCTAGTCGTACCTGCGCGAGCGAGCGGCCCTACTCGGCGCTCTCTTCGACGACTTCCTCGACGACCTCGGCCGCGACCTCTTCAACGTCTGTGGCCTTTGCGGACTGCTTGGCGGCTTTGACTTCGTACTTCGCAGCCTTGGCGGCCTTCTCTGACGCCCGGGCCTCGCGCTCCTGCTTCGCGGCGATGGCAGCCTCTTCGGCGGCCTTGCGACGGGTTTCTCTCTCGGCGGCTTCCTTCTCGAGCACGACGGTCGCGGCAGAGCCGAACTTGTCGCTGAAGCGCTGAACGCGTCCACCGGTGTCGACGAACTTCTGCTGGCCGGTGAAGAACGGGTGACACTTGTTGCAGAGCTCGATGTGGAGATCCGCGCCTGCAGTGGAGCGGGTCTCGAACCTGTTTCCGCAGGAACACACGACGGTCGTCACGTCGTAGTCCGGGTGGATTGCCTGTTTCACGTACGTACACCTCCGATGATGTCCTGGTTTCCGACCAGGACGAGGACAGCCGAAAGAGAATAGCACCGAGACACCCTCACGACAATACGAAGGAATCGCGTGTGTGGTAGGCAAGTAGAAATGTCACCCCATGGACAGGGAGACGATCACATTGACGATGAAGGAGATGCGCAGACTGCAGACGATCGAGAAGGCACTGGCGACCCCTTGGACATAGGTCGGGAACGTCTTTGGCATGAGCAGGCGCGCATGCCCCTTCAGTCAGTCTACCTTCTGGCGCTCTGCTCGATGCCATTTCGAACGGGTCACGAACCCCCTATGCCGCCGTCCACGGATGGATCTTCTCGAGCTCACCGGCGAGCCGCTCGTATGCGATCTCCGTGTCATAGGCGGCCTGGGCACGCAGCCAGTACCCGTCCGACAGCCCGAAGAAGCGACACAGACGAAGATCTGTGTCGGCCGTGATCACCCGACGCCCCGCGGCGATCTCGCCGATACGTGTGGCGGGCACACCTATCTCCTTCGCAAGGCGGTAGCGCGAGATGCCCATGGGCTTGAGGAAGTCCTCCGACAGAAGCTCGCCGGGGGTCACCGGTGCCAGTGTGGTCGTCATGTCCATCACCTCTAGTGGTAGTCAACAATCTCGACGTCTTCGGGTCCTGCGGAAGTCCAGACGAAGCACACCCGATACTGGTCGTTGATGCGGATGCTGTGCTGCCCGGCGCGGTCGCCCTTGAGTGCCTCGAGCCGATTGCCCGGCGGGACTCTCAGGTCGTCGAGCCGACCGGCGATTTCGAGCTGCCGAAGCTTGCGCCGGGCGACCGACTCGAAAGCGACGAAGCACTTGACGCGCCTGCCGCCGACCAGAGCCGCTGTGCCGGAGTCACGGAACGAGACGATCATGGGCCAATAGTAACGCTGAACGTCAATGACGTCAAACGTTACTACGCTGAATAGTGAGCCCCGGATGGAGGATGTGGGCCTCGTTCGAACGTCTTGCGCATGACCCGCAAACCGGCCATCGCGCCCTCCTGAGCCGAGCTTAACACGGCCGGTTTGTCTGCGCCGATGCGCTTGTTCGACGCTCACGCCTTCGGACGGAATTCGACATCGTCCAACCCGTCGAAATGAGCATCCTGCGTCCAGAGAACAGCATCGTCCGCACGAGCGGTCGCCAAGATGACCGCATCAGCCATCGCGAGCCCGGTATCCAAGGACAATCGCGCCGCGCCCAGGGCGAGCATCGCATCAAGTTCGACCACCCTGCCCTGCATCATCACAGCGGCCGCATTGAGCGCCACGGACTCGTCCGCGATCTGATGCGTGCGCTTGAACACCTCATAGAGCGTGAGGGCCGGGATCACGAGTTCATCGAGGTTCTCGATCGCGGGCGCGAACGCAGACGCATTCGGACCATCGCCGAAGTACTCGAGCCATGCTGACGAGTCCACGACGTTCATACGCGGTCCTCGCGATCCCGTTCGAAGCTGGTATCGAGGCCCTGTAGCATTCCACGGAGTTCGCGAGCCGGCCTTAGTGGAATGAACTCGATCCGGTCACCGTAGGCGATGGCCTGCACCTTCTGACCTGGTACAAGGCGTAGTTGTTTGCGAATCGACTTGGGGATCACGACTTGGAACTTGGGCGAGATGGTCACTGCTTCCATGTCACACTCCTAGGTTACGAATATTGTATCGATACCCAGAACGTATGACAATGATTCCCGGCGACCTGATCTGGCTAGCGCTTCTCGGCATAACCTGTGGCCAGCGCGCCGCTCTTCCGCAGTCTACCGTTTGGCCGTCAGGCTGACGCCGGGGGGGGCGCGGACTCATGTGCGTCCGCTAATTCTTCGTGCGAGTAACCAAACATGCGATCCTCATCAAATCCACTACAGAAATATATGTCTGCTGCGCCCCACACGCTGATCATTTCACCTTCACCATCACCATCGTCGTACTCATCATCGTCATACACCTCCGACGGTGCCCCCGCGTAGTAGTTTGATGGTTCAGCGTCAGGCGCGTCGTCAGCCGGCTTGGCCCCGAAGAGCCGATCCAGGATGCCCGCAGTTCCCCTATCCCTCGAACGTGCGCCCAACGCTCTTGAGATGAGCTGCGAGCAAAGCGAGTCAGCTCGATCTCATTTAGAACGCACTCGCTATGAGGTCAACTGGACTTTGAGTCGCTTCCCGACTGCAGTCACCGCACGTTCGAGTGTAGCCAAAGTCACCGACGGATTCGCCGGGTCGAGCAGACGCTCCACCGCCGAGCGGCTCGTCTTCATCCGACGCGCCATCTCCGACTGGCTGATGTGCTCGCGCTCCATCTCCTGTGCAATCTGGAAGGCGATGACGCGCTTAGTCGCGACCGCCTCAGCGTCGTCCAGGATGCCCTCGTCTCGCAGGAAGTCGTCGAAGTCGCCACCGATGTGCTTCTTGTCCATCACGCTCACTCCTTCCGCAAGTCTGCCAGCCGCTGCTTCGCTGTCTTCAGGTCTGCAGCGGGCGTCTTCTGCGACTTCTTCACGAAGCCGTGAAGCAGAATCATCGTGTCGCCGCCCACCGTGAACAGCACACGCGCTATCCCGTCCGCGATGTGCGAGCGGACTTCCCAGAGCCCCGGCTCCAACTTACGGATCAACGGCATCCCGAGCGGCCAACCGTACTGCGCCGGCTCTCTACGGGAGCGCGAGGCAGGTGCCCAAGACGGAGGCTTCAGCGCATCTCGTTGAGTACAAGGCTCCGAAGCGTGGAGAACCGGCCCTTGAGTTCCTTGGCCCGCGCAGCAGTCCAAAGCCCCTTTGGCGATTGACACCCCATTTCGGCGGTGCCCTCCATCAGTGCCTCTGCGGCAGGCGCCAAGTCGGTGCGCCCACCCTCGACCTCGTCGAGTATGAAGGGGATCGCGGGGATCCCCAAAGCCGTCAATCGGGCGTTCTTCTCTTCAGAGCCTTCGCTGCTCTTGGCAATCTGGGCCACTTCAGAGGGTATGCGTCCAAGGTGAGCCCGCCAGACCCTCGGGAATTCCTTTCCCGTGTTCCAGTAGCTGTCAGTTCCTGGGGGTCCGGTGACGTCGGCCTTTGCGATTCGCTTCACGCAGATCGCAAGGAGGTACTCACGGAGCCCGCTTTCGGAGCTGTCTTCGATCTGGGAGATTGCCTCGATCAGTCCCGGAGTCCCCAGCGCTACCACTTGGTCGAGAGACGGACAACCCAGCGCGATTGCGTACGGATTCGACAATGGGCTGCTGGCGGAATCCGCAAGAGCCTGGCTCATGGCTTCGTTGATTGCCGTCTTGGGTGACTTCCGGGTGGCGTCGGCCGACGCATCCTGAGGCCCCGGCCGACCGGCACCCGCCATTGCCACGGCCCACACGAGAGCGCTTACCGCCACGGCGACACCGAGAACTTCGAGGATGTGCCTCTTCTTCATCTTCTTCATCGCGACACTCCTCTCTACTTGTAGTATTTCCGCAATCCGCCGTAGGTGTATCTGTCCGAGGAGTCGCTGCGATACGGGAACCAAGAAGGACGGGCAAACCGCTCCAATGGACCCCACTTCGCCATCGTTGTCGTTCCCGAGATCACCTTGCCTACGTGCCTGACATCGCCATAGTAGCCGTAGGTGATTATCTTGGCGGAGCCTGAGGTCGTGGGATACCTACCCCAGACTTGCATCTCGATGTCCATCTCCGCGTCCGTCACGTAGAGTCCTGCCCAGTCGGACCAGATCCACCGATTCGTGTAACCGAGCATAGGCCATGCAGTTGTAGACGCCGGTGTTTGGAGCATTGTACGTCCACTCGCCCGGCGCGTAGTACGTGTACCACCAGCTAGGATTCACAAGCGCGAATGCAGTGGTGGCGAAAACCAACGTCGTCACCACCGCACCCACGGCGATCAAGACGGCTCTTCGTTTCATCCGCTATCCCCTTCCCTCCCGGGCTGACTACGATAGCCTTCCTCGTCTCCCTTCACTGCCGGCGCTCGAACCGGGTGAGGGGAGCGCCCGTGGACGATGAGGTTATGGGAGGGGGGTCTTACCAGGATCTTAACGGGGCCTTACCGCACATCTGCCCAACGTCTTTGAGTTGAGCCGCGAACGGAGTGAGTCGGCTCGAACTCATGGTTGGGCCGGCGATGCAAGCCCGCACTATCGTCCTACGGACCCCCAGTCAGGTACAGCCAGTCCCCGCCAGACGTACGCACCATGTACGCGTCGCGCTCCTCGAGCAAGACATCGTCGGGGGTGGAATCGGGAAACTCCCCCACGACGCGGAATATCACAAGCTCCTCGTAATCCTCGTAACCGAGACTGGGTTTGAGGTAGTAGCCTCGCGCCTCGACCACTCTCGGGTCGTCTATCTCGCGAGGGGTGATCGATGTGAATCGATACCCCTTGTGCCTGGCCATCTGTTGCAAATTGCTGCGGTATACCTCGTGGTTCGCCTCAGGGACTGTGTCGAGCACCGCCTGAAGGTCACCTGCTGCGTAAGCCGTCAGATATCGTTCCAGTACCTCCTTCGCGGCCTCGATGTCAGAGGCCGAAAGCGACTCGACCCGGGAGGGGCCAGGCTGCGTGTCGGACTGACCGGGGCCTTCCTGTTGCGGCACGCAACCGGTTGCCAGCAGCGCGATTGCGAGCACCGCCAGAGCTCGTGCCGTACGTGCTGAACCGATCTGCATGTCGAACCTCCCGTCCCCGGAGTGCTACTTGTCGAACGTGCCGCTCCTGAACACCAGTCTGCGCATGAAGCACGGGTCGGCGGTATCGCCGCCCCAAGCCTCGATCAACTCGCTCGCCATCCTGTTCTTCACCTCAGGCGTGTGCTGGGAAACGTAGACGCGACTCCACGTCGGAGGGTCGAGCGGACCGAAGATGGTCATCGTCACGTAGACGGAGTGCCGGTAGACGGATTGGCTCTTCCGCCTCACCTGGAACACATTTCCGACTCGAACATCCGCAGGGGCGATCCCGGTGTATTTCGCGCCGTTGTTGTACCCGGTCGCCATGGGGCCGCGCGTCTTGGTGGAGTTGACGGTGTAGGTCCAGAAGCTCGACACCGACTCCCAGTTGGGTGTCCCTCCGCCGGTACCGGCCTGCCAGACGTTGGGCACCATGCGCACCTTGTTCAGCATGTTGTTCCTGCTCGCCGTGTCATTCCCCGAGACATATCCACCGTATGCGGCCCAGACGCACTGCGAGACGAAGTTGGTGCAGTTCCCTCCTACATAGGCGTAGTAGTACCCAAGGGGGTGCTTCGTTGTGGCAAAACGCTCAGCGTACTCGTCTCCTCTGCTTGCGTTGTACGAGTACGATGCGGCGGCCATGGGTTCCACTGTCGCCGCGGCCGCGACGCCGTCTTTGGCGGTCGACGGCTCGGACGGCTGCGCACCCGGAACCGAACCCATCTCGCGTACGAGCCCGGGCAGTGCCGCGATCCGTTCCTCCTTGAGTTCGCGAGCGGCGTCGCGAACCGACTTGCCGTCTGCGACCCGCAGGGCGACGGCACCTTCGAAGCGTAGATGATCGGCGTTGTCGCTGCGGATCCCGACGATCC
>CAMTUW010000025.1:0-4138 GCA_947085035.1 uncultured Actinomycetes bacterium
CGGCGTAGAGGGTGTCTGGACCCGAGCCGATGCGGTACCTGATGGCATCGACGCCGGAGCCGAGGTCCTCAGCGGTCAGCGTGACGGTGGCCGGGGCCGCGCGCCAGCCGTCGGCGTTGGCCGCAGGAGCCACCGAGACCGTGACGACCGGGGCCACCGTGTCGATCAGCGGAACAAGACGGGCATTCGCGGTGATGCTCGATGTGAACTCATCGAATGTCAGTGGGTCGGCTGAGCCGAAGTCGGGCTTGCCGCTGTAGAACTCAGGGGCAAACCGCGGGCCACCATCCGGATCGCTGAACTTGAGCTTGTAAGAGTTGGACTTGGGCAGTCCATCGAACTTGAATGAACCGTCAGGCATCGTGTGAACGCGTGACCAGTAGCCGCTTGCGTAGCCGGACGATGTATCAACGTACATCAGATCCACCTGCACAAGCGCGGCGCTCAGAAGCGAATGCGCGTCGGTCACCGTACCCTTGATGGTGCCGATGTCTGTCCGCCTGGCAAGCTGCGCATTCACGATATTCTCGCGGGCGCTCAGGATGAGATCGTCGCTCTCGTCAAAGCTCGACCTGTCGTTGTAGAACTCACTGACCCAGATGCCCTTCATATCATCGATGAAGGCGAGCCTATACGGCGTGCCGGGCTCCAAGAAATCGAACGCATAAGCACCCTTGGAGTCAGTGTAGTCTCCTTCGATCCACGCATAGCCGCTTACACCCGTTGGCCGGTAGATCTCGACGCGCACGCCCTTCACCGGCTCGTCTGAGCCCTCCTCGGTGACGACCCCGGCGAGAGACGCTGGCCGATCAAGGTCGAAATCGATTCGCCGGGACTCGCCTACCGAAGTCACAACCAAGTCGGCGGAAGCACGTGACCGCTGGTTGTCGTAGTACTCCGGCAGGTAGGAGCCCTTGTCCTCCTCGCCGCCGTGAGTGCCGGCTGCAACAACGTGAGGTACGCCAGGCTTCAGGCCTCTCAGCGTGAATCTGCCCTCACTGTCGGTCGCAGCTGAGCGTCTGTACCCGCTGGAGTATCCGCTGGAGTAACCACTCGAGTCCGCGGACACCCAGGCGTTCAGAATCGGCTCGCGCGTCTCGGCATCTCGGACCACACCGGTGATGAGTCCCTTGTTCGAATCGAGGTCCATGAACGCGTTGGCCTCACTCCACGAACCCACCGTCAGTGAGACGGGGTCCGCTGATGCCGCGTCAGGCTTGTCGTCGAAATATTGATCGAGGTAGCCGCTTTGCGGATCGGAGAACCTGATGGTGTATGCGAGGCGCGAGTCGAGCCCGGACAAGCGATACCTGCCGGCGGAGTCGGTCCAGCCGATGTAGCCGCTCGAGTACGAGGAGGTTCCCTCGGTGCCAGCGACATAGGTCACCTTGATTCCCTCGATCGGAGCGTTCGTCGCCCGGTCCACCACCTTGCCCCTGAGGTGCCCGACGTCGGGCCGCAGAGCCAGAGCCGCGTCCAGGGTCCGTGTCTCGCCACCCTCGACTGTCAGTACGCTTGCGCCCTCGCGATCAGGAGCGTTGTCGTACCACTCCATGGCGTAGCTGCTCAAGGGATCAGCGTAGTGGACCGTGTAGATCCCAGCGGGGAGACCGCCGATCTCGAAACGGCCGGCATCGTCAGTGCGGGTGGCGGTGGAGTAGCCGCTGGCATAGCCGCTGAGGCTTGAGTAGGCTTCGACCCTCACGTATATGCCCGAGAGAGGCTCGCCGCCATCCTCTGCAGTGACGACCCCGTCGAACTTCGCAGCGCGAGCAAGACCGGCATCGGCCACGAACACATCTCCCGGCTGAAGCGTGATGTCTTGGGCACTGGAAAGGGTCACGGCATCATCGAAGTACTCGGACAGGTAGTCAGGCAACATCCAGGTGCTGAACCGGAGGCGGTAGGCTCCGGGGGAGGGTGACACATCGTCGAACTCGTAGCCGCCGGAAGCATCGGTGGTCGCGGAATCCACCCAGTCCCACCAGTCGCCATCGTCCTCCGACTGCATGCTGAGCAACTCGACCCACACGCCCTCAAGTGGCTCCGATGTATCGTCCGCCCGGACGGTGCCAACGATGCTTGCGGGCGACTCCTCGGTGATGCTCAGGTTGTACCAGCAGTTGTCTGGGTCGACCCAGCCGCCCTTAGGCGACACGCGGACGTAGGCGAAGCCATCCTCATCCGCATGGTAGCTGCCCCGCGTATGACCATAGTCGCCGTCGGCATTGAAGAACTCGTAGTCGCCACCGAACCACTCCCCAGCGAGACCCTTCATGTCCACTGTGTAGTAATGGCCTGCCTTCACGGGGAACTTGACCCAGTCGGTATCATAATCGGGCCACAAGCTGTGGAGCCGCGGCTTGCCGTCAGGCCGGACCAGTCGAGCCTTGAGGGCGCTGTTGTCCGGCTCGAACTCATCCGGCCCAGCCTCGCGTACGCGAGCGAGAGCGGCGTCGATGCCGGTCCGAGACTCGCCGCTCGCAAGCACGATGTCGTCGCCGCTGCGCACAGAGGGGCCCTTGTTGTC
The DNA here is from genome assembly GCA_947085035.1 of uncultured Actinomycetes bacterium. Taxonomy (GTDB): domain Bacteria; phylum Actinomycetota; class Coriobacteriia; order Anaerosomatales; family PHET01; genus CAMTUW01. The sequence continues at coordinate 2,531 of CAMTUW010000025.1, forward strand.
CCACGCCTCCGGGTAGTGGCCCGCTCCACTGTTGGAGACGACGCGGTAGGTACCCTCGGGGAGACCGTACACCTTCCAGCGGCCGTCGGCTTGAGCGGGCACCCATTCATGGTAGTCCCAATGGCCTTTTCGACTGTCCAGGCGATAGATGGCCGCGTACGCGTCGTCCTCGATCGGCTCGCCGGTCAGCTCGTCGGTGATCCGTCCCGCGAGCGAAGGCGCCGGGCGATCGATGGAAGCGTCAGCGCGCTGCGTGGTGCCGGCTGTCACGGTGATCGGGGTCGCGTCCTCGAGGGTGTCCGCATCGTCCCACCACTCGGTGAGTTCGAACTCCCAGTCGATGAACTGCAGCTTGTACTCACCGTCAGGGAGTCTGAAGAATCGGTAGCTGCCGTCTTCGAGCGGTGACGTGTGTGTGTGGTAGTAGTAGGAACTCGCACCGTCGCTCTGATATGCAAAGACGGAGACATTCCCGAGGGGATCGCCGGTCTGGGACTCAGTCACCGTGCCTTGAATCGATGACGGAGTCTCGTGCATCGAAAGCCAGTACCAGCAGTTGTCCTCGTCATACCAAGTCGCGTTCACGCGGGCATACGCGTATCCGTCCTGCTGCGCGTAGTGCTCCCCATAACGCCAGCCACCTTCTCCATCGGGGAACATGACCTCGAGCTCCATGCGCGTGTAGATGCTCGCCGAGTACGCCATGCCCGCCTTGACCGGGAACTTCACCCAGTCGACGTCTTCGACCGGGTAGATGGTGTGAAGACGCGGCCTGCCGTCGGGGACGATGAGCGTGGCATCGGACTCTGAATCGTCGGGCTCGAACGCATCAGGTCCCGGAGCGGGTATGGGGGTCAGCGCGGCGTCGATGTCGGTCCGAGATCCGCCGGCGGAGAGGGCTATGTCATCGCCCGTCTCAACCCAAAGACCCTTGTTGTCCCATGCCTCCGGGAAGTGGCCCGCTCCACTGTTGGAGACGACGCGGTAGGTACCCTCGGGGAGACCGTACACCTCCCAGCGGCCGTCGGCCTGTGTCTGCCTCCAGTCGTAGTAGTAGTAGTAGTCCCAATGGCCTTTTCGACTGTCCAGGCGATAGATGGCCGCGTACGCGTCGTCCTCGATCGGCTCACCGGTCAGCTCGTCGGTGATTCGTCCCGCGAGCGAAGGCGCCGGGCGACCGATGGAAGCGTCAGCGCGCTGCGTGGTGCCGGCTGTCACGGTGATCGGGGTCGCGTCTTCGAGGGTGTCCGCATCGTCCCACCACTCGGTGAGTTCGAACTCCCAGTCGTAGAACTCCAGCTTGTACTCACCATCAGGCAGCCTGAAGAATCGGTAGTTGCCGTTCTCTTCCGAAGACGTGTCTGTGTAGAAGTAATAGGCGCTCGCGCCGTCGCTCTCATACACACTCTGCGCAAGGTGCTGGCCGACGACGAACCCGACGTGCTTCGTGAGCTCATGAAGGTATTCCTTGAAGCGCTCATGGGCGCCGAGGCCGACTCGATCTGCGGTGCCGGCTACGGCGAGCGCTCCGAGGAGCGCGTGAACTCCCGCAACGGCTACCGCTCCCGCGACCTCGACAGCCGTGTGGGCACGATCGACCTGGCCGTA
>CAMTUW010000026.1:0-26747 GCA_947085035.1 uncultured Actinomycetes bacterium
ATTGCTGGATCAGGCTTTCGCCCATTGTCCAATATTCCCCACTGCTGCCTCCCGTAGGAGTCCGGACCGTGTCTCAGTTCCGGTGTGACTGATCATCCTCTCAGACCAGTTACGGATCGCGGCCTTGGTGAGCCATTACCTCACCAACAAGCTAATGGGCCGCGGGCCCATCCTGTGCCGCCGGAGCTTTCCCGATCCGACCATGCGGTCAGACAGGAGTATCCGGTATTAGCTCACGTTTCCGTGAGTTATCCCGAAGCACAGGGCAGGTTGCCCACGTGTTACTCACCCGTTCGCCACTCTATACACCCCCGAAGGGGCTTTAATCGTTCGACTTGCATGTGTTAAGCACGCCGCCAGCGTTCATCCTGAGCCAGGATCAAACTCTCCGTGGAAAGTGTCACGCGCCGAGGCGCGAGATTCACGAAGTGCGATCCGGTTCTATCCGGAGTGACCCACCTACATCGCTAAGGAGGGCGATGCGGTTTGGATCGAAAGTCATATCGGTTTGGTCTTTTAGTTGACCCTCTCGAAATGACGGGTTCATTTCTGGCTATTCACAGTATCCGGTTTTCAAGGTTCAAGCTGCGGCGAATGACCCTTATATCCTGCGGTTTCACCCGCCGCATGCCGCCTGACCGTTCTTGGCGGCGAGGAGCTACATTACTCATTCCTCCCCACCGTGTCAACAACTTCTCCGAAGTTTCTGGAAACACTCGCCACGTCGGAGAAATCCGGTCCCGGGAAGCAAGAATCGCCTCCCGAATCGAACTCGGGAGGCGACGGCGACTGTGCGACCGTCTCTAGCGAGACGGCTACGCTTGCTGTCTATGAATCGCCTCCCGGCGGCACTCGATTATCAACACGCGACCCGGTCTCCTTCGAAGTCCGGTTGTGCGGAGGGTACTCTACACGCCGCATGCGCCGGACGCAACCACGACCGCTCCCGGAACATTGTGTGTACCCAAGAACCCACCTGCTCTACCTTCAGCGACCTTGGCTGAGCGCGGATACCGTGGGCCCGCGATGCGGCACATCTGTCACTCCGTAACCGGGCGCGCGAAGCGCCGTTTCCCGACCTGGACCACGCGGTTCTCCACGGTCGCGCGCGCGACCGTGTACACGCCTGCGACCAGCGGTTCACCGTCGACGCGCACCCCCCCGCCGTCGATGAACCTGCGTCCCTCGCCGGCTGAAGTAGCAAGCCCGAGACTGACGAGCAGCCCGGGAACGTAGACGTCTTGTGCGAGATCGACGACGATCCGCTCGATCTCTTCCGGCGCTCTGTGCTCTTTGAACACTCGGTCAAAGGCCGCCTCGGCCTCTGAGCCGGCCGCTTCGCCGTGATACATGTTCACGATGAGCCCCGCCAGATGGCGCTTGGTCGCGTTCGGGTGTATCTCACCGGCGGCCAACGCCTTCTCAATGCGGTCGATCTCGTCCACATGTTCGGCAGTGCACAAGCGGTAGTACTTGACCATGAGTTCATCGGGGATGGACATGATCTTGCCGAACATGTCAGCCGACTCATCGGTCAAGCCGATGTAGTTGCCGTATGACTTGCTCATCTTCTGGACGCCATCCGTACCCTCGAGCAGAGGCAGGGTCAGGGCGACCTGCGGCTCCATTCCACTCTTCTCCATGAGATCGCGGCCCGCCAGCAGGTTGAATAGCTGATCAGTTCCGCCAAGCTCGACGTCGGCCCGAATCGCGACCGAGTCGTACGCCTGCGCGACCGGGTAGAGGAATTCGTGCAAGGAGATGCCGACGCCCTCACGATAGCGCTTCTGGAAGTCATCACGCTCAAGTATTCGGGCCACGGTGAACCGACTCGTGAGCCGAAGCAGCTCAGCGAAGTCGAGTGGCGCGAGCCACTCGGAGTTGCGTCGCAGTTCGGTCTGCTCCGGATCCAAGATGCGAAACGCCTGGTCCACATAGGTCTGCGCGTTGACGTCGATCTCCTCGCGCGACAGCGGTGGCCGCGTGGAGTTCCGGCCTGAGGGATCGCCGATATGCGCCGTGAAGTCGCCGATGATGAGTACCACGGTGTGCCCGAGTTCCTGGAACTGACGGAGCTTTCGCAAAGGCACCGCATGGCCCAGGTGCAGGTCAGGAGCGGTCGGGTCGACCCCCAGTTTGACTCGCAGCGGCGTGCCCTTGTTGAGCTTTGAGACGAACGCTCCCTCGGGTACGAGGTCGGCGACACCCGACTTGAGGATGTGCAGCTGCTCTTCGGCCGAACGCACGATTCTTCCTCCGGATTCTCGTCGCCGGTAACAGAAAGACCACGGCGGCGCGGATGGCTTGAGGTTGCGTGCCATACTAGCATCCCATTGGGTCCTCGCAGTGTGCTCGTCGTGCGCATCGGCGCACCCTCTCATGCAAGGTGACATCTATGTCGTCGGGTCGCTCGGATCGCCCTAGAAACAATCAGCCGAAGCCCCGCCCGCGCACGGGGACGGGCTCATCTGCGAATCGCAATACTGCGCGCTCAGGGTCAGCCGGTCAGAAACGGACCTCAGGCCCCGGACGCCCCTCTGCGCCCAAGGGGCGACGCGGCGGTGCAGGACGGTTCTTCCGCGGGCTCGCGATCTTCTTGCTGTTGATCGTGCTGGCGATCGCCGTGACCGGTGGGGTCGTCTGGGCCACGATGTCCAAGCAGCTCCCCGATCCCGATCCGGCGAAAGCCCGCGGCCGCGACCAGTCGACCACCATCCTCGATCGCAACGGCAAGCTGCTCGCTCAACTCTGGGCCGAAGAGAACCGGCAAGACATTCCGCTCGCCAAGATGCCCCCACACCTTCGACAAGCCATCGTGGCCACCGAGGACAAGCGCTTCTACGAGCATGAGGGCGTCGACCCGATAGGCATCACCCGTGCGCTGGTCGTCGATGTCCTTCGCGGAGAGATGGCCCAAGGAGGCTCGACGATCACCCAACAGTACGTGAAACAAGCGTTCGTCACCTCGGAGAAGACCCTCAAGCGCAAGGTGCAAGAAGCGATCCTCGCCGGGCGGATCGAACAGCGCTACTCGAAAGACGAGATCCTCGAGTCGTATCTGAACACGATCTACTTCGGACACGGGGCGTACGGTGTCGAGGCGGCCTCCCGCGCTTACTTCGGCAAAAGCGTCACGAAGGTCACGCTGGCTGAGGCCGCGCTCCTCGCGGGCGTCGTGAAGTCCCCCGGCCGTTACTCGCCGTACCTCGATGCTGACGCCGCCCTCACGCGACGCAACACCGTCTTGAATCTTATGGGCGCGCAGGGCTACATCACGGAATCACAGCAGATGGAGTCAAAAGCCTCCACGCTGACGCTGGCCGGGCTCAAGCCTAGGACGACGCTCGCGCCATACTTCGTCGAGTGGGTCAAGGAGCAGCTCATCGACACGTACGGGGAGCGACGCGTCTATCGAGGTGGCCTGAGGGTCAAGACCACCATCGACATGCGCTCCCAGAGGGCGGCGGAACAGACGATCGCGAAGATACTCGACCGCAAGGACGACCCCTCGGCGGCGCTGGTCGCCATCAAGCCCGGTACCGGCGAGGTCATCGCCATGGTGGGCGGCCGCGACTTCACGACTCAACAGTTCAACGTCGCGGTCCAGGGGAGGCGTCAGCCCGGCTCGGCGTTCAAGACGTTCGTACTCGCATCAGCGCTTTCCGAAGGCGTCAGCCCCGAGAAGACCTATGCGGCGGGCCCGATCAAGATACCCGTCAATGACGGCACCTGGAGCGTCACTGGCGCCTCGGGCGCGAAGGGACCGATGCGCCTGCGCGTCGCCACGGAGAAGTCGGTGAACTCGGTCTTCGCACAGCTCATCATGGAGATCGGTCCCGAGAATGTCGTCGAGATGGCTGAAACGTTGGGCGTGGACTCCCACATCGGAGCGGTCCCCGCAATCGCACTCGGCGGACTCACCAAGGGCGTCTCTCCCCTCGAGATGGCGGAGTCCTACGCGACACTCGCCGCAGGTGGCGTGCACAGTGAGCCGTTCGCGATCAGCGAGGTCGCAGGACCTGACGGAACCATCCTCGAAAGCACCGAACCCAAGAACAAGAAGGTGCTCGACCCGGACGTCGCCTGGCTCACCACCGACCTGCTGCGCGGAGTTCTCACGCGAGGAACCGGCACGGCCGCCGGAATCGGTCGCCCGGCCGCCGGAAAGACCGGAACGACCCAGCAGTACCGCGACGCCTGGTTCGTGGGCTACACGCCTGACCTCGCGACAGCTGTGTGGGTCGGACACCCCGCTTCACAGCGCGAGATGAAGTCCGTGCACGGCAGACGTGTGACCGGAGGCTCGTTCCCCGCGCAGATCTGGGCCTCTTTCATGAAGCGGGCGCTTGAGGGTGTCGAGAAATCGTCATTCCCCAGACCTGCGGGATTGATCTCCAAGACCCTGTGCTCCGAGACCGGCGGCACCATCACGCCCTACTGTCCGAAGACGTTCAAGGCATGGTTGCTGAAGCGCAGCGTTGTGACCTCCTGCACAGCTCATGTGCTTCCGATCGAAGTGGTTGTACCTTCGCTGGTGGGGACCTCGAAAGATGACGCGCTGGCAAGACTCGAAGCTTTGAAACTCGTCTCGACGGTCACCGAGCGAGAGATTCCCGGGATGACTTCAGGGATCGTGGCCGAACAGAGCCCGGCTCCCGGCACGAAACTCAAGCCTGGCGCTACAGTGCAGCTGGTCGTGGCGACCGGCGTCACCGCCAACCAGCCCCCCACGGCCGTGTTCACGCTCCCCCCCGGAGTCAAGGCCGGCAAGCAGGCCACCCTCGATGGCAGCGCCTCCACCGATGACGGCGCAATCGTCAAATACCTGTGGGAGTTCGGTGACGGAGCGACAGCCACTGGGAAGAGCGTCTCGCACGTCTGGGCCACTCCTGGCACCTACGAGATCATCTTGTGGGTCACCGATGACCGAGGAGCCCAGGCGTCCGCGACGCGACGACTGTCTGTCCGATAAGGAAACGAACCGGTCAGTCCACGCCCCGGTAGAAATGACCGGCGGTCGAGGCGGCGGACCGACGCACGTCCCCACCGGTACGGTCCCGCGTGTCCAGACGCGTCCGCGCACGCCGCACCTCAGACGCCGCCTCCGTCGCATCGAGAGTCTCGAGGTCGAGACGCACCGCGCTCACGCCCGTGGCAAGCACGTCATCGAGAGCGTCGAGTAGATCTAGCGGGACGGAGTTGAACACGTGCGTTCTCCCACCGGCATCCGTGTGTACCGGGAACCGGTATTTCTTGCGATCCTCGAGCCATCTCGGACTGCTTCTACGGACGCACTGGTGGCACGCCAGGTCGCACTCGCCTTGCGCCATCAGCACGCAGTGCTCCGTGACCATGAGCTCCTGTCGTCCGAGCACGCTGATGCCAACAGGTACCGGCGCGCCTGTCGCTACGACGGCCACCTGTTCACGGTTGAGTTCAGGCGAGAGCCAGACGAACTCGGCGCCCGCGTCAGCGAGCTCCGCGACCGTATGCGCGTTCGTCGCATTCAGCGACCAGTGGGCCTCGGCGAGAGCTCCGGTGGCCTTCAGGGCGTCCAGTTGGCCCAACGTCGCGGCCACGACCCGGTCTCCAGCGCTGAGACGCCGCAAGTGGCGCTCCTCCTCGGAATCCGTCGCGATACGAGGTAGCAGCGCGACGACCCCGGGCCGGGTCTGCGTACTCAGCGAATCGACGGCGAGATGCACGGCGTCGGCCCCCGCGTCGAGACACGCAGCGGCCGCATCGCGGTCACGTACGACGGCGACGAGTCGCACGACACTGCCCGTGGACCGGGCTGAACCGGGCACCTTCGGTTCGCGCACGTCGTGCACGGTTCGTCCTGCCCACGGAGCGAGAATCGCAGATTCCAGGTCTTCAAGCGCCGCACGACGAAGTCGGTGGAGTTCCGAGAACCCGATGCCTGCCCCCGGCGAAAGCGCGACATCATAGGTGTCGCTTGAAAAGCCGCTCCCGCCCACCCGCCCGACGTGCTCGATGACCTCCTCGGCGCTCACCGAGCGCGTTCTGGCCGCTTCGACGATCGCGCCGACAGCACGGCCCCTGCGCCCGGCAGCGTCTCTCACCACAACGCTCGTCGGCTCGTCGATCACGACCCTCACCTCGAACGAGACCGTGACCGGTGCCACGGCCGTCGGGTCGGAGAAGGTGCGGGCGGCGGCGGCCGAGAGTGCGGCGTTTCGCACGCGAAAGACCCGGTCGCCCACAGCGGCCAGGCCCTTGAGTTCGATGCCGACACGTTCACCAGCAGGCGCGTAGGGCTCGCCACGTCCCCCCACGCGCAACATGCCCGCCTCTTGGGTGAAGTGGCCTCGCGAGGTCCAGACCTGGATGGTGTCGGCGCTCTCGAGGCTCGAATCGAGCGCGACGGTGGCCGCAGCCCGATCAAGCGCGACGATGCGCCCGATGGCGACTCCCCGATTGTTCGGGCGCCGGTAGCTCATCATCGCGTTGCCCCGCTCGCCCACGAGGTACGCCTCGCCGAGGCCCCGGCTGAACGCCTCGGCGAGAACCGCGAGATCACTCGGGGTCGCCTCGAACGTCTCGGGTGTGCGGACCGCACGGTCGAGCGCCGAGCGATACACCCCCGTCACCAGGGCGACGTACTCGGACGATTTCATCCTGCCCTCGATCTTGACAGCCGCTACCCCGGTCGCGATCAGATCAGGCAGTACGGAGATTCCCGCCAGGTCCTTGGGTGAGAGCAGGTGCGCACCCACATCGGCATGCGAGACACCGTCAGAGTCAACCAAGTCATACGTCAGCCGACACGGCTGAGCGCACTGCCCCCGATTGGCCGAGCGACCACCTATCAAGGAGGACAAGAGACACTGCCCCGAGTAACAGACGCAGATCGCTCCGTGAACGAAGGTCTCGACCTCGGCGCCGACCTGGGCGCCGGCGCGCACGAGCGCCTCGATGCGAGGGATGGACACCTCACGCGCAAGCGTGACTCGAGCGACCCCGCGCGCGCCCAAAGCGCGCACCGTCGACGATGAATGTGCGTTCATCTGCGTGGACGCGTGCACGCGCACATGTGGGAGACTCGACCTGATGCAACGGAGCAGACCGAGGTCTTGCACGATCACGGCGTCGACTCCGGCGACCCACGCCTCGTCCACGATGCGAAGTGCCTCTGGCATCTCGGCGGGTAGAATCACCACGTTGAGGGTGAGATAGACCCTCACGCCGCGAAGATGCGCGAACCGACACGCTTGGGACAGCGTCTCAATGGTGAAGTTGGCGGCCTTGCGCCGGGCGTTGAGCCGATCGATTCCAAGATATACCGCATCAGCCCCGTTCGCGACGGCTGCACGCAAGGACTCCTCCCCGCCGGCGGGCGCGAGGAGCTCCATCTGGTGTTCGTGGTGGTTTCGCATGGCTCCTGGGTGGCGGTGGTGTGTGACGATACTGCATCGCTTCGCACGTGTTTCGCCGCGATGGGCCACAATGTAGCATGTGGGTTTCATTTCACGTGGAGGGTCATGTCAAGCCGACGTAACAGAAACCGGCGCCGCAAGGGCCATGCAGGGATCATCTTGCTTCGCCTCGCTTCAGTCGCCGTCATCGTGTTCATCGTGCTCGCCACCGTCGGGGTGGCCAGCGGGTTCGCCTTGGCGCGCTCGTGGCTCGTTGACCTGCCCGACCCCAACAAGCCGGGCGCGTTCGACGTCGCCCGCGCCACGCACATCTACTCGGCCGACGGCACTCTGCTCGCCCGCTTCTTCCTGGAGAACCGGGAGGTCATCCCGATCTCAAGGATCTCAAGTGACCTGGTCGATGCCGTCGTTGCCGTAGAGGATCATCGCTTCTATCAGCACAACGGCGTTGACCTCCTTGGCCTTGGGCGCGCGGTGGTCGTGAACCTGACTCAGGGTTTCGGCAGAGAGGGCGCCTCGACGATCACCCAGCAATACGTCAGAAACACGATCCTGCTTGACGAGCGCACCGACATCTCACTCGCGCGCAAGGTTCGCGAAGCGTATCTCGCGATGGAACTGGAGAAGCGCCACTCGAAGAGCGAGATTCTGGAGATGTATCTCAACGCCGTGTACTTCGGTGAGAGCGCGTACGGAGCGGAAGCGGCGTCTCGCATGTATTTCGCCAAGTCGGCGAGCGAGCTGACCTTGGCAGAAGCCGCGCTCCTGGCGGGATTGCCCCAACGGCCCACCAAGCTCAACCCCTACGACTACCCTGAAAGTGCGGTAGCGAGACGAAACGAAGTCCTCGAAGACATGTTTCGCAACGGCTACATCACGCGTCCCGAGCTCGATGAGGCTCGCGCTGTGAAGCTGTCCGTCAAGCGAGCGACAGAACCCGAAGGCGGCATCTACGCAGCCCCCTACTTCGTCGCCCACGTCAGAAAGCAGCTGCAGGCGAAGTTCTCGCCGGCGGTCGTCTTCAAAGGCGGCCTGAACGTACAGACGTCGCTTGACTCCAAAATGCAGTTGGCAGCAGAGAGAGCTGTGACTGCAGGTATCGGAAAGAAGGGTCCCGAGGGGGCGCTGGTGGCCATCGATCCGCGGGACGGTCATGTGAAGGCGCTCGTGGGGGGACGTGATTTCAACAAGAACAAGTACAACCTGGCGACCCAAGCATATCGTCAGTCGGGATCGGCCTTCAAGACGTTTGCCATGGTCGCCGCGATCGAAGAGGGCATGCCGCCCTCGTTCATGATCGACTCGTCGTCGCCCGTGTTCATCCCGACGAAACCAAAAGCGTGGTCCGTCTCGAACAGCGAGGGCCGCGGCCGGGGAATGATCTCACTTGACGCCGCGACTCGCGCCTCCGTCAACACGGTGTATGCGCGTCTCGCGTGGGAGATCGGCGCGAAGAAGATCGCAAAGACAGCCAAACGCATGGGTATCACGACCGAGCTGCCCTGGTATCCGTCAATCGCCTTGGGCACACAAAACGTCACTGCGTTGGAGATGGCATCAGCATACGGAACGCTTGCAACCGGCGGGGTGCTCAACTCACCGATCGTGATCACGAAGGTGACCGACGCCGACGGCAAGGTGATCTTCGAAGCCAAGAAGAAGGGGAAACGAGCGATCAGCCGCGAAGTCGCTCGCGCCTCGACCGACGTACTCAAAGGCGTCATCACGGGCGGCACAGCGACCCGCGCGCGCATCGGTCGCCCCGCAGCGGGCAAGACCGGGACCAGCCAGAACCATCGGGACGTCTGGTTCGTGGGCTACACCCCCCAACTCGTGACGGCGGTCTGGGTCGGGCATCGAACCGAACAAACCGTCTACGTGCGAGGAAGCCGGGCCTTCGGCGGCATCGTCTGCGCGCCGATCTGGGCGTCGTTCATGCGCCGCGCGCTCAAGGGCCAGCCCGTGCTGAACTTCCCAAGCGCTGGAAGGCCGAAGTACACGCCTTCCAAGTTCAAGATCCCGGTCAGCAAGCCCCCGAGCGTTGTCGGCCTCACGGTCGAGAAGGCCGAAGGCAAGCTCAAGGGCTATGAGTTCACCATCGAGCTCGTGTACTCGAACAAACCCAAGGGTGTCGTGGTGAGTCAGTCGTTCAAGAACAACAAACTCATCCTGAAGGTTTCCAAGGGACCGAAGCCCGTCACTGCACCGCCTGTCGTCCCGCCGCCCATCGATCCCCCGCCCCCGGGCGACACCACCCCCACCCCCACCCCTTAGGCGTCGTCAGACCCACGCGGTCAGCTGCGCTTCACGCGCACCATTCCGCTTGCGCACACGATGTCGAGGGGACCGAGCTTCTCAACAGCGTCGAGGATCAGGTTCATGCCGAGCACGTCGCTTGAGACATGTCCGGCGATGACGAGATTCAGTTTGAGCTCCTCGGCACGCTTCCTGTGGTCTTCGGAGTAGTGCATCCCGACGAGCGTTCCCACTCCGGCGGCCGATAGCCGATTCAGCGCATCGGCAGGGCCCTCGGTGCCGCCGGTCATGTCGGCGACGATGCGTCCCGCCCGGGCGCTACCCGTCCCGGATATCAGCGTCGGGCCGTACCCCTTGCGGGCCGCATCGGCGTACTCGGGGATGTCGTAGAGCGCCTTGACGATGTCGTCGAGCGTTCGCGGGGCCCTCTCGTCGAGGAAGCTCTGCACGAACGTGTTCACGCTGTTGTCGGCCGGTGTGTGACACGACATGACCGCGAATCCCAGATGTTCGGCTGCCTGAGAGGTGCGACAGAAGTTGTCGGGCATGATGCGCCTGCGGATCTCCTCGGCGCGAGGCGCGATGAGCGCGTCACCGGCAGCGATCGAGACACCTTGGACGGCCCACAGATCGGCCTGCATGTACATCGCCTCATGGAGATTGGCAAGCCCGGGTCCCTCGGGATGATGGGCAAGCACGAGGTCGATCGCAGCGCCCTTCTCGCGCAGGCGATCGGCGAGAAGGACCTCGCCGACCTCCATGTCGACGCCGACGATCAGACCACGTATCTCGGCGTCATGATCACCCGTCTCGATACGAGTGTCACTGAAGGGGTTCACGAGCTTCTCGGTATCGAAGAAGCCTCGCTCGGGCTCCTCGAGCTTCTCGTAGCCTTTACGCGCGTCTTCGAGAACGCGGTCGATCTCACTACGATCACGTGCGTCGGCTTCGATTCCCACCGCGATACACGTCTCGTAGATCTGCCTGAGTCTCAACTGACGTCTCCTTCCATCGCTTCAAGCCACGCGTCATCGGCGCGAAGCGTTGAGTGCACGGCCTCGATCTGCACACGCACCGCCTCGTACCCGGTGCCGCCGTGGCTCACGCGGCGCGCCACGACCGAGTCGATATCCACCGCGCCCACGACATCTGCGCCGAGACGCTCGTCATACGCGGCCCACTGTTCCGGGGTGAGGTCTTGCAGCGTATGGCCCTCACGCTCACAGGCCAGCACGAGACGACCGACGACCTCGTGCGCCTCGCGAAACGGCACACCCTTGCCCACGAGGTAGTCGGCGACATCGGTGGCCGCCATGAAGCCGCCCATCGCTCCTGAGCGCATGCGATCCGCGTTGACCCCCAGCGTATCGAGCATGCCGCACACCGCCCTGAGCGAGTCTGCCAGCGTGTCGATCGCGTCGAACGCGCCTTCCTTGTCCTCCTGCATGTCCTTGTTGTAGGCGAGCGGGAGGCCCTTCAAGACGACCAGCAGCGCCGTGAGGTCCCCGATGACACGACCGGTCTTGCCGCGCACGAGCTCGGCGAAGTCGGGATTCTTCTTCTGAGGCATGATCGACGAGCCCGTCGAGAACTCGTCGTCAAGCGTGATGAACGCGAATTCGTCGCTCGACCACAAGATGATCTCCTCGCACAGGCGCGAGAGGTGGACCTGACACACGGCGCACGCGTACACCAGATCGAGCAGGAAGTCGCGGTCCGACACGGCGTCCATCGAGTTCTCGCTGACGGCAGAAAAGCCGAGCTTCTTGGCAACGTAGTCGCGATCGATCTGAAACGTCGTACCTGCGAGCGCGGCGCTTCCCAGCACCAGCACATCGGCAGCATCCCACGCGTGTCGCACGCGCGTGAAGTCGCGCCCGAGCATCGCCGCGTAGGCGAGCAGGTGGTGGCTGAAGAGCACCGGCTGAGCCTTCTGGAGATGAGTGTAGCCCGGCATCACGACGCCGAAATGCTCCTCGGCGAGCGCGAGGAGGGCGCGACGCATGCACTGGATGCGGTGCGCGAGATCGACCGCGCGTGCCTTGGCGTAGAGCCGTGTGTCCGTAGCGACCTGGTCGTTTCGGCTGCGGGCCGTGTGCAGGCGCGCGCCAGCCGGGCCGATGCGCTCGGTGAGCACGCGCTCGATCGCCATGTGGACGTCCTCGTCGGCGACGCACCACTGAAACGTGCCCGCCCCGATCTCGCGAAATATCTCAGACAGGCCGGTTTCTATGGCGTCGGCGTCGATTTCAGAGATGATGCCTTGGTTCGCGAGCATCCTCGCGTGAGCGATCGAGCCCCGGATGTCTTGGGCCCACATGCGGCGATCGACCGGAAGCGAGGCCCCGAACTCGGTGAGGAACTTGCCTGGGCTCTTCTCGAAACGGCCTCCCCACGGAGTCTTGGCGTCACTCATCGCCGTCGCTCGCCTTCTTGCCGGCGCGGTACCCAAGCCAGAATCCAATCACTGCGGGCGCACCGAACAGCACGAGGCTGCCGACCACGATGATCAAGAGCTCTGCAAGACCGATTCCGAACACGGTCACACCTCGCCTTCCTTGCCGACTTTGCGGCGCTGGCGTGCCCACACCTTGACCGGGAGGCCATGCAGATCGATGAAGCCCTTCGCTGCGGCGTGATCGAACGAGTCAGCCTCGTCGTAGGTCGCCAGGTTGTAGTCGTAGAGCGAATACGGGCTGCGGCGGCCGACTGTGACGCACGACCCCTTGAAGAAGCGCAACCGCACGTCTCCCGTGACCAGCTGCTGAGTCGAATCGATGAAGCCGTCCAGCGCTTCTTTGAGCGGCGAGAACCACATACCGTTGTAGACGAGCTCGGCCCACTTCTGCTCGATGCCCAGCTTGTAGTGCAGAACCTCTCGCTCCAGACAGAGGTCTTCGAGCGCCTTGTGCGCCGTGATGAGCGTGAGCGCGCCGGGGACCTCGTAGATCTCGCGCGACTTCACGCCGATGAGGCGGTTCTCGATCATGTCGATGCGTCCGAAGCCGTGTTTGCCCGCGAGTTCGTTCATGGCGTTGATGATCTCGTGGAAACTCATGAGTCCGCCGTCGAGCGCCACGGGTATACCTTGCTCGAAGCTGATCACCGCGTACTCGGGCTCACCGCACGCGTCGCCACGCGCGTCATTCGTGAGCGTGTAGATGTCGGCCGGAGGCTCGACCCATGGATCTTCGAGAACGCCACACTCGATCGCGCGACCCCAGAGGTTGTCGTCGATCGAATACGGATTGTCTTTCGTGGTGGGCACCGGGATGCCGCGCGCTTCTGCCCACTCCATCTCCTGCTCGCGCGTCTTGAGCTCCCATTCGCGGACCGGGGCCACGATCTCGAGGTCGGGATCGAGCGCCGCGATGCCGACCTCGAAACGAACCTGGTCGTTGCCTTTGCCGGTGCACCCGTGGCCGATGAACCGGGCCTGGTGCCGGTGGGCCTCCTCGACGAGGTGCTTCACGATGATCGGGCGCGACAGGGCTGAGACAAGCGGATACTTGTTCTCGTAGAGCGCGTTCGCCTTGAGCGCTTTGGCCAGGTACTCCTCGACGTACTCTTCGCGCACGTCTTTCACGATCGACTCGATCGCGCCGATGTCCAACGCCTTCTGGCGTACGAAGTCGAGGTCCTGGCGCTCCTGGCCGACATCGATCGCTAGCGCGATGACGTCCATGTCGCGGTTCTCCGCGATCCAGCGAATCGCGACAGAGGTGTCGAGTCCTCCGGAGTAGGCCAGTATGCATTTCTCGCGTGTCATGCGGTTCCTTTCAGTGGGGCGGCTCAGACGCCGCGAAACTTGTCGAGTGTCTCGACGAGCGAGGCTGCTTCGGCCTCGCCCTCGGTGATCACGAGGATCGTGTCGTCGCCCGAGACGCTACCGAGAATACCTACGAGTTCTGCCGCATCGAGCGCTGCGGCGACTCCGGGCGCTGTTCCCGACTGTGCCTTGACCAACACCAGGTTGCCGGTGTTCTTCACGTCAAAGACCAGGTCGCTCACCATCCGCTGCAGATGGAGGTCCTCTGCAAGCACATACACGCCCTCGGGGAACTTGCGCAGTCCCATCTCGGTGATATCGCGAGAGACGGTCGCCTGGGTGCAGTCGAACCCGGCGTCCTCAAGGCGTTCGACCAGCGCGCGCTGTGTCTTGATCCGCTGGGACCTCACGATGCCACGAATCGCCTCTTGACGTTCCTGTCGCTTCCTCATGCTCACCTTCCCTTCGCGCTCCTACTCAGCCGAGCACGAGCGACAACAGCGCCTGTTGGACATGCAGCCGGTTCTCGGCCTCGTCGAACACGGCCGAGCGGGGATCGTCGATCACGTCGTCGGTGACCTCCTCGCCGCGATGCGCGGGCAGACAGTGCAGAAAGACCGCCTGAGGCGAGGCGAGCGAGAAGAGCGCCCGATCCACGCGAAACGGCTCGAAAGCGCCCATACGCGCGTCGTGCTCGCTCTCCTGCCCCATCGAGGCCCACGTGTCGGTGATGACGACGTCTGAGTCACGCACCGCGGCGGCAGGATCGTTGCCCACCGCGATCCGGCCCCCGTTGCGTTCGGCGAGATCCGTCGCCTGCGCGACGAGTGCGGAAACAGGCTCGAATCCGGACGGACAAGCGACCGCGACGTCCATGCCCGCGAGCGCACCGGCCAGAAGGTAGGTGTTGGCCATGTTGTTGCCGTCCCCGACGTAGGCCATGCGCACGCCGGCGAGCCGCCCGACCTTCTCCTTGATCGTGAGGAGGTCGGCGAGCCCCTGGCAGGGGTGATGGTCGTCCGTCAGTGCGTTGATGACCGGCACGCGCGCGTGAGCCGCCAGCTCTTCTGCGAGCGAATGCGCATACGTCCGAAACACGATCGCGTCGACGTAGCGCTCCAGCACCTTGGCGGTGTCATGAACGCTTTCGCCGCGCGAGAACGCGCCGTCCGGACCCGACATGACGATCGGGTGGGCGCCGAGTCTGATGCACGCGACCTCGAAGCTCACCCGCGTACGCAGGGACGGCTTCTGCAAGATGATGGCGATGGTCGAACCGGCGAGGGTGGGCTTCTTGATGCCGGCAGCCCACGTGCGTTTGTGCGCTTGAGCCACCTCGAGAACATGCAGCAGTTCAGCCGAGGTCAGGTCGGCGATGGTGAGCACGTCACGTCCATGGAAGTCCTGAGCGTTCATCTCGCCACCTCCTCAAACACGTCCGTCAATGTGCCGAGGAGTGTATCAATCTCAGACTTTCCGCACACCAGAGGCGGCAAGAAGCGCAGAATATCCGTTCCGATGTGGTTGACGACGAGTCCCTTGGCGAGAAGTCGATTCGCGACCTCAACCGCAACAGGCGCAGACAGCGTCGCTCCGCACATGAGCCCGACGCCCCGCACCTCGGTGATGGCCCCGGTGCCCACGGCGATCCTCTCGAGTCCGGCGCGCAGGTACTCGCCCGATGCCGCGGCGTTCTCGCCGAGCCGCTCGTCTTCGAGCGCGGCGATCGTCGCGCGGCCCGCAGCGCACACGACGGGGCCCCCGCCGAACGTCGAGCCGTGGTCACCTGCGCGAAACGCGGCGGCGACCCCCTCGCGTGCCACGAGCGCACCGACGGGCAGCCCGTTGGCCATCGCCTTGGCCAGCGTGACGACATCCGGCGTGAGCCCGTGCGCTTGATGCGCGAAGGCGGGACCGGTCCGGAAGAAGCCCGTCTGGACCTCATCGAGCATGAACAGCACGCCCCGTTCGCGACAGAGGCGCTCGGCGGCCTGCAGGTACTCGGTGCTCGCGGACCACACTCCCCCCTCGCCCTGAACGATCTCGAGGAGCAGAGCTGCGACCGAGTCATCAAGCGCCTCTTCAAGTGCATCGATGTCGTTCAGCGGCACATGGAGAAAGCCGGCAGGCAGTGGCGCGAACGCCTCCTGCTTACTCGCCTGCCCCGTCGCGGCGAGCGCGGCAAGCGTGCGTCCGTGAAACGAGCGGTGGGTGGTCACGACCACGTGAGCTCCGGGACGGGTGTCGCCCGCCCAGCGCCGCGCGAGCTTGATGGCGCCCTCGTTGGCCTCGGCGCCGGAGTTCGCGAAGAAGACCCTCATCCCGCCTCCGAGCAGCCGGACGAGATCGCACGCCAGTTCAGCGCGATGCTCGACGAAGAACAGGTTGCTCACGTGGACGAGCTTGGCGGCCTGCTCGGCGACCGCCTGGGTCACCGCAGGATGGGCGTGGCCCAGGTTCACCGCGCCGATGCCGGCGACGAAGTCCAGGTACTCGCGTCCCGCGTCGTCGTGAAGTCTCATACCTTCTCCGCGCACGAACATGACCGGCTTGCGCGCGTAGGTCTGCATGACGCACGCGATGTCGAGACGCTGCGCCCGCTCGAGTCGCGTCTCCATCACGTCACCGCCTCAGGCGTGCCGTCGGCGGCGATCATCGTGCCGACTCCCTCGTCGGTGTAGACCTCCAGCAGCAGCGCATGCGGAACCGTGCCGTTCAGGATGTGAGCGCGTCGCACTCCGCCGCGCAGCGCGTGCACGCAGGCGGCCACCTTGGGCACCATGCCGCCCTCGAGGCGCCCGGACGCGATCATCTCCTCGGCTTCATCCGGGGAAAGCGCGCTGATCAGCGAGGACTTGTCCGCGAAGTCATCGTAGAGACCGTCGACGTCGGTGAGGAAGATGCACTTGTCGGCACCAAGGGCAGCGGCCAGTCGCCCCGCCACGATGTCAGCGTTCACGTTGAAGGAGCCCCCGTCGTCACCTGCGGCGACGGTGGCCACCACCGGGATGAATCCGTCCTCGATGAGGTTGTCGAGCACGGTCGTGTCGATCTCGGTGACGTCCCCGACGCGGCCCAGCCGCGGGTCACGCGCGGTGGCCATCACCGTGTTGCCGTCCTCGCCGGACATGCCCACCGCGTAGCGGCCATGAGCGTTGATCGCGCCCACGAGGTCTTTGTTGACCTTGCCCACGAGCACCATCTTCACGATGTCCATGGCCTCATCACTCGTGACGCGCAAGCCCTCGTGGAACTCGACCTCCATGCCCAGCCGGTGCATGAACGCCGTTATCTCGGGGCCGCCGCCGTGTACGACGACCGGGTTCACGCCCACGAGTTTCATCAGCACGATGTCGGCCGCCACGTGATCGCGCAGCACGGGGTCGGTCATCGCGGCGCCCCCGTACTTGACGACGACCGTACGCCCCCAGGCGTGTTTGATCCACGGTAGCGCCTCCATGAGGGTCGACGCTTTGGCGAGCAGGTCCTTCATCTTCAGTCCTTCCGATTCTCTTCGGGACGCTCAGCTTCGATACTCCCCGTTGATGCGAACGTACTCGTACGAGAGGTCACAGGTGAGCACGGTGGCAGACGCTGCCCCCACCCCCAGGTCGATGAGCACGTCGACCTCGTCGCGTTTCAGAGCGAGGAGCGCCTCTTCCTCGTCGAAGGGAACCGCGCCACCGAAACGGCAGACCTCGATACCCGCGAAGGTGATGGCGAGCGATTCCGGGGCGAGCCTCGCGCCACTGCGACCGACCGCTGCCGCGACTCTGCCCCAGTTCGCGTCGTTACCGAACAACGCCGTCTTGACGAGAAGCGACTCGGCCACAGCGAACGCGGCCTTCTCGGCGTCCGATTCGTCGACGGCCCCGGTGACGGTCACGACCACGAGCTTCGTCGCGCCCTCGCCATCGCGGGCGATCATCCGAGAGAGTTCGCTGGTGACCTGTTCGATCACAGAGGCGATCGCGGGGTAGTCCGCGTGGCCCTCGTCGATGTCGGCTCCGCCCGCGTCACCGCTTGCGAGCAGCACGGCAGCATCGTTGGTCGAGGTGTCGCCGTCGACCGTGACGCGGTTGAACGTACGGCCGCACGCCATTCGCAACGCGGTGTCACACGCGCCGCTCGTGAGGGGTGCGTCGGTGGTGATCACGGCGAGCATCGTCGCCATGTCCGGCCTGATCATGCCGCTGCCCTTGGCGATGCCCTCGACCGTGATGAGGCGCCCGGCCACGTCAAGCGTCCGCACCACCCGTTTCGGGAAGGTGTCGGTCGTCATGATGGCGCTCGCAACCGCTTCCGAGCCCGACGTGTCAAGCGCCGCGACGGCGTCAGTGCATCCCGCGATCACCTTGTCCACCGGCAGGGGCACGCCGATCACGCCCGTCGAGCAGACGATGACGTCTTGCGTCGCGCATCCCAGCTGGGCCGCGAGCGCCTCTGCGGTCGCGAGCGCGTCTGCCATGCCTTGGACGCCGGTGCATGCGTTGGCGTTGCCCGCGTTGATGACGACCGCGCGAACCCGCCCATCCGCGATGTGTTCGCGCGACAGATGCACGGGCGCGGCCGCGACGAGGTTTCGCGTGAAGACGGCGGCAGCGGGCACCGCGCGATCAGCGACTACGAGCGCCAGATCGAGCCTGCCCTTGCGCTTCAGACCGCAAGAGACACCGGCCGAGCGAAACCCCTTCGGCATGAGTGTGTCGCTCATCTCACACCACCGGCCCGACGGCGAGAAGACCTTCGGTCTCGGGCAGGCCGAAAACGACGTTGAGGCACTGGATCGCTTGGCTCGAGGCGCCCTTGCCCAGGTTGTCGATCGCGCATGCCGCCACAAGCGTGCGTGTGCGCGAGTCGAAGTGGATCCCAAGCGACGCGCGCGCGGTGCCACGCACCTCTGCCGTCGTGGGCATCCTGCCCGGCTCGTGCAGATGCACCAAGGGCTCTGCGACGTACCTGTCGCTGTAGGCGGCGAGCACTTCGTCCGCGTCCACGCGTGCCGCGATGCCGATGTAGACGGTCGCGAGCAGTCCGCGCGACATCGGTACGAGGTGTGGAGCGAACAACACCGGCACCGAGGAACCCGCGGCCGCCGAGAGCACCTGCTCCATCTCGGGAGTATGTCGATGCACGCCCACGTTGTAAGGCGCGAGGGACTCGTTCACGGTGACGAAGTGCGTCGCTGCGGACACTCCGCGCCCCGCCCCCGTCACGCCGGACTTCGCATCGACGAGGATGCGCGAGCCGTCCCACAGGCCTCCCGCGAGAGCGGGCAGCGCCGCGAGTACCGTGGCAGTGGGGTAGCAGCCAGGGCACGCCACGAGTCGCGCCTCGGGCAGACGCGAGCGATCGAGCTCCGGCAGGCCGTAGACGGCTTCGGCGAGCAGCCCTGCTGCGGTGTGCGGCAAGCCGTACCACTTCTCATACGCTGCGGCGTCTGTCAGGCGAAAGTCCGCGGACAAGTCGATGACGCGCACGCCGCGATCGAGCAGCGCGGGCACGATACCGAGCGCCGCCGTGTGCGGCACGGCCAGGATGGCGACCTCGGAGCATGTTGCGATCGCGTCAAGGTCGGGAGCGGTGAAGACGAGATCGTCCACGTGCGCAGCAAGTGCTGGGTAGAGATCGGCCACACTTCGGCCGTTCTCGCTCGTCGACGTGGCGATCGAGAGGCGCAATGAAGGATGCGACGCGATCCAGCGCATCGCTTCCGCCCCGGTATAGCCAGCAGCTCCAACAACTGTGACATCGACCACGATAACCCCGCTTCCAGTGATGATTGCGAGGAGTATATGCGTTTCGGATGCATAAAGGCAACGAAATTTGCATAATCACCGTTGCGGATTCAGGAAATCCTCAGTCCCGCAGTCGACCATCCACGGCGGCAAGCCCCTTTCGCACGACGCGATCATGCGTGGACTCGACCTCTTCGGTGGTGAGCGTGCGGTCCGGCGCGCGGTATTCCAATGCGAAGGCCATCGACTTGTACCCCGATTCGATACCCTTGCCTCGGTAGACATCAAACAGCCGCACGCCGTCGAGCAACGTGCCGCCTGCAGAGCGGATCGCCTGTTCGACGCGGGCCGCCGTGACATCCTCGGCCACCACGATCGCGACATCGAGCTCGACGGCAGGGAACCGAGGGACCTCGCAAAACGGTCGCGCCTCTCGCGCGGCTCGGATGAGGCGGGCCACATCGAGCTCGAAGGCCACGACCGGACCTGTGGCCTCGAAGCGCTCGAGTACCACCGGGTGTACCTCGCCCAGCCATCCGATGACCTCGCCCCCGGCCAACACCTCTGCCGCGCGTCCCGGCTGAAGATGCGCGGGGGCGGCCGGCCGGACCTTGAACTTGGGCACGGCGAACTCGCGCATGATGTTCTCGATGATCCCTTTGCCATCGAAGAAATCGAGCTGGACCGGGGCATCGTTCCAGTTGGGCTGGCTCCACGCCCCCGACAGCACACCGCCGAGCATGGTGCGCTCTTTGGGCTGCTTGCGCCCTTCGGCCGTCCAGAACACAGCGCCCGTCTCGTAGAGATGCACGTTCGTGACGCCGCGTCGCTGGTTGTACGAGACGCTGCGCAGCAGCCCCGGAAGGAGCGAGCGCCTCAAAACGGCCTGCTCCGACGAGAGCGGATTGAGTAGCTCGACGAGCACCTCGCCTACGGCGAGCGGCATGTCAGCGCGGTCTGGATCACCCGGGTCACCGAACGCGTACGTCATCGTCTCGTTCAGGCCGCAGGCGCGCAGGACCTCTCCTAGGCGCACGTGCTGCTGTTGCTCGGCGAGAAGCCCCCCGACGCGGCCACGACCTGCGGGAAGGGTGGCCTCGACGCCGTCCATGCCGCGGATCCGGAGCACCTCCTCGATAAGGTCGATCTCGCGTTCGAGGTCGGGGCGAAAGCTCGGGACGGTGACCGAGAGGACATCTGCGTCCTCCTCGACGTCACAGCCGAGCGCGCGCAACACACGCGCCGCCTCCTCGATCGCGACATCGATGCCGAGAATCGCCCTGAGGCGCGCCATGCGCAGCGTCAACACGCGAGGCGCGGAAGGCGCGGGGTACGCATCGATCACGCCGGGAGCGACGTTTCCGCCTGCGACCTCGGCGATGAGCGCCGCCGCGCGATCCAGGGCGGCAACACAGCCTGCGCGGTCCACGACACGCTCGAAGCGCATGGACGCTTCCGAGACCAGACCGAGTGACCGGCTGGTCCGCGAGATCGAAGCCGAGTCGAAACAGGCCGACTCGAGAAGCACGTCAACGGTCGACGCGCTCACCTCGGTCGTCTCGCCGCCCATCACCCCGGCAAGCGCCACTGGTCCGCTCTGATCGCAGATGAGCAGGGTGTCGTCGCGCAGTGTCCGCTTGACTCCGTCAAGCGTCGTGAGCATCTCGCCGGGCCGTGCGACACGCACTGATACATCGGCACGTCCCTCGGGCCCGGTCGCAAGCGTGGCGAGGTCGAACGCGTGAAGCGGCTGACCCAGCTCGAACATCACCAGATTCGTGGCGTCAACGACGTTGCTCACCGTGCGCGCCCCGGCGGCGTTCACCCGATCGGAGAGCCACTGCGGCGACGCGCCGACCGTCACGCCCCGGATCACCCGCGCTGCATAGCGAGGGCATAGGTCGGAGTCCTCGATCGTGACCGAACATGCGGCGTCTGCGCGCTCGCCCGACTCTTGGACGTCGTGGACGGGAGCGTGGGACGCGCGTCCCAAGACAGCGCCCACCTCGCGGGCCACGCCGACCATCGAGAGGCAGTCGGGGCGATTGGGGGTGACCTCGAGTTCGATGATGGTATCCGCAGCACCATGCCATTGCGCGAACGGTACGCCCACCGGGGCGTCGCTCGGCAGGATCATGAGCCCGTCGGAATCCGTGCCGAGTCCCAGCTCACTTGCGGAGCAGTTCATGCCCTCGCTCACGACTCCGCGCAGTTTTGCCCGCTTGATCTGGAAGCCGCCGGGAAGCGTGGCTCCGACCAAGGCGACGGGCACCTTGTCCCCTGCCGCGAAGTTCTGTGCGCCGCACACGATGGTGCGGGGCGTGCCGTCACCCACATCGACCGTCGTGACCCAGAGTTTGTCAGCCTCGGGGTGCTTGACTTTGTCCGCGATGAGCCCGATCACCACACCGTCGAGTGTTTCCCCCTCGACGTGAATCGCCTCGACGGCGGTTCCGGTCATGTCGAGGCGCTCAGCGAGTTCGCGGGGCTCGATGTCCACCGCAACGAGTTCAGTGAGCCACTTCATCGATACGCGCATGGTCTACACGCAGCCTTTCGAATCGCAGAGGGTGTCGATCAGAACTGACGGAGGAAGCGCATGTCGCCTTCGACGAGCATCCGCAGGTCCGGCACGTTGTACTTGAGCGCGGCGATGCGCTCGACTCCCATGCCGAACGCGAATCCCGTGTGACGCTCGGGGTCGATCCCCACGTAGCCGAACACGTTGGGGTCGACCATCCCGCAGCCGAGGATCTCGAGCCATCCGCTGTTCTTGCAGAAGCGGCAGCCCGAGCCGGAGCAGATGCCGCACGAGACGTCGACTTCGGCGCTGGGCTCGGTGAACGGGAAGAAGTGCGGACGGAAACGGGTCTTGCGATCAGGCCCGAACATCTCGTGGACGAAGTGGTCAAGCGTGCCCTTGAGGTCTGTGAAGGTGATCCCCTCATCGACCACCAACCCCTCGACCTGCGTGAACTGGGGCAGATGGCTGGGATCAGCGATGTCGCGCCGATAGACCCGACCGGGCGAAAGAACATAGATGGGCGGCTTCTCGCGCTCCATGGTGCGGATCTGGACCGGCGACGTCTGGGTGCGCAGCACCACGTCGGACTCGCCCTGGACGACGGCGGCATCACCGGACATGTCGCGAATGTAGAACGTGTCCGACTGGGAGCGAGCGGGATGGTCGGGAGGCGTGTTCAGCGCGGTGAAGTTGTAGTAGTCGAGTTCGGCCTCGGGTCCCTCGGCGACGCGATAGCCCAGCCCGATGAAGATCTCGACGATCTCTTCAGTGATGCGGTTGATGAGGTGCTGCGTGCCGATGGGACGACCACGACCCGGCAAGGTGACATCGACCGCCTCGACGGTGAGTCTGGTCGTGAGGTCGACGTGGGCCAAGTGGGCGCGACGCTCCTCGAGTGCGTTTTCGATGTCGACGCGCACTTCGTTGGCGACTTTGCCTACCGCCGGACGCTCCTCGGGCGAGATGGAGCCCAGCCCACGCAAGACCGCGGTGAGCGACCCCTTCTTACCGAGATAGGCCACCCGCACCGCATCCAGCGCGACGAGGTCACCTGTTTCGCCGACTTCGGCCAACGCGCGTTCGCGCTGTATGTGGAGTTCCTCAGCGACACCCATCAGGCGTGCACCCTTCCTCGGTCACAGAATACGAAGGAGCCGCACCTTCCTTCGGGCTGACGCCCAAGGACGAGAGATGCGGCTCCCGCGGTACCACCTTGGTTGGCCCCACGCGGGACCCACTCACACGCGACCTGTTCTGGTCGCTTCGCGGCCTCACACCGCTTTCGCTCCGATATCGGGGAGTCCGGCTCGCCTACTCCGCATCATGCGTTTCAGTTCGCAGCTGGTGAAGTGAACCGCCGTGCCCGCGCCCGCAGACCCTTCCAGTCAAGGGGCCCTTCCCTGGTGCGTACGCGATTGTGCACGACGTCGTCTTCGTCATCGCTTCATACTGTTCGATTGAGCCGAGAGTGTAGCGTGTCCGCCCGAACCTCGCAAAGCGGCGAGCAACCCTCCTACGGGAAGTACCGCACGCACGGTACCCGCCACGGCCTTGAGCGGAACAGGGTCGAGATCATCCACGGGATTCGCGTCGCCTCTCGTAGTGACGCTGCCGTCCGAGCGGACATCGACCACCCGATGCAACACCTGCATCCTGCCAGCTTCACGAATCAACGCGATCGAGTCGGCCTGCGGCTGCGCTCCCCGCTTGACGAACACGAGGTCGCCCGGGAAAAGCGCGGGCTGCATGGACGCCCCTGAGACGCTGAGCGGCTCATAAGCCCCAAGAAGCGGCGCAGCGATGAGAGCGATGACGAGATACGGAAGAAGCGTCCTCGCGATCAAGCGCACGCTACTCATCAGTAGACCTGCACGGCGTCCACGATGAGCGACACCGTCGCGGAGTCCTTCTGAAGCGCGTTGCCGGCACTGGCGGGCAGACCGACTTCGAACTGCAGCTCGCCCCGAGCGCCCGGTGCGAGTCGCACCGGGGTGGTGCGCATCGCCGAGAACGGTCCCGAATACACTTCGGTACCTGCACAGGTCACAGTGCAGGTCAATGCGTTGTAGAACTCGGTGATGCCGGCCTTCCTCGACGCGGTGATGACCACGTCAGACGCGAGCGTGCCGGTGTTTATGACGGTCAGGGGCCTGACTGCTACAGACCCGGGGGCAAGCGAGTCGATCGACAGCGGGGCGACAGTGGGCTCGGTCGAGATAGCGACGCTGCCGGCCCGAATGACCGAGTTCGCAACCTGCACCTGAGCGGTGAAATAGGCTCCCGCAGATCCAACCATGAGCGCGAGCAGCGCTCCGACAACCGTGAGCAATGTTCCTTTGAACATGTCGTGCCTCCAGTCTCTTGATGCACGCCGAGGGGAGGCAGTGCGTACATATGGTCGGTCGATGGCGCCCTCGACCAAGTGCGAGCATGAACCATGAGCCTTACCAGACTCTTGCCAGACTCCAACCCCACCAAGAGGCACACGAAAGGGCCCCGCACCGGCGGGGCCCTTCGAGTCACGACCTATGCGATTCGCTTACGCGGCCTGGCGCTTGACCATCTCGACCAGTTTGGCGAAAGCGGCCGGGTCCTTCACCGCCATATCGGCAAGCACCTTGCGGTCGAGCGTCACGCCGGCGATCTTGAGACCGTGCATGAACACCGAGTAACTCAGATCGCCCAGACGGGCGGCTGCGTTGATGCGGGTGATCCACAGGCGGCGGATCTCGCGCTTCTTGTTGCGGCGGTCACGGTAGGTGTACTGCAGCGAGTGCTGCACCTGCTCCTTGGCGGCACGATAGCTGCGGCTCTTCGCGCCGTAGTAACCCTTTGCACGAGTCAGAACGGTACGGCGTTTCTTCTTCGCCGTTACGGCGCGTTTGATTCGAGGCATGCTCGATCACTCCTTCATCCGTCGAGGGGAAACGGCCGTGTCGGACTACCCGAGGCCGAGGTTCTTCTTGATGACCTTGGTGTCGCAGGCAGCGACCACGGTCTCCTGGCGAAAACCGCGCTTACGCTTCGGGCTCTTCTTCTCCAGGATGTGGCTCTTGAAGGCCTTGCCGCGCATGACCTTGCCCGTACCGGTCAGGCGAAACCTCTTCGCCGACGATTTATGCGTCTTCTGTTTCGGCATGTGTCGTACCTCCCTATTCGGTGTCGCTTGCCGGTATCTCGGCAGGACTCTCGTCGGACGGCTGCGCTTTGGGCTCCTTCTTCTTGAGAGGAGCGAGCAGCATGTGCATGTTTCGGCCCTCGAGCTTGGGTTGCGTCTCGATGATCGCGAGCTCGGCGAGTTCGCCGACGAGTCTCTCGAGAATGTTGAGCCCCAACTCGGGGTGGGCCATCTCGCGACCCCGGAACATGATGGTGACCTTGACCTTGGCACCCGCGTCGAGAAAACGCAGGATGTGTTTCTTCTTGGTCCCGTAGTCGTTCTTGTCGACTTTCGGGCGGAACTTCATTTCCTTGATCTCGATCTTGGACTGGTTCTTCCGAGCCGCCTTCTCCTTCATGGACTGCTCGTACTTGAACTTCCCGTAGTCCATGATCTTGCATACGGGCGGATCGGCGGCGGGCGCGATCTCGACGAGGTCGAAGCCCTGCTCGTCAGCGATTCTCAGCGCCTCGCTCATCGCGAAGATGCCCAGCTGGCTACCGTCAAAGCCGATGAGACGGCACTGCGATGCCCGTATGCGGTCATTCAATCTGTACTCAGTGCTGGTGATAACAGCTCACCTCCAACGTATCGGGGCGCTACGAGATCCCCTTCCCAACAAAACAAAACTCCCGTACGGCAACGGCCGACGGGAGCGTAACAGACGCCGGAGCCCCCACGTGGGGTCCGGTTCTCTCATCGACCAGGCAACTGCCATCAAGTGGCGCCGCGCAGGTGGGGACCGATTCTCGCCTCGATGAGGCGGGGTCCCGCTTGAACTGTATTCAGTTAGCCGTCGCAGTATAGCGACGAGGGAAGCAAGGTGCAAATCGCGGTTCTGCGGCACCGCGACCGACACCGTGACGCCGTGGTGCGAGGGACCGGCCGCTATCTCGCGAGCACCAGCGTCACCAGCGCGAACACGACGATCACTCCCGATGCGATCGGCCAGGTCAGCAAACGCGATTCGGCCGCGCTCGCGATTCGCAGAGCACGCGCGATACGCTCCGGCTCGCTGGGGGCCGCCGGCGTTGCAGCTTCGGCGAGCTTGCGCGCGTCAGCCTGCACCACGATGCGCTCCTGAAAGCCCACCCACGTCGCGTCCATCCGGTCGAGCGTCCGCGCGCACAGATCGCCCGGGGGCACCAGTCCGACAAGCCGCGAAAACCCGCGCGCGCGCAAGAACCACACTGCGACCGCGACCCCGAGACCGAGCGCCACCGGCCACGCGAGCACCCACAGGTATCCCGGCGCAAGCGACTTCTGCGCCGCGTAAGCAGCGGGCTCGAAGCCTGTCAGCCACAGGAACGCAGCGACGAAAACCGTCAGCACCCCCAGCGCCACCGTGCGGCCGAGAGAACCGACCGAGTCCTGCTCGTCACCACGTGAGAGCGTGACGATGAGGAAGCGGGCCATCAGAAGCGTCGTGCCCACGGCCGCCAGCGGCAGAAGCACCTCGAGCGCATTCGCCCACGCTTCGGGAGCCTTCGCGGCGACGCCCTTGAGAGCGACCTTCGCGATCGCGCCGCTGGACAAGGGCAGTCCCGCGAGTGACAGCGCAGGCAACGCGAGCGCCACAGCGAGCCAGCGGCGTGCGCCGAGTGCCGCACGGGCGTCGTCTCCGGCGAACAGCGCAGCCTTCGCGAATCCGTGGTGGACGAGGTAGATGCTCACAGCGGCCACGGCGGCGGGCCAGACCTCAGCCGTGGCGAGCCCGACTCCGACGCCGACACTCATCAGGCCGAACTGGCTCATGCTGGAATACGCGAGCACGTGGCGCGGCTCGCGCTGGAAACAACCCACGATCGCGCCGAACAGCGCGCTGGCAAGCCCGATTCCCATGACGAGTACTCCCCAGCCAACCATGTCATCGATTCCGCCCGGCAAGAAGCGCACCATGCCG
>CAMTUW010000027.1:0-14580 GCA_947085035.1 uncultured Actinomycetes bacterium
CGACGGTCTTGCCGTCATGGATCGCCCACAGCACCCTCGTGACGCCTGAAGACGACACCGGCATGCCGGACACACTCGCTCCGCCCTCTAAAGCGACGACTCCGCCCAGCGAGAATCCCGAGAACGTCTTGGGCAAGAGCTCCTGGATGTTCGGAATCACCGTGAGGAACGCCGGATCGACCCCGTTCGCCGGTGGCGGCGTGGCGCTGGCATCAGGGGAGCTCCCCGGCGGCTTGACGGGATCAGCCTTCTTCGAGGCCCGCCGACGGTTGACCTGATCGGTGATCCGCCGCGCCTCGGCGTTACCGGCATCGACCACGAGCGCGCGGGCAGCGAACGCCAGTGCGGCGGTCTCATCGCCGGAGCGCAGGGCATCGGCGGCTTTTGCGGACAGGAACGCGGCCGCCTGCTCGTCGCTGTCTCCACTGTCCGATTTCTGACCTGAAGGCAACAGCGCCGACAGTCCGAGGATCACGGCCGCAAGCACGAGCACGCCCGCGATCAGCGAGAGAACCCGGCGAACGTTCATGGTCCTGAGCGCGCGCATCTACGAGACGCTTCCCGCAGCCAGTCCGGCGTCCTTCGCGACGTCATCGAGCGCGGCCACGCCACGATCGCTCGCGCTCTCGATCGCGGCTCGCGCCATGCGTACGAACCGGCTCATCGAGCCATCGGCGGCGTCGCGAAGCGCTGACAGCACGGCAGACTCAAGCGTCAAAGGCGACGCGTCGGCAAGCGCTGCGGCAGCGAGCCAACCGGACACGACATCGGGCAGGAATACGTCTTGCTGCTCCTGCATGGGAATCAGGCCCGGAAACTCCCAAGAGATCGTGCCGGACGCACCGAAGGTCTCTTCGAGCTCCGGAGCCTCGCCCGGCATCAAGACGAAGATCGGAAACGCTGATCCGGCCGTCTTCCAGCGCAGGTCGGAGAGTGCGCCCACGACGCGGGAGCGCAGGTCGCTTGGAATCTCAAGCCAGGCGTCGAACCCGTCATAGATCACCACGGCTTTTCGATACCTCAGGGCCGCGAGACTCAGAAGAGCGGTCATGGTCTTGCGAGGCGCCTTGGTGACCTTCAGTTCTTCAGCGAAGGCGGCCAACCCCCGGTCGCGATGGACCCGAAGGCCGCGCGCGATCACCGGCGAGAGGTGAACGGCGGTGTATTCGACGAAGTAGTCGAAGATGGCTCGGTCGTCCTCACTGTGGATCTCAACGGCCTCGGCGAGCAGCATGGGAGTCCCCGGCGTGTCGCCCACGGACGCGTCTATCTCTTCGGCGGTGTCGAGCTCTTCAGCCTCAGAGGGAAGATCGACGTGGCGAAGGTCGGCGACCTGGGAGAGCTCCTGGTGCCGTTCGAGTACCTCTTCACCGAAGACGGTGCGAACGGAGGGAAGCGGGTCACTTTCAAAACGCTCGGCGAACGAGGCGAGGCGTTCCGGTCCCGCGACGCCCCAGGAGGGCAGCGACGTATCCGGTTCAGCCAAGATGGACTCGATGTAGCTCACGAGGAGTCGGTCGAAGTCACGGAATACGAGGCGTTCGGCGAGAATGTTCAAGGTCGCACGGGTGGAACCGGCCCTCATCGTGAAGAGCTGCACGTAGGCGTAAAGAACGTTCAGCGAGTCGTCCCTTGCCAGGGAACGCTCCGCCGAACCCATCGCCTGAAGCGGGTACGACGACGGAACGTCGCCCTTGAGGACCACGAGGGGCTTGGGCGCCTCTTCGCGTGAGCGCTCGAGAATCGCGCCCAGCAGCAGATTGCCCGCTGCGGCGATTTCGGACATGACCGCCGGGTCGTCGTCATCGTCGCCTACGACGAAGGGATTGGCGATCAGGCCAAGCGGGCTGTAGCGCCCCAAATCAGGAGGCGAAGCCACCTCATGGAATCCATCAGCGTCAAACGACACGTCCGTACCTGCCTCTCTGAAGAACAGCCACTGGAGTCAAGGGTACCAGCACGCCGATGAACCGGCACGCATTTAGCGGAAAGGGGCTCCCGGAACAGATATTCCGGGAGCCCCCGACCATCCCGGCCAAGGCATCACGCCCAAGGCCGTCACACACTGAACACGGTCTTACTTGTTGTGGCAGCGCTGACACACGCCGCGCTCGTCCGTACGAAGCAGAGCGCTTGAGCCAGCGACTGTCGCGGTGACGGACGGGTACGAGAGCACGTCGAACTTGACCGGATCGACGCCCGCGGTCGCGTCACGAACCGGTGCCCAGACGCCGTTGATCTGCTCTAGGTGAGCAGCAGACCAGCCGGACATCGAAGCGTTGCTACCGTGCGCGAAGTGGCACGTGAGGCAACCGACGTTGTACTGACGAACGCTACCGACACCGGGGTTGACCTCGAGCGGAATCTTGCGATCGAGACCGACGGTATCCGCGGTCTCCTGGGCAAGAACCTGGAGGTTCGCATCGCCAGCCGTGAGCGGCATGTCGACCGGGTGACGATGGCGCTTGACCGCGCCGACGGTCGCCGTCGAACTCGCCTCGAATGGCGTGTAGTCATACGTACCGGCTGTGGGATCGGCCTTGGTGCCCACCTTCTGGTCGTACTGCGTGTGGCACGCCGCACACCACGTGGACATCGAGTCGCCGCTGGTACCCGCAAGGATCTGCGAGCTGCCGGAGGTGTAGTTGGGACGGTAGGCCGCCATCTGGTCCTGACCGGCCTGACCCTTCAGCCAACCACCTGAGGCCACGACATCGTCGTAACCGATCTCCGTCGAGTGGACCATGCCGTTCGGGACACCGCCGGTGTAACCACCCACGGTCTCACCGCGCACGCTGTCCTTCAGGAGACGGTAGTTCGAGGAGCCATGGGGATCGTGGCAGCTCGTGCAGGTGAGGTTCATCGTCTGGTTTGCGGCGGTGCCGGCGCCCCAGAGGATACCGATCCTTTCCATGCTGTGAGCCGAGGTGATGGTCTCGAACGCCGCTGTGCCAGCGCTTTCCCAATCAGCGAGAATCGCTGCCTGGGAGAAACCGCCGCCGTTGAGCGGAGCCAGAGCCGTTGACGAGGTCTGGTATGCCGTCACGACGCCGCCGTTCAGACCACCGACAGCGAGAGTCGTCTGTGCCGACGGACCACCGTCGAACAGCCCGGAGACGACGTTCGTGGACGCGCCAGGGGCAAGATCGCCGTGGCATGCGTTACAGAACTCCGTCATGTTCGTCGCGGAGCTGACGAGCAGGGCGGAAGGCTTCTGGGCCTCCGTGAGCAACTCGCCACCGATGCGCGGCGTGTACTTGATCGTGGAGAACGAGCTGTGTGCCCTGTGACAGCCGGCGCACGAGTCCGTGTCCTGGATGTAGCCGCCGTGCGGACCAAAGTTAGCGAACGCCGATCCCGCGAAAGCGAGAGTCAGTGCCGCGACCAGCAAGAGTGCAAGATGGAAACGCTTCACAACAATCACCTCCGTTTCTAGTGGACCGCGCACGCGATGCACGGGTCGAATGACTGGGCGATACGCAGGACCTCGACGCCGCCTTGCGTTGGTGCAGAGTTCGTGCCGTTCGCTTTGACGAACACCTTGGTGTCGTCGTCGAACGGCGCACCGATCACTGCGGCCTCCATGGGACCGTAATCGGAACCACTCTTCGGAGAGATGTTCCACGTGGTGGGAACGATGCACTGGTATGCGACGATCTTGCCGTTCGTGATCTTGGCCTGGTGCATGAGAGCACCGCGAGGCGCCTCAGTGGCACCCCAGCCCTGGACCGTACCGACAGGCAGCGCCTTGTTGCGCCACGTCAGGCCGGTAGTCGTCGACAGATCATGGATCCAGCCGTCGTTGGCGAAGGAGAGGGCGCCCGTGGGCCCGTCCTTCGTCACCGAACCGACCATCGCCTGGACGAGCACGAGCGACTCGAGTGCGCGAGCGCGCAGACGGTCCATCGTGGACAGCCCGCCCTTGAGGGTGAGGATGTAGGTCTGCACGGCAGCGACGAGTCCGTCAGCAGCCAACCCGGCGACGATAGCGGGTGCTATGACGCGCGTGTCGAGAGCCAAGCCCGAGCCGAAGTCATGCGTGAAGATGCTGACGTAGCCCGGAATAGTGGTGAGCGTGGTGCCATTCACCGGGTAGATACCGGCGACCGCGAGCCTGGCCAGCGGACCGACCTCACACGGCTTGCCCTGCCAACGCGGACCCTTCGCGTAGGAGTAGCCGGATGAACGCTTCGGCTGCGTGCGGGTGATGTCGCCCGGATACGAAGCCGTCGCCGTCGCGTTCGGACGACTGGTGCTAGAGGCGTAAGCGGCAGCATCATCGGCGTAGATCTCGTACCGCGAGTTCGAGATGTCCTCGGTGAGGTTCTTCGGCACCGAAGTCGCAGCGGACTCCGTGACGAACTTCGAGATAACCTCGGCCTTGTTCAAGACCGTGAACTCCGTGACGCCTGTGCCCTTGACTCCACCCGGAAGGGTGAGAGCGCCTGCGGCCGTAGCGGCAGGGAACGCGCCCCACGACAGGAAGCGACCGAGTCCGGCGCCGTGACCGGCACCACCGTTGGCGGTGTTGTCGAAGGCCGGGTACAGGGCACCCAGGGCCAGCGCGATCGGGACGTACTCGTTGATGATGAAGAGCCCGACCTCACGAATGAGGCTCTCGAACTTGGTGCAACGTGCGGCCAAGCTCTCGGCGCCGTCATTCGTCACGCCGCCAGCTACGAAGCACGACGTCATGGGCATGCGGCCCGCGAACAGCGCACCTGCCTCGAACGTGAGACGACGGATCTTCAGAGCCTTGACGTAGCTCAGGATGACAGCGTCCCAGAGCTGGGGCGCTCCGACGTTCGGCACCGCCCCTCCGCCGCCGACACCCTTGCCTGCAGAGCGCAGTTGGGATGCGTAGTAACTATCATTGAAGTACGGCGTCCACGGCGGCATGGCCGGACCCTGGACATAGCTGGGCGCAGCCAGGTGATAGAAGTGCGTGATGCTCGACATCAGATACTCGGCGGAAAGCACGAGGTTCCTGATAAGCAGCGCCTTCTTGGGGATACCCCACGGATCCGTGGGGCTTTCCTGCATGAATGTGATGTGGCCCTTGCTGTAACCAAGAACCGTATCAGCAGCATGCGTGGCCGTGAGGCCGTGCGGCACCGGGCACACGCCGCAGATGCGCTGCGTGTAGGTGATCGCGTCGTTGATGTCGCGACCGAGCAGGAAGTTCTCGAAGCCACGCCACAGGTTGCCGTGAGCCTTGGCGTCGGTGATGACGCCGTCGGTTGTCGTGACTTTGACGCCGAGGTGACCCTCGATACGCGAGATCGGATCGACCTCATATGTACCATTTGCACGATTAGTCATCTAAGTTGCCCTCCTTTCCTGTTCCTAGAGCTTCACGAATGGCACGAAGCTGTCCGGATAGCCCTTTTCGGTACATGCCATACAGGGGTGACCCGCGGTGGTGCAATGACCCCCGCGAACCGCACTGATGGTCGTTACCGCGGTGGCGCCATTCTGCGGCTGCTGGTTGTTCCAGCCGTGAACTCCGCAAAGCGAGTTCGTGCCAAGACCCTTGCACCCGAGCTTCTGCAGACAGCCAGCCTGACCGGGCTTCGCCGCGAACACGCCTTGCGCGTAAGCAGGGTAGCGGGGGCAGTAGGCGCTGTGCACAGGAACGGGGTAGGCCTTCTTGGGCCGACGGGTGACGTCGAGCGTGGTGCCCACGACCGGCGGCAGAACGAGACCGGCACTCGAGACGAGGTCGGCCATGATCATGACGACGGTCAGCACGAACCACCACGGGTTCGTGGGGCAGCCCGGCACGTTGATGACCTTGCCGGAAGCGGCAGCGGCACCGTTGGCGTTGAGGTAGTCAAAGACTCCCATAGCGCCGGTCTGGGACTTCTTCGGGTCGAAACCGCCGACACCCTTCTTGGCCGCAGCATCGCTGATGCGAGGCTTGGCACCAGGGAAGCCGCCAAAGGTCGCGCACTGACCGATGGGCAGGATTGCGGCGCAGGTCGACTTCTGGGCGAGAGCGAGGACCGCCACGGCCGCGTCGATCTCGAAGCCTCCGGTGGTGGCGTCGGAGTGTGCGATCGAGCACCACGGGACGGCGGTGTTCGAAACGTCGCCCCACGCACCGCCAAGGGCACTGTTCTGCAGTGCACCTTCAACGACGAGCACGAACGGGTAGTCGCCGGGATTCGTTCCCGAGCCCGGCGTGTAGTCGATGAAGTCCTTGAGCCACTGTGCGGCGAGGTCGCCGCCCATGCCCATGACCGTCTCGTGGTACTGCAGATCGATGACGTCGATGACGACGTCAGCGATGTTCACCAGCGGAGCACCCTCGATGACGCTCTCCGTGGCGTTCCACAGAGTGAACGGTGCGCCGGCGTGAAAGACCGGAGCAGTCGCGGTGATACCCGCGAGGCCAGCGGCCGCACCGGTCGTGACGCTCGTGCCGAACACGGCCGTACCGTTCACGTTCTCGAGAATACCCAGCAGTGACGTCGAACAGCCGGTGCACTCGGCACCGTGGATCCAGATGACCTTCGGCTTGGCAGCGCCGGGGCCGAAGACCCCTGTGGCCGAGTTACCTGCGAACGCTTCGGCGATCTTGGCGATCTCGACCTGGCTCATGCCAGCCGCTGCGGCCAGTGCACCCAGTCGGCTGACGAATTGACGCCTGGTAATAGCCATACTCTCTCCTCCTTCACCAGGCTCGGTTACAGAACCTGCACGAAACTGTTGTGTCCGATTTCACGGGAATGGGAAACGCCACCTCCTTCGATGTGCCCGCAACCGGGGCTTTCGGGAAAGAGATGGCGCGATGTCGATTGCTCGTAGCCGCGTTGACCCGGTTGTTGATATTTCGATGTGGGCCTTGTCGCCTACTCGCAATCGGGTCGTCGTGCCGGCTCGGACCCGAGAGCCTATTCCGCTGTGTGTACCCGTGGGCTCTGTCGCCCCGGGCCCCTGTGAGTCAGGGCATGTAACATTCGTTACAACGCACAGGCTACTGCACCTATACCTGCCACGTCAACGGTTTCTTCACAATAAACTTACGTGAAAACCCGACGCTCTACTTCGCACGCTTCGTGAAGCGCTCCACGAACTCTTCCGCGTTCACAACGTCGATCTCCATCATCTTGCCCAGGCGTCGCAGCTCCTCGTCCTCGAAGCACGCCACCTTGGCGCGGGATGCCGCAGCGAGCACGGCAGCGGTCTCGTGGTCGAACTCGTACTTGTCCATGAGCGCCTTGACATCAGACTCGGAGAACTCGACCGGGGTGAACAGCTTGCTCAGATCGACCGCGTCGGTCTCAAGCGCTGATATCACGTCGTAGTCAGCCTGAATCGCGCTCCAGCGGCGTCTTCTGTGAGGCATCAGTTCGAGCTGATCGGTAGCGATCATGGCCTCGACGAAGTCAGGTGTCGCGTAGAACTCCCTGCGGCGCAGCAGCAGGAGGAAGGGCAGCAGCAACAGGGGTAGCAGACACCACGGCGCGGTTGCCGGGTCGAGCTGCGGCACTCCCGCTGCCTGCGCCGGCCAACCCCACGCCTGCACGCGTCCGTTGGCGGTGTCGGCGATGAACATCCGGTTCCGCGTGCCCTTCGCCACAGCGCCGGGGTAACTGAACTGGCCGTCGAGCAGACCCTTCTCGCCAAAGGAGAGTAGCTTCTCGCCCGTGGCCGTCCAGATGGTGGCGTCGTGCGCCAGCGTGTCGGTCTGCACGAAACGCTTAGGGGACTTCTCGTCGTCACCGGGAAACGGCGAAAGGGGCGCTAGGCCGCGGGGCAGGCCGCCTGTCACGATGGTCCGCGTGTACGTGCCGTCCCGGGTGTAGACCTTCACGCGCTGGTTGTTGCTGTCCGCGACGTAGACTTCCTTGCCAACGACCAGGATGCCGTTGGGGAACTGGAACACCTCGGGGCCCAGTGCGGGGTCGCTCACACTGCCGGCGGTGCCGATGCTGCGCAAGAACTTGCCTGTCGGGTCGAACACGAGCAGCCGGTGACCGTTCAGGAGCTCAGTCACATACATGGTGCCGTCCGGGGCGAACGCGATCGCGATCGGCTGCCACTTCACGCCTCTGGTTTCGAACGGGGGGCGTTGGGCCTTCGGCAGATTGGGGTCGAACTCGCCCAGAAACCTGCCCTCGGGCGTGTACTTCAGAATCGTGTAGCGGCGCCGGTCAGTGACGTAGATGTTGCCATCTTTGGGATTCTTGGCCAGATACAACGGATTGATCGTCTCGGTCGTGCCGAACGATCCCGTCATCTGACCGTCTTCGTCGAACGTGAAGATCGCCGAGCGAACCGAGTCCGTGACGTAGACCGTGCCCTTGTCAACGAGCACGCCCATGGGACGCTGCATCCGGTTGGTCCCGGTCCCGCTGAAGGAGAAGAGGAACTCGGGTACAGGAATCGTTCCTCGTGCTGAGCCCACGAGGTTGAACGTGAGCTTCTTCGTCTGGGAGTAGAAGTAGAAATACCCCACCAACGCCAGCAGGAGCAGCAGCAGGATCACTGCGATTGCGATGAGGCGCTTGCGTCGTTTCGTCACACCGGGCTCCTTGGAGTCGCGTTGGGGCCATCGATCGTACGCTGATCACTTCTTCT
Source organism: uncultured Actinomycetes bacterium (assembly GCA_947085035.1). Classification (GTDB taxonomy): domain Bacteria; phylum Actinomycetota; class Coriobacteriia; order Anaerosomatales; family PHET01; genus CAMTUW01. The sequence continues at coordinate 8,587 of CAMTUW010000027.1, forward strand.
TCGCGGTCGCCTTGACGAGTCGCTCGATCGCACTGGTTATGCGCTTGTCTTTCGGTGCGAGACTCAAAGTCGAACGATATGCCTCGAGAGCGCCCTTGGCGTTGCCCGACGCCTCGAGTGTCTCGGCGTAGTTGATCGCCGCCTCGAGATTCCTCGGGGCGATGTTACGCGCGATCGTGGCCATCTCTAGAGCGGCGTCGATGTCGCGTTCACGCAAAGTGCGCGACTTCGCTATAAGCTCGACGGGGTCGCCGAAGCGTTTCAGCGCTTGCTTCGGCTCCTCGGCGTCGGGGTCAGCCATCGTGGCGCGCCCGTAGTGCTCCGATGCCTTCAGGTCATCGCCCTGACGTGTGAAGAGCTGTCCGAGGTAGTAGTGGGCCTGACCGAAGTTCGGATCGAAGGCGACCGCGATCTGCAGCTGCTTGATGGCGCCCTCGGTCTCGCCCACGCCGTCAAGCGCGAGCCCCAGGTAGTAGTAAGTGTCCGAAGCGTCCTTGCGAATGCGCAGCGCGGCCTTGAAGCGTCCGATGGCGTCTTCATAGCGCTTCTCTTGAAGCGCGATCAAACCCAGTTGGTACAAGGCGATCTCGGCTCTGTCGCTCACCGCTTCGAACTCGCTGCCCGACGTTGCCTCTAGGACCTTCTTGAAGTAGCCCTCGGCGTCGGCCAAGCGCATATTGCGCATCGCGACCTGGCCGAGATTGAGTAGGGCCCCCGTGTGCTTGGGTTCGATCTTGAGCGCCGAGTTGAACTGCTTGATGGCGTCTTGGTCCCTGCCCGCCGCCGCGTATGCCTCGCCCAACCGGACCCGGAGCAGCGCGTCGTTCGGCTTTCCCCTGACCTGCCCCTCAAGGGCGCGGACCACCCGCAGGGCCGGTGTCGCCCCCTCGATCGCGATCCGATCGCGACGCACCGTCCAGCCGAAGTAGGCGCCCAAGCCGACGATGGCGACGAGGAGCACCGCGATGACGATTCTGATGATGAGATCGAACCGTTGTGAGTCACCCATGCGTGTGAAGCCCCTTACCGTGAGTGAGTGATCGACTCAGATGACCGTTTGCCGGAACACCGTCGGGCAGCAGCGCTGACAATATCGCAGCATCGTAACACCTGTCACATCAATGTGTGACCAACAAGCGTTGTTCCCCATCAGATGTCCATATCCTTGTGGCAACGGAGGCACAGCGATCCGCCCCCGTACGGGGCGATGGTCTCGTTGAACGGGTCGAGCGCGCCGTGGCAGTCGTAGCACAGACGCATGTCGTGACCCTGCTGCCTCTCGATCTGGCGGGCCGCCTCAGAGGTGCCGAAGTCGATGTGGCACTCGTAGCAGCGATACGGCTTGCCCTTCGTCTCGGCGACATCGAAGTGCACCGCATGCTCCGCCATCGCCTTGTGTTTGATGTCGGTCGCGGGGATCCGCTTCGCTTCCTCGTGACATCCGATGCAGTTCTCGCGCACGAGGTAGTCGTTCTTGACGCTGCCGTGATGGCACTGTTGGCATGCGCTTCTGTCGCGGTGGCAGACCGCACAGTCATGGGACGTGACCCCTTTGGCTGGGCGATGGTCCTCGATGAAACCCTCAGGATGGGGCACGATGGTCAGGTGGCACCGCTGGCATGAGGGACCCGAATGGCAGACGCCACACAGTCCTTTGCCGTCGAGGAAGTCCTTCCCGTGTTGACCCATCCAGCGCGCATCGGTGTGTGGCACGGGAACAACCATACCGGGAGGAGCGTAGCGGCTCTTGCTGCGCCCGTTGTGGCACTCGATGCAGAAATCCATCTTGTGACACATCGCGCAGTATTCCGGGGTCTCCTTCGAGGGCTCACTGTGAGCGCCCTTGATGAACTTCTTGGTGTGGTCGTAGGGCATGAGCTCGAATGACGTGGGATGGCACGCCGTGCACTCCTCGGTGGCCACTCGCCCGTGAGAGTTGTGGTTCAGGCCGTGGCAGCGGTAGCACGACAGCATGTCGGGGCGGTCGATACCCAGCGCCGTGTGCGGGAACCTCGGGTGACACGCCTCGCAGCGGTAGTTGCGTTCGATGTGGTCGGCGTGGGCGAAGATGATTCGCTTGCCCGATGCTTCGTCGATGCGTCCGTGGCAGAACGCGCACTGCGACATCGAGACCGGGCCCGTGGGGTCGATGCGGACCGACGGGCCCTTGTCGGGCGCAAGCACCATGGGGTGGTAGACGAGCGGCATGTTCGCGACCTTGGGAGCCTGCTTGGCGTGGCAGGCGTCGCAGTCGCGGATCGCCTCGTGACACATCATGCAGCGGTTGACCCCGGAGGCGTTCGCGACCTCGGCGTGGGGCTTCTTGGCCCAGGTGATGCCGTGTGAGACGGGGCGCAGCTTGTCAGGGTGCGTGTGGCAGTCGGCACACTTCCCCGAGGCGAGCTCACCTTGGACGCCGTGCTTGACCCGATGGCAGGCGAAGCAGGCCTCCATCGGGACCCGCTCGGTGACGTCGCTTCGGTGCGGCATGCGGAAGTGGCACCCCTCGCAGCTCACCAGCAGGTGGTTGCCGTGGCTGAAGATCAGCCCTTTGACGCGCACGTCGCTGATGTCGTAGTGACACGGGGCGCACTGCTCGAGCTGGATCGGCGCGGCGGTATCGATGATCCGCTTGCCCGTCGCGCCGCTCAACAAAGGCCACGCCGCGAACAGGAGGGTGGCCGCGAGGATAATCGCAGCCACCCCCCATGGGATCGCGTTTCGTGTGGTGCGGCTCTTCACGCGGGCCGCAGCCCTCCTTCAGTTGGTCATCGACCGGTCAGTCGCGCGATGAAGCCCCGTATCGGGTTCTCCTCCGCAAGTCTCACTTTCTCATGAATGAGTGCTGCCGCGTCAACTCCGAACTTCTCGTCACTGCCAGCGTGACAGCCTTCCTGGCCACAGGTCTTGGCGACTGTGGCCGGAGCGACCGACGACGAGGGGTCGGTCGAGGGTAGGATGCCGTGCGACTCGTGGCAGGTCCAGCAGGCGGGCGCGTCGAGGTTCGCCGCCTTGTAGGCCTTGCCGTGGTAGTAATCGTCGTAGGTGTCGTAGTCGTCACCGTGCGCCTTGCAGCGGGCACAGGTCCGATAGGCGGACAGGTGCATCCGGTCCTTGCTCGCCTGGGTGTCCAGACGCTTGATGAAGTGGCCTCCGTGGCACGACGCGCAGGTCGCCGACTCGTAGTCGCCCGCGGTTATCCGCGCCGCATGAGTCGAGCGCTCGTACGCCTTGACCAGCGCGGCGTCCTTGCCCTCATTGACCGTGCGGTGACAGTCCGCACACGCCTGCCCCGCGTTCACGCTCCACAGCGGGCTTCGCGAAGGCTTGTCGTCGTAGCGGTAGTCGACGTGACACTGCTGGCAGGACAGTCCCGCGTGGGCCGAGTCGTCCACGCCGGTGATGGTGAAGGACTTGAGGCCCTCGGCCCCCATCTTGGAGAGCCCGGCGTTGCCGTGACAGGCGAGACACCCATCACCCGCGTCGTAATCCCACGATTTCGGGACCCAGGTCACGTTTTCGGCTTCATGACAGTCGTTGCAGGAGGCTGGGGTGTGGCACATGGCGCAGCGGGTGTTGAACTCCTTGTCGGAGGGTGCGACGTGCGGGCGGCCGGCCCATCCGAAGGTATGGAACGCGGGGCGCAGACGTTCGCGAGGGGTGACGTGGCAGTCTTCGCACTTGTCCGCCGCGATCAGCCCCATCGGGCCGTGGCGCACGCCGTGACACGCGAAGCAGCCCTTCATCGTGGGACGGTCGATGGTCGTGTCCGCTCGGTGGGGGAACCTGGTGTGACAACCCGCGCACGAGATCAGCTGGTGGTACCCGTGTTGGAAGATGATCGCGGAGGCGTAGTTGTCTGTCTTGGCGATGTTGCCGTGACACGTCTTCATGCACGCGTCCTTATAGACCGGCGTGGCCTGCAGCTGTAAGAACAGCTGCTCGAAACTCATGTCGGATGGCACCTTCTCAGCGGCCATGGCCACACCGCCGCCGAGAGCCGCAACGAACACGGCGGCGGCGAGCATCATGGCGAGCGGCCTACCGGGACGCGCTCGGAACGAAAGCCTCATCTCGTCTTACCCCTTCTCCTTGGCGAGAACTCCAGTCCCCGCTCAATGCCAAGATACGCACGTTCTAAAACGACGATCTGACCGTGTCGAGGGCTTCTCGCACCGTCTGTTTCGCGCGGTTGACGATCAGGACCAAGGGATTGGCGTCGCGGATCTCGGCCTGCCCATGGATGAGTTGAGCGTACTCGGTGAACGCCTCGTCCGCGCCGTCGTGGCAGCTCTCCTGACCGCAGGTCGCGGCGAGCTGGTTGGGGTGCACCGGCGAGTGCCTGTCGCTCGAGGGCAGGATCTGGTGGAACCCGTGGCAGTCCCAACACGAGGGCGCGTCCAAGGATCCCCGCCGGTACGCGGCCCCGTGGTAGTAGTCGTCGTAGGAGGCCGTCTCGCGCTCATGGCACTGCCCGCACATCGCGATGCCGGAGCTGTGCAGCGCACGCCGTCCGGCCGCGTCATCGGGGGCCGTGATCGCGTGTCCGCCGTGACAGTCGCCGCACAGCGGCACCTTCGCCGGCATGCCGCGCTGCGCGCGCGAGGCCGCCGTCTGCGTGGTGCTGACGCCGGGTTTGCCCGCGAGCGAATGGACGCCGTTGGAGTGGTCGGAGAACGCTTCGGCATGGCAGTTCTTGCAGGCGAGACGCGCTGACGCGACCCAGTCTTCGGCCCCCTGGATCCGCTTGTGCGGTGAGGTGTAGGCGAAATCGAGGTGGCAGCCGGTGCAGGGTGTGTTCTTGGCGTGCGCCGATGCCCTGAGCCGCTCGATGTCGACGAAGATCGACGACGTGGTCTCAGCGCCGACCTTGGCGAGGTTCGGGTCGCCGTGACAGACGAGGCAACCCGACCTGCCTGCGGTGGGCAAGGTGAAGTCGAGGTCGTAGGTGCGCGTCGCTGGCTTCGCGGCCTTGGGAGGCTTGGCGGGCTTGGCGGCCGCTGGGGCCGTAGCGGTGGCGGCCGCTGGGGCCGTAGCGGTGGCGGGAGCGGCAAGCGCGGGGATCGCGGGCACCATCATCAGCGCGAGCGAAACAACTATGGCGAGGCGACGCCGCATCGGCACCAGCCTCTCACGCGTGCTCGGAGGCAGACGATGCGACGGCGGGCTCGTGCCCGTGCCCGTGGTCGTCGTCGTGGCTCGTGGCGCTGCGGCGGTCAAGGGCGCCCATGCCGAAGAAGTCGAGGAAGGCCGGGAAGTCCTCGGTGACCGAGAGGTAGACGTGGATGGTCGTGAGCACGATGAAGAGCCAGTTGACGAGGTAGTGGGCGGTGCGTACCCACCAGATGCCCGTCGCGCCGATGAGCCCGGCGCTCAGGGCCTGCAGGCTCGTGTCGGTGAAGGGTATCTGGAGCCGCCAGAGCATGAAGCCCGTGATGGCCTGGACGATCAGTAGCGGCACGAACAGCGTGTAGGTGCCCTTCTGCATGACGTTGTATTTGCCCAGGTGCGGCTTGGAGGACTTGATGAAGAGGTAGTAGAGCACGACCTTCGGCGCCGTGATGATGTCTTGCGAGGTGATGGCGAACTCGCGGTAGTCGCGCTGGCGCGAGGCGAAGGCGTACCACAGGCGCCAGACGAGGTTCACGACGACGACGATCATGGCGACGTAGTGCAGCCACTGCATCGTCAGACGACTGACGGGCTCGAAGCGGATGAGCAGGCCCGTCGCGCCGAGGACGATCATGCACGCGACGTGGGTGAAGTGCAGGAACTTCGGCAGCATGGGCGGATGGGAGTCGTGGTGCGGCCAGGCCCACTCGCGACCGAAGCGCCGCTTGGCGCGTCCGGTGAGGATGTTGCCGAAGAAGTGTACCGAGAGCGCGAGCACGATGATCGGGTAAAGCGTGGTGAACACCGCGTCGATCCACACGTTGATCTGCGTCAGCCCCACGACCGACCCCCTACTCCCGAGTAATGCCCCTTCGGGGGCGC
>CAMTUW010000028.1:0-6961 GCA_947085035.1 uncultured Actinomycetes bacterium
TCGGTGACCCGCCGACACGGGTGCATCCCGTAGCTTGGCTGGGGGCGGTGATTGCAGCGGTCGAGCGTCTGGTCCGCACGCTGCCCGGACTCGGGCCGCGGGCCGCCGGAGGCGTGCTGGCAGGCGTGGTCGTCGCAGTCGCGACCGGGCTCGCTTTCGCGCTGTCGCGCGCTGCGTACGAGTTCGGTCCCGCGGTTGGCGTGCTGGCGGATGCGACGCTGATCTGGCTCGCGCTGGCGGCTAGGTCGCTTGCCGCCGAGGGGACCGCTGTGGCCCGGCATCTGTCCGCCGGTGACCTGCACGCCGCTCGCTCGAGAGTCGCGCGAGTGGTCGCCCGGCGCACCGATGTCCTCGATGAGTCGGGTGTCGCGCGTGCCAGCATCGAGTCGCTTGGCGAGAACGTGGTCGACGGCGTGATCGCGCCGCTCATGTGGGCGGCGGTGGCCGGGCCGGCCGGTGCGTGGATGCACAAGGCCGCCAGCACGCTCGACTCGATGGTGGGATACCGAACCGAGCCCTACGCGAGGTTCGGGAGCGCCTCGGCCACGCTTGACGATGCGCTCGCGTGGGTGCCGGCGCGGCTCGCGCTTGTCATCGTGCCGCTCGCGGCGCTTCTCTCGGGCCTGGATGCGCCCGGTGCGTGGCGGGTGGGCCTGCGTGACCGGCGCAACCACGCGAGCCCGAATGCAGCGCATGGCGAGGCGACCTTCGCGGGCGCCCTCGGAGTGCGGCTCGGCGGTCCCGCTGAGTACGCGGACCTCAGGGTCGAGCGCCCGTTGATCGGCGAGGACCTGCGTGCGCCCGGCGCCGCAGACACGGCCCGTGCGGCGAAGCTCGTGATGACGACGACGCTCGTGACGACCGTGTTGCTCGCGGCGGCGCTGCTGGCCGCGACGTATCCGGGCCGGTGACCCCGGGGGCGGGAGATGGAGGCGAAACCCGGGTATTGACAATCACCCCGCGGTGTCCGACCTTGGGCTTGACTGCAAGTCGCTGCGATGAGGGGGAAACGCGATGAGGGGTGTGCCGGGCTCCGTATGGGGCCGTGCCTGTTCGACGATGCTCGTCTCGGTCATGATCGCCGGTCCGCTGCTCCAGGCGGGGCCGGCGTTCGCTTCTTCCGGTGACGGACCGACGCCTCCCCCCCCTCGCTCTGAGCGCACCCGCGCCCGACGCTGAGCCCGCGACGCCGACCTCTGCGCCCGAGCCGACCGTCGTGCGCGAGCTGACCGAGAAGCGCACCGAGGACGCCACCCACCACCTGCTCTCGGACGGCACGATCCGAGCCGAGGTATCGGCCGTTCCTGTCCGCTTCGAGCAGGACGGCGAGTGGCGCCCCGTGGCCACCGACCTCGTACCCGGCGAGCGCTTCGGTGAGGTCGTCACGGCGTCGACCTCGATGACGGTGAGCTTCGCGCCGCAGGTCGGCGACGGATCACCGGCAGGCCTCTCAGGCGATCGCTTCGCGGTGGGCCTCGACTACCTCGGCGCCGTCGAGCTGGCCAAGGTGGTCTACGGAGACACGATTCGCTACCTCGACGTGGCGCACCAGACGGACCTCGAGTACCGCGCGCTGCGCGAGGGCGTCAAGGAGACCGTGGTGCTCCGGAGCGCCGAGGCCCCCTCCCTTCACCGGTTCGCGATCTCGTTGAGCGGGCTCGAGATCCGCCGCGACCCCCGCGGGGGATACGCCCTGTTCCGCCCCGGCGCCTCCGTGCCGACACTCACGATGGGGTCGCTCGTCGTCGTCGACTCGAGCCTCGACGCCGCCGGTGAGCCGGCCGTGTGCGACAGCGCCACGATGACGGTGGAGGCAGACGGCGCCGGCGACGCGCTCGTCACGATCGAGGTCTCCCCCCAGTGGCTCTCGGCCCCCGAGAGGGTCTTTCCCGTCCGCGTCGACCCGACCCTCACGGGCAACCGCGTCCACGACACCTTCATCACGAGCGCCTTTCCCAGCACCCCCTACGGTACCGATGACGAACTCAAGTGCGGCTACTACAGCGGCGCGGGTCACAACCGCACCTACGTGAGCTTCAACACCGCCTCGATCCCGCCGGGGTCCTACGTCCATGACACGAACTTCAGGATCCGCCAGTTCCACCAGTACTACACCAACACCCAGACGACGACGTATCTCGGACGGTCCAAGGCCCCGTTCTCCTCGAGCTCGACGTGGAACACGATGGATGGCGACACGGGGAACCCCGGCGCCGCGGTCGACATGACGATGAGCAAGAACGTCACGGGGCGAGACCTCGACCTGAACTGGGACGCTGACGCCATCGTGCGGACCTGGGTCGATACGCCCTCCGCGAACAAGGGTTTCATGCTCTACCAGTCCGAGACGAGTTCGCAGAACACGACGCACTGGCGCAAGTTCCGCTCCGGCGAGTACGCGACGTCAGCGCAGCGCCCGCAGCTCGTGGTCAACTACTCGAATCCTACCCACGAGGTCTCGCAATACGCGTCGAGCTACCGCGTGGGCGACATCGTGAAGGTGCAGGTGCTCGTCAGGACCGCGTATCACACCGAGATCAACAGCATCCGCACACTCATCAACTACACCGGCGGGGACGTCTCGCGTCAGCGCGGGTATCTGCGGTGGGGCACCACCGACCCCGACCACGCGAGCTGGGTGACCGTACCGGGGGCCAGCGGCTTCCTGTCGTACTTCGCCGGGCCGGGTCACGGCGCCGACAGGATCACGCTCATCCCGTCTCTGTGCTCCTCCGGGTCGGGCTCCAACGGCGATGCCAGCTACCGGCGCGTCGTGTTCGCCTTCAGGATCAACGACAACTGGGGCGACGTCCAGGACAACGACTTCGACACCTGGTCGTCGATGAGCGCCGGGTGGAACACGGGCTGGGTCTCCAACGACACGGACTTCGACGTCTTGCCCGGCCGAAGCGCCTCGGCCTCGGCTACGGCCCAGGGCCTCTCCTGGCTCACACAACGCGACGAGGACGGCAACGGCATCCCCGACCCGAGCGACCAGCCAGCGCTCGGGCGCGGCCACGTCGACCTGTCCTGGGCGCCGGCGCCCGGGGCCGGCGGCTACGACATCCACGCGTTCGACGGTGGGAGCTACCGGCTCGTCGGCTCCACCGTGGGCTCCTCGTCCACGACGTGGTCGACGCGGGGTGCGGGCCTTTATCCCCCCGACTCCGAGATCGCGAGCCTGCCTGTGGGTTCGGGCACCGACCCATTCCGCAGGGCCACCTCACCGAGCCGGGCGTCGCGCGTGCAGACGCTCACCGCCGGCAGCGTCACGGGCGCGGGACTCATCGTCGCCGATGGCTCGAACCTGTTCGTCCGCAGGCGCTACGAGTCGAGCGGGTCGCCGCGCTGGCGCAGGTTCGCGGTGACGAAAAGCGACGCGGGCCTCCTTGCCCTGCGCGACCTCGGTGAGGTGGGGCCGGACCTCTCCTCGCGCGGAGCCGGCACGGCCTTCGCGCTTCACGGCTTCGTCTACAACGGCCACGCGGTGACCCCCACCACGATCGAGGGGCTGTCCGTCTCCGCCTCGCGCGAGACGACCGCCGTCCGGACGCTCTCCCTCACCCGGGCCCTGCTCGACGGCTCGACGGGCGCGTCGATGACGGCACCGGGCGGTCAGGTCATCGTCGCCTCGGACGGCGCGCGCGTCTTCTCCGTCGCCTACAACCTCTCCGCCGCGAGCCCCGAGCCCCGTGACGGCTTCCGCATCCGGGAGTTCGACGGCGAAGGGAGGTTCCTCGGCGAGCGCACCCTGGCGATGCCGTCGCACTTCGTCGCCTCCGCCTTCGCCGACGGGCGCCATCTCTACCTGGCCGACGACAGCCGGGGCGGGAGGGTCACGAGGATAGACACCGCCACGTGGAGGGTCACGGGCCGGTGGGACGGCGGGTGGACGAATGAGACCGGCGGGGCCCATGACGGCGCGAACGGTGTCATCTGGACCTCGGAGCGGGACTCCGGCCGCGTGTTCGCGCATCCGGCCGCCGGACTCGACCTGCGAGACGATCCGAACCCGCTCTACCTGAAGACCCCGGGCACCTCCCACGACACCCGGCTCGATCACACCTTCCGGATCGTCCCCGTCAACGGCGCGGGCTCGGCCCCGGCCACGGAGGGGCCGGTCGTGTCGGCCACGCTGCCCGACCGCACGCTCGGGGTCAACGACGACGCGCGTCACACCGACCACGAGATCGGCACGCTCGCCGGGGTCACGTTCTCGGCCAGACTCGACACCGCCGAGCTCACGGCCGAGACGACCGACCTCGACGCGGGCGGCCTCGGGCCGGCGGCCGCGCTCTCGCGCGTCTACGCCTCGGGGCGCACGTCGGCCACCGCATCGGCCCCCGGCTGGCGTTTCGGCTTCGAGGCCCGGGCCGAGACCTCGACCCTGCTCGGGCGCCCCTCCGTGAGGATCACCTCGCCCGACGGCGAGGTGCGCCACCACGTCTCTGTCGACGGCGTCTTCACAGCGCCGGCCGGGCACACATCGACCCTCACCACGACCTCGACCGCCGAGGGCGCATGCTGGGCGCTCACGGACAAGGAGCGCACCACCGACTTCTTCCGCATGAGCGACGGCGCGCTTCAACGCACGAGCGACTCGAACGGCAACTCCGTTCTCTACGAACGCGACGCGACGGGCGCGGTGAGCCGTATCCGCGCGTCGAGCGGTCAGTCGATCGTGCTTTCCTGGGACGCCGGGCGCCTCTCCCGCGCCGTCTGGGCGACGTCGGCCGGCACGAGGACCGTGGACTACGTCGTGGTCGACGCCGACACCCACGAGAGCGTTTTCGACGCCGGGGCGAGCGGACTTGAGCGGCGCGTCAGGTACCGCTATGACGCGGGCCGCCTCGTCGAGGTCTCGGTCGTCGACGCGGACGGCCGGGCTCTCGTGTTCGCCGGCGTGCCCGCGACGTTTCTGTTCGGTCACGACGCGGCCCGGTTCGTGAGCGCCACGCCGCCCGGCTCGCACGCCGCGTCCGACCGTCGTATCACCATCGTCTCGAACCCCTCCTCGCGCACCGCGACCATCACGCGTCGGGCCGCCGTGGGCACGCAAGGCACCGCGGCCGCCAACGCGGGCGATCTCAGCGAGGTCTTGCGCGCCTATGCGTGGAACCCCACGGGTACGACGAGGTCGATGACGGAGTGGGCGGGTGCTGGCGACCCCGTGCTCGGGTGGACCTACGTGCACGGCTCGCTCGGCGAGACCGTGCTCGAGCGCAGTCCCACGGGCGCCGAGGTGCGCCGTGAGGTGGACACGCGCGGCAACACGCTCTCCACCCACGACGAGGAAGGCCATCGCACCCGCTGGGCCTATGACGGCAACGACCTGCTCGTGAGGATGATCGACCCACTGGGGTCGACCACGCACTACTCCTACAGCGCCGACGGCCGCCGAAACCTCGTGCGGGAGGAACGGGTGGTCTCCGACACCGGCGAGATGACGTGCGTGCGCTGGACCCACGACCCCTTCGGCCGGCGCACCCGCGAGGAGCGTCTGGTGTCGATGAGTCCGACCAGCGGGACGGGCGCCTGGCTCGTCACCGGTCTCGCCTACGGCGCGGGGACGGACACCCCGCTCAGAGAGACCGTGTGCGCGGCCACAGGCACGCGCGCTTCCGCGCTCACGACCGTGACGGGAGGGCTCGACCTGGGCATAGGCGCCGCGGCCACCGCGATCGAGACCTCGCGCACGCTCGACGCGTGGGGCAACACCGTCGCCGAGTCGTTTCCCGCGACGTCGGGCGCATCCTTGCCCGCGCGCACCGACACCTTCGACGCGCTCGGTTACCGGGTGCTTCGCTCACGCGACGCCTCCGGCGTGGTCACGAACACCACCTTCGACGTGCTCGGGCATGACACGGGCTCGTGGCGCAGTCACGACCAGACCCAGACGACCACGGGGCGCACCGAGCGCGACGTCGACCCCGTCGGCCGCGTGCTCGCCGAGCGCACGCTGCTCGCCCCGGGTCTCGTGGAGCGCACCGTCACGCACGCCTTCGACCCGATGGGCCGCAGACACCGCTCCGACGACACGCTCGTCTCCGGCGCGGCCGTGACCGTCTTTGACGCGCGCGGCAACGAGGTCCGCTCGTGGGCCGAGAGCGCCGAGACGTCCGTTCCGCTCGCCTCGACGCGGCGCTGGTACGACGCATACGGACAGCTCGAGCGCAGCGCTGATCCCGGCGCGGGTGAGAGTTCGTGCACCCTCTACGTCCACGAGCCCGACGGCGAGCTGGCCCGCGAGACGGACCCGAGCGGCACGTGGACGGAGTACCGCTACGACGCGGCGGGCAACCGGGTCGCGCGCATCACCGCCGGGGAGTCCGGCAACGCCACCGAGACCTCGGTCCATGACATCGGCGGCAGACTCGTCTCGAGCATCACCGCGGACGGCATCCGCACCGACCACGCCTACGATCTGGCCGGCCGCGAGGTCTCGGCCCGGGGCTCGGGCGCGGGTGTCGCCGACTCGACGAGTACCTACAACGCGCTGGGTCAGGTGGTGTCTGCCACCGACTCGGACGGTGTGGTCACCGCCACGCGCCACGACGCGTCCGGCCGGGTGCTCATGAGTGTGGTCACCGCCCCGGGGTCGAGGCCGCAGACGAGCACCGCGCTCCTTACGCCCGCGGGACACGAGCTGCTCGCCACGAACGCTGAGGGCATGCGCGTCGAAACGGCCCGCGACGTGTTCGGCCGAGCGGCCGCCCAGTCCCACGCCACCTCCGCCGGCGCCCCCGTCAAGACCACCGTGACCACCTTCGACGGGCTCGACCGCCCCATCGCCCAGAGCACCGCCTTCCACGCGGGCGGCCACACGCTCTCGCGGACCCTCTTGCTCCCCACCGCCCCGGGCGAGGGGACGACCGTGGTCACCACCCACGCGGGCGTGACGACGACCGTGACCGCCAACGCCGCCGGGCTCGAGACCACCCGCGCCTCGGGTTGGGGCGCA
>CAMTUW010000029.1:0-76192 GCA_947085035.1 uncultured Actinomycetes bacterium
GGCCCTGTCCGTGGAATCGGGTAGGGCGGGCCTGACCCAAGACGACGCATGGACCGGGCGCCACACTCCTCTTGCCGACTGACGAGACGAGAGGAACGTGGATGCCCACGAGGAGACTGTCCATGCGAAGGACCAAAGAGACCCCGGTCTTGAGATTGTCCGGGACCAGGAGAGCGCTCGATCCACCCATGTACTCGAACGCGTTGACATGCCCGGCCAAGAACGCCTCGGTCTCCTCGTTCCTGAACGCCTCGATGTACATGAAGTTGCTGGCTCCGAGCACCGCGAGGAACAGATGGGCGTCGGTGACTTCGCCGGTGTCGGCGTCGATGAGGGGCACGGTGCGTCCCGCCCAGTCCACGAACAGCTTCTCACCGAAGACGTGGTGCTGGCGCATGACGGGGTCGGCCTTCTTCAGCCAAGCGCGGTAGCGCTCGCAGTACCAACTGTAGGAGTAGCCGTCCGGATGATCGAGCCTGTATTCGGCCCACGCGAGCTGCAGAGTCAGGTAGCGGTGCTTCGCCAGCTCTGTGCGCAAAGTCTTCCAGTCAGGCTCGCGTGGGTCACAAGTGATCCGATCGACCTCGCCGTACACGCGACGCTCGAGTTCGGCCTCGCTCATGTCCTCGATGTCGGGCCAGGCCAGCCCGGCGGCCTTCAGGCGCGAGAGCGCACCCGAGACCGTCGAGTTCGACGCGCCGACCGCACGCGCGATCGCGCGCCCCGACATGCCGAAGTGGTTCAAGCGGTAGATCTCTCTGGTCTTTCGCATGGACAGTCTCCTGTAGGGCATCCGCACCTCTTCCGTCGTCGTTGACGATCAGAAGTGTGGAGCCCGGGGCCATGCGTCGTCTCGGGCGATCCCCGATTATGGTCGAGGGGCGAAAAGTGTTCGGCTTCAGCTGGAATGGGTGTTCGGCTTCAACCGTTACAGTGTTCGGCTTTCAGCGTTACAGTGTTCGGCTTCGACCGGAATACGCACCTAGCCCCGCCCATACCCACCCCGAGCCACGTCGGACCAGTCCCCGGCGCGGCTCAACCTTTGCCCCGAAACAGCCCCGAAACAGCCCCGAAACAGACATCCGAAGCATTACGGGCGACTCGGAGTGCCATATTGGGGCGAAAGTGGCTTAGGCGCCGTTAGGTGGCCTCTGACGGCTATCAGGACGGATACCGGGACCTAACACGAACGTATGACGAACGTATGACGGCGAAAGTGGGGCGAAAGTGGGGCGAAAGTGGGGCGATCGGTTGACGCCATTGACGTGATTCCCGTAAAAAAGGAATCCAGCGGCGGCGGCTTCTGGTTGAGATACTGCGCCATTTGGCGCAATTACGGACGGCCTACCCTTCGGCATGTTCGCCACATCCAGCGCCACGACCTTGCGCCATTTGGCGCAATGTCTCAACCAGAGGCCGTGGCGGGGACCTAACGGAATGAACGTGTTCCGGCTAAAAAAGGGATTCAGGCCGTTACGGATGTTACTTGCTCGCCGCTAAAAGGGGATTCGAGGCGCAACGACAAGCCCCCCACAGCCGCGTCAGGTGAGCCCTGACGCCACAGAAGCCGCGTCGGGTACCTACCCCAGGCGCGGCTTTACCTTGCTGCCCGTCCACCCATAAATCCCCCATGTAGCACCCATCCGGCATAAAATCGGGTAGAATCACTTGGTACGGAATGATACCGAAACGGACTCGAACAATACCTGTGACCTCGGGAAATGCGGAGCGGAGCGGTACACTTTGGAACTCAACGAAACCGCCCAGCTCAAACTCATAATCCCTTGGTTGTAGGTTCGAATCCTACCGGGCCCACCAGAGAGGACTTCATGCCCTCTGCACGATCAAGAACCAGCATCCGGCGGTCGAGCTCAGAAGCGCCTCGCACACCTTGGCGATTCATCGCAACTATCCTTGTGACCGCTCTGGTGATTTCAGCCATCGCTGTTGGCGTTGCTGAGTGGCGTCGGCCCCCGGCGGATGCGACGTCAATCGTGGGTCGTGACCCTCTCCCTCTCGCGGCTTCACTCGTTGCCACCGAGGTCACACATTCTGGCACCGTCGAAGTGCCTGATGTCGTTGGAATGGCTCGTACTGAAGCAGAAGTCCTACTCTCGGCAGCAGGACTGATTCCCGAGATGGTCTCAGAGGAGTCATCTTCGGCACTCAGCACAGCCGCAGACCTCGTCGTCGCCCGTCAAGAGCCAGCTGCCGGATCGCTCGTCTCCGCTTCTTCGGCTGTGGTCGTCACACTGATGTCTCGTACGGCTCCTGTATCCGACGTGGGAGCCTCCCTTGCGAAAGAGCAGCCCTCGAAGCGTCAGCCGGTGGTCTGCATCGACCCGGGACATCAGGCCAAAGGTGACTCGATGCCCGAACCCGTCGGGCCGGGCGCCAAGGCGACCAAGCCCCGAGTGACCGGTGGGGCAACGGGCGTGGGGACGGGGATACCAGAATACGAGATCGTACTGCAGATCTCGATGAACCTGAAGGCGCAGCTCGAAGCGCGCGGGGTGAAAGTCGTCTTGACCCGGACAACCAACGATGTGAGTTTGAGCAATGCGGAGCGCGCCGCGATTGCCAACAAGGCCGAGGCGGATCTCTTCGTTCGGATCCATTGCGACGGAAGCCCCGATTCGAAGGCGGCGGGGCTCTCGACACTGTATCCGGCCTCCAACAAGTGGACCAGCGGGTTCTCGGGTGCATCGAAACGCGCCGCGCGGATGGTTCAGTCCTCGACGATTCTTCGTACGGGCGCCATCGACCGGGGGCTCGTGGCCAGAGGCGATATCACGGGTTTCAACTGGGCGAAGGTCCCAGCCCTGCTCGTTGAGTGCGGATTCTTGTCAAACCCCGTTGAAGACCGCCTTCTCGCGAGCCCCCACTATCAGGACAAGCTTGCTCTGGGGATCGCTGAAGGTGTCATCGCGTTTCTCGAGGAGACAAGACGATGAGCAACTCACCGTCAAGCTCTCTCCCTGTAAGGCCGATAACATGGATTGCATAGTCGTGTTGTCCTATACTCTGAAATAGCTTGTTGTTCGGGATCCGCACGGTTCCGAATCTAGGGAGTGCAGTCGTAGCCATGAGTGAGCAGCAAAGCACGTCCCGTCGTAATGTCCTTGTCGCCGGTGTCGCCGTGACGCTGGCTGCGTTCGCTTTCGTCGCCGCGTTCCTTCTATTTGATGGCGCGACGATCTTTCGCACCGTATTCATGGGCGATGACGCCCCTGTTGCGCCCTCTCGCACCGAGAGCTCGACGCCGGACCCGATTGCGCCTCTCGCGCTCCAGCTGCCCGACGGCATGCCCGAGGAGTTCGCACTTCGACTGTGGCAGGAGCAGCTCGACTCCCAGGAGATGATCGGACGCTTGGCGGATGGCGAGATTCGAAGCCTCGCCATCAGTCGAGTGGAGGCCAGCGCTGACGAGGCTACCCTGACCATCGCGGCCGAGATGCTCGACAAGACGAGCGTGTCGGGAGTCTTGGGACTACGCAGGTTCGGCGAGAACTGGTTCATCGCTTCGGTCACCAGTGCTCGTAACGTAGGGGCCAACCCTGTCAGCCCGGACTTGCCTTCGGTCGATGACGTCGACGTCGCCTTGCTGAACACGATACTCACCGAGCAGGTCAAGAGCCAGCCGGTCATCGACGAGTACCTCGAGGGTGGCGTCTATCGGGTAGCCATGGACGAGGTTCGCCCAGGGCCCGACACCGCCACTATCGACGTGACGATGCACGAGGACCACGGCAAGGCCTTCGCACGCCTCGTCCTCATTCGTAGTGAGGTCACCGGAAGGCCGCGCTGGTTCATCGCTCACTTCACCAAGACCGGTCACGATCCTCCGAATCTGTAAGGTCACTATGTCGACCGAAGGGTTCGATAGATGAGGATCATCGTCGTTGTAGGGGCCCGTCCCAACTTCATCAAGATCGGACCCCTGATGCCCGCGTTCGCTTCAGCGGGCATCGACGCGCGCATCGTCCACACCGGACAACACTACGATCCGGCCATGTCTGACGTGTTCTTCCGCGATCTGGAGTTGCCCGAGCCATCGTGGTTCCTCGGCATTGGTTCCGGTACCCACGCGGTTCAGACCGGTCGCGCGATGATGGCGCTCGAGGAGCTCCTGCTTGAGCACAAGCCCGATGCTCTCTTGGTCGTGGGCGACGTGAACTCGACGCTTGCAGGCGCGCTTGCGGCGGTCAAGATCGGGGTGCCAGTCATCCACCTTGAGGCGGGACTTCGCTCAGGAGACATGTCGATGCCCGAGGAGGTCAATCGTCTCGTCACCGATCAGCTCTCGGCGATGCTGCTCACGCCGGTAGCCTCGGCCGCTGACAACCTTCTCGCCGAGGGATGCGCTGCAGAGCGCATCCACTTCGTTGGAAACGTGATGGCCGAGTCGGTTCTGCGAAACCTCCCACGCATCGCTGAGCGCTCACCGCACGAAGCGCTCGGTCTCGATCGAGGCGGTTACGCGCTCGTGACGGTTCACCGTCCCGAGAACACCGATCATCCCGAGAGACTCTCTCAGATCGGGGCTGCGCTCAACTCGCTGGATCTCCCGGTGTTGCTTCCCGCGCATCCGCGGACCAGACCCCTGCTCGCCAGCGCTGGCATCGACGCAGTAGCCGGCGTGCGCATCGTCGAGCCTGTCGGCTATCTTGACATGCTCGCGTTGCAGCGCAGTGCCGCCGTCGTGATCACGGACTCGGGTGGTGTTCAGGAGGAGACCTGCATGCTGGGAACCCCTTGTGTGACGATCAGGCGCAATACCGAGCGACAGGTCACCGTCGAGGTAGGGTCGAACCGTCTGGTTGACGCTGATGCACAGCGCGTCGGCGCAGCGGTAGCCGCTGCACTCGATGCTCCGCGCGGCTGGGCGACTCCTGACCGGTGGGACGAAAGCGTCTCGCAACGCGTTGTCGAAGCGCTCGCGACCGGGATCATCCCACTGAGCCGATGAACGGCTCGTGGCGTCTGAGAGGGAACACATGCGCATCCTGGTGACAGGTGGGGCCGGCTACATCGGCTCAGTGACAGTGAGAACCCTGCTTGACAGGGGTCATGAGTGCGTCGTTCTCGACACTCTTGAGCGAGGGTTTCGCGAGGCTGTCGATGATCGTGCGCGTCTTGTCGTCGGCTCCGTCGGTGATGAGCGGGCCGTCACCGACGCCCTTGTCGGCTGCGAGGCCGTCATGCATCTCGCGGGCTACATCGAAGTGGCCGAATCGCAGCGTTTGCCCGAGACCTATTTCCGAGTGAACAACACAGAGCCCGCCGTCATGCTCGAGGTGATGGAGCGAGTCGGCGTCAACGCGCTGGTCTTCTCGTCGACTGCCGCCGTCTACGGTGAACCCGATTCGGTTCCAATCGAGGAGAACGCGGCCACGCAGCCCGTCAACGCGTATGGCGCGAGCAAACTGGCGTTCGAAAGGCGTCTGGATGAAGCGGCCGCGCGCGGTCTGCGTTCGGTCCGGTTCCGCTACTTCAATGTCGCCGGGGCCTGGCCGGACGGGAGTTCCGGCGAGGCCCACGATCCTGAGACGCATCTCGTTCCGCGGGTGCTACAGGCGATGAGGTCAGGTGCTGAGCGATTCGAGGTGTTCGGTGGCGACTACGAGACCCCTGATGGCACCTGTGTGCGGGACTACATCCACGTATGCGATCTGGCGAACGCCCATGCGCTTGCGCTCGAAGGCCTAGGAGCTGGCGCGGCTGGGGGTGTCTACAACCTGGGAAACGGGATGGGATTCAGTAACCTCGAGGTAATCTCGACGTGTGCCCGGGTCACCGGACACGACGTCGAGATCGTCATCGGCGAGAGACGACCGGGCGATCCCGCGGTACTCGTGGCCTCGGCCGCACGTGCGAGAGCCGAGATGGGATGGGAGCCACAACACACCGATCTCACGGGAATCATTCAAGATGCATGGCGGTGGCATCTTGCCCACCCTGACGGGTACAGATAGACTGTTTCCTCGCCGCGTCTTTGCGGTTTTGGGCGATTAACTCAGCGGGAGAGTGCCACCTTCACACGGTGGAAGTCACTGGTTCAAATCCAGTATCGCCCACCATCGATCTTCAAGAAGTCTCCCACCTGCGGAGGCTTCTTCCTTTTTGGTGTCCGGCAGGGTTGCATAAGGTTTCGTAATCTGGTGTAGTATGTCACTGTGCGACTCAACAATGCTTTGGGGGAGGGGGTCTGCAGTGCCGGGGACCAAAGTTCTTCTGGTAGATGACTCGAAGGTGTTGCGACGCCTCGCCTCCATGACTCTGGCCAGCATGGGCGGGTATGAGGTCGATGAAGCGGCCGACGCCGTCGAGGCTCTTGAGTTGATGGCCGAGAAGGATTTCGACGTCATCATCACCGACTACTACATGCCTGGCATCGACGGCATCGAGTTCGTGCGCCGGGTGCGCGCTCGAAAAGAGACTGCGACAGTGCCGGTCCTGCTTGTCACGAGCGAGCGCGACCCCTTCCTCGAAGCCGAAGCGCTCGCTGTGGGCGTCGATCGTATGCTCCTCAAACCCTTGAATCCGAACCAGCTCGCCCTAGCCCTCGACGAGTGCGTGACGCGCCGCAGGCAAGTGTCTTCGAATCCTCTCGCACCGAGCGTTCAGCAGATTCTGGACTCGTTTCCCTACCCGGTGACGATTCTCGACGCCGCACGTTTCGTTGTGCTGGGCAACTCGGCGTTCTGGGAGCAGTCCGGATCCGGGCTCGACGACGACGGCGTCAGATGCGCCGCGGTCATGCACGCATCGGGCACCCCGCCGCGTGACTGCCCGCTCGTTGAATGCGTGAGAACCGGCAGACCCGTTGTGCGTCGGCAGATCGAGAGTTCCTCGATCAGAATCGTCTCTGTGTTCCCCCTTCCCGCCGATGGGGCCGATCGCGCACAGTTGTTTCTCCATCTTGCGCGGGACGAAGACTGATACGTGGGTAGCGGTGTTAGACTCTAACGATTGTGATTCTTTCAATCGACAACCTCTCCAAGTCCTTCGGCGACCGCGTCTTGTTCCAGGGCGCGTCGATGCGTGTGGGCGCGCGTGATCGAGTCGCGCTTGTTGGCGCCAACGGGACCGGAAAGACAACGCTCCTCGAGATGATCGCAGGCAGGGACTCAGCCGATGAGGGCACGGTGAGTTTCGCCAAAGACACGGTCGTGGGCTATCTGGAGCAGGAGGCCATCGAGATGGCCGGCCGCACCGTGCTTGCCGAAGCGTTGTCCGCCGCCGCTCACGTCACGACGATGGAGCATCGTCTTCACCTGCTCGCAGACCAGATCGCCGAGGCCGAGACTGCGGATCAAGACGAACTTTTGGCGGAGTACGGTCGTCTGCAGTCCCGCTTCGAGAATCTCGGTGGATACACCGTCGAGTCCGAGGCCCGTGCAGTGCTCTGCGGACTCGGCTTTCGCGAGAAGGACCTCGTTCGCGATGCGAGCGAGTTCTCGGGAGGCTGGCTGATGCGCCTGGCCCTGGGCAAGCTCTTGCTCACGCGCCCGGATGTCTTGCTTCTCGATGAGCCGACGAACCACCTTGACCTCGAAAGCGTCACCTGGCTTGAGGGGTTCTTGAGCGCCTACGAGGGCGCGATTGTGATCGTGAGCCACGACCGCGCGTTCATGGACGCGCTGGTCAATCGCGTAGCCGAGATCGAGAACCGGACCCTTAACGTCTACGCGGGCGACTACAGCGCCTACCAGAAAGCCCGCGAACTCCACCTCGAGCAGCTCGTCGTTCGGCGAGAAGCACAAGAGAAGGAGATCGCGCACATGCAGGTGTTCGTCGATCGATTCCGCTACAAGAACACCAAGGCCAAACAGGCGCAGGATCGAGCCCGGCGTATCGAGAAGATCAAGTCCGAGCTTGTCGAGGTTCCGGAGCAGCGAAAGCAGGTGAGGTTTCGCTTCCCCCAACCACCGCGCTCCGGGGATCTCGTGATCGCTCTGGAGGGCGTGCGCAAGGCTTATGACGACCTTGTCGTCTATGACGCGCTCGACTTCTCCCTCTATCGGGGGGACAAGGTCGCGCTGGTCGGGCCGAACGGTGCGGGCAAGTCGACGTTACTGCGGATGCTCGCCGGGGACCTCGCTCCGGACGCCGGTGAGCGCCGATTGGGGGTCAGCGTCCACTCGACGTATTTCGCGCAGCATCAACTACAGGCGCTTTCGCTCGACGGGACTGTGTTCCAAGAGATCGACGCGGTTGCTCCCGGATGGACGCAAAGTGAGGTCAGAGGCCTTCTGGGTGCGTTTCTCTTCAAGGGAGACGACGTCGACAAGAAGGTCAGGGTGCTCTCAGGTGGGGAGAAGGGCCGTCTGGCTCTCGCGAAGATGCTCGTCAAACCCGCGCCGCTCCTCTGCTTGGATGAGCCAACGAATCACTTGGATATCGCGTCTAGCGATGTGCTTGAGCAAGCGCTGGTTCGATTCCAGGGGACGCTCGCCCTGATCACTCATGATCGTCATCTCATCCGTGCTGTCGCGAACAAGATCGTCGAGGTCGTGGACGGCCGCGTGACTCTTTACGACGGTGACTACGATTACTACTTGTGGAAGAAGGAGCAGTCGACCACCGCCCGCCCGTCGTCGACGAGCTCCGCTGCACCCCAGCCGCGACCGGAGCCGACTGTCGGACGTACGCTGAGGCGTGTGCATCAGTCCGATGGTACGGTGTCTGGAGGTCCGGATGCTGAAGGCGTCGGCGTCGTTGGGCCTAAAACCAAGGAGATGAAGCGCGTCGAAGCGGAGACGAGGAACTCCGCGTACCGTGCCACCAAGGACAAGCGCACTCGACTCGACACGGTTGAGCGGGAGCTTGGAGTCGCGCAGTCAAGACACGATGAACTCGTTGAGATGATGGCGAGGCCGGAATTCTACTCTGACAAGGCCCGCTTCGAATCCGCATTGGCTGAGTACGCCGTATTGAAGAAGTCGCTACCGCTGCTCGAAGACGAGTGGATGGTGTTGTCTGACGAGATCGCCCAACTTGAGGCCGAAGCGGCATCCTAAGGTTTGTGAATGCATGACACCGCTCTGACCTGCGAATATCCGATGAAACCTCGGACATTGTAACAATCTTTACAAAGCTATTTCGCGTCGATACAATGCTTCTAACCAGCAGAATGGTATTCAGGGGAGGGGGCATCGATGCCAGATGTACTGTTCGTCATAGGCTTCGTGATCGCCGCCGCCGCATTCATCGGCATCGTGTTGCTCGCCAACGCCATCCTCGCACCAAGGAATCCATCAGCCGAGAAGAGCGCGCCGTTCGAGTGCGGCTTGGACCAGGCCGGTAGACCGTGGGCGGCCCAACGCCTGCGCTTCTCGACGATCGCCATGCTGTTCGTCATCTTCGCAGCTGAGGCTGTATTGCTGTTCGCGGTTGCGACACGGCTTCGCGGCGATGCGACCGCCACCGCATTTGTCGGTCTGTTCGTCGCCTTCCTCGGGTTCGGACTGTTCTACGCATGGCGGAAGGGGGCTCTGGAGTGGCGCTTGTAGACCGCATCGGAGCCGCGCTGGACAGCGGACCGAGCAGCGTCATCCTCACGACCGTTGATTCTTTGGTGGACTGGTCGCGCGGTCAGTCACTCTGGGCGTTTCCGATGGGCACCGCGTGCTGCGCGATGGAGCTCATCGCCGCTTCATTCTCCAAGTTCGACTTCGATCGGCTCGGCACGTTTCCTCGGCCCGACCCTCGCCATACCGACGTGATGATCATCGCGGGCACCGTCACCGAGAAGATGAAGCCGGTGGTCCGTAGGCTCTACGATCAGATGCCGGAGCCGAAATGGGTTCTCGCTATGGGGAACTGTGCGATATCCGGAGGCATCTTTCACTACGACACCTACTCGGTCGTTCGCGGGGTCGACGAGTTTCTCCCGGTGGATGTCTATGTGGCCGGGTGCCCCCCGCGTCCGGAATCCCTGCAAGACGGCGTGCTCCGATTGCGCGAGCTCGTGCGGACCGAGTCCATCGCACCCGGCAAACGTCGCGATCAGGAGTTCTCCTTGCCCAGACCGCAGGGCGCCTTCTTCGCAAACGATGATCCACTGCCCCCCGGTGGCACTGTGGTCACTGAAGGACGCGCAGGGGAGGGCGACCAGTGAATCATGGTGGCGTAGAAGCCCTCGCGGAGCGTCTAGGGGAACTGGATCCTCGGTTACAGCCACTCGTGTCACTCGAATTCGGTGATGCGGTGATCGTCATCGAGCCCGAAGAGGTTCACTCAACGATGTCTGACCTGCTCGGAGCCGGGTTCGATCGTCTCGGCATGGTGACCGCGGTTGACCGCGACGAGACCTTCGAAGTCGTGTACCGCCTCCATTCGCGGCGCTTGTCATCCGCACTGTTCGTGAAGGTGCACCTCGGCCGAGACGAGCCTCGCGTCGACAGTCTGGTCGACCTGTGGCCGGCTGCTCTCTGGCAGGAGCGCGAGGTCTACGACCTGTTCGGCATCGTCTTCGATGGTCATCCGGACCTGCGCCGTATCCTGCTGCCCGACGATTTCTCGGGCTATCCGCTCCGCAAGGACTACGACAACCCGCGCGTACTCAAGCGCCCGGACTACATCTGAGGAGGTGTGAAGCCCGTGTCCATGGATATCGAATCTCGCCGTGTGGTTCAGGCCTCCGACGGCCATTCTTGCGAGGAACTCGTGGTCAACGTCGGCCCCTCACACCCCTCTACGCACGGAGTGGGGCGCGTCATCGTCCATCTCGATGGCGACGTCGTGGTCAAAGCGGAGCCGGTCATAGGCTATCTGCATCGCGGCATCGAGAAGATGGCCGAGAACCGCACCTACCTGCAGGTCGTACCGCTTACCGATCGCCTTGACTATGTGGGCAGCATGTATGCGAACTGGGCGTATTGCCGCGCGGTAGAACGTCTTGCAGACATCCGGGTTCCCCAGCGAGCCGAGTACCTCCGCGTGATCGTCTGCGAGCTTCAGCGCATCGCGAGTCACATGATGGGCATCGGTGCTTCTGGCGCTGATACCGGCGCTTTCACCTTCTTCGTCTACGCTTTCGACCAGCGCGAACGGATCGTTGAGCTCTTCGAGACCCTGTGCGGTGCCCGGTTGACGTACAACTACGTCCGTCCCGGCGGCGTGGCTTCTGACGCGCCGGAAGGCTGGCTCGACGACGTGGTCGCCTTCACCGCCGCCGTGCGACCGGCCCTTGACGAGATGGACGACCTGTTCTTCGGCAACGTCATCACACGCGGACGCCTCAAGGGCATCGGCGTTCTCAGTGCGAAAGATGCTGTTGCCTGGGGCGCCTCCGGACCCACCGCACGCGCGAGCGGGGTCTCTTGGGACCTGCGCAAGCACGATCCGTACTCCGTCTATCCGCTGATGGACTTCGACGTGATCGTGGGTGAGCGTGGCGACGCCTACGACCGAGGTCGGGTCAGACTCCTTGAATGCTATGAGAGCTGTCGGATCATCGAGCAGGCTGTCTCGCAGATGTCCCGTGGCCCGGTCCGCTCAGATGAGCTTCCGCGACTCCTCGCCCCGCCGCCCGGTGACGCCTACGACCACATCGAATCCGCTCGTGGCTCTCTGGGGGTCTACCTCGTGAGCGATGGATCGCCCAGGCCTTATCGCATGCACGTGCGAAGCCCGGCCTTCTGCAACCTGGCGCTTCTGCCGCTTCTCGCCGAAGGTCATACGCTTTCTGATCTCATGGTCGTTCTCGGGTCTCTCGATCCGGTGTTCGGGGAGATCGACCGGTGAGCCCGACGAGCGGGTTGCTCATCGGTTCCGTTTGGGGTCTCGCCGCAGGCGTGCTGATAGCCGTCGCTGCGCTCATCGGTGTGTGGTGGGAGCGCAAGGTCGCCGCGCGGATCCAACGTCGCCTGGGTCCGCAGGAGGCTGGTCCTGCCGGGTTGCTTCAGACGCTCTCAGACACCGTGAAGCTCGTCTTGAAGGAAGACATCACGCCTGCACAGGCCGATGTTCCTGTATTTCGCCTCATGCCGTTTCTCGTCTTCGTTCCCGGGGCCGCGTCACTCACCGTCATTCCCTTCGCAGCGGGCTGGGCACCTTTCGACATCTCGACCGGCGCCCTGTTCTTCCTGGCTGTTCCGGGAATGAGTGTGCTCGGCATCCTGCTCGCGGGATGGTCGAGTCGAAACAGCTACGCCACCATCGGTGGAGTCAGGGCGGCCGCTCAGATGGTCTCCTACGAGCTTCCGAGAACGCTTTCGGTACTCGCGCTGTGTCTGCTTGCGGGCTCGCTCTCGACCGTCACCATCAGGGCCGAGTGGCGCTGGTGGTGGATTCCGTTGCTCGCCGTAGGCTTCGTCGTGTACCTGATCTCGTCTCTGGCCGAGCTCAATCGCGGTCCGTTCGACCTGCCCGAAGCCGAATCTGAGCTGGTGGCGGGGTACTTCGCTGACTACTCGGGCATCCGCTGGGCGGTGTTCATGATGACCGAGTACGGCGGCATCGTCGCCGCCTCTCTGTTCGGCGCCGCCACTTTCTTCGGTGCCGGCTTGGGGATCCCCGGTCCTTTGGGAGCCTTCCTGTTCGTCGTGTTCGCCGCTGCCATCGCGACCCTCATGATCTGGGCGAAGTGGACGTTTCCCCGCTTGCGTCCTGACCAGCTCATGGGCCTCGCCTGGAAGGTGCTCACGCCTGCGGCGTTGCTTCAGATTCTCGCGGTGGGGGTGGTGCTGCCGTGGCTGTGAGGAATCGACCGGTCGGCGCGCCAGACCGCACCCCCATGAGCGTTCGCCTCGCCGTGAGCGCCACCAACGAGTACGCTCCCGGGCTCAAAGGGCTCGCCCAGCGTGTCCGCAGCATGTTCACCGGTCTGGGGATCACCGCGCGCAATGCTCGCATTCAGCCAAAGACCCTTCGATACCCTGACGAGAGGGTCGAGATCTCACCGCGCTGGCGAGGAGCCCTGAGGCTCACGGGCATCTTGGGGCGCGAGCAGGTCGAGCCCATCACGGCCCCGGCTGTCGAGTACAACGCCGCGATCGAGGCACTCCACTCCCTTGACCGACTGCCTCCATGCGTGGGGAACTGCCCCGCCAACGTCGACGCGCGTGCGCAGTCCTATCTTCTGGCTGATGAGCGGGTTGCGGAGGCTTACGAGCTCGTTCGTGCGCGAAACGTGATGCCGGGCGTTCTCGGGCGCATCTGCCACCACCCCTGTGAGAGCGCCTGTCGACGGAACTACTACGACGAGCCGGTCGCCATCAGACCGCTTCACCGTGTCGCCTACGAGGGTTACGCCAAGTACCGTGAAGAGCGGGTCAAAGCGCTGCCCATCACGAGAAGCGAGCGTGTGGCGGTCATCGGCAGCGGTCCGAGCGGCCTGGCCGCCGCTCTTGACCTGATGCATTCGGGGTTCGAGGTCCACTGCTACGAGAAGGAGAAACTCCCGGGTGGTGCGTTGCTCTCGGGTGTGCCGGCGTACCGTCTTCCCAGGGATGTGCTTGCCACCGAGATCGAGGACCTCCAGACGATGGGGATGCGTCTGTTCACGGGGGTGCGCATCGGCGAGGACGTGCCCATCGACCACCTGATCGGCGAATACGAGGCTGTCTTGATCGCCGCGGGATTGCAGTTGAGTCGTATGCTGCCTATACCCGGGGCCAACGCTTCTGGTGTGTGGGGCGCACTCGACTTCCTCAGGACCGGAAACGGGAAGGGGGAGTGCGGCGTCAAGGGCAAGCGGGTGCTGGTGATCGGCGGCGGCAACGTCGCTGTCGACTGTGCTCGTGTCGCGCTTCGCTGTGGCGCCGCGGAAGTGACGCTGTCGTCGCTCGAGTCCATGGACGAGCTTCCCGCGCACCCGTGGGAGATCGAAGAAGCGCTTGACGAGGGGGTTGTCGCGCTGTGCTCCTTCGGCCCGAAGGCTGTTTTGGAGGACGCCGGTCAGGTCACGGGGATGCGTGTCCAGAGCTGCCTGTCCGTCTACGACGCGCAGGGACGCTTCGCGCCCGTGTTCGAAGACGAGTTCACCGATCTCGCCTGCGACGTGGTCGTGTTCGCGATCGGTCAGTCACCGGATCTGGGCCTGCTGGTTTCGGGAAGCGACGTCGTCTTGAGCGAACGGGGACTCCTCCAGGTCGACGGTTCGCTGCTTTCGACCGATGTCGCGGGAGTGTTCGCCTGTGGAGAAGTGGTCACCGGACCGGGATCAGCCATCGCTTCCATCGCGAGCGGACATGATGCCGCCGTTTCGATCGAACGCTACCTGAACGGCAACAGTCTGTCGGAGGGACGCGTATTTCGTCCCGTTCTCACATATCCTCGTTATCAGCCTGCAATGCTGCAAGGAGTCGAGCGCATCAGGTTGCGGGCCACGATGCCGCTTGCGAATGGGACGGATCGAGCCCGGGACTGGCGTCAGGTCGAGATGGGATTCACGCACCTCGAAGGGCTTGCCGAGGCTGACCGCTGTTTGCGATGCGCCTCCGAGATATGCGTCGGGTGCACGTTCTGTGCCCGCGTATGCCCCGACTATGCGATTCAAGTCGAGCGAATCGACGATCCGGGCGCGCGATGCGTCACACGCTACGACCTCGATCTTTCGAAGTGCTGCTTCTGCGGCCTGTGCGCCGAACAGTGCCCGACGAACGCGCTTCAGCACACGGGGCAGTACGAACTCGCCTTCTTCACTCGCGACCTCACGGTCTTTGGCAGAGAGCAGATGCTGCGTTCTGGCGAGGGCTCCCGAGCCACTGGTGCGGAGACGGCAGACGTGAAGGGGGGATCAGTGTGACGCAGACCGTTGTCTTATGGCTGCTCGGTGCCCTCGCGGTCGCTGGTGCCGTCACGGTGGTCACCACCAGAGAGGTCATGCGACTCGCTCTTGGACTGGGGGTCTTTCTTCTGGCCCTAGCCGGTTTGTTCGCCTTGTTCGGATTCGGATTCCTCGCCGTGGCTGAGGTCTTCGTGTACGTGGGTGGCGTTTTGATATTGCTTCTGTTCGCGATCATGCTCGTTCACCGCGCGACTCCCGGTGAACCCTCGCTCACGTCACGTCACGACCCCTTCGCCGCTGTTGCGTGCGCAGCCCTCGGCATCCTGTTCGTGATCGTGGTGCGCCCGGTGTTTCCCGCCGCAAGCGGCGTGGCGACCTCGAGCGTCGACGATATGGGCGCGCTACTTCTTGGTGACATGCTGCCGCATTTCGAACTCGTTGGCGTGCTCCTGCTCGCCGCGTTGGTCGCTGTGATCTCGATTACCGGAGGTGAGGGCGAGTGAGCGTCTTGATACTCTCGGCGACGCTGTTCGCACTCGGCCTGTACGGCGTGCTTACCCGTCGCGACTTCGTGGGTGTGCTCGCAAGCATCGAGGTGCTGATCGGAGCCCCGCTCCTGCTTCTGGTCGGTCTTGGAGCGGCCTTTGGTGGTGGCGCGGGCATCGAGGCCGTCGGATTGCTCGTGATCGTCCTGGCGGCTGCCGAGGCCGCCGTCGGACTCGCCCTCGTTGTGGCGGTCGCGGGGCGTACGCGCACCACGCGCGTCGAAGAGCTCACGGAGGTGCGAGGATGACGGAGGTCTTCGTCTCGCGCCCGCTGCTGCTCGTGGTGGTACCGCTCGTACTGGCGGTGGTCATCGCGGTTCTTGGGCGACGCATCCGCGTGTTGCCTCCTCTGTTGGCGCTCGCGTCCGCCGTGCTCACCATCGCTACCGGCGGTATGGCTCTTGCGCGCATCCACAGCATCGGCCCGGCCCTGCATGAGGTCGGGGGATGGATGACGAGTGCTCTGGCGTACCCGGTGGTCATGCATCCCTGGTTTCTCGCGAGCGAACAATCGCTTCGTCTCGCGGGCGCGCTCGACACCCTGAGCGCGATCATGCTTCTTGTGGTGGGCCTCGTGGCTGCGAGTGTCGTCGTGTTCTCGATGGGGTACATGCGCGACGATTCCGGGTGGGTTCGGTATTTCGCGCTACTGGCGGCATTCGTTGGATCCATGAACATGCTCGTGCTCGCGAGTTCGCTCACCACCTTGTTCATCGGGTGGGAGCTGGTGGGCGCGTGTTCGTTCCTCCTCATCGGATTCTGGTACGAGAAACCTGTGGCCGTCTCTGCGGCTATCAAGGCGTTTCTGACCACAAGGGTCGGCGATGTCGCCATGCTGCTGGGAATCGCGATCCTCGTGGTCACTACTGGCACTGACACCTACGAGGGAGTGGTCTCAAGTATCAAAGGCATGGATCCGGGACTCGTGAACGCAGCAGCGGTATGTCTCGCGATCGGTGCGCTGGGCAAGTCTGCGCAGTTCCCTCTTCACGGCTGGCTTCCTGACGCGATGGAGGGTCCGACGCCGGTCTCGGCGCTCATCCACGCCGCTACGATGGTTGCTGCAGGCGTCTACCTGGTAGCGCGTCTCTGGCCGATCTTCGATGCAGCACCCGCCGCGCGGGCCGTGCTGCTCGGGGCCGGCCTCGTCTCGGCCCTCGGCGCCGCCCTTATCGCGACAGCGCAGCGCGACATCAAGAAGGTGCTCGCGTACTCGACCATCTCCCAGTTGGGATTCATGTTCGTGGCACTCGGCGTGGGGGCCTGGGCCGCGGCGTTCTTCCACCTCGTGACGCACGCGGCCTTCAAGGCGCTGCTCTTCCTCGCCTCCGGTAGCGTCATCCACGGCTCAGGAACACAGGACCTCTACTCCATGGGTGGGTTGCGGCGTCAGATGCCTGCGACCTTCGCCGTGTGGGTCGTTGGCGTCCTCGCCCTGGCTGGGATTGGGCCACTTGCGGGGTTCTTCAGCAAAGACGCTGTTCTTGAGGCGGTCTGGCATACGTCACCGCTTGCGGGGATGGCCTTGTTCGCAGCGACGCTGCTCACGGCCGTTTATGCCGCACGGACGACTCGACTCGCGTTCTTCGGGGAGCTCACTGAACACTCTCATGCGCACGAGTCGCCCGCCACGATGCTCGCGCCGCTGTTCGTGCTCGCGGTGCCCGCGGTCGTTCTCGGTTTCGCGAGTGGGATATTCGCTGAATCGCTTGCCGCGCATGCCGAGCCCCTCTCGATACCCATCTCGGTCGCCGCGACGCTTCTCGCCCTGCTGGGAGCAGCGCTCGGTTGGAGGGCCGCTGCGACGGGGACCGGAGCCGTGTTCGCGAGGATTCCCCGCGTCTCTGAGACGCTTATCGCAGCGTTTCACTGGGATGCTTTCGTCGCGACCGCCCTTGTGCGACCGGTGACATCGACCTGCCGCATCCTGTGGGCGTGGGCGGACAGGTTCGTCATCGACGGAGCGGTCGAGGGCTCGGGCCGCGTGACCCGCGGTATCGCTGCGGCGGTCGCTCGACTGCAGAGCGGAGACGCGCAGGCGTACGCAGCGGGAATCGTCGCCGTGGTTGCGCTGATGATGGCCGCGTTGATTCTGATGGGGAGGTGAGTGGCGTGCTGTTGCTCGATATGCTGATTCTGCTGCCGCTCGCCTTTGCTCCGCTCGCATGGGTGTCCTCGCGGTTGAATCACCGATGGCCCCGTTTCTTCGCGTTGGCTGGCGTCATCTGTCAGGGAGCTGCGCTCGCCGTCGTGGCGTCGAGCGTGACGTCGGCGGGTTCCGTGGTGCGTGGCGCAATCTTCGCTGGCGGCTCTACGATCTGGATGACAGTGATGGACGGCCTGTCATTGCCGTTCCTGGTTCTTGCCGTCGCCATCGGATCACTCGCTGTGGTCGCATCGTGGAACGTCACCAAGGCGCCCGGTTCTCATCACGCGCTTCTGCTCATCTTGCAAGGCGCTCTCGCCGCCGTGTTCCTCGCCGACAGCCTTGTGCTGTTCTATATCGCGTGGGAGTCAGTACTCATTCCGATGTTCTTCCTGATAGGGGGTTGGGGCTCGTCTAACTCCAGACGCGCCGCCATGAAGTTCCTTCTCTTCACCTTCGCGGGGGGCGCTGTTCTGCTGGTGGGAGTGATCGTCGCCATCATCCAGACCGGATCGCTGTTGATATCTGAGATCTCTGCTGCCGGCGGGGTGACGACGCCGGTGATGGTGTTCTGGCTGCTCGCGGCGGGATTTCTCGTCAAGCTACCGGTCGTGCCGTTGCACACCTGGCTGCCTGATGCCCACACGGAGGCCCCGACCGCGGGCTCCATCGTACTGGCGGGAGTGTTGCTCAAGATGGGCGGCTACGGCCTCATACGCGTCGCCGTTCCATTCGCTCCGGAAGGTTTCGAGGGCGCCCGGGTGGCGCTTGCGATTCTGGGTGTCGTCGGGATCATCTGGGGGGCGGCGACCGCACTCGTGCAAAGCGACCTCAAGCGGCTGGTCGCCTATTCTTCCGTCGCCCACATGGGATTCGTCGCTCTGGCGATTGCCGTAGGTACGGCTGCTTCGGTTTCAGCGGCGGTTGTCACGATGGTCAGCCACGGCATTGTCGCCGGGTTGCTCTTCTTCCTCGTTGGTGCGTTGTATGAGCGCGCTCATACCAGGGAGATCTCGAGCTTCGGAGGGCTTGGAGTGGTCGCACCGCGGTGGTCAGTGGTGTTCGTGATAGCGTCACTGGCGTCAGCAGGGCTCCCCGGCCTTTCGGGCTTTCCCGGCGAGTACGTGACGTTGATCGAGGGCTTCCGTGCGTTCTCGTGGTGGATCGTTCCTGCCGGAGTGGGTGTCGTGTTGGCCGCTGCGTACAATCTTCGGGCGATTGCGGGTACTGTCCAGGGGACTCGTGGCTCAAGCAGCGGCATCTTGGATCTCTCAACTCGCGAGACATCCGTGAGTGCTGCGTGTGTAGTGGCGATCGTGGTGCTCGGTGTTGCTCCGCATATCGTGAGTTCGACGGTGGTCCCCGTTATCATCTCTCTGTTCCCCGGCATGAACGGGGGGTTGTGACAGTGACGCCGAACGCACTCTTCTGGCTCACGTTCGGCCCCTATCTGGCGGCGGCGATCGTCTCACTGACTGCGGACGCCGTCTTTCGCCGTGAGAGCTCCGCCGGCACCATCTCCGCAGCGCTGCTGCTTGGCGCCGG
This sequence comes from uncultured Actinomycetes bacterium, assembly GCA_947085035.1. Taxonomy (GTDB): domain Bacteria; phylum Actinomycetota; class Coriobacteriia; order Anaerosomatales; family PHET01; genus CAMTUW01. The sequence goes on from CAMTUW010000029.1 coordinate 18,974, forward strand.
TGGCGTCGTGGGTCTCGTTGGCGGCTGGATGTCCAGCTCAGGGATTCTCCACGGTGTCCTCGTGGTTGGTGGTGCGCACTCGACGGTCTCAGGGCTGATCGGCATTCTTGCGGCCGCCAGTCTGCTTTCGGTATCGGGTGCGCAACGTGTCCGCTTGGCTCAGGGTGCGCCGTTGGTGGCGCTGGCCTCGTTCGGCGCCGGCCTGTCGGCCTCGACAAACGATCTCGTGATGCTTCTGATCGCGCTCGAGATCGTCGCGGTGTGCGCGTACGCCCTGGTTGTTCTCTCACGTGACAAGCGCTCAGCTGAGGCTGGACTCAAGTACTACATCCAGGGTGCGATCGCCACGGGTCTGTTCGTCTTGGGACTCGCAGTGATCGTTCCGTTCGCCGGAGGCTCTTTGACCTACGCGATGGCAGGCCAGGTGGTCTCTTCGCTTGCGCCAGCCACACCTGGACTCGTCGCTGTGTTGCTCATAGTCGCCGCGCTGCTCCTGAAGGCCGGTGCCGCCCCCTTCCACTGGTGGGCACCTGACGTCTACGAGACAGCGCCACCGTTCGCCTCAGCATTTCTCGCCGGTGCAGTGAAACTGGGCGTTATCACAGCCGTTGGCACTCTCGTCTACGTGGGTGTTCCCATCGAATCCACGATCACACTCGCAGGTGACTCGCTGCGAGGGAACGTCGCCGTTGTACTTGCTGTGTTTGCTGTGATGTCGATAGTCATCGGCTCGTTCGGAGCGCTCGCCCAGTCCTCATATGCGCGGATGCTGGGTTACGCCGGAATCGCCCAGGTCGGTTATGCGCTCGTTGCGCTGGCAGCGATGAATCCGACGGCGTCGATCGTTCTCATCGCCACATATGCGGTCGCGGCCACGGTGACCTTCTCGGCCGTCGGCGTGTTCGCCGTGCTTCGCCCGCGTTGGGACGGGTCGGTGAGCGGACTCGCGGGTATGGGACGCGCACATCCTGTTCTGGGGGTCTCGGTGTCGCTCGCCCTGGTCTCGTTGGCCGGGATTCCGCCACTCGTGGGCTTTTGGGGCAAGTTTCAGGCGTTCGGCGCGGCGATCCTGGCCGCATTGAGTCTGGAAGGCGCACAAGGAGGGCTGCTCGCCCTCATGTATTGGGCGCTCATCGCCACTGCAGTGCTCGGCTCGATCGTCTCGCTGGCGTACTACGGGTCTGTGATTCGAGCCCTGTTCTTTGATTCCGAGTCCGAAGTGGTCATCGAAGTGAACCCGGTCGACAATCCTTCGGATGTCAAGCGCGCCACCGTTGTCATAGCGTCTCTTGCCGCGCTTCTCACGCTTGCAGGGGCGATGCCCTTCGTGTTCGGACTCGCCGTTGCTCTCCAGGGCTTCCTGTTGAGGCTCTGATCACGCCAGATTTCCGTGGATCGTGGGCTGTCCGTCTCCTCGAAATCTCCGCGATTTCCCGTGACACGGCTACTTGTGCAGGCCATGAGCGAATGTTAGGATTTGTCTCGAGTTGCATGCGAATGCAACCCCTTACCCCTGAGCCTCAAGGTGCCGGCCTTGGGGCTCTCCCTTTTCCCGAACCGATTCTGGCCGATTCCGCGACCCGATCAGCATTGTGATTCGGCTCACAAGGGTCACGGAATTCCCATCTGTCCATCGTCAAGTCGGTTGCGTTCGCTGCCGATACTCGATTCATGATGATCACCACACAACAGGCTCTGCTCGCCATGCGTGGCCCTTCGGGTGGGTATACGCAAGGTCTGAGCGGACGCGATGTCTCGCCTGAACTGATGAGTCGGGCTCTGGCTGTCGTCGCGGCCGCACCTGACGTCCGGGAGGACCGTATCGCCGAGGCTCGCGCGCGGCTCGCTCAAGGCGTCCCGAACTCGCGCGATCTCGCCGAGAAGATCATGTGTCGCGTCGTGTGTGACTCGATTCGCTGACGCGTTCCTTCTTCAGTCGAGGCGCGTGCGCGTCCTGGGAACCTCACGCATTCACGCTTACCACCGCCGGAGCAGGATTGCGGCCGGGCGCACCGTGATACTCTGAGTTCGACCAAGTGGACGGGGTCTCGAGTGTGCACATCCAAACTCACAGCCTCACTCAGGAGCCCGGCCTCGTCCGGCAAGGTCCCACAGTCCAATACGGTCCCACACGCTCACACACAAGTCTCGACTATCAAGGGCGGCTGCGGTACCGTAATCGTCGAGATGAAGCGTGTCAGCTTCATCGACGGTTTGGGTCCGTGTGGGTCGTGAGTGTGTTGGCGGCGTGAGGTTCGCCCGTTCGACAGAGTGCACCCTAGGGTGTCTTAAGCTCAGTGAACTCTCTAGCGTTTCCGATTTCCAGCAACGCTGAAGTAATCACACCCCGTGAACGGTCGGTTGGCACCGCCACCACGGTCCGCGTCCATGTGCAGCGCGCAGTGAGAAGGTGGACGTATGTTCGGCATCAGCGGCTTGGAGCTCGTCATCATTCTCGTGTTCTCCTTTGTCATCTTCGGGCCCGACAAGCTGCCGCAGGTGGCGCGCACCATTGGACGCACTATGCAGATGTTCAAGAGCGCGCAGCAGGACATGGAGCGTGTCATCAAGTCCGAGATGTACGCGAGTGAAAATCGAACTCAGGTAACGATTTCTGCCGGGACAGATGGATCAGCGAACGGTGTCCGGCCAGCAGCCACTACAACGAGTTCCGCAGAACAGATCTGGGCCGCGACCGAGAATGGATTCGACAAGGAGGAGGCCGAGGAGTGACCCTCCTCGACAATGCCTATGCCCATCTCCCCGAAAAGACTCCCGTTCTTCGAGCACATCGCCGAGTTGCGTCGGCGGCTCGTCATCATCGTGCTCGCGCTAGTTGTTGGCTCGACTGTGCTGTATTTCGATCCGTTCTACGAGCCGATACTCACATTTGTCTTCGCGCCCGTGATAGACCTGATTCCGGGTCAGGAACTGAAGACCTTGGGACCCTTCGACTCCTTCGCGTTCCGGTTCAAGCTCGCCTTCTTCGCAGCAATCGTGCTCTTCAGCCCCCTGATCATCTGGCAGATGCTGGCATTCTTCCTTCCAGCGTTGAAGTCTCGTGAGCGCAAGTTCTTCATACCGACCTTCTTCGCCGCTGTCGGTCTGTTCAGTGCAGGATGCGCATTCGTCTACACCGTCATTCTGAGGCCTGCCTTCGAATTCCTCATTGGCCAAGGCGGTTCACTCGTGACCGAGATCGCCGAGGCGAATCGATACCTGAATGGTATTGGGCTCATGATGATCGGTTTCGGGATGGCGTTCGAGATTCCCATCGTCGTGTTCTACGCCATTGGCTTCGGGTTGATTCCATACCGCAAGTTGCGCGAGAACTGGCGCTACGCCTACTCGGGACTCGCTGTAGTCGCAGCAGTTGCAACACCAGACTGGTCGCCGGTCACGATGGGTCTTCTAGGTGGCTCTCTCGTAGCGCTCTACGAAGGTAGTCTTATCCTCGCACGGCTGGTATTCGCAAAGCGCATTAGAGAACAGGAAGCTCTAGCAGCCGAACTGGCGTAGTAACGAAGGAGCTGTCACGCCATGCACGAAGGGCGTCGGGCGGGCATGCATCTCACCTTCCACGCCTCGCTTACCGACCTGCAGCGACGGGTCGGTCCGTTATGCCTCGATCTACAACTACCATACGAAGCGCTGACAGCTCCAACACGGTTCGACGGCTATACGCTGCTGGTGCAGAGGCGCGCAGGGGCCGGATGGAGCACGATCGCCACGATGAGCGCGACGGGTGTCGCCGACAGCTACTCGGCCACGCTTCCCGCTGTGTGGAACGCGACCGCCATGCGCGTGACGCTTGCTGGCAATGCTCTCTACAAGGCGGTGCCGGCTGCGTTCACGTTGCAGCCTCGGGCCAAACTCTCCACTCCTGTGGCCTCGACGTCGACGCCGAGGGCTTCACGCACCTTCTCGATGAAGGGCACGCTTCTGCCCCAGCACGCGGGCGTCGTCAATGTCACCGCATATCGCGTGTCGGGCACGAAGCTCGTACGCGTGAGCACGAAGCGGGTGACGGCCACCTCGACCGGCGGCTATGCGGCGGCCTTCAAGCTCAAGGCGGGGGTGTATCGCTTCCAAGCGACGCACTCGGATGCGGGCCACGCGCTGACCAAGAGCGCGCTGTCGGCGAAGGTGAGGGTGCGCTAGCAGCGCGGATCGCACATGAGGGTCGTCGGCTGTGGTCGTGGGGTGGCGCAGGTCACTCGGACGGACGATAATCGGGACACTGTTGTCAGTCTGCACCTCGGAGGTCGCGTGTCTCGCCTGAATCATCGCACCCTGCTCACGGTCGTCATGGACGTGTTCGTTGTTCTCGCCGTGGCAGAAACCGCACGAATCGTCGTGACCTTCTTCGGTAGGCTCGCCTCCCAGGGGTGGGCGGAGGTGTTGTTGGCCGTGACCGACCGCGTCACGATCCCGCTGGGTATCGACGCGATCAAGACTCCCTATGGCGGGGCGTTCGATGTCGATGCCGCCATCACGGTCGGGGCCATGCTGCTCGTCGAGTGGGCGCTCAGCGTCATTCGATCTCGGGGAAGAACACAATCAGACTGATCGAATTCGTCCGACTCACGCGCAGCGAGGAGATCTGGGTGCCATACACTCACGAACGTCTTGGCGGGTTGCTGGTCGCCCAAGGAGTGCTGAGCAGCGAGCAGTTGGGAGTAGCGCTCGAACTGCAGTCCTCGACGGGGCGCAAGCTCGGGCGGATCCTCGTTGAGAATGACATGGTGTCTGAAGACCAGATCGCCGGGACCCTTGCTGAGCAAAAGGGGCTCGAGCGCGTCAGGCTGAATTCCGCGACGGTCGATCCAGCGGTTGCCGCTTCGTTGCCTCTTCGGGTTGCGCGTCGACACGTCGCCCTTCCCATCTCTGTTGACGGTGACGTGCTCACCTTGGCGATGGCGGATCCTCTCAACATCGAGGCGGCGGACGACGTCTCTTTGCGCACCGGGTATGAGGTGCGCGTGGTCGTGGCGACTGAGACCGAGGTACTGCACGCCATCGACAAGTACATCGCCGAGGTCGATGCGCTCCACGAGCTGTCGATCTCGCGCTCCATCAACGAGATTCGCGACGATGATGCCTTGGCGGAGTCCGCGGCGGATGCGGGGGTCGCGGTTGTACGCATGATCAACCAGATCATTCGTCAGGCCGTTGTCGAGCGGGCAAGCGACATTCACTTCCAGCCGAGTCGTCGAGGGGTTCGCGTACGCTTTCGCATCGATGGCGTTCTGCGTGAGGTGAGCCGCCTTCCTCGCGGTGCGCAAAGCGAGCTGCTCTCTCGCGTGAAGGTCATGGCTGACCTCGACATCACCGAGCGAAGGCGCCCCCAAGACGGCCGCATCTCGATTCAGATCGATGGGCGCGATCTTGACGTGCGTGTGGCGACCCTTCCCACACCCTATGGCGAGTCCATCACGCTGCGCCTGCTTGACAGCGAGGTGGCCTATCGTCCGCTTGACGAGATCGGGCTTGCCCCACGCGAGCACGACGCACTTCTGGGGATGCTCAAGGTGCCCTATGGGGTCATCTTCGTCTCCGGGCCCACGGGCTCCGGCAAGTCCACGACGCTCTATGCGGCATTGAACGCACTCGACGATCCTGGCAAGGAGATCATCACGGTCGAAGACCCCATCGAGTTCACGATGGAAGGCATCACTCAGATCGCGGTCAATACGAGAGTCGGACTGACGTTCGCATCGGGACTGAGAACCATTCTGCGCTCCGACCCTGACGTCGTCATGGTGGGGGAGGTCCGCGATCCCGAGACCGCCGAGACCGCTATCCGGGCTGCTCTCACGGGGCATCTCGTGTTGAGCTCCATCCACACCAACGATGCCCCATCGACTCTCACGCGCTTGAACGACATGGGGGTCGCCGCCTACATCACTTCGTCGGCGCTCCTGGGCGTCATCGCGCAGCGACTCGTGCGTGTGCTGTGCCCAGACTGTAAAGCAGCGGTGGATATCTCCCCTGAAAAGCTCATGGCGGCCGGATTCGACGAAGAGGAACTTGCGGACCTGACTGTTCTGGGCCCGGTGGGTTGCGAGGCGTGCAACACGACCGGTTACCGCGGACGCCTCGGCGTATTCGAGGTGATGCCCATGAGCGAGTGTCTGCAGTCGCTCTACCTGAAGGACGCGCCGGCCGAGGAGTTGCGCAAGGTCGCGATCTCGGAGGGAATGCGTCCGCTTCGTCGGGACGCCTTGGACAAGGTCGCGGCCGGGATCACCAGCCTCGACGAAGTCGACAGAGTGGTGATCTGAGTGGGTCGAGCGCCCAGAGCCATCGTATTGGTTCTCGATTCGGTGGGGGTCGGCGAGCTGCCCGATGCCGAGCAGTACGGAGACGTTGGCTCCAACACGCTGGCAAACACCGCACGTGCTGCGGGAGGACTCTGCATGCCGAACCTCGCTGCGATGGGGCTCGGCAATATCGTGTCAGTCCAGGGCGTCTCGCCATGCAGCGCCCCGATCGCTTCGTACGGGAAGTGCGCGGAGGCCAGTGTTGGCAAGGACACCACGACAGGGCACTGGGAGATGATGGGGCTACACCTCGTCAGCGGATTCCCGACGTACCCCGACGGCTTCCCGCTCGAATTGATGGAATCGTTCGAGCGGGAAACGGGCGAGGGTTGGCTCGGTAACTATGCGGCGAGCGGCACAGCGATCATTCAGGATCTCGGCGACGAACACGTCGCAACCGGCAAGCCGATCGTGTACACGAGCGCGGACAGCGTCTTTCAGGTCGCGGCTCATGAAGACATCATCGGCATAGAACGGCTCTACGAGATATGCACGATCGCTCGCGAGAAGGTGTGCGTGGGCGAGCACGCGGTCGGTCGCATCATCGCGCGTCCGTTCACCGGCCCGGACGACGACCACGTCTACCAGCGTACGCATCGCAGGCGCGACTACGCACTGGAGCCCCCTGAGCCCACCGTGCTCGACCGGCTTCTTGAGGCAGGGATCCCGAGTTATGGCATTGGCAAGATCGGCGAGATCTTCGCATGGCGAGGAATCTGTGAATCACCCCATTCCGAGAGCAACATGCATGGTATCGACAACCTCATCGCGAGGATACGCGACACCTCTGACAACGGTTTCGTCTTCGCGAACCTCGTTGATTTCGACATGGTCTGGGGTCACCGCAATGATGCCGAAGGGTACGCGCGCGGACTCGAGGCCGTCGATACGCGCATGCCGGAACTGCTCGATGCGATGATCGACGGAGACATGCTCATCGTGACAGCTGATCACGGTTGCGATCCAACGATGCCGTCTACCGATCACTCCCGTGAGTACACGCCGCTCATCGTCAAGGTCAAAGGCGTCGACTCGGGTGTCGCCTTGGGTATCCGCGCCACGTTTTCCGACATCGGCGAGACGGTGCTTGATTTCTACGATCGCGCGGGGGCCTGCGGACGTGGCCTCAGCTTTCTCGGCGAGGTGCACGGCGTATGAGCGTCGAGGCGACATTCGAGGAGCTCATCGAGACCAAGCGTGACGGCAGGACTCACACGTCTGAGCAGATCGATCAGCTGATTCTGGGATACAGCACCGGAGAGGTGCCTGACTACCAGATGAGCGCGTGGCTGATGGCCACGTACCTCAACGGCCTGTCCCCGGACGAGACGGTGTGGCTCACCGATGCGATGGTCCGCTCGGGAAGAGTCGTCGATCTGTCGTCGATTCCCGGCATCAAAGTCGACAAACACTCGACAGGTGGGGTCGCAGACACGACGACTCTCGTTCTCGCACCGCTCGTCGCCGCGTGCGGTGTGCCGGTGGCGAAGATGAGCGGACGGGGGCTGGGCCACACGGGCGGCACGTTGGACAAACTGGATTCGATACCGGGTTTCCGCACGGAGCTCACGTCGGAACAGTTCGTCTCTCAGGTCAGGGATATCGGGGTAGCCGTCATCGCCCAGAGTCCGGACGTTGACCCCGCTGACAAGAAGCTCTATGCGCTGAGGGATGTCACGGCCACCGTACCGAGCATCCCGCTCATCGTGGGATCGATCATCAGCAAGAAGATCGCGGGCGGAGCGGACGCGATCGTGCTCGACGTCAAGGTCGGTTCCGGTGCCTTCATGAAGACCGAACAGCAGGCGAGGATCCTTGCAGCCGAGCTCTCGCGAGTCGGCCGTGCGTTCGGTCGTGACGTCGAGTGCCTGCTCACGGACATGAATCAGCCGCTTGGAATGGCCGTCGGCAACGCTTTGGAGGTCGCTGAAGCGATACGCACTCTCAAGGGCGAGTGTCCGGCTGCGTTGATGGAGCTCTGTATGGCTTTCGGCGCGCGGATGCTCGTGCTGGGCGGGCGGGCGGGCGACGTGACGCGTGCGCGGGCGCTTCTGGGCGAGGCCATCGCTTCCGGCGCCGGTCTTGCCAAGCTTCGCGAGATGATCGAGGCCCAGGGTGGCGATGGTCGCGTCGTTGAAGATCCCAGTCGGCTGCCCTGCTCGTCGCTTTCTCGCGAGGTGTGCTCGGCGGACGTCGGTTACGTTGTCGGGTTCGACGCCGAGGGGGTCGGACGCTCAGCCATGGTTGCCGGAGCGGGCCGCGCTCGCAAGGAGGACTCGATCGACCCGGGCGCCGGCCTTCTTCTCGCCGTGCGCGTGGGGGACCGCGTGGAACAGGGGTCCTTGCTCGGTACTCTGTATGCCGCGTCACAACACCAGCTCGATGAGGCCGAAGAGCGTTTTCGCGCCTCAGTGTTCGTGGGCCCCGTTGCGCTGCCCCCTGAACCACTCATTCTTGAGGACTGAGGGATTCGAACTGTGCGAATCGCCGTCGGACATGCCAACCCTGATTTCGACGCTTACGCGGCGACGGTGGCGGCGACGAGGCTCTTCGATGACACCCGCGGCGTGTTCCTCGGGACTCAGAACACCAACGTACGCGCGTTTCACAACCTGCACGAGGAGTTCTTGAACTTCGTGGACCTGCGCGGTCTCGATCTCGATACAGTGACCGGGGTTGTGATGGTCGACACCCGCGATCCGGGCCGAATCGGAGAGATAGGCGCGATCGTCACCCGCCCCGGGGTCGAAGTGATCGTCTACGATCACCACCCGGCCCAAGAGGGTGATGTCGTGGCGGCGCAGGATCTGAGTCTTGATGTGGGTGCCACGACAAGCATCCTCGTTCACGAGATGAAGCGACGCGGAATCGAGCCCACACCGCTTGAGGCGTCGTTGTTCCTTCTCGGTATTCACGAGGACACCGGGTCGCTCACGTATCCGAACTCGACGCCGTATGATGCCGACGCGGTCGCGTGGCTCATGGCGGCCGGTGCTGATCTCGAGGTCGTGAACCGCTATCTCGCGCGTTCGCTTGATGCCCAGCAAAAGGCGCTGCTCGCCCAGTTGGAACGCTCTCTTGAGATCTGGGAGATCAACGGTCAGCAGGTCGCTGTCGGGACGGCGCACACTGATGAGTACGTCGATTCGGCGAGCGTTCTCACGCACTACGTTGTGGAGGACATGGGCTTTCGTGTGGCCATCGGTATCGTCTCCATGCCTGATCGTCTCCAGATCGTCGCTCGTTCCCGGATCACGGCGGTGGATGTCGGTGCGGTCCTTGGACGTCTCGGTGGAGGAGGGCATCCTCAGGCGGCTAGCGGCGGCTTTCGTGATCTGAGCGTCGAAGACGCCCGCGACAAGGTTCGCGAAGCGCTTCTCGCCGAAGTCACGCCTCCGCTCCGCTCAGCCGATATCATGAGTTCTCCGGTACGCACGATTGGCCCGGAGGCTACCATGCAAGAGGCCGGTGTACTGATGGCTCGATGGGGGCATGGGGGCCTTCCGGTCGTCTCCTCAGGCGAGCTCATTGGGATCGTGACCCGCAAAGACGTTGACAAGGCCTTACAGCACCGCCTTGATCACGCGCCGGTGAAGGGCTTCATCGGACGCGACGTCGTGACGGTCGGGGCCGATGTGGACCTCACTGAGCTCGAGCACCTGCTCGCCACGCGGGGCATAGGGCGCGTTCCCGTGGTCGAGGGGAGCCGACTGCTGGGAATCGTGACCCGCAAGGACGTCTTGCGCGCCGCGCATGGCGAGTCGTATCTCGACAACGCGCGCGCGCGTCCACACCACGGCGCCACAGCCACGTTCACAACCAGCGTTCGGACGCTGTTGCCGCCCCAGGCCCGCGAGGCACTTGAGAGGCTGGGCGCGATCGCCCAGTCGCGCAAGACGCGTGTGTATGTGGTGGGTGGGTTCGTGCGTGACATGTTGCTTGGACGGCCCAATCTCGACATCGACCTCGTCGTAGAGGGCGACGGTGTCGAATTCGGTGAGGCCGCGGCGGCAGAGCTGGGTGTGCGGGTCAGGGTGCATCGACGGTTCGGAACGGCGGTGCTCGTGTTCTCGCGTGACCTGCATGTCGACATCGCGAGCAGCCGCAGCGAGTACTACACCCGACCGGGCGCCCTGCCCATCGTCGAGCGTTCGAGTCTTCGCCAGGATCTGTTCCGGAGGGACTTCTCGATCAACGCCATGGCCGCCTGTATCGATCCGGAGTGCTTCGGGGCGATCGCCGATCCCTTCGCAGGGCTCGCGGACCTTGAGGCCAAGAAGGTGCGGGTCCTCCATGCGCTGTCGTTCGTGGACGATCCGACGCGAGTCCTTCGCGCGGCCCGATTCGAGGTCCGGTACGGATTCTCGTTGGACGCGCAGTCGGAGAATCTCGCGCTGCGAGCCGCTGAGCTCGGTCTTCTCGCCGAGGTGAGCGGCGCACGTGTCAGAGAGGAGATCTACGATCTTCTCGCCGAGAAGAGCCCTTCTGTGGTCCTCACGAGGCTCGCCGAGTTGGGCGCGTTGGGCGAGATAGTGCCTGCCCGGGTCGATTTCGCCGATGCGATCGCTGCCGTGCGTGAGGCCGAGGAGGGTCTTGCTCGCGTACGCGAGCTCAGTGTGCGACGGGTACCGTCTCGCAAGACGGCTCTGCTCGCCGCTTTGGGTGGTTCGGGCGCCCCGACAAGCGCCGAGCGGTGGGTCAGACATTTCAGGATCGGACGCGAGGAGGCCGAGACCATTCGGGCCGTCGCGTCGTCACAGTCGCTCCAACGTGCCTTGGCCAACGGTCGCAAGATGCGGGACAGCAGGCTGTTTGCGATGTTGTCGCCGCTTCGTGTCGAGGCGCTTGCGAATCTGTGGGCGAGGGGAGACGCCACATCGCGCGAGAGAATCGAGCGCTACATCGGGACATTGGCCAGCGTGAGGCCAGCCGTGAGCGGACAAGACCTGATAGCGATGGGGGCCGAACCGGGCGAGGCGTTCTCGGCTATACTGGCGCGTGCCCGTGACGACCGTCTTGACGGCAGGGCTGTTGGACGCGAGGCGGAACTCGCGAACCTCAAACGGCTCGCTGTTCAAGCGGGCCTTATCGCGCATCGGAAGGACTCGTGAGTGGGCTTCGACATCCAGACCGTCTTGTGGCTGATTCTCCTGCTGCCGTCGATCGCGTTTCATGAGTACATGCACGGCTGGGCAGCCTACAAGTTGGGTGATCCAACCGCCAAGAACGCCGGTCGCCTGACGCTCAACCCCATCAAGCACATCGATCCGTTCGGCACGCTGCTTCTGCCGGTGCTGCTCGCGATGGCCGGAGGCCCGATCTTCGGGTATGCCAAGCCCGTACCGGTCAATCCGCGCTACTTCAAAGACATCAGGCTGGGCGATCTGCTCACGGGTATCGCCGGGCCGGGCGCCAATCTCGCACTGGCGCTCTTTGGAGCCACGGTATTCCATCTTGCCAGCTTGATGACCGCATCGCTTGGCATCTACGCCCAGTGGATCGGACTCATCGGCCTGCTTCTCGTGCAGACGAATCTCGTCTTGATGTTCTTCAACCTGATTCCGCTGCCGCCGCTGGACGGGTCGAGCATCGTACCGATGTTCCTGCCGGATCGCTTGCTTCATGGGTGGTATCGCATGCAGCAGTACTCGTTCGGCATCCTGCTCCTCTTGATGTGGGGCGTGCCGATGCTCACAGGCTGGAGTCCACTCAGCGCCTACTTCGAACTCACGGTCCAGCCGCTGATGCGACTCCTTCTGGGCCGATAGTCGCCGACCGGCTGCGTTATGATGGTTGGAGCCCGACCCGACCGCCTGCTGACACTTCAAGGAGATTCGCCCGCGTGACCAAACAGCGCACTCTCACCGGCTATCGGCCTACCGGCAAACTCCACCTGGGCCACTGGTTCGGCAACCTCCAGAACATGCTCGCCATGCAACACGAGTACGATGCGTACTACTTCATCGCGGACTTCCATGCGCTCACGAGCGACTGGGCGGACCCCTCTGCCATCACCCGCTTCACTGAAGAGATGGTGCTCGATTGGTGTGCAGCCGGGCTCGATCCCGACGCGGCCACGATCTACCGTCAAAGCGATGTCGCTGAGGTAGCGCAGCTCATGCTCTTCTTCTCGATGGTGTTACCCATGCCCTGGCTTGAGCGCACTCCCAGCTACAAGGAGCAGCGAGCCCAGGTCACCACCAAAGACCTCGGCAACGTTGGCTTCTTCCTGTATCCGGCCCTCCAGGCTGCTGATATCGCAATCGTTCTCGCGGATGCCGTACCCGTGGGTGAGGACCAACTGCCACACCTCGAGCTCACTCGCGAGATCGTCCGTCGTTTCAACAACACCTACGGGGAGTTCCTCCGTGAGCCCCAGGCGATCATCGCCACGCAAGGCGCGCGGGTTCCGGGAACGGATGGTCGCAAGATGTCGAAGTCCTACGGCAACGCGATCTTCATAAGCGACGCGGCCGACGAGATGCGAGCCAAGGTCATGAACTTCATGACGGATCCGGCGCGCAGGCTCAGAACTGACCCCGGCGACCCCGCGGTCTGCCCGTTGCACCAGGTACACCGCCTCATCGCGTCTGCCGATGAGATCGCCGAGTGGGAAGCGTGCTGTCGCGACGCGACGTGCGGCTGCGTCGCCCACAAGCGCAAGCTCGCCGACGACCTCATCGCGTACCTCGAAACATTTCGCGAGAGGCGCGCCGAGCTCGCGGCGATTCCCGGTTTCGCGGAAGGGGTGCTTGCACGAGGCGCCGAGAAGGCGCGTCCCATCACGAGCGAGGTCGTCGCAACCTGCCGCGAGCTCATGGGTCTCGACCCCCGCACGGAACGCTCGGCGGGTATCGACAAGCGCGATGTCGCGGCGTCATCTGTCGACTCGCATCCGTCCTTCCTCGACGCACCGTAGAGCGAGTCGGCCGTGGGCTACACCGTCAAAACCGACGTGTTCGAGGGTCCATTCGACCTCTTGTTGCACCTTGTGAGCAGACAGAAGCTCGATGTCGGCGCCATCAATGTCTCAAGCGTGGCTGATCAGTACCTCGCCCACATCGATCGTATGGCCGATCTTGACCTCGACGTGGCAAGCGAGTTCCTCCTACTTGCCGCCACCCTTCTTGAGATCAAGGCCTTCGCGTTGCTACCCACCGATGAGGCCTTCGTTGGGGATGAGCTCGACGACCTGAGCCCTGCCGAGGCCCGCGACATCCTCGTCGCCCGGCTCATCGCCTACAAGCAGTTCAAGAACCTCTCGCACGAACTCGCGCAACGCATGGAGAACGAGGGGCACCAGCATCCGAGACGAGCCGGGCTCGAGGCCGGGTTCTTGAGCCTGATGCCCGATTATCTCGCGGGCGTGACTCTTCACTCGCTCGCGCTCATCTGCTCGGATCTCGAACACCGCAAAGAAGTCTTCTTGTTGGAGGCCCAGCACGTCGCTTCCATGCCCATCTCGCTGGAACTCCACGCCGAGAACGTCCGGCGGCACCTGTCCCGCGCAGGCCGTGTCACGTTCATGAACCTTGTTGGAGAGGATCCGACGCCCGAGGTAGTGGTTGTGACCTTTCTGGCGATTCTCGAGTTGTACAAACGTGGTCTGGTCGAGATCACCCAGGAAGCTGGTTTCGGCGACATCGTCGTCACCCATCTGTCAGAGGAAGAAGCCGCGCATCGCGGCACGCACGAGGGGGCATTCGATGAGTGAGGACCGGTCTGTGCGCAGTGTCGTTGAGGCGTTGCTGTTCGTGAGCGACGAGCCCGTGAGCGCGGCCCGCCTCGCCCGTGTGCTTGATGTCTCGCCCGGAGACCTCGAAAACGCGCTCGCCGAACTGGCTCAGGACTACCGCGAGGAGGAACGGGGTTTTCAGTTGCGTGAAGTCGCGGGTGGGTGGCGCCTCTACACGCACCCGGCCCACCATGAAGTCATCGAACGCTACGTGCTTTCGTGGGACACGCGCCGACTCTCGCAAGCCGCTCTTGAGGCGCTCGCTGTGATCGCGTATCACCAGCCGGTCACGCGAAACGGCATAAATGCGGTTCGCGGCGTGAACTCTGAAGGGGTTGTCTCCTCGCTCGTCGAGAAGGGCCTCGTGAGAGAGACCGGTCGCGACAAGAACCAGGGTAACGCGATTCTTTACGCGACCACACGCACGTTCCTTGAGAAGTTCGGGCTCAAAGACCTCGACGAGCTGCCGCCGCTTGAGGAGTTCGCACCTGACAAAGACACCGAACGCGCGATTCGCGACCGGCTCTCGGCGACCGAAGGACCGATGAGTGTCAGCACGACTGACGGCGAGGACGAGATTGCCGAGGTCGACTGAGCTCGTGAGCGATGAACGCATCGTTGTCATGCGCGTTCAGAAGTTCCTCGCCCGTGCCGGAGTCGCCTCGAGGCGGGGGAGCGAGGACCTGATGACGGCGGGGCGTGTCACCGTCAACGGAGTCACGGTGACCGAGCTCGGAGCCAAGGTGGACCCCGGGTGCGACCGCGTCGCGGTCGACGGAGTCGAGGTCTCACTGAACGGAGAACCCGTCTATCTCATGCTCAACAAACCTCCTGAAGTGATGACGACGATGCATGATCCGCAAGGCAGGAGCACCGTGGCATCGCTCGTTCCGGTCGCCGAGTACCCGGGACTCTTCCCCGTTGGGAGGCTTGACTACGACTCCACGGGCCTGCTGCTGTTCACCACCGACGGCGATCTCTCGCACAAGCTGCTCCATCCCCGCTGGAAGGTGCCGAAGACCTATCGTGTCCTTGTGGACCGAAAGCCCGGGACGGTCGCCCTCAAGGCGCTTCGAAGCGGAGTGTTGCTCGACGATGGGCTCACCGCCCCGGCGTTCGTCAGAACGGTTGAGCATCAAGGCCCCCGCACGCTCATGGAGATCACGATCAGCGAGGGGCGCAAGCGGCAGGTTCGCCGCATGTTCTCCCATGTCGGCCACCCGGTTATCGAGCTCGAGCGCGTATCATTCGGGCCGGTTGACCTCAAAGATCTGGGTTCAGGAGCCTGGCGCCATCTTGAGGCGGGCGAAGTCGCCGCATTGCGTGAGTCGACCGCGCGCGCTCATGACGAGGAAGCAGCTGACTGATGGCACTGGTGGTTCTCACAGGAGGAGCTCGCTGCGGCAAGAGTGCTGCGGCCGAGCGTCTGGCGGCTCTCAGGGAGATGGACGGAGCTTCGGTGTGCGTTGCCGTCTTCGGTCGCATCGAGCCCTCCGACACCGAGTTCGCTGCGCGTGTCGCGAAACACCGCGCTTCCCGACCCGTTGGCTGGCACACGATCGAGGCTCTCGACGCTACCGGCTGGCTCGCGCAGGTGCCGGGTGACGCGCTGCTGCTCGTGGACTGCGTCGGAACGCTGTTGGGTCTTGTCATGGACGACGTGTATCGCACATACGCGCATGCCGACTCTGAACTCGGCTACGCCGAGTCCGTCCGCGAAGCGTTCGATCCCATCGTTGAGGCCATCATCGCCCGCACGTCTGACACGATCGTCGTCACCAACGAGGTCGGGGACGGCATCGTTCCGGCCTACGCGAGTGGACGGCTCTTTCGAGACATCCTCGGAAACGCGAATCGTCGCTTGGTCGCGGCCTCCGACTCCGCGTACCTGGTCGTGGCAGGACGCTACATGGCCCTCAGTGACCTTCCAAGCGCGATCACCTGGCCTCATGACTGACAGGAGCGAGTGGTGATGTCCGGTTCCCATCCCCTCAGAGACGCGGCGCTCGCGCTTTCGCTGCTCACGGTCGTGCCCACCGGGATCTCGTGGCCGAAGGAGGGGCGAGTCGCTGTCGCAGGATGGTTCCCCGTAGTCGGCTTCGCGCTGGGCGGTCTGGCGTGGGCCGCGACGCGGTTCGTACCTGCCACATTTCTTGCCGAGAAGTCCTACCTCGTGGCTGTCGCGCTCGTCGTATGGTTCGCCGTTGTTTCGCGCTTCCTGCATCACGACGGGCTTGCCGATGTCGCAGACGCGTGGTGGGGCGCGTCTACGCCTGAGCGCAGACTCGAGATCATGAGGGATACGGCGACAGGAGCGTTCGGGGCCACTGCGCTCGCTCTGTGTGTGGTGGTTCAGGTCGTCTCGCTAGGTGAAGTGCTCGAGGCTCGAGGTCTCTGGGTGCTACTCGTGGTCCCGACGCTGGCGCGTCTGGCGGCCACCTTCGCTGCGTGGCTGGGGAAGCCGGCCCGCGAGGGAGGGCTTGGGCGCTCGGTCATGGGCGGCCCCGACGTGTTCTCAGGGGGTGTCGCCGCGCTGGTCGTATCAGCCGTGCTGGTTATCGGGTGGAACGCAGCCGGGCTGGTCGGAATCGCATTCGTCGCTGCTGGCATCGTCGCGAGCCTCGTGATTCCGCACCTGATAGCCTCGCGCATGGGTGGTGTCACGGGTGATGTGATGGGCGCGAGCGTCATCGTGGTCGAGACGCTGTTGCTCTTCTCGGCGGGCGTGATCGCGTGACCGAGACGCGCATCCTGCTCATCCGACACCCTGAGACCTTCGCAAACGTTGAAGGCCGCTTCGTGGGTCGCGGCGATTCGCCCTACACCGTCGAAGGGCGTCGACAGTTCGCGCGCATTCCTCGAAAGATCGCGCGGTTCGCGCCCGATCACGTGTGGGGGAGCCCGCTGCCTCGCGCGCTCAGACTCGCTCGGAGAGTCTCGAAGGTGTGTGCCGCCCCTCTTCGCGTCGATGAGCGACTCGTGGAACTCGACTTCGGTGACGCCGAGGGCATGACGTACTCAGAGATCGCCGAGGCGGGCATGGATTTCAACTATCGCGACTCAGATCGACCGGTTGCGCCCAACGGCGAGACGCGCGCATCAATCTCACTGCGCGCGGGTGCGGTGTGCGCTGACCTGATCGCATCGGGCGGGCGCCATGTCGTGGTCACCCACGGTGGCGTCTTTCGCGCCGCCCTCGTCGCTTTGCTGGGGCTTGCCCACGACGACATCTGGGCCTTTCACATCCACAATGCGCAGCTCGCCACAGTCCACGTGATCGAGGGGCATGGGATGCTTGTCGAGTACGTGACCGGCTGACACGCCCTTTCGCCGGTACGCATGTCCTGCGACAATCGCTACGGACGTGTGGTGGGTTTGCTCGCCACGAAAGCGAAGGGGCGCGACATGGACTGGCAGACATTCATCCGCAGCGAGTTCGACTCGATGGTGCCCTATGCGCCCGGACTTCGTGCGAGCGAGGTGCGTGAGCGCATCGGCGGCGGCACGGTGCACAAACTCTCCAGTAACGAGAATCCCTACGGTCCCGTTCCCGGCGCCCTGGAAGCGATGCATGCGGTCCTCGGGCACCTCAACATCTATCCGGACGGCTCCGCACGTGCGCTGAAGCGTCGCCTCTCAGAGCACCTCGGGGTCGATCAGCGCAATCTGGTGGTGGGTAACGGGTCCAATGAGATTCTTCGCCTGATAGCCCAAGCTGTGCTTTCGCCGGGAGACGAGTGCGTTTTCGCGTGGCCCAGTTTCGTCGTGTATCCCATGATCACGCAGCTCATGGGCGCGACGGCGGTGAGAGTGGGACTCGGTGCGGGCGAGGAGCACGACCTCGACGCGATGCTCGCCGCCATCACGCCCGCCACGAAGCTCGTCTTCCTGTGCAACCCCAACAACCCGACCGGCACGATCTATGACCGCGATGCGTTCGCACGATTCATGGATGCGGTGCCTGCCCATGTGCTCGTCATAGCTGACGAGGCGTACTTCGAGTACGCCATCACTCCCGAGTACCCAGACGGTCTGGAATGGTTCGACGGCGAGCGCCCCTTCGGCGTGTTGCGCACATTCTCCAAGATCTACTCGCTTGCCGGTCTGCGTGTGGGCTACAGCGTGCTTCCAGAGCCTCTGGCCATCGCCACGAACAAGGCGAGGGAGCCCTTCAACGTCAACACCGTCGCGCAGGTCGGGGCATTCTACTCGCTTGACGCGGCCTCCGAGGTCACCAGGCGGGCTGCCCACTGCGCCGCGCAGCGCGCTCGCCTCTATGAGACGTTCGATCGCCTTGACGTGCGCTACGTGAGATCTCACGCGAACTTCGTCTACGTGCTGAGCGAGAGATCTCGCGAGCTGTTCGAGTCGTTGCTCAGTCAAGGCGTGATAGTCCGTGATTTCGGCACGGCTCCGGCTCTGCGTGTTGGCGTAGGCACGTCTGAAGACACCGATGCGACCATAGCGGCCTTCGAGTTCGCGGCCGAAGAACTCAGGAGGCTGTGAACCATGGCGAGAATCGTCGATACGCTCTGTGTCGTGGGAGTAGGTCTCATCGGCGGGTCGTTCGCGGCGGCCTGCCGTGCACTCGACGATGCACCACTGGTGTACGGCATCGACTCCGATGAGGCCACCGTTGCTGACGCTTTGCGCCTGGGAGTCGTCGATTCCGGCGCCTTGGCCGGTTCCGCGCTGGCGGCAAGCTGGTTGTCTCCGGGAGGAGCCGATCTCGTCGTTCTCGCGACCCCTGCGAGAAACGCCGCCGAGTGGCTCCAGGTGCTCGGTTCGTCAGGCTACGACGGCATCGTCACAGACGTCGCCTCGACCAAGTCCGGCGTGGTCGCGGCCGCACGCAAGAACCTCGCGCACGCTTCGCGTTTCGTGGGTGGTCATCCGATGGCCGGCAGCGAGCGCAGCGGCGTCGCTGCGGCACGGGCCGACCTGTTCGACGGCGCCTACTGGCTGCTCACGCCCGCGGCAGACACCGACCCGAATGCCTACCGGACCGTTCATGCGCTCGTCAGCGCGATCGGGGCCCGTGTGGTCTCGGTCGATCCCAAGCGTCACGACGAGGCCGTTGCGGTGGTGAGCCACGTGCCGCACGTTGCCGCTGCCGCTCTGTGCGATGTGGCCGCAGCGCACGCCGGTGAGGGCGGGGAACTGCTGAGGCTCGCCGCCGGAGGCTTCAAGGACACAACGCGCATAGCCGCGGGTTCGCCCGAACTGTGGACCGGCATCTGTCTCGACAACGGCGATGCACTGGCCGCCGGCTTGCGAGAGCTGCGACTGTCGCTCGGGGAGTTCGAGGCGATGGTTCGCGGCAGGGATGGCGAGTCGATCCGCTCCTGGCTTGAGAGCGCCGCCGAGGTCAGGCGCGGCCTTCCCGCACAGTGGGTACCGGCGACGACCCGTCTCACCGAACTCGTCGTCCCGATGGTGGACCGTCCCGGAGTCGTGGCCGAAGTCACCAGCGCCGTCTCACGGGTCGGCTGCAACATCGAGGGGATCGACATCGATCACGAGACCGAGGATCGTGCTCTGCTGGTGCTCGTGCTCACCGACGAAGGAGATGTGGAGCGCTTGCGCAGCGACCTGATCTCTCTTGGCTACGATCCGCGGTTCTCTCCGCTTGACACTGCGGAGCCGGGGAACGAGACGTGAGCGTTCTCACCATCCGACAGGCTTGCGGTCCGCTTCTGGGTAGCGTCCGCGTTCCGGGCGACAAATCGCTCTCGCATCGCGCCGTGCTCTTCGCCTCCATGGCTTCCGGACGCTCCCGGCTCACCGGTGTTCTTGCCTCCGACGACGTCATCTCGACCATCTCGGCCTGCCGGGCCCTTGGGGCGCGAATCGATGTCGAGCTTTGCGAGGACGGTTCCTTCGGCATCGTCACCGTTGACGGGTGGGGGGCGAGTGGACCGTCGCAGCCCGTGACTGACATCGACTGCGGCAACTCGGGCACGACAGTGCGCTTGCTGATGGGTGTTCTCGCCGGCTGGCCCGTGGACGTGACTCTGACTGGCGATCCCTCCCTGTCGAGCAGGCCCATGCGGCGCGTCACAGAGCCTCTCGCGCAGATGGGCTCTCGCTTCGACACGAGTCTGGCGGGTACCCTTCCCGTGACCGTCCATGGGTCAGAACGACTTGACGCGATCGACTACGCGAGCCCTGTGGCTTCTGCGCAGGTCAAGACCGCACTGCTTCTGGCGGGGTTGCGTGCGAGCGGCACCACACGCGTCACCGAGCCGGCGTTGAGTCGCGATCACACGGAGCGCCTCTTGCCCGCGTTCGGTGTCGCAGTCACCGTCGATGACGCGCCCGGCGCGAGCGTCACGGGCCCGGCGGCGTTGACCGCGCACGACGTCGTGGTTCCGGGCGATCCTTCATCGGCCGCGTTCCTCGTGGTCGCCGCCTGTCTCGTACCCGGCAGCGAGGTCGTGTTGCCCGAGGTGTCCCTGAACCCCACCCGCACCGGTTTCCTGCGTGTGCTCGCCCGCATGAACGCAGACGTGTCCACGACCGACGCGCGCGAGGAGGGCTCTGAGCCCCTGGGCACGATCATCGCCCGCTTCAGCCCGGAGCTGACCGCTACCGATGTGCTCGCTTCCGAGGTACCCTCGCTCGTCGATGAGGTACCGATCCTCGCGCTGCTCGCTTCGCGGGCTGAGGGCACCACGCGCTTCAACGGCATCGCTGAGCTGCGAGTCAAGGAGAGCGATCGTCTCCAAGCGGTGGTTGATGGCCTGAGCGCCTTCGGCGTCCGTCTGCGCGCTGGCGAGGACTGGCTCGAAGTCGATGGAGGGAATACGCTTTCGGGGACGATGCTCGACTCTTTGCACGACCATCGTCTTGCGATGACGTGGGCGGTCGCCGCGCTCGTCGCCTCTGGCGAGACGCGCATTGACTGCTGGGAGTCCGTCAGCGTGAGCTACCCGGGCTTCTCGCATGATCTGGAGCGGCTCTTGAACCGTTAAGCATCGGGTACAATTCCGGACACGACTGCAGCTCTCCCACGAAGGAAGTCACTGACGATGATCGTGGCCATCGATGGACCCGCCGGATCAGGCAAATCAACCGTTGCCAAGAATGTCGCGGAGCGGTTGGGATATCACTATCTCGATACGGGTGCGATGTATCGAGCTGTCGCCTTTCTGGCGCTTGCAAGCGGCATGTCGCCAACCGATGATGCCGCCGTCAGCAAGCTCACCGTCGAGAATCCGGTCTCCTTCATGCATGAGCCCGGCGAGTCGCTCCCTTCCCGCGTGTTCATCGGCGATAGCGACGTCACCGTGGCGATCCGCACACCGCGCGTCGAAGATGCGGTGAGTCGTGTCGCGCGTCTGCCAGGCGTCCGTGAGGCCATGCTCGAGCAGCAGCGGCGCATCGGTCGGTCGTCCAACGTCGTGATCGAGGGACGCGACATCGGCACGGTCGTGTTCCCGGACGCGCAGGTCAAGGTGTTCCTGACGGCCACGACCGAGGAGAGGACACGCAGGCGTGCGGCGCAGCAAGCCCAAAGCGGGATACTGCTCGATCCGGCGGGGGTGCGGGAGTCGATCCTTCGACGCGACGAAGCCGACTCGACAAGAGAAATCGCGCCGCTCGTTCCTGCCGACGACGCTGTGATCATCGACACGACGGGACTCGGAATCGATGAGGTCGTCGAGCGGATCGCGGTTCTCGTCGAAAGTGCAGGGACGTGACCCCACGAACTCCACGCGGCCTGCCGGTTCAAGGTGCGGATGCGCCCCGCTGGCTCCTCGCACGCTTCTTGAAGGCGACGCTCGCCCGACTTCTCCTACGGATCTATCGCGTACGACTCATCGGCTGGGAGAAGGTGCCCACTGGCGGTGCGATTCTCGCTGGCAACCACGTGAGTTACCTCGACCCTGTTCTGCTCTGGTCGGCCACGGCTCGCCCCACTCGCTTCGTGGCCAAAGCGGAGCTATGGGAGTCTTCTCTGATCGGATGGTTGCTCGATCACCTGTATGCGTTTCCGGTGCATAGGGCATCGGCTGACCGCGTGATGATCGCCACCGCAAGTACACTGCTCGCACGTGGCGAATTGTTGGGTATGTTTCCTGAGGGGACCCGCAAGCGCGATACCGCCCACGACGACTTGGGCCCGGCCCAGGGCGGCGTTGCGTTTCTGGCGCTGCGCGCCTCGGTTCCGGTCGTTCCGGTTGGTATCGTGGGTACCGAGGAGGCCCTGCCGGCCGGCGCGAAACTGCCGCGGTTTCCCCGAGTGACGATCAGTATCGGCCAGCCCATCGACCCGAGTCGATTCGAAGGCGGACGCAAGGAGCGGATGGAAGCCATGACTCTTGAGATCATGACCGGAATCGCTTCAGCTCGCGACCACGCGAGAGGGGAGTGAACATGCGCGTCGAGGTCGCTCGGTTCGCCGGCGTGTGCTACGGAGTCGAGCGCGCGTTGAAGCTCGCCGAAGAGGCTGCCGGATGCGACTGTGACGTGTACACGCTTGGCCCTCTCATCCACAACCCGCAGGCTGTCGAGGCATTGAAGGCCCAAGGCGTCGAAGTCGCCGCGTCTCTTGACAGCGTCAAAGCCGGAACCCTTGTCATCCGGAGTCACGGTGTCGACCCCGACACCATCACGGCCGCTCGAGAACGCGGTCTGAACGTGGTCGACGCGACCTGCCCGCACGTGAGCAAGGCCCAGGAGGCTGCTCGCGCGCTCAAAGACGGTGGCTACACTGTCGTGATCGTGGGCGAGGCGGACCACCCCGAAGTCGCCGGGATCCGCGCTCACGCCGGCGGCGATGCCATCGTCGTCGAGTCAGCCGCCGAGATACCCCAGACGCTTGCGTCCAAACGTGTCGGTGTCGTTGTGCAGACCACCCAATCCGAGTCGCGACTCCTCGAGGTGGTGGCGTCACTTCTTCCCCGGGTTCGCGAACTCAAGGTTCACAACACGATCTGTGCCGCCACGGCCAAACGGCAGGAGTCTGCGGCCGAACTCGCAGGTGCAGTCGACGTGGTTGTGGTCGTAGGTGGCCACAACTCGGGCAACACCACGCGACTCGTTGAGATCTGCCGGTCGGTGAATCCGCGCACTCACCACGTCGAGACGGCCGATGACCTCCAAGACGCCTGGTTCACGGATGCACGAAGCGTCGGTGTCACCGCAGGAGCCTCGACCCCTGACGAGCAGATGCAGGGCGTGATCCGCGCTGTCACCTCGATGGAGTGAGATTCATGTACGGCACCGATCACAGCGTAGCCGCCCCGTCTGACACGCTTCACACAGGTGGAGTCGTCGCGTTCGTTGAGCCGGAGTCACCGGCCGCGCGTGCGGGGATCGCCGAAGGCGACCGAGTCGTTTCGGTCGACGGACACACGCTCGCAGACGTGATCGATTGGCGTTGGTACGCCGACGGCGCTTCACACGAAGTCGTCATCGCTGCTTCAAGCGCCGAGCCACGCCTCATCGCTCTCTGCCGTGCTGCAGGGGAGGCGTGGGGGCTCGAATTCGAGGAAACGCTGTTCGACGGCGTCCGGCGCTGTCACAACGCATGCGTGTTCTGCTTCATGACCCAACTGCCCCCCGGCATGCGTCCGGCACTTTACCTTCGCGACGATGACTTTCGCCTCTCATTTCTCCAAGGCAACTTCGTCACGTTGACGAATCTGAAGGATTCGGACGTCTCGCGCATCACTGAGCAACATCTCTCACCGCTCAATGTCTCAGTACACGCGGTCACCCCCGCCGTACGGGCGAAACTCGTGTGCGCCCGAGATGACCGTGCGCTCGTGCGCTTCGATGAGCTGCTCGAATCCGGAATCGACCTCAACGTCCAGGTGGTTCTTGTCCCGGGAGTCAACGACGGAGAAGAACTTGAGCGGACACTGACATGGCTCGCGGAACGCGAGGGTGTGATGAGCGTCGGCATCGTGCCGCTGGGATACACCCGCCACCAGGAACGGTTCACCTGCTCGTACGAGGACCCGCTCGCCGCGGCGACAGTGATACAGCGGGTGCAGAAGTGGCAGTTCGCCTCTCGTGAGCGCGACGCTGTCACGTGGGTCCACTTGGCCGATGAGTTCTACCTGAATGCGCACGCACCCTTCCCCACGACAGAATGGTACGACGGCTACGTGCAGTACGAGAACGGCATCGGCATGGTCCGGGCGTTCGGCGACGAAGCTGCATTTCTTCGCGAGGACCTCACGAAAGCCGTTCATGATGTTCCCGCCGAAAGCGAATCCGCGACCGTCGTCACCGGCATCATGGCCGCGACCACGCTTGCGGGTGCTCTCAACGCATTCGAAGCCGCGGGTCGGGTCAGACTGCTTGCGGTCCCGAACCGTTTCTTCGGCGGGAACGTCTCGGTCACGGGTCTGCTCACCGGCGAGGACCTCGCGACCGCGATAGCACACGATCGCGCGTCGCTTTGTGCGCCATCCGCATATCTCGTGCCCGATGTCGTGTTCAACGCCGACAGAGTCACGCTCGACGGCTTGGACGCCACAGAGCTCTCGAGACGCAGCGGCGCCGATGTCCGTGTGGTATCCTGCGACGCTGTTGGGCTCCTCGCCGGACTCATAGATGTCGCGAGACGCCCGCCAATCCACATTGAGGAGTGAGCGGTCATGCCGCTACCTATCGTTGCTGTCGTCGGCCGTCCTAACGTTGGCAAGTCGACCTTCGTCAATCGCATAGTCCAAGGACACGAGGCCATCGTTCACGAGATGCGCGGCGTGACGCGTGATCGCAGTTACCACCGCGCAGACTGGAACGGCGTCGACTTCCTGTTGATCGACACCGGCGGTATCGAGGCCGGTAGCGCCGACGAGTTCCAGACCTCCATTCGCTCGCAGGCATACCTGGCGACCGAGGAAGCCGACGTGATCGTCTTTCTTGTCGACGGCAAGGCGGGTATCGCGCCTGACGACCTGGAGGTCGCCAAGATCTTGAAGCGCACCGGCAAGCCGGTCTTCCTCACGGTCAACAAGGTCGACACTCCGGGCAGCCTTGCGGAGACCTACGATTTCTGGTCGCTTGGCCTGGAGAACCCATGGCCGGTCAGCTCGACTCACGGCAACGGCACGGGTGACCTGCTCGACGCGATCGTAGAGGCACTGCCCCTTCTCATCCCTGATGATGACGAGGGGTCAATCGACGTCGCCATCATCGGTCGCCCCAACGCCGGCAAGTCCTCACTGCTCAACAAGCTGTGCGGCGTTGAGCGCGCCATCGTCTCCGATATCGCCGGCACCACCCGCGACTCCATCGACATGCTCGTCGAGAGGGACGGCGTCAGCGTGCGTCTCGTCGATACCGCTGGTTTGCGCCGCAAGTCCATGATCGACCAGGACGTGGAGTACTACGGGTTCGTCCGCGCGATGCGAGCCATCGACAGGGCCGAGGTCGCGCTGCTGGTGATCGACTCGACGATAGGGCTCACCGACCAGGATCAACGCGTCGCACGATTCGCGGCAGAACGCGGCTGTGCGATGGTCGTGCTGCTGAACAAATGGGACGCTCTGGAAGACATCGAGGAGAAGGAAGCCCTCGTCACGCGCGTTGGTGAGCGCCTCATGTTCGTCGGGTACGCGCCCGTCATCAGAGTCTCAGCGCTCGGCGGACGCGGTATGGACAAGATCTGGGACGCGATCACCCTTGTGCATGCGAACTACGTCCAGAAGATCTCGACCAGTAAACTCAACCGCTTCCTCACCGACATGCGAGAGTTCGGTCACACCATGAACCAGGGAGGAAAGTCTCTGCGGCTGCAGTACGTCACACAGACGCGCACCTCGCCTCCCGGATTCACGTTCTTTGCGAACCACCCTGCCATGCTCGATGACACCTATCGGCGCTATGTGGAGAACCGCCTTCGCGAGTCATTCGATCTCGTGGGCACCCCGGTCGTCCTGAAGTTCAGGAAGAAGGACTGAGGTGATGCTCGCCCTGAGCATCGTCGCGGTCCTGGGAGTCGCCTACCTCGCGGGCGGCATCCCGTGGGCGCTCATCGTGGGGAGACGCTTTTACGGTGTCGACCTGCGCGAGCGTGGTTCCGGAAACCTCGGTGCGACCAATGTGTTTCGCGAGTTGGGCGCGCGAGCGGCCGCTATCACTCTCGTTCTCGACGCTCTCAAGGGGTCAGCTGCGGTGCTGTTCGCCGGGTTGGTGGTGAGCGCTGACGTCTTCGGTCAGACGGCTTTCGAGTGGACCCGTGTGGGTGCGATGTTCGCCGCCGTTGCCGGTCACTCGTACTCGCCCTACATCAAGCTGCGAGGGGGCAAAGGCGTCGCGACTTCGGCCGGTGCGCTGTTCGTGTTGACTCCGCTGGCCGCAACGATCGAGCTTGCGCTGTTCATCGCGGTCGTGGCCGCATCGCGGATGGTGTCACTCGCCTCGATCATCGTCGCTGTCATCTATCCGCTGCTCATCTTGTGGCTCTATCCGGGTCGCACGCCCATACTTGTGACGGTGTGCGTGCTCGCCGCGCTGGTCGTGTGGCGCCACCGCTCGAATCTCGTGCGTATCGCGCACGGCGAGGAGCGTAAGATATCCCTACGGCGCCGAGGTGAGGCGCTCGACCATACGGAGGAATAGGTGCGCATCTCGGTCATCGGTGCCGGCTCGTGGGGAACCGCGGTCAGCTGGCTTCTCGGCGGCAAAGGTCACGAAGTCTCACTGTGGGCTCGCGAGCCAGAGATCGCTGCTGGCGTGAACCTGGAGCATCGCAACCCGCTGTACCTGCCGGATGTCGCGCTTCCGCTCACGGTCAGTGCCACTGACTCGGTTCAGACGGCGCTGAGTGGCGCCGAGGCGGTCGTGATGGTCACGCCAAGCATGGGTGTGCGCCAGACCGCGCTTGCGATGAAGCCGCATCTCGCCTCGGATACGCCGGTCGTGATTCTCAGCAAGGGTGTCGAGCAGGACACTCTTCTGCTCATGACCGAGGTGCTCGCCGACGTCTTCGGCGGCAAGGATCGTATCGCCGGCCTCTCCGGCCCGAACCACGCCGAGGAGGTCAGCAAGGGTGTGCCGTCGGCCACCGTCGTGGCCGCATACGAACCGGCCGTGGCCGAGTTGTTCCAAGACATCTTCATGGCGCCGTTCTTTCGCGTATATACGAACACCGATGTCGTGGGCGTCGAGCTTTGCGGCGCGAGCAAGAACGTCATCGCCATTTCCGCCGGCATGTGTGACGGCTTGGGCTACGGAGACAACACCAAGGCTACTCTCATGACGCGTGGTCTGGCCGAGATGAGCCGCTTGGGCAGTGCTCTGGGAGCCAACCCCCTGACCTACATGGGACTCGCCGGCATGGGAGACCTCATCGTGACCTGTACGAGCCGTCATTCTCGCAACAGAGGAATCGGCGAGTTCATCGCAACCGGCGGGACGATGGATGAGTTCTACGCCAAGACACAGATGGTCGCCGAAGGTGCCGTAGCGTGCCTGTCGCTTTCCGCGCTGGGTGAGCGCGAGGGCGTCGAGCTGCCGCTCACCAATATGGTCAAGCGAGTTCTTTACGAGGGACTCGATCCTCGCGAAGCCGGCTCGTACCTGATGGGACGGGAAGCGAAGGACGAACTGCACGGTATCGGGCTCGTTGTCGACTAAGGCAGATATCAGAGGGCGGGGGCGTGTTGTGAGCGAGCGTATTCTGATGGCACCGTCGATACTCTCGGCGGACTTCACTCGACTCGGAGAGGCTGTGGCCGCGGTCGAATCAGCCGGAGCTGACTTCATCCACATCGACGTGATGGACGGCCACTTCGTACCGAATGTCACGATCGGTCCGCCGATCATCAAGGCGCTCAAGCGGGTCACCGGCGTTCCGCTGGATGTTCACCTGATGATCGACAACGCCGACGAGACACTGGATTGGTACCTCGACGCCGGTGCCGACGCAGTCACCGTCCACGTCGAGGCCTGCATTCACCTGCACCGCGTCATAGCCCAGATCCGTGAGGCGGGCGCCTCTCCGGGGGTCACCCTCAATCCCGGCACGCCCATCGCAAGTCTGCGAGAGGTCCTGGGCGACGTGGACATGGTGCTCGTCATGAGCGTGAACCCCGGATTCGGTGGCCAGTCGTTCATCGAGCGCAGCGTGGCCCGGGTCGCCGAACTCTCAGCGCTGTGCGCGACTGAGGGGGTAGCGCCGCTCATTCAGGTGGATGGTGGCATCACCGCCGATACCGCACCCCGCATCGCCGCTGCCGGTGCACGCTGTCTCGTCGCCGGAAACGCCGTCTTTTGCACAGACGATCCGGGGGCTGCGATGAACCACGTGCGCGAGGCTGCGTACGCTGCGCTCAGGTGAGCGGACGAGCGTGACGTGATTCCTGATACCGCGTACTTGGTGTCGCGAGTACTCATTTCCTGCTAGAATCCAGCTTGCTTTCTTCAGGGCGGGGTGAGATTCCCCACCGGCGGTATACAGCCCGCGAACCCCGAGAGGGGCCGATCCGGTGTGATTCCGGAGCCGACGGTCATAGTCCGGATGGGAGAAGGAAGGTCGACAAGGCGTGATTCTGTTCCCCCACGTCACAAGCGGGGTCAACGACCCTCATCTCGCTCACGCGATTCAGCTCGCGGTCACCGCCCGTGGTGCCACCGCGCCCAATCCGCTGGTTGGTGCCGTGGTAGTGCGCGAGGGTGTGGTTGTGGGCCGCGGCTTTCACGCTCGCGCTGGCGACCCTCACGCTGAGCGCATCGCGTTGTCCGAGGCCGACGAGCAAGCTGTTGGTGCCGACCTGTACGTCACACTTGAGCCCTGCTCGCATCACGGCAAGACGCCGCCTTGTACCCAAGCCATCATCGATGCTGGTATCACGCGCGTCGTTGTTGGGATGCCCGACCCCGATCCGGTTGCCGCAGGCGGTGCGGTGCTGCTGAGGGAAGCCGGTGTGCGTGTCGACTTCGCCGTGGACCCGGCGCCGTTCGCAAGGATCAACGCAGGCTGGCTGAAGCGCCTGGAGACCGGACGGCCGCACGTCACTGTCAAGGTCGCGTTGTCGCTTGACGGTCATCCTGCGCTCGACGCGGGCAGACGCTCCGCCATCAGCGGACCAGCGGGTGCCCAGGTGACGCGTGCTCTTCGCGAGTCCGTGCAGGCCGTGATGGTGGGCACATCCACAGTGATCATCGATGATCCGGCTCTCACTGTCCGCGATGCTGATGGCCGACTCTCGCCCCGACAACCGCTCCGCGTCGTTCTGGCACGTGAGACGGTTCCGCCGCGAGAGGCCAGGGTCTTCACCGACGGCCTCGCCGATACACTCCTCATCGCTCCATCGGACAAGGTCGACTCGCTCCGAATCACCCATGGACCGGGTGTGGAAGTCGCGAGCAATCCGGACGGCTCTTCGATCAAGGGCGCACTCGGACTGCTGGCTGATCGCGGGATCAATGACGTTCTTATCGAGGCCGGCCCCACCCTTCTCGCCAGTTTATGGGCTGAGGGCCTGATCGATCGATTGGTGGTTGTCACGGCAGGAGGTATGGCCGGACCCGATGCGCCTGTGCTCTACGCTGGGAAGCCGGACAGGGACGAAGATGCACTGAGGCCGGTCTTTGTACCGGTCGAGTCAGGTATCGTGGACGATGTGGCTGTGTGCGCGTGGGAGCCGCAGGCTCATGACGTTGATTCGGAAGGGAAGACTGGCTGATGTTCACCGGACTAGTGGAGACCCAAGGCATCATCGCGCGCGTTGACCGCGTCGCGGGAGGTGCTCAGATCGAGGTGTACGCCCCGGAGTTCGGGCGTGACATGACCATTGGTGACTCGATCGCTGTCGATGGAGTGTGTTTGACGGTTGCCAAGTTCATCCGTGGTGCCTTCATGGCCGACGTGAGCGAGGAGACGCTTCGCAAGACGACGCTTTCGAATCTCGCTGAGGCACACAAGGTCAACCTCGAGCGTGCGCTCAGGCTCTCTGACAGGCTGGGAGGCCACCTCGTCACCGGTCATGTCGATGGTGTCGGACGCCTGTTGTTGCGCCACGCATCCGGCAACAGCACCATCTACCAGTTCCAGGTCCCTCCGGTGCTGCTCGAGTACGTTGTTCCCAAGGGATCGATCGCCATCGACGGCATCTCGCTCACGGTCGCTCAGATCAAGGGTGAGTCGATCGCTGCCGCGGTTGTTCCCCACACCGAGCAGGTGACGACCCTGAAGGACAAAGCCATCGGCTCTGCTGTGAACATCGAGGTCGACATGCTCTCCAAATACGTGAAGCGTTTCGTCGAGGTCTACGCGCACCAGCCCGGCGGTGGATCCGTCGCGAAACGGGGACTCGGCGACATGCTGCGCGAATTCGCCGACGGTTCGTGACGTGAGCTACTCGCCAGCGACAATCGAAGACGGCTCGCCTTTCATCGCCATCGAAGAGGCGCTCCTGCGGATAGCGCGCGGCGAGATGCTCATCGTGGTCGATGACGAGGACCGCGAGAACGAGGGCGACCTCGTCATGGCTGCCGAGAAGGCTACTCCGCAGGCCATCAACTTCATGATCACGCATGCACGTGGACTCGTCTGCCTCCCGCTTACGGGCGCGAGGCTTGACGAGTTGCAGATTCCTCCGATGACTGAAGTCAACACCTCGGAACAGGGCACCGCGTTTCATGTCTCGATCGGCGCGAAAGGCCGCATCACCACCGGGATCTCACCGGCCGATCGATGCGCGACGGTTCTCGCTGCCATCGATCCCGCTGTCAGGTCCGAGGATCTCTCAATGCCGGGCCACGTCTTTCCTCTGCGCGCCCGTCCGGGAGGCGTACTTGAGCGCGCCGGGCACACCGAAGCCGCCGTGGACCTTGCTCGGCTCGCGGGACTCACTCCCGCCGGTGTGATCTGCGAGATCATCAACTCGGACGGCACGATGGCTCGACGACCTCAACTCGAGGAGTTCGCACGCACGCACGCCCTCGCCATGGTGACTGTCGCCGATCTCATCCGGTATCGACGTGGGACCGAGCGACTCGTTGAGCGTATCGCTCAGGTGGCGCTGCCCACGCGCCACGGGGAGTTTCGGGGATACGGCTACCAGTGTCTCGTCGATGGACGCACGCACATGGCGCTCGTCCTCGGCGATGTCTCGGACACCGAAGGCGTGTTGGTACGCGTCCATTCCGAGTGTCTGACCGGTGACGTGTTCCACTCACTTCGATGTGACTGCGGGAGCCAACTCGAAGAGTCGATGCGGCGGGTCCAGGAAGAGGGCAGGGGGGTCGTTCTCTACATGGTCGGACACGAGGGGCGCGGTATCGGGCTCGCGGACAAGTTGAGGGCCTACGAACTCCAGGAGCGCGGAGCGGATACCGTCCAAGCCAACGAAGCACTCGGATTCCCTGCTGACCTGCGCGACTACGGCATCGGTGCCCAGATACTCGTCGATCTCGGACTCCACTCGATCCGGTTGCTCACGAACAATCCTCGCAAGATCGTGGGGCTTGAGGCATACGGCCTCACCGTGTCCGAGCAGGTACCTCTCGAGGTTGAACCCTGCCCGGCGAACTACCGCTATCTGCGTACGAAGAAGGAGAAGTTGGAGCACACTCTGACGCTGTCGGAGGAGCCCCAGACACGAAAGGAGACCGAGGCATCATGACGGTTTTCGAGGGACACTTGATAGGTACTGGTCTGAAGTTCGGCATTGTCATCAGCAGGTTCAACGAGCTATTGGGCTCACGGCTGCTCTCGGGGGCGAACGACGCTCTCGTGCGCCACGGTGTTGAGAGCGCCGACGTCGATGTCGCCTGGGTTCCGGGCGCGTTCGAGATCCCACTGGTGGCGCGAAAGATGGCGCTCACGGGTCGCTATGACGCTGTGATCGCACTGGGCGTCATCATCAGAGGTGGTACCCCGCACTTCGAATACGTCGCCTCCGAGGTCAGCAAGGGAGTCGCGAAGGCGTCTCTCGACAGCGATCTGCCGGTGATATTCGGCATCATCACCGCAGATACGATCGAGCAGGCGGTCGAGCGGGCTGGCACGAAGGCCGGCAACAAGGGTTGGGAAGCGGCGATGGCCGCGATTGAGATGGCGACGCTCACGAAATCGCTCTGACCCGAAGTGCGCAAGAAGCGAGACCCCGGCGCCGCTTAGGCGTTCGGGGTCTCGCGCGATTCTGGGTCGGTTCCAGTGGGTCCTCGCCACCCTTGCGGCTGTCGACCGTGAACCCGGGTCCCCCAGAGCCCTCGCCCGAGCTCGCGGGCGGGTGGACAGGATAGCCCGCAATGCCAGCGGATACAATCGGACATTCGTTCGATTTGACGAAACCGCTATTTCGCGTAACAGACGGGCATATGACACCGATGAATGGGCGCTCGCCGTCGATGAATGGACTTGGCGAGTTCGATCAGAAGTGGTTGACACGGGACGCGTCAGGCGTACAGTGTAATCATTACCTGTACGGTAGGGATTGCCGCGAGGATCCGAGGCTGAATGAGACTCACCGCAAAGAGCGAATACGGGCTTCTCGCCGTGATTGACCTTGCGCTGAGTTCAAGCAACGGGCCTATCAGCGCTCGAGAGGTCGCGCAGCGACGTGCGATTCCACCTCGCTTTCTCGAACAGCTCCTCGTCTCCTTGCGACGCGCCGGGATAGTACGTGCTGTTCGCGGCGCTCACGGCGGCTTCGCTTTGTCCCGTCCTGCCGACGAGATCACGGTTCTCGGGGTCGTTGAGGCCCTCGAAGGGCCGCTTACCACGAACATGTGCGACTCGGAGCGTGGTGAAGTCTGCGGCCAGGCGGGTGCTTGTGCGGCCGCGCCGGTCTGGGCACGCGCCACTGCCGCGTTGCGCGAAGTCTTCGAGTCGACCACCATCGCCGAGTTGGCCGGGCAGCAGTCCAAGCTTGACGCCTCCAGTGCCAGCTCGACTCTGACAGGGGAGTGAGCACCATGTATGACGGCTACTTCGACTACGCAGCCACCACGCCTGTCGACGAGCGTGTACTCGAGGTGATGATGCCGTTCTTCAGCGAGAGGTTCGGCAACGCCAACTCACTCTACGCCACCGGGCGTGACGCTTATCGGGGGCTGGAGGATGCCCGCGAGCGCGTGGCCTCTCTCATCGGCGCCACTACCCCGAACGAGATCGTCTTCACGGGATGCGGTACCGAGAGCGACAATGCCGCCTTGCTGGGCATCATGTCTCGTTACGCACCCGACGGCGGCGGCCACCTGATCGTGAGCTCTTACGAACACCATGCGGTCATCAAGCCCGCCGAGTGGCTCGCCAAGCATGGCCACGACGTGACGTACGTACCCCCTCGCACGGATGGCTTCATTCATGCGGAGGATGTTCGCGCGGCGATGCGCCCCAACACCAGACTCGTTTCGGTGATGCATGCCAACAATGAGATCGGCACGGTCAATGACATCGCAGCGATCGCCGCTGTCGCTCACGAGGGCGGCGCGCTGATGCACACCGACGCATGCCAGTCGCTTGGCAAGGTGCCGTTTGACGTGGATGCGCTGTCCGTCGATGCGGCATCGTTTTCGGCCCACAAGATCTACGGGCCAAAGGGTTTCGGCGCGCTGTATCTCAGACGAGGAACCCGCTTCGAGTCGCAGCTCAAAGGTGGCGGCCAGGAGTCGAAGAAGCGCTCCGGCACCCAGAACGTCGCCGGTGCGCAAGGCTTCGCGAAGGCGCTTGAGTTGATCGTCTCCGAGATGCCCGCCGAGACGCAACGTCTGGCGATCCTGCGTGACCGGTTGATTCTCGGCGTGACCGCCCGCCTCGAGAACACGGAGCCCTCCGTATCAGGTGGCGAGCGACTTCCGGGTATCGCACCGCTGCTGATAAAGGGTGTCGAGGGCGAGTCGATGCTCCTGCAACTCGACAACCAGGGATTCTCGGTGTCGACTGGTTCTGCGTGTTCGTCCGGGTCTCTCGAGCCGAGCCACGTGCTACTCGCCATTGGCTGTCCTCCCGAAATCGCCCACGGGAGCCTGCGGTTGTCGCTTGGCCGTTTCACGACCGAGGCCGACGTCGACCGCTTCCTCGAGATCTTTCCTCCCATCGTGGAGCGCCTGCGCGCCATGTCACCCGTCTACACCCGCATGTTCGGCACCACCTGATCCCCAGACCCCTAGGAGACACTGTGCTTTACAGCGACAAGGTGATGGAACACTTCAACAATCCGCGAAACGTGGGCGTCCTCGAAGACGCGGATGGCGTCGGCGAGGTGGGCAACCCCGTCTGCGGCGACATGATGAAGATCACCATCAAGGTGGACGAGACCGACCACATCGACGACATCCGGTTCCAGACGCTCGGTTGCGGTGCTGCGATCGCCACTTCGTCGATCGTGACCGAGATGGCCAGAGGGATGACCCTTCAAGAAGCGGTAGACATCACCAAGCAGCAGGTCGCCGACGAGCTCGGCGGCCTACCGCCGGCGAAGATGCACTGCAGCGTTCTGGCCACCGACGGTCTCAAGGTCGCTGTCGACGACTTCTTGAAGAAGAGTGGTCGCGAGACCATCGCAGGCGAGGTCAAGAGCGCGGATCCCAATTTCGACCCGCATGCCGACGAGGATGATCACGATCACGACGAGGTCTGCTGAGGGTGGAGTGATGCGCGTCTTCGTCGCGATGAGCGGCGGCGTCGACTCGTCGGTCGCCGCCGCCCTCCTCATCGAACAGGGTCACGATGTCACCGGCGTCACGATGCAACTCTGGCCGTCTGCAGACGAAGACGGCGGATGCTGTTCGGTGAGCGCCATTCGAGACGCCAGACGGGTCTGCGATCTTCTCGGTATCCCGCACTACGCACTGGACTACCGCGCCGCTTTCGAGCGAGAGGTGATCGTTCCTTTCGCCGATGAATACGCGGCCGGGCGGACTCCCAATCCCTGCATCGTGTGCAACGACCGTCTGAAGTTCTCGGACCTGCTCGCGAAGGTTTCGCTCCAAGGTGCTGACGCGCTCGCCACCGGTCACTACGCGCGAATACTGCGAGACGACGCGGGTACTCCGTGGCTGACCCGCGGCGTCGATTCCGAGAAGGACCAGAGCTACTTCTTGTACCGGATGTCTCGCGCTCAGATGGAGCACACCCTCTTTCCGCTGGGCGAGCTCACCAAACCCCAAGTCCGCGCGATCGCGCTCCGTTTCGGTCTTCCCACAGCGGCAAAAGCCGAGAGTCAAGACATCTGCTTCGAGCGAGCAGGCTCCCACCTGCCCGTAGTGGCGCAGAGACACCCGTCGGCATTCTTGCGAGGCGACAT
Organism: uncultured Actinomycetes bacterium; assembly: GCA_947085035.1. Lineage (GTDB taxonomy): Bacteria > Actinomycetota > Coriobacteriia > Anaerosomatales > PHET01 > CAMTUW01. Next base: position 54,250 of record CAMTUW010000029.1, read on the forward strand.
CGTTGATGCCGCTGGAGTGGTGCTCGGGCGACATGACGGCATCGCGCACTACACGATCGGACAGCGAAAAGGGCTTGGCATCGGTGGCTTGGCCGAGCCCCTCTTCGTGACGGGGATCGACGCTGCGTCAGGTCGTGTCGTGGTGGGCCCGCGCGAGGCTCTGTTCACGAGTGTGGTGAGATGCGACGACGTCGTGTGGCGCGCAGAAGCGGGTTCGCAGGTCGAGGCAGCGGTCCGCTACCGGATGCGCCCGGTGGCAGTTCGGGTAGTCGCTGTGGGTACTTCGCTGGAGTGCACGTTTGCCGAGCCACTGGATTCGGCGGCACCCGGCCAAGCGCTCGTCTGTTACCGTGGTGAGACCGTCATCGGCGGAGGGACGATCTCGTGCGTGAGTTGATCGACTGTCACATCCACACCCACTGCTGTGGTCACGCTACGGGAACTGTCGAGCAGGTCGTGGGCGCTGCGGTCTTCGCCGGGCTCACCGGCATCGTCTTGACTGAGCATCTACCGCTCCCGTCAGACCTCGATCCCGGGCGTGCGGTCTCGCCGTCTGAAGAGGATTTCGCCGCATACGCCGTCTCTGTGCAAGCAATCGCGAAACGCGTCAAGGGTCTTGACCTCGTGCTGGGCGCAGAAGCTGACTGGCTGCCGGGTCGCGAGGAGTACGCTTCATCGATCCGGCGGTTCGCATTGGACTCGGGTGTGAGGGTGATACTCGGAAGCGTTCACTTCCTGGACGGATGGGCGTTTGACGACCCGACGCAGGTCGAATCATGGGAGACGCGCGACGTCGACGCCGTATGGAACAGGTACTTCCAGGTGTGGGGCGACGCCGCCCGAAGCGGCGCCTTTGATGTGATGTGCCACCCTGACCTCGTGAAGAAGTTCGGACATCGCCCCTCGTTCGATCCGCGAGACCTCTACCTCGAAGCTGCTGATGCCGCCCGTGAAGGTGGTGTGCTCATCGAGGTGTCGACCGCCGGTCTGCGAAGGTCGGTCGCCGAGCTCTACCCGGGTCCCGGGCTTCTCAAAGCCTTCGCCGCAGCTGGGGTTCCCGCCACCGTGGGCTCCGACGCCCACTCACCGGCAGACGTCGGCCGTGACATCGATCTCGCCTACGAAGCGCTTGCGTGCGCTGGCTACCGACAGGTCGGTTTTCCGAGAGGAGAGGGGGAGGTCAGATGGCTGGATCTCTGAGTCCCCGCGTCTCAGACATCGTCTCCGCGCTCGCAGAGGCGTTTCCCGTCGAGCGCGCCGAGGAGTGGGATCGCGTCGGACTGCTCGTCGGTGACCCGGACGCCATTGTCACGGGGGTCGTCTGCGCACTTGATTCGACGCGTGAAGCACTCGCACACGCGAAACTTCACGATGCGAATGTCCTCGTCACGCACCACCCGGCGTTTCTCGGGCCACTTCAGAGCGTCGTCGCCGGCAAGGGAGCACAGGGCATCGCGTGGGAGGCCGCGCGTGCGGGCATCGCGCTTCTTGCCGCACACACCAATCTCGATCGCGACATCGAGGCCCAGGAGCTGATGCCGCGTGCGCTCGGACTGACGCCCGTCGGCCCCATCGAGCGCTCCTTGCAACCGTCGGCATTGGTGACCGTCTTCGTGCCGTCGTCTGCCGAAGACACGGTCGCTTCCGCCATGGAGTCGGCAGGCGGCGGTCGCGTGGGTCGCTACACCGGGTGCTCGTTCGCCGCAAGTGGTAGGGCCCGTTTTCATTCTGAAGCGGACGCAGCCCCCTTCGTCGGGGCGCCCGGAGAGGCGATGCGAGTCGACGAGGTGCGTCTCGAGATGGTCTGCCCCCGCAAGGTCGCGCGCGCCGTTGTCGAAGCGGCAGCGGCAACTCACCCGTACGAAGAGCCGCTCATCTCGGTGAGCGACACCCTCATCGGGCGCAATGAGTGGCGTCTCGGTCGTGTCTGTGAGACCGCCGAGCCAACCACCCTTGGAAACCTCGCCGACCTCGCCATGCGCACCTACCGAGTCACGCCTCGCGTCTGGGGTGATCCCGAGATGCCCGTGAGCCGCGTTGGGACGACCACCGGCTCGGGGGGATCGCTTCTGCCTGACGCCATCGCGCGTGGAGTTCATGCCTTCGTGGCCGGCGAGGTGCGATATCATGACGCAATCGATGCCGTGGAATCGGGTGTCGGTGTGATCGAGATCGGTCACGACGTCAGTGAATGGCCGCTTGTGCCTCTGCTCGAACGGGTGGTTCGCGGTGTCGCCGGTGTCGATGCCGATGACGTTCATGTGTTGCCGCCCTCCGCCGGATGGTGGACTCCGAAGGAGCGATCGCCCGAATGACCAATACCGCCGAGACCTTTCTGGCACTGCAGGCCACTGACCTTGAGATTCGCCGTGCCGAACAGCGGCTCAAGGATCTGCCCGAGAAGATCGAGATTCTCGCCGTTCGCACGAAGATGAAGCAGATGACGGAGTTGCGAGCGAAGGCACAACTACTCGTGAGGAAACTCGAAGCGGATCTCAAGGCGCGTCAGGATGAATCCGCGATGATCGCCGAGAAGCTGGCCGCCGAGCAGAACAAGGTCATGATGACCGCTGATCATCGTCATATCACGGCATTGACTCGCGAGATGGACGGCCTCAGGCGTCGCGTCGACAAACTCGATATGGAGTCGCTGCAGTTCATGGAGCGCATCGAGAAGGCCAGCGCTCAGGTCACGACCGTCGAGGAGCACCTGGCGGCACTCGCAGACAAGGATGCTGAACTGGTTTCGCGTTACCAGGCCGCGGGCGGGAGTATCCAAGCCGAGATCGCGACGAAGACGCACCAGCGCGCGGTACACGCCGGTCGACTCGCTGCCGCTGAACTCGCGCGTTACGAGTCCGTTCGCGATGCCAAAGGCGGCATCGGCGTAGGAAGCCTCGAGGGCGACACGTGCACTGCGTGTCGCATGAGTCTTCCCGCCGAACGCGTGCGCATGCTTGTGGACGGGCCGGATGTCGGGCTGTGCCCGCACTGTCGCCGTCTGCTCGTCGTGCGTGTCGGGAGCGAAAAGTGAGCGCAGTCGTTTTGCGCACCGACGGCGGCGCTCGGGGCAATCCGGGTCCTGCGGGATGCGGATTCGTGATAGAGGTGGACGGCGCGACGGTCTGTCGCGGAGGGAGATTCCTCGGAGTCGCCACGAACAACGTCGCCGAGTACGAGGCGCTCATCTGGGGACTCGAGAACGTCGCGGCGCTGGGATACCCTGAAGTCACCATCTACGCGGACAGCGAACTGCTGGTCAAGCAACTGAACGGTCAGTATCGGGTCAAGAACGCCGGGCTCAAGCCGCTGTTCACCCGTGCGCTCGCGCTTCTGCGCGGTTTTTCCCGATTCCAAGTGAGACACATTCGTCGCGAGGAGAACAAGGCTGCTGATGCGCTCGCGAACGAGGCGATGGACGCGCGCGACACAGTAGGCGATCCCGCATGCGGTCCCGGCGGGAAGGTCTCGCACGACAGCCTGTTCTGATCCGGACGTCTGCCGCCATATCGTGGGGAGGTCTCATGAGTGTCTATCAGCTCACTGTGAAGGCGCACTTCGACGCGGCGCACCACCTGTACGGTTATCCGGGTGAGTGCCGCAACCTGCATGGACACACGTGGGAGGTCGAGGTGACGGTGGAGTCATCAGAGCTCGATGACATCGGTATCGTCTACGATTTCAAGTCGCTCAAGGGCGACCTGGCAACCGTGCTCGCAAGCTACGACCACGTGCTGATCAACGACATCACACCGTTTGATGTGGTGAGCCCGACGGCGGAGAATCTCGCACGCATCATCTGCGAAAGACTGCAGGCGACCGTGGATTCGCGCGTGAGTGTGACCGAAGTCGTCGTGTGGGAGTCACCGATCGCGCGACTCGCGTACCGGCCGTAGCTGCCTCGACGCGACGCAACAGGGGTGGGGACATAGAAGTGCCCCGAGAAACCTCGCCCACAGAGCCCCTACTCGAACCGGCTTCCCACGCTTCTTGCGAAGCGCCCTCGCGGGTTTCCCTCCTTCAAGACCCCGTCTCCGAACCGGCCACCTCACGGCTTGCCGTTCTTCTCGGGTCACTCTCCGGCGGCTACTGGTACGCTGTCTTCCGGGTTCTGCTGCGTCCGACTTCTCGGGACAAGATGTAATGTACCCCCGCCATGCACTGTCGTCAACAAGATTCAGCAGGTTTTCACTAGTTCGTGATGAACGGCTATTTGGAATCTCTGAACGGCGCCATGCTACTGACGGACGGCGTTTCTGTTCTCTCGTGTGGTTTCCCGCGAGAGGTGATTCCGTGCGACAATGTCCAACGTCGTTCGGATCCCATCATGCATGGAGAAACCACCTCATGCCTACCGACACACTTGAGGAATACCTCGAGGCCATCTACAAGATCTCGCTCTCAGGTCCTGTGCGACCAACCGCGATCGCCGAGGCGATCGGTGTTTCCGCCCCTACCGTCACGGTGACCCTCAGGCGCCTCGCGTCCCACGGTCTGGTGTCTCGTGATGGCACCAACGTGTTGTTGACCGATCAGGGTCTCGCCCAGGCGCTTGACATCGTCCGTCGCCATCGCGTCTCAGAGCGCTTTCTCGTCGATATCCTTGGTCTTGACTGGGAGGTCGCCCATGAGGAGGCGTGCCGCCTTGAGCATGCACTCTCACCGCGCGTCCTCGCCGCCCTCGAACGCTTCCTCGGCGATCCGGTCTCGTGTCCTCACGGCCACCCCATACCTTCGGCGGATGGGTCGATCGCGTCCTCTCATGGACATTCTCTCGCGGAGGCCCCCGTCGGATCGACCAAGAAGGTACTGCGCGTCGCCGAAGATGCCGATGTACTCAGGTATCTGGGCGACATCGGGCTCAGACCGGGCGTCATCGTCAAGGTGACCGCGTCAGAGCCCAACGGGGGACCACTACTGCTTGAGATCGACGGCGGAATTCGGGCCCTGGCTCGTGACGTCGCAAGTTCCGTGGAAGTCGGGTGAGCGCCAAGTGAGACGGCTCGGGGTGGTCGAACAGTTCGCAGTGCGAAGCCTCGGCTTCATCGTGATCATGGCTGTCGTGCTGGGCGTCATCATCTCTGTCTCTGTGCGCTCGCTCTTCATCAGCGAGACGGCTAAGACCGCGCGGGTCACCGCCAACGCCATCGTGGTCGACCACGTCAGGGACGAAGACCTTTCGGTCTCTGTGCTTTCACCGGAGCTGACACGCGAGCTCGATAGGATGGCATTCGAGAGCCTCGCGGGTGCAGGCATCACCACCATCAAGCTCTGGAACCCTGACGGCGTGCTGCTCTACTCATCTGATGGCGAGAAGGTCGGCGAATCGTTCGCAGATCATCCTTCGGTCGCCTCGGCTCTAGCCGGAATCGAAACTGTCGAGATCCCCACGCAGGTAGATGACGAGAATGAGGCGCAGTTCACTCGCGACGGGCGCGTGATCGAGGTCTATGCGCCTCTCACGATCGCCGGAAAGACCGTCGGCGTCTTCGAGATCTACAAGCTTTACGCTCCTGTTTCTACTGCCATCAACCGGTTCCTCGTCCTGATGTGGCTCGTGATCATCGGTGGCTCAGTGCCCGCGTACTTCCTGCAGTTGCGACTGGTGAGGCGTACCGCGAATGAACTCACCGCCGCCAAGGGCGATCTCGCCGAGGTCAACGAACGGCTCGGTGCCTCTCTTGAAGACATCGAGCTTCACTCGCTGGGCACCCTGCAGGCCTTCGTGGCTGCGGTCGACGCGAAGGACAGCTACACGGCGCGGCACTCCATCGCGGTCACCGACTACGCGACCGCCATCGCGCGGCGCATGGGTCTTTCAAGCGAGGACGTCTCCGACGTCGAGCGTGCCGGTCTTCTCCATGACGTTGGCAAGATCGGTACCCCCGAGAGCATCTTGCTCAAGTCCGGTCGTCTCACCGATGAGGAGTGTCATGTGATCAACGAGCACTCGGGGGTCGGCGGCCACATCATCGAGGGTGTCCCGTTCCTCTCGCACCTCATGCCGGTGATCCGAGCCCACCATGAGCGCTGGGACGGCGGTGGGTATCCTGACGGACTGGCGGGGGAGGACATCCCCGTGCTTGCTCGTGTGCTCACGGTGGCTGACGCGTTTGACGCCATGACATCCGAGCGGCCGTATCGCAAGCCGGTCACGGTCGAAGCGGCTCGCGCCGAGCTGCTACGGTTCTCGGGCACCCAGTTCGACCCCCGCGTCGTTGCCGCCCTGCTCGCCGCTCTCGATGCCGAAGAGGTCAAGGTGCTGGTCCATGTCGGACACGCTCGCGCGAACAGACGCAGAGTGGCCGCGAGCGCCTGATCGGTTCCGATGAGCTGAGTTACTCGGCGATTCCGGGTGTGTCGGTCATCTCGACAACCGAATCCATCTCGATCTCGGGACCAGCCATGCGGATGGACAGACCATTCAGTTTGGTGCCGGTGACCGTGACGGTCTTTCCCGCAAGAGGCTCGAGTTCCTTTTGAAAGTCGCCGCCGTTCGCGATCACGGCAGATATCGTCCCGGCATCGCCTTCGGCTTCAGTTCCGCCGACGACAGCCCAAAAACCTCCCTCGAGATCGATCCACTCAAGCGTGCCAATGGCGACCGCGGTGCCATCGGCTTGGTCGTAAAGACCCGGTGCGAGACGAGAGTCGCTCGCGGGATCTTCGGCGGGCGGTTGACGGTCGATGTCAGTCGAGGCGGGGCTGCAACCCACCACAACGAACGCGATGGCGGACACGAACAGCACTGAGAGCAATCCTGGTCTCATCGTTCCTCCTGTGATCGATGGGTCTCTGTAGTGAGACGATACGACAAGGAGCTTCGGTTCTCACTGATCGTCCTGGCTGGGACGTGACAGGATGTGAACGGTGTCGAAGGAGAGCAACGGCGCGGTGAACGTCGGTGACTCGGTTTGAACCACGCTTCCGATGAATCGGCAATACACACCCACAAGCGGTGCCAGATCCTCTCGTCTCAATGTGCCATCCTCATGTACGAGAATCGCGAGAATGCGTATATCTGATGGGGATGTGGCAGCGGTGGTGATGTTGGTCACGGCGAAGAACCCTCCCTGGTCACGCCGATAGACGACCGTGCCCACGGCTTCAGCGTCGGAAGCGGAGCGCCTGATGAGTCCCGGCGTGACAGTGCCTGACGCATCGATCGAAAGTGGCTCAGGTTGCACGACTTCACGGCTGCTCTGACCACCACATCCGACAAGCCCGAATGCGAGAAGCAGCAGCATCGACGTGACGAGAGGAAACCGCGTTCCCCGAATCATGACTCATCACCCGATGACTCGAGTGTCACTGGCGAGATATCGCGCCCGAATCGCAACGCATCCGCGCCGAATCGCGCTCTGACGGTGTCGATTCCCTGTATGAGCCTGCGTCCAGAGTTCAGGTCGAGGCCTTCAGATGCAACTGGCGCTGCGCCCAAAGTGAGCTGTTCTGCGCGAATCTCAAAGCCTGAGACACCCACACCCAGAAGGCGCAGGCCAACGCCGGGACTCCACGCTTCGTGAAGCAGGCTCATCGCAGTCTCGTTGATCACGCGCTGTGAGTCAGTTGGGTGGTCCAGCGTGCGCCGCACAGTCTTGGTCGTGAAATCCGGGAACCGCATCTTGACCGTGACGGTTCGCCCCGCGAGCCCCTTTCCCCGGAGCCGACATGCGACCTTCTCGGAAAGCTTCGTCAGCGCACCGAAGACGTCATCATGAGTACGGACGTCGACGGAAAACGTCCGCTCGTTCGATACGGACTTCACAGGCTCGCGCTCCTTGACCGGCCGCGAATCGATCCCGCGCGCCCTGCTCACAAGAAGAGGACCGCTCGATCCGAGAACCGCCTTCGCGCTGAGTTCGTCAAGCGAGGCGAGGTCGCCAAGGGTACGTATGCCCAACGCGCTCAGTCGAGAGGCGGTTTTCGGTCCGATCCCGCTCATGGCGCCAACCGGCAAAGGCGCCAGAAACGCGCGTTCGGTACCTAGGGCGACCACTGTGAGGCCGTCGGGCTTGTCGAAGTCCGAGGCGATCTTCGCGACCGTCTTTGACGAGGCTACACCCACTGACGCAGTGATGCCCAGTGCTGCGATCTCGTGGCGTATGCTGCGCGCGATAGCGACCGGGTGCTCGGTGTCGAAGCGGCCCTGTGACACGTCGAGAAACGCTTCATCGACCGATACAGGCTGAACATGCGGCGAGTGGTTCCGCATCACATCGAAGACCGCGCACGACATCTCGTGATAGCGATCGAAGTTCGAGGAGGCCCAGATCGCTTCCGGACACAGGCGCGCCGCTTGAGCCGAAGGCATGGCGGAACGCACACCGAAGGCCCGAGCCTCGTAGCTGGCTGTCGAGACGACACCGCGGCCGTCCGGGCTTCCGCCCACGATGACCGGTCTTCCGCGCCACTCGGGATGGTCGAGCTGCTCGACGGCGGCGAAGAACGCGTCCAAGTCGACGTGTAGGACGGCGCGTCCGATCCACGTGGTCGACTCGGTCGAGTGTGGTGCATCAAGTCTCATAGCATGAGTGTAACGCGCTTTCGTGCCTCGGCTGGGCAGAATGGGGTCGGGAAACTTGGGAAACCCGGTTGAAACCCGGGGACGCCGAGAGCCGGATGTACTACTGTTCGGCGAGGACGTACGATCCGACGACGAGGCAGTTCCTCTCGAAGGACCCCGCCAAAGACGACGGCGAGGAGAGCGCGTACCAGTACTGCGGCGGGGATCCTGTGGGGAAGGTGGATCCGAGCGGGTTGGCTTTTTGGGTGGCTGTTGCTGGCGGAGTCATCATCGTGGCGGGAGGCTTGAAGTTCTTCATCGATGTTCGTTCGCTGAACAGGAAATACAAGAAGATGATCTCGGGTTGGGCGATCTACGGCGAATGGGGTGCTTGGACCAAGCGGAACCAGCCGACAATTCGTTCCTTCCTCGAAAAAGCAGCGAAGGCGAAGTACGGGAGGAGTTGGGGCAGCTTGACGAATCCCCAGCGTCATGCGGCGCACAATGACCGCACGGGAGGCACCTGATGTACAAGGACCCCGTCAAGGCAGACGGTGAGTAGAGCGCCTACGAGTACCGTAGAATGGCCTCTAAACCCGTACCGACGAAATGGGCTCACTTGATATTCGGGGCGCACGTATCAACCGCCAAGGGGCTTTCGGCATCGGTCGAGTACGCCGTCTCGGTGGGGTGTCAGTGTCTGCAGTTGTTCGCGAAGAGTCCCCGTCAGTGGCGGGGGAGACCCATCGATCCCGAAGCGGCAGCTGCCTTTCTCCACACGAGAGAGGACTTGGCTTTCGGCCCTGTGTTCACTCACACCGCCTACCTGATCAACCTCGCCACCGATAACGAGGATCTACGGCGCACCTCGGTCGTCGCACTCGCTGACGAACTGACTCGCGGTGCCGCGTTGAACGCGGCCGCAGTGGTGACGCATCTGGGCAATGATCCGGCACTCGACTCGATCGCGGCGGCGCGGCGCGTCGCGGATGCGCTGCTGGAGGCTCGCGACATCGCGGGCGAGGATGCGGCAACCACGCGCCTTCTGCTTGAGAACACGGCCGGTGCCGGCAAGACGTTCGGCTCGGCGTTTGAAGAGTTGGGGGCCGTCATCGATTTTGCGGGGTTGCCACCTTCTGAACTCGGCGTGTGTTTCGACACGTGTCATGGGTTCGCTCGCGGGATGGACGTCGCCACCACCGAGGGCTGGGATGAAGTCGTGGCCGGATTCGAGCATCACGTGGGAATCGACAGACTGGGTCTGATCCACGCCAACGACTGCCTGTTCGAACGCGGTAGTCGAAAGGACCGTCATGCGTGGATAGGTGATGGGATGATCGGAATGGATGGATTCTGCGCGATGGTCCGCCACAAGGCCCTCGCACACGTCCCTGTCATCACCGAGATGCCGGGCGACCCTCCCGAGAAGGACGCCGTCAACATCTCTCGATTGCGCGGTTGCCTGCTGCTCGACAGCCCTCTAGGATGAGAGCAGCCGTACGACGGACCGAATACGCTTGCCAGTGAGGTGGACGATGTCCTTCTTCTTGATCGGTCGTGATGAAGACGGTGCCATCAGTCTTCTCTCAGAGACCGCGGCACCCACTCGCAACGAGGCCTTGGCGGAGCTTTCGCGGCTGACCGCCGAGCCGGGTTTCGATCGATGGACCGACGAGGTGTTCGTTCTTGATCTCGATGCGGGCACTCCGGTGCTCATGGTCCGTCCTGCAACCGTTGAGCCGCCCGTTGTCGCCGAGCCGGAAAAAGAAGCCGAGGAAGACGATGACATCGCGGCGCTGCTCGACGATCTCGACGAGGAAGACGCGCCTTCTTTGAAGGACGCACTGGTTCGCACGACCACTCAACTCGAATCCGAAGGTATCGTAGCCCCCGACTCGGTCGGTCCGTTGCCCGCCGACGAGGTCGTCTCTGACCCCGAAGACGAACCTGTCTCCGAGCTCCCCTCCGAGGGCGCCCCGGCGGCATGGCCGTGGGATACCGCGCAGGCCGCCGAGAAGCACTTCGACCTCGACTCGCTCGAGGCGTCAGGCAACGAGGGCGACTCGTTGGTCCGCGCGCCGGGTGACGATGAGACCCTGGCGATCTCGCAACCGGTCATTCTCGGAAGCGACTTCCCTGACCCCCCGTCGCCGGTATCGGACTTCATCGAACTCGATGCGACCCAGACCGCACCTCAGGCTGTTGGCGAATACACTGAAGTCAACGACCTGTCCGCTCTCACCTGTGATGACTGCGTCTACACGGAGACCTGTCCCAACCGCGGACAACTCCTTCCCGCTTCGTGCGGCTCTTTCCAGTGGAAATGATTGTTGGATTGATCCGCCCGAAGACGATTTCTCTACGGAGGTAGCGTGCCCACACGTGCAGCACACACGTTTCCCTTCTCGGCGATCGTCGGTCAGGAGACTTTGAAGCGTGCGCTGCTTCTCAACGCCGTCGACTCCCGCGTCGGCGGCGTGCTGATTCGCGGCGAGAAGGGTACCGCCAAGTCCACGGCCGTCCGAGCGCTGGCAAGCATCCTTCCCCCGATCGACGTCGTCTCTGAGTGCCGATTCGGATGCGATCCCGGTGAACCGGTTGTCTGGTGCGACGGGTGTCGCACGCGCAGAGACTCTGGCCCGTTGCCGAAAGAGTCCCGCACATCCCGCATCGTCGATCTTCCGGTCTCTGCGACCGAAGACCGTTTGGTCGGGACGCTCGATTTCGAGGTTGCCCTGAAGCAGGGGGAGCGAGCGTTTCATCCCGGCCTTCTCGCCGAAGCGAACCGCGGTATTCTCTATGTCGATGAGGTCAACCTTCTCGACGACCACCTCGTGGACACGCTGCTCGACGCCGCCGCGATGGGGGTCAACACCGTTGAGCGCGAGGGCATCTCGCACTCCCATCCCGCGCGTTTCATCCTGGTGGGCACGATGAACCCTGAAGAGGGCGACATCCGTCCACAGCTTCTGGACCGATTCGGCCTGTGCGTGGAAGTCGAGGCCATACGCGAGCCCGAGGCACGCGTCGAGATCATGCGTCGCAGGCATGCCTTCGAGGAAGACCCTGGCGGATTCGCGCGCACGTGGGCTGACGCCGAACTGGAGTTGCAAACGAAACTCAAGCACGCGCGCCTTCGCGTCGGCGGCGTGAAGGTCAACGAGGAGATCCTCTACGCCATCGCAGACCTGTCCATTCGCGCTCAGGTCGACGGACATCGCGCCGACAGCGTCATGTCGCGCGCAGCCGCAGCGAACGCGGCACTCGAGGGACGTAGCGAGGCGACACTCGCAGACATCGAAAGCGTCGCGCACCTCGTGTTGGCCCACCGACTGCGGCGCACTCCGCTTGCGAAGCCTCCCGCTGACACAGACACCTTGCGAGACGCCCTGGTGCGCGCTCTGACGCGAGAGCCCGATGACGCGCGAGGTGCTGGGTCGGCGGAGCTGTCAGGCCCCGGGGTCGGCCAGTCCAGCATCTTTGAGGCACTGGCCACGACAGCGGAACCAGCAAGTCCCTTTGATTCGGTATCCGTCTCGCTGGAAAGCGCGCTTGACCGCACGCGTCGCTCAATCCGCGGGAAGCGTCAGGAGACGATCGCCTCAGACGGTGGCGGTCGCTACGTCCGAGCAGAGCCGGCTTCTGTCGGTGTCACCTCTTCGGATATCGCTGTGGATGCCACTATCCGCAGCGCAGCCATGCGCCAGTCTGAGCGCCCTGCGACTGAAGGCCTCGCCATCACGGTTGCTCCTGCAGACCTCCACAAGAAGGTCCGCACGCGAAAGGTAGGCGCCTGCATCGTCTTGTGCGTGGACGCGAGTGGTTCGATGGGGGCGGCGAGTCGGATGGAGGCAGCCAAGGCCGCGGCCCTGGAGCTGCTCGTCGATGCGTATCAGCGTCGGGACAGGGTCGCCCTCGTCACCTTCCGTGGCGAGAGTGCCGATGTCGTCTTGCCGCCAACCGCGAGCATCGAGCTTGCGAACCTCAAGCTCCGGTCACTGCCCACCGGCGGCGCGACTCCGCTCGCATCCGGAATCGTGCGCTCGCTCGAGCTTCTCGAAGAAGAGATCAGGCGCAACTCCGACGTCGTGCCGTGGCTCATGCTCTTGACCGACGGCAGGGGAAACGTGGGCCTTGAGGGCGGTGCTGGCGCCGACGACGCGAGGAGTGCGGCCGCGAGGCTCAAGGAGTCAGGTGTGCACGCGGTCGTCATCGACACCGGCGGCAGTCTGAGTAGCAACGCCGCTCGAGATCTCGCGCGTGACGCAGGCGCTGAGTACGTTCGCCTGAGAACCGCCGACCCCACCGAACTCGTCCGCACCCTTCGTTCTCGCGTGTGACAAGAATTTCGCCGATAATCACGTTATGATTCCATGAGTCAGCCATCGATTACGGTGTCTGATGGATGTCGCGCTACCGCAGTACATTATGTAGTCGGAGAGGGAGTGTGCGCGAATGAGGGCCTATCTGAAGCGTGTCCTGTCGATGAGCCTGGTAGTCTCGATGCTCACGCTATCGTTGCCTGTCCAGGCGATGGCTGACATCAGGCAGTTGCCTGTACCGTGGGGCGTCTCACCCACAAACCCTGGTGCGATCGATCAGATGGACGGCGTTTGGCGCGAGGGGTGGGGGAACAATCCGGCACCCGAATTCCAGCTTAATAGTCCCACACCTGACCCTGGCCAGCCGATAGTCCTTGGGGCGTTTTACTACCTCACGCGACCGCACTCCACGCCTGGTACCCTCACCGTCGACCAATGGGCGGACAGCTCAATGGCGTGGTTCAGACCTGACGTGCCCGTATGGAAGCTGCGACTTGACGTACCCACCGAGGTCCGCTTTCCTGGCGCCTACTTCGACAGCTCGTGGGTTCCTCCCGTCGCGCCCTCCGTGCCCTACGAGGGCCCATTCAGCGTCTTTGTCAACTACTTTTCCCAACAACGGACTGATGACACCACCAACGCGGCAGGTGGGAGCTTCAGATTCGGACTCGACGTCACACCGCCGCAACAGGTTCCATCACTGACGGCGACACCTCTGGCCGGGGCCATGACGCCTGACGGGTGGCTCACACAGTCCCGCATCAGGTTGAGCTGGCCTGACATCAAGTACGACTCGATGTCAGGAGTCGGCTATTTCGAGGTGTTCTTGAACGGGAGACCGTATCCGGTGGCGCTGTACGACGGCACGCCCTACCCAGTACCTGTAGATGACGCAATCGGTAGACGCGTCTTTGACCTGAAGGAGCACTACTACTCGGATGTCGACTGGACGTACTGGGGTTATCGACCTGTACCCACTCCTCGGTCGATGGTGATCGAGGACCTGCCGCCTGGAGAGCACACTCTACAGGTGCGAGCCGTCGACCGCGCGACGAATGCTGGCGCCCTGTCTCCTCCGGTCACAGTCAAAGTCGATCCCGATATTCCGATCGTCAAGATCACTTCGCCCGCTGTGAACGGTGGCACTCTGGGAGCTCGCCCCACCTTCTCCGCAGATGCGACGGACCGGGCCGGCATCAGGGAGGTCGGCTTCTACGTCACCACCGGCATGACGACGTCGCTGGTCGGGACTGTCACCGCCGCGCCTTACAGCATCAGGTCGTCGGTCGCCTACTCTCACAACTCTACACACACGCTCACGGCAGTAGCCGTGGACATGGCCGGGCGGACCAAGACGGATACCAGGCTGTTCGTGGTGGACAACCGGCCCACCGTCACTGCGGTAACGCCCTCGATCCCCGGTCAAGCGTTCAGCCGACTCGTGCCTCTCGCGGCCAAGGCCACCGACCAGTCCGGTCTGTCCACGGTGACGATCGCGGTCGCCGGGCAACCCACGGACGTCTTCCCGATCTCAGGTTCTCCGACGAGCACGCAGGTCGTGACCCAGAGATTCCTTCCGGTCGGCACCTACACCGTCACGATGACCGCCCACAACGTCACGGGCGGGTCAGCCAGCGTGACGACCTCGCTTTCCGTCGACGGCACCCAGAGGCCACAACTTCCCTCGTTTGCGCCCGCGGACTCCACCGGTGCCCCCGGCACTGTGAGCCGGTGGTTCAACACGGGGTATCCGACCTTCAGCGAATCAGCAGACACCGGACTTCCTGACCCTGTTGAGATGCTCTATAGAGTCGACCGCTCGCCAATGACAGTCATCAACCCCGCGACACCGTGGCTCTACGACACGAGCTATCGACTCGATCCCGCATCGACGCACCTCAATGGCGTGATCGATCAGCACGCCGTCGTGCTCGCAGACCCACTCTCGAGCGGCGCCTTGCAGATGCCCGGTGTGATCACCGATTCACTTGAGGGCGTCTGGTACACCCACGCGATGATGCGTGATGGTGCTGGTAACGCATCCAAGACCCTGCGCTCCGTCTACGGCATCGACCGCACGACCCCGACGACCGTCACCGCGGTCAACGTCTTTTCCAACGCCACGACCACCACTCCCATGAGCGGATGGACCGACCAGACGCGTGCCGTGATCAAGTGGGATCCCTCAGAGCGAGACGCTCTTTCGGGAACCGATCACTACGAGGTCGTGCTGAAACACGCCACGGGGGATGTCACTGTCCCTCAGCGCATCGCCTTCCAGCCCGGAAGGACCGGTCAGATGGCGTTGACCATCGAAGACCTCGTACCCGGGTTGCATACGGTTCACGTGAGGGCCGTGGATAAAGCCGGCAACAAGGGTCCCGCTTCGACCCCGGCCTTCATCAGAATCAGGTCAACGCCACGCATCACCATATCGTCTCCCGCGAGCGCAGGTACGACCCTGACCTCACCGGCACCGCTGCGAGCCACCGTTCTTGATGATGCCGGTATCGACCGCGTCGTCTTCTCGATTGAGGGCACCACCGTGGCACGAACGTTCACGCCTGCCTCTTCGGATGCCACCTCACTGGTCAGCTCGATGTATGCGATCCTGCCCACCGGAACCTACACGCTCAACGTGACCGCCTACAGCGTATCCGGTCCGACGGCTGTCGTCAGACGTTCCTTCAACGTCGACGCGTCCTTGCCACCTGAGATCGAGCCACCTCCCGGCGGGGGCACCGGTCCCGTGGTGACGCCTGCCTTCACGTGGTTCAACACGGTATTCCCCACATTCATCGCAAAACCAAGTGCCACACCTACTGACCCCGTCGAGATGCTTTACTTGGTGGATCGTACGCCGGTGACGCTCATCGACTCACTTGATCCGAACTCGTACTACGCATCCTTCGCCATCAAGGACCTCAAGACCCACGTCAACGGGGTCATCGATCAGCAAGGGGTCTGGCTCAGCGATCCTGTCGCTTTTGACGGTGAAACGCTGTTTCCTGGACGCGTGACGAGCCCACTTGAGGGCGTATGGTACATCCACGCACTGGTTCGAAACGCTCTGGGCGCCAGCGGCGGCACCACTCATGTCGGGTATGGTGTCGACCTCACTCCGCCGCTCGCTGTTACAGGAGTCACGGCGTTTCGAAGCATCACGAGTACCATACCGCTCACCACATGGGTCGCCCAGAACCGTGTCGTCATCAAGTGGAACAGTACGGAGCGTGACCGGCTTTCGGGAACCGAATTCTTCAAAGTGTACGTCGACGGTAACCCGTTCGATGGCGAGAAGGGTCTTATCGCATTTCAGCCTGGACGTTCTACCATGTCTGTGACCATCGAGGATCTGCCGTCAGGGGTCCATGCTATTCAGGTGACAGCGATTGACCGCGCCGGGAACGAAGGTCCTGTCTCAGCGACGACAACGGTCAGGATCGACGGCGAGAGCCCCAAGGTACGCATTCTTACCCCCACAAGCGGTGCGCGCGTCGGCATCACTCCGTTGTTCAGCGCTTTGACGTCTGACTCTGCTGGTGTCGCCTCGGTCACGTTCCTCGTGGATGGCGTGAGCGTCGGCACGGTGGCTCCTGCGTCTCCTGCGAAGGAGTTCAAGGCGCAGGTGACCCCGAACCTATCCAGCTTCTCCGCCGGCAACCGCGTGCTCACCGTGATGGTCACCGACGTCGTTGGCAACGTAGCCGTCGCTTCGAGATCGTTCGTTCTCGACAAAACCGTCCCGGTACTTACCGTCACATCCGCTGGTCCGACACCGTTCTACCCACGCCTTCGCGACGGATACCGTGACAACTTCGTCGTCAGGTTCAGTGCGAGTGAAGACGTCACAGCTCGACTCGTTATCAAGAACTCTTCCGGCACGACCGTCCGCACGCTTACGAAGACGGTTGCCGAGGGGTCTGGCTCAATCACGTGGAACGGGAAGAACAACGCGGGGGTCGTCAGGGCCGGGACGTATCGCTGGTATCTGCAGCTGACAGACGTCGCCGGCAACAAGTCGTCGACCCGCACAGGGACGACGGAGATTCGCACCTTTGAGGTCATCAGGTTGTCTTCTGGATCGGTGCGGATCGTTCAGCGTTGATGCTTTGAGCGCGTGTAACGTGAACAGCCGACCAATTCTGGCCGGCTGTTTCATGTGCGTGGGAGTGGGCCTGTAAGCGGGGTTCTGTCGAAGACGACCATCTATCTGGGACCGCTGTCGCCAGCGGCCTCTCGCGGGCTAACCCGAGCGTCGACCGGGCCGGTCTTAGCCGCTCCTATTCGCCCTTGCTCCGGGTGGGGTTTGCCAAGCCGCCATGTTGCCATGACGCTGGTGCGCTCTTACCGCACCGTTTCAGCTCTCCTCGGCGCTCGCGCGCCGGGGGTTTTCTTTTCTGTGGCACTTTCCGTCGCGTCGCCGCGCCCTGCCGTTAGCAGGCACCCTGCCCTATGGAGCCCCGACTTTCCTCACGCATCGCTGCGCGCGGCCGTCCAGCCCACTCCATGGCACATTCTAACAGCCCATGGCTAGCGGCGCCGTCTCAACCGCTACCGGTTCAGGGATGATTCTGGCGGCCTTGTGTCTGGAGTTTGGCCCACGCGTCCTTCAAGGACAGCGTCCGGTTGAACACCGGCGCATCCGTGGCAGAGTCGGGATCCGCGCAGAAGTAGCCGAGCCGTTCGAACTGCACGGTCGTCCCGACTGTCGGGGCTGCAAGGGACGGCTCCACGAAACACCTGGCTCGCACGGCGACTGAGTCGGGATTGAGGTCGTCGATGAGATCCGATCCGTCGGCCCCCGGGTATGCGCTCGAGAACAGGTTCTCATAGAGCCTGACCTCAGCGGGGACGGCGTGTGAAGCCGATAGCCAGTGCAGGGTCCCTTTGACACGGCGCCCGTCGGGAGCGGCACCTCCGCGGGTCTCGGGGTCATACGTGCAGCGGAGCTCGATGACGTTGCCCTCGCCGTCCTTGAGGACATCGGTACAAGTGACGAAGTACGCCGATCGCAGTCGGACCTCACGACCGGGTGCAAGACGGAAGAACTTCTTGGGAGGATCCTCCATGAAGTCGTCGCGCTCGATCCACAGGACGCGGGAGAATGGCACTTCGCGCGTACCCGCTGACTCGTCTTCGGGGTTGTTGGTGACTTCCATCATCTCCACGTGGTCTTCAGGGTAGTTCTCGATAACGACCTTGATTGGATCGAGCACCGCGAAGCGACGCAGAGAGACCCGGTTCAAGACGTTTCGCACCGCGTGCTCGAGCATCGCAATCTCGACCACGCCGTCGGCCCTCGCGACTCCGATCATCGCTATGAAGTCGCGGATGCCCTCGGCGGGAAAGCCTCGGCGACGTAGTCCTGAGATCGTGGGCATGCGCGGATCGTCCCAGCCGTTCACGTGGCCGTCGTTGACGAGTTTCAGGAGCGCGCGCTTGGACAGCACTGTATGCGTGAGATTGAGGCGGGCGAACTCATACTGATGCGGCTTGGACGGCACCGGCAGGTTGTCTAAGAACCAGTCGTAGAGGGGGCGGTGGTCCTGGAACTCGAGCGTACATATCGAGTGGGTGATCCCTTCGATGGCGTCTGACTGTCCGTGCGCGAAGTCATAGTTTGGATAGACGCACCACGCATCCCCGGTTCTGGGGTGCTCGGCGTGGACGATGCGGTAGAGAACCGGATCGCGAAGGTTGATATTGCCCGCCGCCATGTCGATGCGAGCGCGAAGCACGCGTGAGCCGTTCTCGAACTCTCCCGCGCGCATTCTCTCGAACAGATCCAGACTCTCGGTCGACGAGCGGTCGCGCCACGGGCTCTCGCGACCGGGTTTCTTGAGCGTGCCGCGATACTGGCGGATCTCATCGGCGGAGAGGTCGTCGACGTACGCCTTGTCGGCCCTGATGAGGTCGCAGGCCCATTCGTAGAGCTGCTCGAAATAGTCAGAGGCGAAGAAGAGATTCTCGCCCCAATCGAACCCGAGCCAAGACACGTCCTCGAGAATGGAGTCGACGTACTCCTGCTCCTCCTTGACAGGGTTGGTGTCATCCATGCGTAGGTGGCATCGACCACCGAACTCGCTCGCGATACCGAAGTTCAGGCAGATCGACTTCGCGTGTCCGATGTGGAGGTAGCCGTTGGGCTCCGGGGGGAATCGGGTGACGATAGTGTCGTGGCGACCTTCTCGCAGGTCAGCGGTGACGATGTCGCGAATGAAGTCGCTTCGCTCTGATGGGGGTGCGGTTTCGTTGTCCATGACGCGTGACGATACCACAGGCGGCCTGCAGTTTCCCGGCCCGAAAGACAAGAGACCCCTTCCTGATTCGGAAGGGGTCCCGTCATATCTGGTAGCCCGTACGGGATTCGAACCCGTGATCTCCGCCTTGAGAGGGCGGTGTCCTGAACCGCTAGACGAACGGGCCATGCATGGCAGGGGTACTAGGGCTCGAACCTAGACTCTCTGGAACCAGAATCCAGCGTGTTGCCAGTTACACCATACCCCTGTACAGCGCCTGCGCTGCTCACAGCGCGAGAAGGTATGCTACCGACGCCCAGTTGGGCTGTCAACCCGCTCCACCGTGTCACCCGGCAAGAGTGCGGGCCGCCGCGATGCGCGCCAGGGAACGCTCCTTTCCGAGAAGTTCGAGCGATTCGAACAGGGGAGGTGACACGGTGTCGCCGGTGATGGCGACCCGTACCGCCTGGAAGGCGATCTTGGCCTTGACTCCGGTGGTCTCGGGAACCGTTCTCAACGCTGCCTCGATGGCCTCTGCGGTGAAATCGGCGGCGGCGAGCGCCTCGGAAGCCGCATCAAGGGCTTCGATGGCGCCTTCCTTCGCAAGAACCTTCTCGCGCGCGGCTTCAGTGATCGTGGGTTCGTCGAAAAGGAATCTCACCTTCTGCGCGACCTCATCAAGACGCTTCGCCCTTTCCGAGACGAGAGGGGCCAGGGACTCGAACCAATCGCGACGCACGGAGATGTCTTCGCGGGTCACAAGCCCCTCGCGCTCCAGCCACGGGGTGATCGCATCAACGAACGCAGAGGCGTTCATGTCGCGCAGATACGCACCGTTCATCCACTCGAGCTTCTCGGCATCGAAGATCGCGGGGTTCTTGGAGATCCGGTCAAGCGAGAAGTGTTCGCACAGAGTGTCACGAGAGATGATGGTGGTCTCGCCATCGAGCGACCAGCCGAGCAGTGCGAGGTAGTTCAGCAACGCCTCGGGCAGATAGCCCATCTCCTCGTAAGTCTCCACCGAGGTGGCGCCGTGACGCTTCGAGAGCTTCTTACCGTCGGATCCCCATATCATCGACAGATGCGCGAATACCGGGACTGCGTATCCGAGCGCTTCGAACACGAGTATCTGGCGCGGGGTGTTGGAGAGATGATCGTCGCCTCGAATGACGTGTGATATCTCCATCTCCCCATCGTCGACGACGGTGGCGAAGTTGTACGTGGGCGATCCGTCGGTGCGCGCCAACACGAAGTCATCCATAGCTGTGATAGGAAACTCGGTGGCGCCGCGGACAGCGTCGTCGAAGGTGACCGGCCCCCTGTCGAGGGGGACTGCGAGCCTCCACACATGCGCCTCACCGGACGAGACACGTCGTAGGGCTTGCTCGGGATCGATGCCACGACACGTGCGGTCGTAGCCGGAAAAGCCGCCGGCTGAGCGAGCGAGATCGCGTTTCAATGCGAGTTGATCAGGGGTGCAGAAACACGGATATGCAGCCCCAGAGGAGTTCATCCGCTCAAGGGCGACGGCATAGAGCTCGGAGCGCTGGGTCTGGAAATACGGCCCGAACGCTCCATCGGCGCCCGGACCCTCATCCCAGTCGATCCCCAGCCACAACAGGGATCTGAGAATCTGGTCGGTGTTCTCGGAAGTCGAGCGTTCGGCGTCGGTGTCGTCGATACGCAGCACCAGCGCTCCGCCATGGCGACGTGCGAACGCCCAGTTATAGATCGCGGTTCGCGCTCCGCCTACGTGGAGTGTTCCGGTTGGTGACGGGGCGAAGCGTACACGGACGGCTGTGGACACTGGATGACTCCTCATTTGTTGATGCTGTCGGATTCAGGAATGCAGTGCGTCGCTCGTTTCACAGGCCTTGGCACGCGTGAGTAGGAACCACGAGAGCGAGACAGCAAGCAGGAGCACCGCAAGACCCGCGGCCGTGGTGAGGTAGTTGTCGCCACCCTCAAAGACAACGAATTTTCGGGCGACCGCGACCAGGGCTGCTTCGAGGACGGTGGGGATCACGTTCTGATGGTTCATGTAGGCGATTGCGATCCGGAAGAGTTCAACGATGATGAACACCCCGAGAACCGCACTGATGATGGCGTTGAAATCGGACGGGGCTATCTTCACTCCCGCTGCCGCGATATCCCACATCTTGACACCAAGGGAATAGAGAACTCCGACCGATAGGATGACGAGAGCGACCGCAACGACGATCTCGACTATGAGTACCGATATGTCGAGTGCCTTGATAAAGCGTTTCATGTGACCTCCAGAACGGATGCACTACGTCTTTCATGGTACCCGATTCGCTACACACCCTTCCGCGGAGCGTTCGTCTGCGATAGACTCCGTGTTCTCATCAAGAGGCAGCCATCCGTGGCTGCAGCGGGTAGAGGGACCGAGCCCTATGACACCCCGGCAACCGACGTTCTTCCGTACGGTGCCACATCTCGGCAGGCGGAATACGTGCCTGGAAGATGAGGGTTGAGCGTCGCGCGCTCGCTGTTGCGAGCCTTTCGCGGAGCCAAGCCCCCGTCAGTTCCCGGCGGGGGCGTTCTCATGCCCCCTGAGACCGAGGCCGTGAGGCCCGAGAAGGAGGATGCATGTCCGAGCGAGAGTACCTGTTCACGTCGGAGTCAGTCACCGAGGGTCATCCCGACAAGATGTGCGACCAGATCTCCGACGCGATTCTCGACGCCATCCTGGCCCGAGAGATCGAACTGGAGGCCGAGGGCCGCGGCTCTGTGGCGGATGCGCGCGTGGCCTGCGAGACACTGATCACAACCGGACTGGTCGTGGTGAGTGGCGAGTTTCGCACCAAGGCCTATGTGGACGTCCCGGCCATCGTTCGCGACGTCATCAAAGA
>CAMTUW010000030.1:0-30193 GCA_947085035.1 uncultured Actinomycetes bacterium
CCGGCTACGTCCATGACGCCGAGAGCCGGATGTACTACTGTTCGGCGAGGACGTACGATCCCACGACGAGGCAGTTCCTCTCGAAGGACCCCGCCAAAGACGACGGCGAGGAGAGCGCGTATCAGTACTGCGGCGGGGACCCCATCAACCGCATCGATCCATCGGGGTTGGCCTCATATGATGAGTTCTGGGTGGATGTGACGCGGTACCGAGGGAAGGCCATTGACTACGTTGTGGACGGGACGAAATACCGCATCCGATGCAATACTGATGATCAAGGTGATGTAACGCGTGGTGATATGTACACGGCGACTTGGGGGTCGAAGTTCTCAGGGAATGACGTGGGTGGAGGTGTGCGAAGAGTCACCTACACCAAGAATTGGATGTGGCACGTGCGGCTTGAGTTGAAGCGGTCGTGGGGTTGGGTGTCTCTTATGGAATTCAGGTATCAAAGAAGACATAACCCTCCGTATTCTGGATACACGAGGGGGGCAGTTCCCAATGGCTACTAGGCTCGCCGTCCTGGCAACGCTGTGCATGTGTCTCCCAGTGTTACTCTGCGGCTGTTCTCCAAGAGGCGAGGAAGCCGTCGTGCTCCCGATGACGTGGAGCGAGGTGGATGAAGATCTGCGCACCAGTCCTGATGCGCTCCAGGTGCTTATCTTCAGGCTTGACGGACACGCCTCCCTCGAGAATACGACGGAACCGCTCCCCGAGGAGTCTGTGACCGAGTTGGTGCCGCTACGGCACCGCAGGCAGGTCTTGGTGCGGGTCGGAGAGTTCGGGCCTGAGGGACCTTGGTGGTATGAGCATGGCGTTTCAAAAATCGATGTCCTGGAATGTTTTGCGTGCCACGATGCGTACAGTTGTTTCTCGTGCCACTACCTTCCACCCGACCGGCTCCTTGAATCCGGATATCGATCGCCGTTCGACGACTCGGATCCGAATGTCAAGAATCTCCTACGTGTGATGCGTAGGCATGCAACGGGCGAGTCTCCTCCTGAACAGTCTGGCTTGCCCAGCGTGCCTGTTGCACCCTCGCAGAGGAACCCGTAGAGCATCAGCACGGTGGAACAGGCCGCCCAGTCCCACGATAACTCCACCGACGCCACCGTCGAGTCCGCCTGCCTGCCCGGGTTCCGGCAGATCGGCCTTGTCGCGATCTCTTGGGTGGCAGTGTTGAAGACAATCGTGCAGATGCATTCCGTCATGCATACTGGAACGTACTCTTGTCAGGGATGATAGGCATCGGTAGCGCGAGGATCCGGACGGAAGCCCACGAGAGTGGTGCTGTCTGTACGTCGAAGAGGACGGTGCGCCATGTCTCGCGCGCGAAGGTGGACCTGCATAACGACTGGTTAGAACGAAGCAAGTCGCCGGTCCTGGGCTGGCGCACGACGCAGGTGTGCGGGTACCATCGGAGCGGAGGAGTACTCATGGTTCACGTGCTAGAGGACAACTATCAGGCAATCGCGGATGCGTGCCGTCACCACAACGTGGCGAGTATGTACGTATTCGGTTCCGTCCTGCGCGATGATTATCGCCCGGGCGAAAGCGACATCGACCTGCTCGTGGAGTTCGAGCCCATGACGCCGTTCGAGCTCGTCGACGCGTACTTCGACCTGCTCGACGAACTCCGCGTGATTCTGGATTCCCCCGTCGATCTCGTGATGGCCGACGCGATCAAGAACCCTTACATCGTCGCTGACATCGAGAGCAGTAAGCAGGCTCTGTATGCCTAGTGATTCCCGGGCATATCTCAACGACATCATCGACTGCTGTGAAGCGATCAGCGGGATGCTCGAGGGTATGGACCTTGAACCCTACCGCCAGAATCGCATTATCCGCCGTGCAGTTGAACGTGAGTTCACCATCATCGGAGAAGCCGTGCTCGCGATTTCTCACAAGGATCCCGATACTTTCGCGTCGATCACGCACGCTCGGCGGATAGTGGACTTCCGCAATCAGTTGACCCACGAATACCCGTCGGTCAACGACAGCTTCGTCTGGGGAATCGCCATCCGCGACGTTCCGGTTCTCAGGGAAGAGTGCCGACGCCTTCTCGATGGACTTGGAGCTTGACCGGACGGTGCCGTCAAGAACAGCTACATTGCACGCGACATCGAGCTGACCAAACAGGTACTCTTGGCCGCGTAGCATCCCTGCGTACCCGGCAGGCACCCCCGTCCGCGACGCCGTCGAGCGCGACTCCGCCTCCTGCGAGATCGCGTGGCGCGTCGGCTCTGTCGCTTGGTCGCGCCCCCGGCGACGAGGCAGTTCCTCGCGAAGGACCCTGCGAAGGAAAGGGCCCCGCACGGGGCCCTTTCGGTAGTTCGCCTGTAGCAAGCTCGAGTGCTAGCGTACCGTGACGTACCGATACGGACTGTGGTTTGCGGCGTTCGTAGCACTCCCCTTGAAGTACGCGTGCATGCGCCAACTGCCTGCGTACGGTAGCTTGGCGTTTCCCTTGTAGCGTGAGTCCGCGAGGTGGTCGTAGACCTTCGCGTTGTAGGTCTTGCGCAGCACGTACCTTCCGCCCTGCTTGCGGTAGCATTTGATCACCACTACCTTGCTCGCGGCAGCGGCAGCAGCCTGCATCGGCTTCAGCGACCCGTAGACCGAGTAGGTCCTGGACGTGCGCCCCGGCGATGGGTATCCGGTCGGTTTGCCGACAGCTGCGCGCGGCGTGAGCGATTTCGCGCCGCTGATCGCCGAGAATCGCGAGAGCATACCGGGACCGATGATGCCCTCGGTCTCACCGTTGAAGCGGACCCGGTACCACGTCTTCGTGAAGTTCGCAGGCGACAGATACGAATATGCTCCACTCGCGGTGGTGGTCGTCTCACCGATCCTGGTCCACGTATGGCCGCGGTTGGTGGATTTGAGCACGTCGAGACGACGCAGGCCCAAGGCGATGCCGTTCTCCGTCAGCTTGCCGGTGAGGCGCGCCGCAGCGCCGTACCTGTCGACCGACGGTACCTTCAGTGAGAGCGTCGGCGCGGAGATGGCGCCCAAGTGGATTTCGCCCTCGCCGCCGCCGTCACTTCTCACGAACACCACGTTATTGCCGGATATCTTGGGAAGTGTGAGATCGTCCGGCGCGACATCAGCCAGAGTCACCACTTTGTCACGTTCGAAGTCGTACCCCTCGAGGAACCACGAGCCCCCGTCGATCCTTGCCCACACCGCTTTGGTTCCGTCGACGTCAGGGAAGAGGGCCGAACCGCCCGTAGACACCACCTTGCGCGTGCCGTTCGAGATGTTGTAGACAACTACGTCCCAGTCAAAGAGCGCGACGGCCTTCATGTAGACGATGTACTCCCCATCGATGCGGGGGTCGCCAAGTGCGACGGCATCGTTGAGGATGGTGGTGGTGCCACCGGTGACCAAGTCGATTACCTTGAGGTCGCCGCCCACGGCACAGACGATTCTGTTGCCCGATATGGCGGGCGTGGTCGCGCCTGCGAGAACCAGGGCGTCTGTCCCGGTAGAAAGGTCGTACACACGCACGCTTGTCGGCGTGTCAGTGTGGTAGACGACCCGCGAACCGGATACATCCGGCGACCTCTGATGGCCAGGACCAACGGCGACGTTGACCGTCGCTCCCGTGCTGATGCGGTAGGCCTTCACGTCATCGTTACCACTGGCCGCATCAACGTAAACGACCCAGTCCCCACAGATGCGGGCCCCAGATTGGTTGCCAGCTCCGACCGCCACGGCGGTCCTCACGTTCGTATTCAGATTCTCGAGGTAGATGTTCCAGTCCCCGGGCGCAGTACCCGGCGATAGCCCGTTCGCGTCCTGTCTGCGCTCTGAGTAGACCGCGTGGTCGCCGTCGATGTCGGGCTGGCTCCACTCCCGTTCCGTACCGAGGACCATGATGCCCGGGTTCTCCGCGACTTCGCGCATGGAGAACCACGGGTCCCACGATTGGGCCTTCACCGCGCTCGCCGTGATCGGAAGAGCCAGCAAGAGCGCACACGCCAATACCCCGGCAATCGTGAGCCGGGCTGCTCGACCTCCCATGAGATCGCCCCCTTCTGCCGCAGACCAGTGAACAGGGGCTTCGGGCGCCGTAGCGACTCCGGGAATACGAACGTGCATCTTTGCGCGGCACGGGGGGGGGGGGGCACTCAAAGCCCACTGAGGTCGTGATACCCATCGAGGTCCTGACGAAAACGAGGATGCTCAGGGCGAACAAGCCAGCGCGCTTGTGTCGTTGAATACACGCGCGGAACTGGTTGTGGGTTGCGCTGCGACCACGCGACGAAGCGCCGTGTAGAATGCCGAACACAACCTCCCCGCGCTGTTCAGGTCTGGAGACTCATGCCCCCGGTCCACGATTTCCCGCATCCGAGCTACGTCGTTCGCCGCAAGGTGTTCAAGCTCGTGGGCGGTGCCTTTCACATCTACGACCCCACAGGCGCGGTTGTCGCATTCTCGGAGCAAAAGGCGTTCAAGCTCAAAGAGGACATCGCGGTGTACTCGGACGAGAGCAAGACCGCGCAACTCCTGAGCATCCAGGCTCGGTCGATCATCGACTTCTCGATGGCCTACGACGTCACCGACAGCGTGACCGGAGAGCGGATTGGCGCCCTGAGACGCTGCGGGGGTCGCTCGCTGTTGCGCGACGAGTGGAAGCTGCTGGACGACCACGGCACCGAGTACGCTACGCTGATCGAAGACAGCATGGTTCTCGCGCTGCTTCGGCGTTTGCTCTCGAATCTCATCCCGCAACACTACGACGTGCTTTTCTCCTCGCCGGAAGGTGCTGCGAAGGTCGCGACCCTCGTCCAGGACTTCAATCCGTTCGTCTACCGCCTCACCGTTGACGTCTCCATGGACCCGGAGCGCCGCCTCGACCGGCGCATGGCGATCGCGGCAGCGATCCTGCTCGCCGCTGTGGAGGGGAGCCAGGAGTAGACCGTCGACTCGCGGGCTGAGCTCAGCGTCACGCGACTCCGTGCTTCACTGGACCGCCCGGTTGTCGCCAATCCGATCGCGAAGCGTCACGACCGCCCCGACCACGAGAAGCGCAGGCGGCATCATGCCGCTCTTCTCGATCGCCTCCGCGAGCTCTCCGAGGGTCGTCACGAGCGTCTCTTGCTGGGGAGTCGTCCCCTGGCGGATCACCGCCACCGGCTCGCTCGCAGCGCGCCCTCCGGCGAGGAGGCCATCGGCGATGGCGGCGGCGTTTCGCACCCCCATGAAGATGCAGAGCGTCTCCGAACCTGCGGCGATGCGGCCCCAGTCGACGTCCTCGCGCGCTTTGCTGGGATCTTCGTGGCCGGTGACGAAGGTGACCGAGGTCGACAGCCCGCGGTGCGTCACGGGAATGCCCGCAGAGGCCGGAACCGCTATGCCCGACGTCACGCCCGGCACGACCTCGAACGGCACCTCGGCTTCGAGGAGTGCGAGGACTTCCTCGCCACCGCGGCCGAACACGTAGGGGTCGCCTCCTTTGAGGCGGACGACGCGCCGACCGTTGCCGTCCAGCGCCTTGTTGACGATCAACTCGTTGATAGCGGGCTGCTTGATGTAGTCGTGGCCGCCGCGTTTGCCCACGTAGATGCGTTCGGCATGCATCGGCGCCTGATTCACGAGGCGCGGGTCGACCAAGTGGTCGTGGATGAGTACGTCGCACTCGCGCAGGCGAGCCAAGCCCTTCGCCGTGATGAGTCCGGGATCCCCGGGACCCGCGCCCACGAGCGAGACGAACGGGCCCGCACAGGCGTCGCCGACGCAGACGCGCTCGCGCAACCAGGTGAGCAGCTCCGCAGGCCCCTTGGCCGCGCCATCGATCACGTGCCGCATCAGCTCGGGGTCAGCGGCGAGGTGGAGCACCGCTCGCCGTTCGTCCGAATCAGCGATGACCTCGCGCGCGAGCAGGCGCACGTCAGCCAGTGCGTCGAGATAGGCCTCCCACTCGGGGCCGAACTGCTCCTCGACGCGTCGGCGAATCGTGCCCGAAAGCGTGGGCGACGCGCCACACGAGGTGATCGCGACACGCAGGCGGCCGCGGCGGACCTCGGCGGGTATCAGGGTGTCGCCCTCAACGACGTCGGAGCCCGCGTTGAACAGGCAGCCCGCATCGCGCGCGTCGGCAGCCACGGCGGCGTCCACCTCCGCATCATCGGTGGCCGTCGCCACGAGAAACGCTCCTGCGACGTCACCTGCGCGATACGCGCGGGGCGTGATCGCGATGGTGTCGGTATCGTCCAGCGCGATCAGGCCTGCGCTCAGTGAGGGCGCGATCACGCGAACGGTCGCGCCGCCTGCGAGCAACGTGCGTACGCGGCGCTCGGCCAGTGCTCCGCCACCAACCACGACGCACAAACGTCCGGTGAGGTCGACGAAGAGCGGGACAAGGGGGCGCCTGTCGGGCGCTGTGCTGAAGGACATGGCGATTCCTTTCCGCCAGAAGTATGCACGATGGCCGTGTCATCAACGACCGCAACTCGCCTATTCGCTAGTGATATCCTTCGGTCAGGTATCTGCTCTCGAGGGAGAAACACATGTACGAACCACGTCGCGAGCGTTCACGCTTCCTGCTCGAATCGTGGCTCGACTTGGGCGAGGCGATCGAGCGTCAGCCGGAGCTGCGAAGCATCCTGTTCGATCCTGTGACCGGGTTGCCCACCACTCCGCTGCTGTTTCCTCGCATCGCGAGCCTGCTCGAGGACCGCGGCGAGGTGTCGCTGCTGTGCGTGAGCGTCGTGAGGTACTCGCGTATCGAGGAGATCTACGGCTGGCAGGTCTTTGACGATGTCATGCGCGAGATTGCTGACGTGCTTGATGAGATCGCCGGCGAGACGCTGCGTGACGCCGACGTCGTAGCTGAGCTGATGAACTCCGGCAACGCCTTCGTGATCGTGCTGTCGCCACCGCGCACGACCGCATGCATGGATCCCTCGTCGCGCGTGCAGCTGGCCCGGCGCATCGAGCAATGCGTGCACGATGAGCTCGAGAAGCGGCTGGACCCCGCCTTGTTCAAGAAGTTCGGCTGCTACGTCGGGGCTGCCACTGTGTGCGCTGATGTGAGCGTCCGGCTCGAGAGGCTCGTGCATGACGGGCTCGAACAGGCGCTCACTGACAGCCACAATCGAGAAGCGGCGGACTCCGCTGGTCGGGTGGCGCGGCTCAGAGACATCCTGTCGAGCGAAGACATCCGCACGCTTCTTCATCCGGTCCTCGAGCTCGAGTCGATGTCGATCATCGGGTACGAGGCGCTGTCCCGCGGGCCGGAGGGCTCGGAGTTCGAGAGGCCCGACAAGCTCTTCTCGGTGGCCTATGACGCCGATCTCGTCATGCGCCTCGAGCGTGTGTGCAGGATGAGGGCGCTTCAAAGCGCCGTCGCCATGCCCGAGGGTATGCTGCTGTTCGTCAACATCGAGCCCGATGCTATTGGTGACCCGCAGCTTCGCGACCTGGTCACATCCGATCTGCTCACGGCTGCGCGGGTTCAGTCCTCTTCGATCGTTCTCGAGCTGACCGAGCGCGCCGCGATCACCGACTTCCCGGCGTTTCGGTCGATTCTCGGGTACCTGCGGGCGCTGGGATTCAGCGTGGCGGTCGACGACGCTGGGGCGGGCTACGGCTCCCTGCAGTGCCTCGCGGAAGTCAAACCCGAGTGGCTCAAAGTCGACCTGTCGCTCGTTCGCGGCTGCGACGATGACGAGGTGCGCGCCTCGCTCATCGGGTCGCTCGTCTCGTTTGCCGAGAAGCACGGCTCGAAGCTCATCGCCGAGGGCATCGAGACCGAGGGCGAGCTCGAGGCGCTGCGCACCCTGGGTGTTCGCTACGGTCAGGGGTTCCTGCTCGCCATGCCCGCGACTGAGTTCCAGAGCGCCGAGGAGATCCCCGCCGCGCGGTTCGCGAGGTGACGGAGTTCATGGAGACGCCGATCAGGCTCACGAAGATGTCGAGCAAGGCTGGTTGAGCAGCGAAATGGGGTCCGGCGGACCTCCAGGCCGTGCTCGATCGGATCTCTCCGGGACAGTCGGACGCGCTGTTGCTCGGCTTTGAGACGAGCGATGACGCCGCGGTGTACCGGCTCGACAGCACCACCGCGGCGCTGCTCACCGTCGACTTCTTCACGCCGATCGTCGACGACCCCTACGACTTCGGGCGCATAGCCGCGGCCAACGCGCTCTCCGACATCTACGCGATGGGCGGGCGGCCGCTCACGGCGTTGAACCTGCTGGCCTTTCCGTGCTCGCTTGGCCCCGAAGTGGTCGGCGAGGTCGTGCGTGGCGGCGCCGAGAAGGTCGCCGAGGCGGGAGCGGTCACCGTGGGCGGGCACACCATCGACGACAGCGAGCCGAAGTTCGGGCTGTCGGTGTTCGGGACGGTATCCGTCGATGCGGTGGTTCGCAATCGCGGCGCGGTTCCCGGCGACGTCATCTTCCTGACCAAGCCGATCGGGACGGGGCTTTGGGGTACGGCGCTCAAGGCCGACGTGGTGGATGCCGTCGAGGCGCGTGATGTGATCGAAGGCATGGCGGCTTTGAACCGGCTCGCGTGCGAGGCGATGGTCGAGACAGGCGTCAACGCCGCGACGGATGTCACCGGCTTCGGCTTGCTCGGGCATCTCCACGAGATGGCCGATGCGAGCAACTGTTCCGCCGTCGTCGGGCTCGGTGACGTGCCCCTGTATCCGCGGGCGCTCGAGTTCTCCGACGCCGGGGTCGTTCCCGGTAGGACCGCCGAGGTCGTGGCGTGGGCCAACGACTTCACTCGCTGGCACTCCTCGCTCGATCGGGGGCTGTGGATGCGGGTGTTGTGCGACCCGCAGACCAGTGGCGGGCTCATGATGGCGGTGGATGCGCGGTTGGCAGATGCGCTGGCGGGTGCGCTTGAATCCCGGGGGGTACTTGCGGCTCGCATCGGTCGCTTCACCGCCGATGGTCGCGGTATCGTCACCGTACGTTAGCGGCGCGTGATGCAGCACTGCGGCGGTCCCGATTGCTATAATCGTCTTCAATGGATACTTCAGCGTATCGTTATGGAGGCGACCATGGCTAAGCGGGTGCTGGTGCTGAACGACCGCATGGGTGGGGGAGACGACGATCTTGGCCGTATCCTCATGCGCAACTTCCTCTATTCGATAGCGCGTGACGAGAACCCTCCGGCCGCCGTCATGTTCGGCAACGAGGGGGTCCGGCTGGCCTGCGAGGGCTCCGACTCGCTCGAGGACCTGCGGTTGCTCGTCGAATCGGGAGTCGCGGTACGCGCGTGCGGCACGTGTCTGGACTTCCTCGGTCTGACTCCTTCACTTGCGGTGGGGGAGATCGGCACGATGACGCAACTGGCCGCCGCGGTACTCGGGTCCGACGAGATCGTGACGATCGCATGATGTCGAACCCGTAGCCGCCCGTATCCTCGGGCTCGGGTAGAATCGTTCGCATGGACACGAACACGCTTCTGCGCATGCTTCCCAAGGTCGACTCCTTGCTCGATCGCGCCGACATCGTCGCGCTCGGAGTCATCGTGCCGCGCGTGCTCGTGGTCGAGGCGGTACGCGAATCGGTCGACGACACGCGTGCCGCGATCCTCGCCGGCCGCGCTGCAGATCCGGCACCGGACGCGGTCGCCGCGCGCGCGATCGAACTCGCGGGCGCCAAGGCGCGGCGCAGTCTGCGGCGCGTCATCAACGCGACCGGCATCGTGGTCCACACGAACCTGGGGCGCTCACCGCTCGCAGAGGTCGCAGTCGAGGCCGTGGCCGAGGTCGCACGGGGCTACTCGACGCTCGAATACGACGTCGAGAGCGGCGCGCGCGGCAGCAGACACGTCCATGTCGAGTCCCTGATATGTCGCCTGACCGGAGCCGAGGCCGCGATGGCGGTCAACAACAACGCGGCTGCGGTCATGATGGGGCTCGCCGCGCTCGCGCGCGGCAAAGAAGCTGTGGTCAGCAGGGGTCAGCTCGTCGAGATAGGCGGCTCCTTCAGGGTCCCGGACGTGATGGCGGAGTCGGGCGCCACCATGGTCGAGGTGGGCACGACCAACAAGACCCACCTCAGAGACTACGAGGCGGCTCTGACATCGAACACCGGTCTGCTTCTCAAGGTCCACACCAGTAACTACCGCGTCGTGGGATTCACCGAGGAGGTCGAACTCGCGGACCTCGTGGGCCTGGGCGCGAAGCACGGCGTTCCCGTCATGGAGGACCAGGGCTCCGGCGTTCTCGTCGACCTTCGCGAGTGGGGCCTTCCCTATGAGCCCACCGTGAGCGAGAGCGTCGTGACCGGCGCTGACCTCGTGACCTGCTCAGGAGACAAGCTGCTTGGGGGCCCGCAGGCGGGCATCATCGCGGGCAAGGCGAGCGCGATCGCCTTGCTCAAGAAGCATCCCCTCGCGCGCGCCATGCGCCTCGACAAGATGACGCTCGCCGCGCTCGAGGCGACGCTGCGCCTCTACCTCGACCCCGTCCGCGCTCGCGAGGAGATCCCTACGCTGCGCATGCTCGCGGCCTCGAAAGACGAGATCGCCCACCGCGCCGCGCTCCTTGCGCAAGAGATCGCGCGCGCATGCGGTGACGCGTGTCTCGTCGATACCTGCGAGGACGTGAGCCGCGCCGGCGGTGGAGCCCTCCCGATGGCCGACATCCCCACGGTCTGCGTGACCGTCGCGCCTCAACATCTGAGCGTGTCTGAGCTTGAGCAGCGGCTTCGCTGCGGTGAGCCGCACGTCATCGCGAGAATCTCCGACGACAGGCTGCTGATCGACCCGCGCACGCTCTCTATCGCCGAGGAGACCGAGGTCATCGCGGCGGTGGCGCGTGCCGCGGCAGAGTAGTCGGTCATGAGCGCCCCATCGCTCGTTCTAGGCACCGCCGGTCACATCGACCACGGCAAATCCTCCCTCGTCCACGCGCTCACGGGCACCGACCCCGACCGACTCAAGGAGGAGAAGGACCGCGGTATCACGATCGAGCTGGGCTTCGCCCGTCTCGAGCTGCCAAGTGGTCGTTCGATGGGAGTCGTCGACGTTCCCGGCCACGAGAAGTTCGTGCGCCAGATGGTCGCCGGGGCCACGGGAGTCGACCTGGTGCTGCTGTGCATCGCCGCCGATGACGGCGTGATGCCGCAGACGCGCGAGCACCTCGCGATCATCGACCTGCTCGGCTTGGACCGTGGCGTCGTGGCGCTCACGAAGTCCGATCTCGTCGATACCGAGTGGGCGCGGATGGTCGCCGACGACGTGGCCGCGCTGCTGGAGCCCACCACGCTTCGCGGCGCCCCTATCGTGCCGGTCTCGGCCAGAACGGGCGAGGGTCTGGAAGAGCTTCTGGCCGCACTCGACGAGCTTGCGCGCGAGACCCCCAGCCGTCATGCGAACCTGCCCATGCGTCTCCCCGTCGACCGCGTCTTCACGATCTCGGGCGCTGGCACCGTCGTCACCGGGACGATGTGGTCCGGTTCGGCGGCGAAGGACGATCTGATCGAGAGCTATCCGGCGAGGATCGAGGGGCGTGTGCGCGGCGTGCAGGTTCACGGCGCGTCTGTCGAGCGTGCCGTGGCGGGCCAGCGCGTCGCGATGAACGTCGTGGGCATCGTGCGCGATGAGCTGCGGCGCGGCGACATCATCGCGGCCCGGGGAACGCTCAGCGCCACCGATCGGTTCGACGTGCGCTTCACCTACTTGGGGATTCCCGGTGACGACAGGCCGTTTCAGTCAGGCGCGCGTGTTCACGTTCACCACGGGACGAGAGAGGTCCTCGGGCGCGTGCTGCTCATGGACGGAGAGATGAAGCTCCTCCCCGGGCAGAGCGTCTTGGCGCAGGTTCGCCTCGAAGAGCCGCTGGCGCCACGCTATGAGGACCACTTCATCGTGCGGAGTTACTCGCCGGTCTACACGGTCGGCGGCGGAGTCGTTCTGGACACCTTGCCTCCGCGCCGCACGATGCTTCTCAGCCACGAGCGCGCGTTGCTCGAGGCGCTGCTCGCCCACGATCTCTCGACCGCGAGCACGGGGCTGCTCGCCTCACGCGCGATGCCCATGACGAGCGCCGAGGTGGCCGCGTCACTGGGGGTCGCGCGGGCCGTTGTCGCAGACGAGCTCAACCGGGCCTCGCTCGAGCGCCTGAAGGCGGGTGGCGAGACCTACTTCGTGACGGCGGCGGCCCTTGATGCGCTCGTCGCGGGTGTCGAGCGTGAGCTGATGGCGTTTCACGAGGCGGAGCCGAAGGCCACGGGGGTCGCCACCGCGGCGCTGCGGGACCGGATCGACCGTCGCATCGCCGCGCGTGTCTTCGACGCCGTGCTCGAGGTCGCCTGCGACCGCGGTGTCGCGATCGTCGAGAAGGGGACCGCTCGCCACCCGAAAGCGGCGGTGTCAGCGCTCGCGGAGGTGGCCGCCGCACGTGACGCGCTTCTGCCCGTGATCGAGCAGGGGGGCTCGGCACCGCCCACGCTCGCCGAGATGCTCGCGGCCTCCGGCATCGATGCCGGGGTCGCGCGAAAAGCGCTCGCCGAACTCGTCGGAGAAGGTCGGGTCGTGCGGGTCTCGAGCGACTTCCATTTCTCGCAGGCAGCGCTCGCAGAGCTGCTCACGACGCTTCAGGCGCACCTGCGCACGCATCCGGAAGGGGCCACGGCGAGCGAGCTGCGCGACGTGATCGGCGTCAGTCGCAAGTACGCGATCCCGCTGCTCGAGTATTCCGACGCACAAGGCGTCACGAAACGTGAAGGGGATCTGCGACGACTGCGCAAGACCTAGGTTTGACATGCCGTCCGCGCGCTCTCACAATCCCTCACGGAGCCGGATGGTCCCTGGTGGGGTCCGCGGTCTTCAAAACCGTCGTGGGGGGTGAAGAGCCTCTCGGGTGTGTTCGATTCGCACACGGCTCCGCCATGATTCCCGAGTCGCCTCGCGTTCCTGCGGGGCATTTTCTTGATGTGAAGGGACGCTGGATGTTCTCAAGGATCGCCGCAGTCACCATGTTATCGGTCGTCGTGCTGGCCGCGACCGGCTGCTCGCAGGTCAGCTCCGTGCTGACGCCCGGTCCGAAGATCGTCACGATCGAGGCGACCGTCGCGACGCCGGGCGCCGCAGTCAAAGGCGAGCTTCCCGCCGGTGCGCCGGCGGGACTGCCGCTGTGGCCCGGCGCCACGGTGGTCGACGGTTCCTCGTCAGGCACTTCGTACGAACTCGTGATAAGCGCCACCGAGGCGTTCGATGACGTTGTCGCGGGGCTCGCCAAGGGATTTTCCGATGCGGGGTGGGAGGTCGCGCGCGACACTCTGGGCGGGTCAGGGGAGCGCACGGCGGTTCTCACCGTCTCGCGCTCGACGCACCAAGGCCTCGTCACAATCACCGAAGATACTCCTGAGACGGTGACGATCACCTACGTGATCTCGTCGATGGAGTGACCACGCGGCACGATGGTTGCAGCTGTTGTGTCGTTGAGCGGTGCTGGAATCAGCGAGCAGACGGCACCGGACACGCCGTAGTGACTCGGTCGTCGTGATCAAACGGGTAAGGTGGAGTTCATGCGACGTTCTTCCCGCCTCATCGCGCTCGCACTCTGCGGAGCCCTTCTGACGAGTGCCGCTCCTGCGTTCGGTCTTTCCCGTATCCAGGCGGTCTCGTTCCTCAACGCTGACCAAGGCTACATCGGCGGTTGGTTCCCGCCGCAAAAAGGGTTCGTCTCCTACACAGACGACGGCGGAGAAAGCTGGACGGCGACCCATACCGCGAACTACCCGATCTCGAGCCTGTCGGCGACTTCTTCCGGGGCGTGGGGTGCGCTCGGGATGTATTCGTCCAAGCCGATGGCGATCGGGAGCTTCGAGCAGAGTTGGGTGCTCGCGCGGGCCTCGGTGGTCTCGCGAGCCATCGTGAGCAAGGTCCTGCGGCTGCAAAGTGGGCGGATCGTCGCGGTGGGCCAAGCCGAGGACTACTTCTTCGAGGGCGACAACTACGGCCGAGTCGCGATAATCGCCACGTCAGACGACAGCGGCGACACATGGTCTCTCCGCGTCGCCGGCCCTCGGTACCCGGCCAACTCGTTCTCGGATCCTCCGCGGACCTGGGCGTCGATCGCCGACATCGGGGTGAGCCCTGATGGCTCCACGCTCTACGCCGTGGGTAACGAGTGGAACACCTCGGCAAGCTCTCCGACGACGCTCAAGACCCGGCTCATCTACAAGAGCACCGACAACGCAACGACGTGGATCCGTCAGACGACGCCTGCGGGAACGCTTCCGGTGAACTGCGTCACCGTGCCGTCGACCTCGACCGTCTATGCCTTCGGAGACAGCAATACCTACCTCAAGACCACCAACGGGGGGTCGGCGTGGAGCGCACTCACGATGCCCAAGCTCGCGGTGATCGGCGACGCATCGATCGCAGACGCCATCGCCTCGAGCGGCAACACGGTGATCGTGGCCGCGAACAGGTTCAGAGTCGGCAAAGTCTCCACCATCGCGCGGACCAACGACGGAGGAGTGACGTGGACGTCGCTGCCCAGTGCCTTCGACGTCGAGCTCCATGGTATGGAGATGCTGACCGCCACTCATTGGGTCGCGGTCGGGCAAGACGAGACGATTCTGCATTCGCGTGATGCCGGCGTCACGTGGGGCTATCCGCAAGGCGAACGGTCGCCCTCGGTCGTGAGACTCACACCTGCGAGCGGGTTCTCCTACACTTCTGGGCCGGTGACGATCTCGGGCACCGCGCATGACGGAGTGGGCGTCTCGGCCGGAGTCGGCGTGCAAAGAGTCGAGGTTCGGCTGCGCAGGGCCGACGGCCGCAGCTGGAACGGCGTGTCGTGGACGGACGCGGAATCATGGCTCGCGACCGGGAGCAACGATGGCTGGAAGTCGTGGTCGCTTGACTGGCAGGCTGATCCGACACTTCTCGCAGCACCGTCGATCGTGGAGGTGACAGCTCGTGCCACCGACGGGGTGGGGCTCTCGCGGCTGTCGACCCCTGTCAGGTCGGGCGCCGACGTCTCGGCGGCGATCTCGCTCGAGGGTGGCGCGCCGTTCGCGAGTTCAACGAGCGTCTCGGTCGACATCGCCGCTCCTGGCGCGACGCATCTGCGCTGGCGCGTGGACGGCGGCGCCTCGAGCGTCTGGGAACCCATGGCGCCGAACGTGTCTGTTCAGCTGGGCGCCGGAGAGGGCACCCGCACGGTCTCATTCGATTTCGCTGTCAATGACACCTCGATCGTCGTGGCGACGGCCTCAGACGACATCGTCGTTGACACATCGGCCCCATCCGTCGTGATCTCGCAGCCACTTGTGGGGGCGAGCGTCGTGACCACCGGGCAGGTAGTGGACATCCGGGCGACGGTCACAGACGCGGTGAGCGGCGTGGACGTGGTCGAATACTCGATTCGGCGCACAGACGGTTCCTTCTTCGAGCGCAACGGATGGGTCAGTTCGGAGTACTGGGCGCCAGCGCGGGCAGACAGCGCGCCGGACACATGGATGGAGTCGTGGAGACCCGACGTCGAGTTCCTCGAAAGCGGTCAGATCGCCACGATCGCGGTTCGGGCGCGCGACCGGGCGAGCAACTCGAACTCCAGCTCGACCGCGGTATCCGGACCCGCCGAGCGCAGGCCCCGCTTGACGATGACCTCGCCGAGAGCAGGGTTCCACGTGGCCAGCACGGCCGCCCTACGAGTGCGCGGCACTGTCACTGACGATCTGTCCGCGGTGCAAAGCGTCCACTACTCGGTGCGCCGCGCGGATGGACGGCACTGGACCGGAAGCGCGTGGGGCGCTACCGCGAAGTGGCTCGCCGTGCCGCTCGCATCGGGCGAATCGAGCTGGACCACCGCGTGGACGCCGGATGCGACGTTCGTCTCGAGCAACATGACGGTGACCGTCTCGGTGCGCGCACGAGACACTTACAGGAACGAGCGCATCGCCTCGGTGGTCTCTGCCAAGCGGGTCAAGGCCTCGCTCACGCGCCCGACGTTGTCCACCTACACGTTGCGTCGTGGTCGAACCTACACCGCGACCGGCTACCTCGCACCGAAGCACGCGGCGGGGACGTATCCGGTGCGAATCCGCGCGTACCGCAAGGTGAACGGGACCTACCGGTACTACGGCTCGTTCAGGGCGAAGGCCACCAACGCTTCCACGACCAGGTCGAAGTACACCGGATACGTGAAGTTGCCGTACGCGGGGGCATGGCGGCTGGACGCCTTCCACGAGGACGCGCCGCACCTGCCAACGCGCAGCACGTTTCGCTACGTCACAGTCAGGTAGCCCCGGGGCCTGTCTTCTCGGGTAGCATGGGGCCATGCAAGCTACCATCGCACAGGTGCTCCTCGAAGCGCGCGATCTGACCGTCGACCTGCCCGGCGACGAGGGCGTTTCGCGCGTGCTCGATCGCGTGGCGCTGAGCGTCGCGCCTGGCGAGGTCGTGGACGTCACGGGGCCGAGCGGGGCCGGCAAGAGCACGTTGCTGCGCTCGCTCGCTCGTCTGTTGCCCCGCGTGGACGGGACGCTGCTTCTCGACGAGCGGCCAGCTGATGAGTTCTCGTCGTCAGAATGGCGCTCGGCGGTCGCGCTGCTGCCGCAGAAACCCGCGATCGTCACCGGCGACGTGGCCGCGAACCTCATGCTCCCGTGGGCGCTCAAGGTGCGCCACGGCCGGCCGGCTCCCGACGAGAACGCCTTGCGAGTCGGCCTCGACTCGCTGTGGCTCTCGGATGTGTCGCTCAGGCGCGATGCGGCGCGGCTGTCGGTGGGCCAGCAGGCTCGGATCGCGTTGTTGCGCGTCATGCTCACCTCCCCGCGCGTCTTGCTGCTCGACGAGCCCGATGCCGCGCTCGACGCCGCGAGCTCGGCGGCTGTGGCCGCAGGCGTACGCGCTTTCGTCGCGGGTGGCGGTGCGGTCGTGCGCGTGCGACATCGCGAACCCGACGAGCTCTCCGCGCGCCGCCTGCGTCTCGAGGCCGGGCGTCTCGTCGAGGAGTCGCGGCCGTGAGCGGAGACGCGGGAGTCCTCGCCATAGGCTGGCCGCAGCTCGTGTTGGCTGCGGGCTTCATGGTCGTGACAGGTCTCATCGCGCTCGCGATGGGGCTCGGGCTCACGAGAAGCCTCTGGCTCGCGACGGCCAGGACATACCTGCAGATCCTCGCGCTAGGACTCGTGTTGCGCTGGTTGTTCGGCGTGGACTCCTGGTGGCTCGTGGTCGCCATCATCGCCTTCATGACCCTGATGGCTGCGATGACGATAGTCCGACGCGCGCCGGACGCCCCGCAAGGGGTGCTCGCGCCCACGTTCTTCGCGGTTTCGGCCACCGGGTTCCTCGTCACCTTCGCGGTGACCGGTCTCGTCGTGCAGGTCGACCCGTGGTACCTGCCGCGCTATGTGATCCCCATCGCCGGCATGGTGCTCGGCAACTCGATGAACGGCATCGCGCTCGCGCTCGAGCGCACGTTCGCCGACATGGACGCGCGTGAGAGTGAGATACTCGCGTTGACCGCGCTCGGGGCCACACCGTGGGAGGCCGCCCGCGACTCGGTGCGCACAGCTCTTCGGGCGGGGATGATCCCCGGGATCAACACGCTGTCGGCGGCAGGCATCGTCTTCATCCCCGGCATGATGAGCGGGCAGGTACTCGCGGGCACCGACCCCCTCGTGGCCGCGCCGTACCAGATCGTGGTGATGGTCATGGTCGCCACCGCTGATGTGCTGGGAAGCACGCTCGCGGTGATGCTCACGTATCGTCGCCGCTTCACGCATGACGGAGTGTTTCTCGAGAAGGGTCTTCGCTGATGATGGACAACCCGGTGATCAGGCTCGCCAACAACTGGGCGCACGACGTGGGAACGGGGTTGTGGGCCGCCTGTCTGGTGGTGCTCGTCGTCGTGTCGGGACGCCGCTCCGAGTTCATGGCGGCCTCGCCTGAGGCGTTCGCGCTGCTCGCCGAGGTGACAGGAGTGGTCTTCGGGTTGCTCGCACTGGCGCTGGTGGTCATCACCGTCACCGGAGCGTTTCGGCTCTTCTACTGGCGCGCCCAGACACCGCCGGAGGAGATGGCGAGCAAGCGTCCGGCGCTGATCTGGAAGCACGTCGCGTTCCTCGTCATCTACGCTCCGGGCACATGGTGGGCGTGGACGCTCGTCTGGCGCGCGTAGTGAGCCGGGCGCGGTCTGCTACGATACGCGCGATGTGAGCCGCCCGGCGCCTCCGGCGCTGCACCACTGAAGCGATGGGGAGGGGCATGACCCGGTTCGAGCAGTACCTGAAGGCCAACGCCCAAGAGACCGACGAGTACCTCTCGTCATTCTTCGGCCACGGCTCCCATCCGGACATGCGGCGCTACCTGTACGGGCCGCTCGCGGAGTTCAGCGCGAACGCCGGCAAGCGCCACCGCCCGCTCATCTGCCTGCTCGCGTGTGAGGCCGTGGGCGGCGATCCGCGGACTGCGCGCGCTTCGGCCGCCGCCGTCGAGCACTTCCACACGGCTGCGCTCATTCACGACGACATCGAGGACTCCTCGCTCACGCGACGCGGCGAGCCGTGCCTCCACATCCGCGAGGGCGACGGGCTCGCCATCAACGCCGGGGACCTCGCGCTCTCGCTGGTCACGGGCGCGGTCGTCGAGGATCCCGTGCTCGACGATGCGACCAAGCTGCGTGTGCTCGGCGAGCTTGTGCGCATGACCACGCGCACGATCGAGGGGCAGGCGCTCGACATCGGTTGGGCGCGTGACGATCGCTTCGACCTGTCGGTCGACGACTACCTGGTCATGGCGAACCACAAGACGGCCTACTACTCGGGGGCCGTGCCGCTCGCCGTGGGCGCGATCATCGGCGGCGGCACCGAGAGCCAGGTCGAGGCCCTGCGCGCATTCGGCATGGCCGCCGGTCTCGCGTTCCAGATCCAAGACGACGTGTTGAATCTGGTTGGCGAGAAAGAGGCCGTTGGCAAGGACTTTCGAAGCGACATCACCGAGGGCAAGCGCACGCTCGTGGCGATCCATGCGCTCGAGAACTCGCCTGACAGGGAGCGGCTGCTTCAGATCCTCTCGTCGCGTGAAACAGACGCGGCGATTCTTTTCGAAGCCGTCGCGATCATGGAGGCGTCCGGGTCTGTCGCACACGCGAACGACTACGCATGCGATCTCGTCGTCGCGGCCAAGGCCAAGCTCGACGTCGAACTTGCCGGAAGTGAAGCGAAAGACCTGCTGATCTCGATGGCGGACTTCTTCGTCGAGCGCAACTCGTAGCGTCACCGGCGAAGAGCCGGACCCGACAAAGGGTAGAAGACTCCTACCAGACACCTAACACGCGAGGAGACCCCCATGCAGGCTGTGCCCGTGACCGACTCGATCCACTGGGTCGGAGCAATCGACTGGAACCTGCGCGATTTCCACGGCTTCGAGACGCCGCGCGGGTCGACCTACAACGCCTATCTGGCCGTCGGCGCCGACAAGATCGCGCTCGTCGATACCGTCAAGGTCCCGTTCGTGCCAGAGCTGCTCGAGCGCATCCGGACCGTCACCCCGCTTGAGAGCATCGACTACATCGTCGTGAACCATGTCGAGCCCGATCACAACGGAGGTCTGCGACTGGTGATGCAGGCCTGCCCGAACGCCAAGGTCGTCGCGAGCGCGGGTGGTGTGCGAGGGGTCGGCGAGTATCACGGGCCTGACCTGCCCATCGTGGCCGTTGGCGCTGATGACACGTTGGACCTGGGCGGACTCACGCTGAAGTTCCTGCCCATGCCCATGGTCCACTGGCCGGACTCGATGTTCACGTACTGTCCCGAGCGGTGCTGCCTGATGCCCAACGATGCGTTCGGACAGCATCTGGCGTCATCGGCACGCTTCGCCGATGAGATCGGGCTGGGCTTGGTCGTCGAGGAGCTCATCACCTACTACGCCAACATCCTCATGCCGCTCTCGTCGCAGGTCGCCAAGGCGGTCACCAAGGTCGTCGAGACCGGCTGGACCTGCAAGGTCATCGCCCCCAGCCACGGCGCTATCTGGCGTGAGCGAGACATCCCCACGTTGATGGACGCCTATGGGCGCTGCACGTCGGGTGACACTTTCGACAAGCTCGTCATCGCGTACACGACGATGTGGGGGTCGACTGACATCCTCGCGCGCCAGATCGCCGACGGAGCGCTCTCGACCGGTGTCGAGGTCAAGATGTTCGATCTGGCAGCGACCCCGTTCGGGCACATCACCCGCCACGTCTTCGACGCGCGCGCGCTGCTCGTGGGCTCGCCCACGCTGCATCACGGGATGCTCCATCGCCCGGCCGGGTACTTCCAGTACCTCGCGGGGCTCAAGCCCAAGGACAAGGCGACCGGAGCTTTCGGCAGCTATGGCTGGTCGAGCGGCGCCACGAAGCAGATGTCGGGCCGCTTCGAGGAGATGGGCCTTGAGATGCCGTTCGGGGACTTCACGGTCAAGTACACACCGACCGCCACCGATATCGACGCGGCAAGAGCCTGGGGCGAGCAGTTCGGCAAGTTGGTGCTGGGGCGCGGTCGCCTGTAGACGCCCGCGCCGACGCTATTTCAGCTCGAAGACGACGGTGACGCTCGCGGTCACGTCCAGCTGCCCGGGCTCGATCGGGACGTTGGCTGACTTGGCCCCTATGGCCGCGTCGCCGTATCCATACATAGGGCCGGGCACGTTCACGGATGAACTCGTGATGCTGATGACCTCGCCCACGCTCTTGTCGGCTGCCTTCGCCATGTCGTTGGCCTGGGTGCGAGCATCAGCGACCGCTTTCTCGATCGCCTTGCCCCGGTAGACGGTGTCCTCAGAGATCCCGAAGGAGGGGCCGCTCACATTGTCGGCGCCGACATTGGCGAGCGCCGTGATGATCGCGCCCAGCTTGGAGAGGTCCTTCACCTTCGCTGTCACGTTGATGGAGGCCTCGAAACCGCTGATGGCGGTCTTGTCGCCGGAGCTCTGGTAGGTCGCGTAGACGTTGACGCCCGAGGTCTGGATGTCGTCCGAGCCGACCCCGAGGCGCTTGAGCTCCTTGTTGATCTTGTCGGCCGCCGCTGAAGCCGCCGCAAGCGCCTTGTCAGCGTCCTTGGCCCGCTTGGTCACGCCGAACGACATGATCGCCTCGTCCGGAGTGGCCGAGGCCTTTCCGAAACCGGAAGCGGTCACGGTGTTCGCACTGGCTCCGCCCTGCGGCGCCGTGATGACCTTCGTCGTGCAACCGCTCGCCGCGATCGTCATCGCGAGTAGCGCGAACACTACGATGACCTTGCGTGTGATGCTCATAGAGGCTCCCTCATTCGGCGTCAGTGGCTGTGTGGTTCGTACCCTGTAAGTCATCAGACGTCGCGGAGCGCGGAGTGGTTCGCGGTTGTGCGTCAGCTGCGACGCCATCGCAGAAGCGCCGCTGCGGCGGCCTCCACCCCCAGCTCGGGATCCGGGGCGCTCTCGTCGAGCACGCGAAGCCGCGAGAAGAGTTCGGCCAGCACCGGCGGACGGATGTTTGAGGCGGCGATCTGATCGGCACGGGCGAAGATCTCGGCCGGGGTGCCCTCCATCGCGATCTCGCCTCCGGTCTTGAGCACGTAGCAGAAGTCGGCGAGCTCATGCATCCTGTCGATGTCATGCGTCGACATGACCACGGTGACGCCCTTCTCCGATGCCAGCCGCTCGATCAGCTCGACGAGACCTGAGCGCGCCTGGGGGTCGAGTCCCTCGAAAGGCTCGTCCAAGACGAGCAGCTCGGGTTCCAAGACCAGCGCTCCGGCAAGCGCGACCTTGCGCTTCTCGCCGCCCGAGAGGTTGTGGGGCACCCGGGTAGCGAGATCGGTGATGCCGAGCAGCTCGAGGACCGCGTCGGCGCGCCGCTTCACCTCCGCCTCATCCATCCCGTACTGACGCGGCGAGAACGCGACGTCGTCAAAGACGGTCGGGGCGAGCAGCTGCTCGTCGACGTTTTGCAGCACGACGCCGATGCGCCTTCGGATCGCGCGCCAGTCCGTCGCCGGGTCCACTCCGAAGACGCGCACGCTTCCCTCGCGACTGCGAAGCAGGCCGAGCACATGGAAGAGCAGCGTGGTCTTACCGCTGCCGTTCGGGCCGAGAAGCGCTGTACGCTTCCCGCGCGCCGCGATGAAGTCCAGCCCGCACAGGTGCACGCTTGTGCCGTCCTCGTAGCTGTGACGGATGCAGCTCACGCGCACCACGTCGTCAGGCGAGGGCGAGTGATCGTGCGTCTCGATGTGGGGTCCGGTCATCGTCTGGCCCTTCGGGTCGACAGCACGGCGGAAATGACGAGAACGAGCGGCACGATCACAGTCAGCCACGAGTAGGGGTTCAGCGCGCCGAACGCCACCCGCCACACCACGCTCGTCGCGAGCAGAAGCACGGACCCGACGAGCAACACTGCGTCGACGCGTCGATCGCTGCTGCGCTGCGTGCTCACGCGCAGGCGCCCCTCGTAGCCGCGCAGGCGCATCACGTCGTAGTCGCGCTGGGCCAGATCGACCGAGTAGAGCAGCAGCCCTCCCAGAGCTCCCGCAGTCGCCTGGGCTGAGCGTATGGGCTGGCCGACGCGCAGGCCGGCGCGCAGTCTGGACGCTCGAAGCAGGCGCGAGAACTTCTCCAGAAGGATGAATATCGTGCGATACGTCATCAGCAGCGCATCGCCGACGATCCCGGGAACGATGCGCTGGATCGGCGAGAAGATCTGCGGATACGGTGTGGAGAGCACCACGGTCACCGCCGCGAGCGCCGCCGTGATCGCTTTGGCCACGATCACCGCTGCGGTCATCACGTCCGGTGCCGAGGCGAAGGCGAAGACCAGCGCGAACAGCGCGGGGTACGCGGCGAGCGTCAGTGCGAGCCGCAGGTCCACTCGCCCGACGAACAGAGTCGCGATCAGCACGAGTAGCACGCCGACGAGCACGAACACGTTCCAACTCACCAA
The DNA here is from genome assembly GCA_947085035.1 of uncultured Actinomycetes bacterium. Taxonomy (GTDB): domain Bacteria; phylum Actinomycetota; class Coriobacteriia; order Anaerosomatales; family PHET01; genus CAMTUW01. The sequence goes on from CAMTUW010000030.1 coordinate 22,886, forward strand.
CACGGCTGCCAAGACCAGCGCGAGAGCCGCGAGCTTCGTTCGCGGAGCCGCTCCTCGCAAGGGGCCGTCTCCGCGCGTCGCGGAGCGATCGATCGCGGCTATGTCCACGTCAGTTGACCGTGCCGTCGTCACCCTGAGGTCGCAGGCTGCTTCGCGTCAGGAGCCCGCCCCACATCATCCCGGGACGCACGCGCGCGACGTAGCCGAGTATCGCTGCAGTCAGCAGGCCCTCGAGCACCCAGCCGATCGGCCCCAACGTGTAGACCACGGTGGCGAATCGCCCTACCGACAGGCCTCCGGTCGACTCGCCTGCGGCGGGTTCCTCCGCACCCTCCTCGCCTCCGGAAAGAAGGCCCACAGCGAACAGGCCTTCGGACAGCGGGTTCTCGAAGCGCAAGGTCGCCGGATCGAGCGAGCCGGTCTCGCGGGAGGCGGCCTCGCTGCCTCCCAAGGCGACGATGCCCACAAGGGCCGTCGTGGTCAGCGCGAGCGTCACAACGGTGGTGCCGAACGCGACAGGACCAACCCGCGTGCGCCCGAACAGGGTGATGAGGCTTCGAAACAGCGCCCAACCGATGATCATCTCGATACCGATGATCACGGCGTTGAGTCCGAGCACCGTGATCCCTCCGTGGCCGAGCAGTGCGAGCACCGCCACCACGATGAAGGAGGCGATGACCGAGAGCACGGGGCCAAGAAGGATACCGCCCACGACCGCGAGGTTCACATGGTAGGCGATCGGGATGATCTCACTCGACATCGCGACGATCATGAGCGCCGAGACCACAGCGAGAAGCGGCACGCGTCGTCGAGCGTCTTGCCGCGAGGCGAAGGTGCCCGCGACGCCGACCCCGATCAGCGTGACGGCCCATCCCAAGGCCCAGAGCCACAGCGGCAGCACGCCGTCAGGTATGTGGATATGTGACATCTCAGCTCCCCGATCGTTGTTCGGCGCACGTGGCGCACAGGCCGTACAAGGTCACTTCGTGGCGCGTGATGACGAAGCCCTGCGAGGCGGCCGGCGTCGTGTCAAGCACCTCGAGCGGGCAGGGGGTCGACGCGATCCTTCCGCAGTCGTCGCACACGACGTGGTGGTGGTGCGCGGGCGTCGTGCAGTGCGCGTACAGCGCGCTTCCGTCGCGCGAACCTATGCGTGCGAGGAATCCGGTCGCCTCCATCGCCGCGACCGCGCGATAGACGGTGGCCGTGGCCGCCGAGGCGTCTTGCGCGTGAAGCGTCGAGCGACGCACGGCCTCTGTGAGGGCCTCGACGGTGAACGCCCCCGGCATCGCGGCAGCCGCCGCCGAGATGCGCCTGCGTTGAGCGGTGACGCGCCCGGTTCCAAAAGCCGCGTGCGTGGTGTCGTGCGCCATGATCCCTCCCCGGAGCGAAACTTCATGAGAATCATTCTCATGAAAGGTGATTGTACCCAGTAGGGCCCAAGATGAACGCCGGACGTCATTTCCGGTGTGGTATAGAATAAACTTATGAACCATCGCATGATAAGGGGCGTTCACTTATGAATACGCAGCAACTTCGCGCCTTCGTGACGGTCGTTGACAGCAGCTCGTTCTCGGAAGCGGCACGGGCGATGGGCGTGTCCCAGCCGGCGGTGACGATGCAGATGCAGTCGCTGGAAACAGCGATAGGGGCGACGCTTCTCGATCGTCGTTATCGGAAGGTCGACCTCACCGAGGCCGGACGCACGCTCCTGCCGCACGCCCGGCGGATCCTCGCGCAGATCGAAGCGGCGCACGATGAGCTCGCGGCGCTGTCGGGGACCGTGACCGGGAGGCTCACCATCGCGGCGAGTACGACACCGGGGGTCTACGTGATACCGCGGTTGTTGGGGTCGTTCGTTGCAGCCAACCCCGAGGTCGGGGTGACGATCGAGGTGTACGACACCGCCGCGGTCGTCGAGGCCGTCGAGTCGGGCCACGCACACATCGGCATGAGCGGCGCGACGGTGCGAGGCGCGCGCGTCGGCTTCGAAGAGCTGGGCGTCGACGAGCTCGTGCTGATCTGCCCGCCGGAGCACCCGCTCGCATCGAGCGCGCACGTCGGACTCGCCACCTTGGCCGACGAGCCGTGGGTGCTTCGCGAATCCGGCTCCGGCACGCGCCAGATGACCGAGCGGCTGTCCGTCGACCACGGCTTGGACCCCGACGAACTGAGGGTCGTCGTCGAGCTGGGTACCGGAGAGGCCATCGTGAGCGCTGTCGAGGGCGGGATGGGAATCGCGATCCTCAGTCGCCATGTGGCCGACAAGGCCCTTGCGCTGGGAACGGTTTCGCTGGTCGACGCGATAGGTCTGCCAGCGAGTCGACCCTTCTACGTCGTGTTGCCCAAGGGCACGCCGACCCGTGCGGCGATCGCGTTTCACGAGCACCTCTCGGCTGAGATCACGGCTGCGGGCCGAGGGTGAGGAGCGCACGACTCGCTCAAGGTCGGGCTCACGCCGGATGCTTCGTGCGGTAGGAAATCGGATGGACTTCCGAAAGACCTCTGCGCGATGCTGGCACATCAAGGTATAGCGACGGGGGTCCTTGATGAGCCAGCCAAAGTTGCTCGAGGTCATGCGCGATATTCTCCGGGCGCGCCATTACAGCCCGCGCACCGAGGAGGCGTACTGCTCGTGGGTGCGTCGCTTCATCCGTTTCCACGGGTTGCGCCACCCGGCTGACATGGGAGTCGAAGAGATCAACACCTTCCTGACCCACCTCGCGGTCAAGAAGAAGGTGAGCGACTCGACACAGAATCAGGCTCTGTCGGCGCTGCTCTTCCTGTACCGCTACGTATTTGGAGTCGACATCGGGAACCTTGGCGACGTGGTGAGGGCACGGAAGTCCCATCACCTGCCCGTGGTCATGACCCGGTCTGAGACCCGTGCAGTCATCGAGCGAATGCGCGGCGATGCCCATCTGATGGCGTCGCTTCTTTATGGTTCGGGCATCCGGTTGAGTGAATGCGTCTCGCTTCGTGTCCAGGATCTGGAGTTCGAGCGCCACGAGGTGCTCGTCTTCAGCGGCAAAGGCAACAAGGACCGCGTCACCATGCTACCGGAGTCGCTGTCGGGACCGCTGCAGGTTCACTTGCGAAAGGTCAGGAGCATACACGAGCAGGATCTGGCAGACGGGTGGGGCCGGGTGTTCATCCCGGATGGATTGGCGCGCAAGTACCCGACGGCTCCGACAGAATGGAAGTGGCAGTGGGTCTTTCCTCAGCGCAGGCGCTGGCGCGACCCTCACACGGGAGAGCAGGGTCGCCACCACTTGGACGCCTCGATACTGCAGCGCGCGGTTCGGGTGGCGGCGCGTGAAGCCGGGGTCGAGAAGCGCGTTGGATGCCATACGTTCCGACACTCGTTCGCCACGCATCTGCTCGCCGCGGGATACGACATCCGGACGATTCAGGAGCTACTAGGACACAGAAGCGTGAACACGACGATGATCTACACGCATGTGCTCAACAGGGGAGGACACGGCGTGAAGAGCCCGTTGGATATGGACTAGTGGTGATGGGCCTCTCGGTATATGCGGACCCGCATAGTCATAGTCGTCAGGGCTGTGAGCAGGTATGTTATCCTGCATATGTGGGCGGTTCCGCCTCGGTTCGCGGTATATGCGGGTCCGCAGAATTGTTGTTAGCACCATCGGTGCCGCCCCCGACAGGTGGCACTACTGCGACAGCAGGTAGCTTCGGATAGCCTCATTCGCGGCCGCCACCAGGTGTTCAGCGTCGGTTTCGGCCGCATCAATCACACTAGCCAGGGCGGGCAGCACTACCTCAGCCCTAACCTCGGCCGCATCTGCGGAGACAGGCTCACCTTCCATGCGCACTGCGATACTGCCAGCAATCGAGGCGACCAAGAAGTACCCAAGAGGTGACGCCGCGTCTCCGGCGACCTCAAGGGCCGCAGCCTGAACCTTCCACAACGATCTCAGGCTAAGCGGCTCGCTAAGCAGTCGCTGCAACTCGCTGGGCACGAATCTCCTCCGCCGAAACGCCCAACTCCTCAGCGGTGAAGACCGGAGTGAACTTGTAGCCCCCGGACTCGAAGAGTTCCTGCGCCCCTTGCTGACGATCAACAAGGGCTACGACTCTGACAACCTTGCAGTTCCTCTCCGTCTCAACTGCGTGCACGGCGTCCATGATGGAGCCCCCGCTGGTAGCCACGTCGTCAACAATGACGACGCGTGCTCCCTCAGCCAAAGGCCCCTCAATCCGCTTCATGCGACCGTGCTCCTTGCGCTCCTTGCGCACGATGAATGCAGTCTTCGGGCAGCCGAACTCGTGCGACAGGGCAGAAACGGCGGCCGAAATCGGATCTGCGCCCGTGGTCAGGCCACCAATTGCATCGTACTCTTCGGATGGAATGCTCTCGAGTAGATAACGGGCAAGATAGTAGGCACCGTCTGGCCTGAGCGTCACAAGTTTTCCATCGAAGTAGAAACTGCTAGTGACGCCAGACGCGAGAACCGTTGGCTCGTGCACCAGGGCAGACTGAACCAACGGGCGCAAGAGCTCTAGGTACTTGGACACGCGATACTCCTCAAGGGTCGACGAACATGGAGCAATACTATCATCCAACTCATGCTCGGTCACGTGCCTCACCAACCTCCCCGTCAAGCACCTGCTCGATTCTTTCCTGAATCAACATGGCGGCGACCGCGCTCTCCGATCGCCTGTAGTAGGGTAGGTCCCGACGCTTGACGAGCCGAGCAATCAAGCCCTTCAAATCGGGTCCGTCCGAGTCGGGGTAGACTGTGATTTGCTTTCCCATTGGCGTCCTTGTCATCGCGTTGCACTGCACGGTACGGCACCATGTCGCACTGTATTTTATAGCACTGCGTTGTGCTTTACAACACCTTGCGGCACACTACCATACGACACTACCCTGAAACGCGAGGGTGCTAACCATGAGATCGAGCGGACAACGCTTCGCGTAGCCGCTCATCTCAAAGACGTTCGACACACGGGGAGACGCGTGAGGGTAGGTCCGACACTCGAAGAAGTGCTCAATGGTGACCGCGGGATGCTTCGAGGTATTGAAGTCGCCGTGGAGGCGCAGTGTCTCGTGTCGGCTGTCGCATTGATGTTTTCGACCATTGACGCCTTGGCGGCGCTTACTAGGCCAGTCGAGGCGGCCGACACCAGCCGCGATCACTTCATCGCGTGGACATCCCAGTACCTCCATCCCGAGGGGCGACTCGGGTGTTCGGCGAAGGACCTGTACTCCGCACGTTGCGGGGTACTGCATGGGTACACGGGGGACTCCCGGATGGTCCGTAACGGAGAAGCCCGTAGCTTGGTATACGAATGGGCAGGCGGCCCGGCGGCTGACAAGTCTGTGCCACTGCCCGAGGGGGCGCTTGTTATTGAAGTTGAAGCACTACAGTCATCGGTGCGGAAAGCATGCGCGGAATTCCTTGTCGCCGCTGGCGCCGATGCGGACATTCGCGCCCGGGTTGAGCATCACATGGCAGGGCTCCTATGCTACAGCCCATGGCCACGGATGCATGCTGTGTCTGCCGCGTAGCGGTGCAGATGCACCAGTCGGTAGTCAGAGGTCTCTGTTAGCCTAGGTCTTGAGAGTTTAGTTTGCCGGCGGCAACCGGCACTCGTGAATCGGGGGAATCGTGGCTGCACCAAGGCGTCCGCGCAAGCGGATAAAGAAGTCGGGGGTCGTCTACTTCGCCGTTAATGAGCGCATCCCGAACATGGTCAAGGTGGGCATGACGACGGATTCCGCGGAGCGTCGGCTCGAGCTCGCGAACCGGAAGCATGAATTCATGGCCGGCAGGTGGTGCATCACTCAGAAGGTGAAGACCAACGACGCCAAGCGCACGGAGTCCTTGGCACACACCCTCTTCGAGGACTACTTGGACACCGAGAGTGTGTCCACTGAGATGTACTTCATTCCAGAGGGGATGACGGTCAAGCAGATGGCCGATACGGTTCGAGAGAAGGACCGAGTCTACGTTGAACACATGGAAGAGGAGGAGGCCGCGCTGGCTGCCGTGAAGGAAGCGCAGAAGCGGCTCGAAGAATTGCATCGCACGCATAAGGAAGAGCTGACCAAGGGAATGCCCAGCGCGGGAGCAGGCTCCGAGGCGTCGTAGCGATCCGGTGTCGAACAATGAGATCGAGCTGGCTCGCTTCGCTCGCAGCTCATCTCACAGACGTTAGCACCACTATGTGCTCAGGAGTGCGTGTCAGAGGCTCGTGCTAGCCTGCGGGTATCCGCATTGATTTCGGCAGGTAGGGGGACGTGATGATTCGGGAGTTCGTCCATCTTGATCGGGTGGACATCGGGGCCATGGATGCCCTGATCGACTCAATGATGGAACTGCTTGAAACTCTCGATGAGGGTTTGATTCCAGATGACGTTGAGTACACGCTCGCGGACCTGGCGGTGTACGTTGAGTCGCTCGTGCGCGGGCAGCGCGATTCCCTCGGGAGGACGAAGCCGGGCAGCTGGGGGGTCGTGCCTGATGACGCAGGCATGGACTCCGACGCCAGAGTTGATTTCATCTTTCGCCCCACCTACATCGCGGTGGCGACTCTGAGCCGCGTGCTGTGCGAGTTCCCTCTGATTGCGATGCGGACTCCTGGCTACTTGGACTCGTTGTTCTCCGGAATGGTCTTCTGCTCCCATCGAGGTCTCCAGGGTCACGGCTATGAGGCGGATGCTGGTGCGATTGACGCACTGCGGACGCTGTCTCTTGGGAAGGTCCCGTGGCTCCTAATCCGTCATCCGGAAGCGTGTCCCCCGCTGAAGTTGGCCATTGACGACGTGGCTGATGACATGGCGCGTCGCTTGGTAGCGGGGACTGCCGTCGGCATGTGGGGCGAGGACTACACGGAGGGCTTCAGGTCCGCTGTTGAGACGCTCCGCTTGAAGAATGATCCTGAGTTCATGGCGGCACTGGAGGAAGCTCGCAGGAGCCCCAGTACTGTCTCGAAGGAGGAACTCCCATGGTGAACTGGGAGCTTCGCTTCGAACGACTCGCGCGTAAGGACGCCAAACGGCTCGAGGCGGCCGGCCTGAAGGTGAAGGCCGACAGCATTCTGACGGAGCTGGAACGCGACCCCTACTATGTCCCGCCACCATTCGAGAAGTTGATCGGTGACCTTTCCGGCTTCTTCTCTCGTCGGGTCAACCGACAGCATCGAATCGTCTACGAGATTGACTCGTCGGCCGGGCAAGTGGTCGTCCATAGGATGTATTCGCACTACGGCGAGTAGGGTGCTAACAATGAGATCGAGCCGTCTCGCTTCGCTCGCGGCTCATCTCAAAGACGTTCG
>CAMTUW010000031.1:0-21713 GCA_947085035.1 uncultured Actinomycetes bacterium
ACAGTAGCGTAGGTGGTATCATCCGTGGTGGCGAAGGAGGTACCAAATGAGTGCGATGCCCGCTATCGTCCCAATCAGCGAACTGCGCCAGGATGCCTCGGCGATCATCAAGCAGGCGTCGTCGTCGGGCGACCCTGTCTTCATAACGCAGCATGGTCGTGCTTCAGCTGTGCTCGTCAGCGCCGGTGCCTATGAACGCACCCAGCGAGAACTCGAGATCCTGCGCATCCTCGCGCAAGGTGAGGTCGACATCGCTGCAGGCCATGGCGTGAGCTTCGAAGACGTGATGGCCGCCGCGGACGATCTACTGCGACAGCCGTGACGCGAAGTATCGAGTTCACTCGACCCGCGCGAGCGCAGTTCCTCTCGGCGCTATCCTATATCCGAGCGGAGCGACCATCGGCGGCTCGCGAGTTCCGCGATCGCGCAGTCAGCGCACTATCGAACCTAATTGAATTCCCTGAGTCGGGTCGCGTCATCCCCGAGTTTCCCGGTCTCGGGTTCCGTGAGGTGTTGGTCGACCGGTATCGCTTCTTCTACAAACCGGTTGGAGATGTGATCTGGGTGGTCGGCACGTGGCATGACTCGCAGATTCCGGCAGCACCGTCGGAGCCGGGTGGCATCTAACCAGGGCGTCCAGCAGACACCGCGAGTGAGCTATTCTTAACTTGGAAGTCGCGTCGGTGCGGTGCAGCTGACGCCCAACAACGTTAGCGATACACAAGACGTTCCCGTTGCCAAAGTCGGCTCCAGCGGGCACACTCGTCCCATGAGCGATCCAGCCTTCAACTTCGACTCCATGTCGGTCTCCGAGCGCATCCAGCTCGTTGAGGACTTGTGGGATAGCATCGCCGCATCTGAGGCGGAGGTGCCGCTCACCGCGGCCCAGCGCGATGAGATCGACCGTCGGCTCGCGTCTCTCGAACGTGACCCGCACGCCGGAAGGCCGTGGCCCGAGGTTCGTGCACGGGTCGAGGAGCGCCTCCGGGACTGCATGTGACTCGCGAGTTCATCGTCCGGCCCGAGGCGGAGGACGACATCACAGACGCCGCGGTCTGGTACGAGCAACAGTCTCCGGGACTCGGCTGGGACTTCACCAGAGCCGTCGATGCTTGTCTGGCGGAAGTGTCGCGTACCCCGATGCGCTTCCCGTCGGTACGCGGCAAGGCGCATCGCGCACTTCTGCGTAGGTTCCCATTCGCCGTGATCTTCGTCGCCGACGATCAGTCAGTTCGAGTCATTGCATGTCTGCACGCGCGCCGGGATCCGGCAAAGTGGCAACGTCGCCTTCGTGGTGATCGCTAAGCGCATCGACACAGACAAACCGGCCGTGTGAGGTATGCTCGGCTCGGATGCGCACAAGGCCGGTTTGCTGGTCATGCCCAACACGCTGATATCCGTCCTTACCGACGAGGGGTCTTAGACGGGCATGCGGAGTCAATCACAGCGACAACGGGTAGTCTCGCTCTTGTTCGTCTCGGGCCTCTTCGCTCTCTTCGCTCTCGCAGTGGGCTGCGAATCAACGACCCCGCCGCCCGCAGATGAAGGAACAGCGCTCGAACGAGTCGATCTATCTCTCCCAGAGCCACTAGACACAGACGATGCCGCTGCGATCTATGAACTTGTCATCAGGCAAGTCTGCGGCCCCGATGACACCTTCGGAGGGAGCCTTGATCCGGCGGTGGCCTACGTGGTCGGCACGACAGGCGGTGCGAGCATGGATCCGGATGCTCCCGTCACGGAGTTGATGCTCCTGCCGGATTCCCTCGAGGAAGCGATCTCCGACCGACTCTCTGATGCTCCTTTCGAAGTGGTGTGGGTCGAGAGCGAGGCGGATGTTGAGCGCGATGCGGACGGCAGGGTCAGCGGCAACGGAGTCATAGTGACGCTTGGCAGCCTCGCGATCCAGGAAGATGGGAGCGTCGCGGTCAGCGGCCAGATATACATCGCGAACCTGGCGGCGGGTCTTCGGACCTACGTCATCGAGATGGTCGATGGAGTCTGGACCATCACCGGAACCGTCGGACCCACGGTTATCAGCTGACCGCCACCTCACTGGCATAACCACGGCATCGAGCAGATGGGGCGAGCGCTACAATAATGAGAGACATGGGCCACTGCTCATGCCGAAACACTAGGCATAGACGCAGGTGTGTGGTGTTCGCCCGCCCGTTGACGCGCCCTACTAGTATCGTATACGATACCATCCATGAGTGAGCGAATCGTCATCGACACCAATGTCGTCGTGTCCGGCCTACGCAGTTCTCGCGGGGCCTCGTATCGGCTCCTGCAGCTTGTCGGTACCCCCTCTGTCGAGATTGCCCTCTCAGTCCCGCTCGCACTCGAGTGCGAAGACGTTCTCAAGCGCGGGTGTTCTGATCTCGGGCTCACGCATGATGACGTCGACCGGCTCATGGAGTACTGGTGCGGGGTCGCGCATCTCCAGGAGACCCACTTCCTCTGGCGACCCATCCTGCGCGACCCGAAGGACGATCATGTACTCGAACTCGCCGTGGGAGCCGGATGCGGTCTCATTGTCACCCACAACGTTCGGGATTTCGCGCGGTCGGAAGGCTTTCGGGTCAGCGTCATCAGGCCCGGCGAGTTCTTGAGAAGGATAGGAGTCGAATCATGAGTACCATCAGCCTGCGTTTGCCGGAGTCGCTACACAAGAAGGTGCGCGAGCTCGCAAAGTCGGAGGACGTTTCGATCAACCAGCTCATCACCACTGCGCTCGCGGAGAAGATGTCCGCTCTCATGACCGTCGACTATCTTCGGGGGCGAGGCGCGCTCGGCAGTCGTGAGACGTATGACGCCGTTCTTTCCAAGGTTCTGGACGTGGAGCCGGTTGCAGGCGATGAGCTGGTCATGCCTAAGCGCATCGACACCGATAAACCGCGGTAGTGAGGTAGTCTAGTCCCGGGCGTGATTGAGCCGCGGTTTGCGGGTCATGCCCTAGACGTTCGACGTACATGACCCTTGGTTGCGTCTAGGATGGGGGACTCGCGGTGCTGCACCTGACGCTGCTACTTGGACAGTTCGCCATATGCCGCCTGCCCGCGGGCAGTGCTCTTCCTGAGTGGGCGACGGCGGGCGCGTTCTCAACGGTGTCTTGGACTGCGGACGAGACCTCTGTCGTGTGCGAGCAGGCGTCGGTTCCCGCCGGAATCAAGTCAGACGCGGGGTGGCGCGCATTCAAGGTCGCCGGTCCCATGGATTTCAGCCTGACAGGGATCCTGCTGTCGATCGCTAAGCCACTGGCGGATGCTGAGATTGGGATCTTCGCTGTCTCGACCTTCGACACGGACTATGTTCTCGTCAAAGAGACCTCGTTGGAAACGGCGGTCGACGCACTGACGGAGTTCGGACATGCGGTCGTCCGGCCTGAGTGACGCCCGGCGTCAAGTTTGAAGTGCAACACTTCCTCTGAGACTTCCTACGATTGTGCATAGCATTCCTCCGGTGTCCTGTAGCCCAGTCTCTTCCTCGGTCTTGTGTTGAGCTTGGCCGCGATCGCGTCGCAGTCCGCTTGCTCTATTCGCGCCATGCTCGTCCTCTTGGGCAGGTACTGCCGTATCAGCCCGTTGGTGTTCTCGTTGGTGCCCCGCTCCCATGAGTGGTGCGGGGTGGCGAAGTAGAACCTTGTCCCGGTGGCTGCTTCGAGGGCGCGCGCCCGTCTCGGTCTTCTTGGCATCGTCGATACTCCTCCGTGGTCGTTGCCTCGGAGCCATATCATCACCTAAGACGCTGTCCGATTTCGCCGGGCCACTTCTGAGTATGATGGCGACCTCGACCCTCTCGCCGTATACAGGATCGAAGGATCGAAGGTCTGGAGCCGGGACTTGGGCAACAATCGGCAGACTGACCTGTCTTCGCTGAAACAGACCATTCGCGAGGTCGCAGGCAAGTAATCCGCTCGCGGGCTGTGTCCTCGTGCATCCGTGCGCGGTGCCGGGTTAGGACGAGGGGCACTCGCCCAAGGCAAGGTCGCGAGGCAACGCGAGGGGTTCCGTTCGGTACCACATAGGGTACCCTAGCGTCAGACGGCCGTGATCGAATCGCGGCGAACATACCCGAGTCCGACTCACCTAAGGGCGAAGCTGCGGAGCAGCCTACGGAGACCGGACCATCGGGTGGGACTCGGAAACGAGCCCGCCTCCCGTGCTTGGAAAGGGGATTCACATGCACCGCAGTAGGGTCGCGCCTCGCATGAGGCGCGCGACGGCGTTCGCGCTCATCACGGTTCTCGCGTTCTCGATGGTCGGCTGCTCAAAGCCCGGCGATCGCGACTCCTCCTCGACACCCACCGGCGACAAGACCGAGCTCGTGCTCGCGTCAACCACGTCCACGCAGGACTCCGGCCTGTTCGACGAGATCATCCCGGCGTTTCAGGCAGACGAACCCGGCTACACGGTCAAAGTCGTCGCTGTAGGCACCGGAGAGGCCCTGAAGCTCGGCGAGTCGAAAGACGCCGATGTGCTCCTCGTCCATTCGAAGGCCGACGAGGAGGCGTTCGTCTCAAATGGCTTCGGATTCGAGCGCCGAGACGTCATGTACAACGACTTCGTGCTCGTGGGCCCAGAGTCGGACCCTGCAGGCGTGAGATCTGCCGCGAGCATGGCGGCGGCGCTCAAGTCCATCGCGAAGGGTGCCGCTCCGTTCGTCTCGCGAGGAGACGACTCCGGCACTCACAAGAAGGAGCGCAGGTTGTGGGCGGCGGCTGGCGTCGCGACACCCACTCCCCAAGCGCAAGGGTGGTACCTCTCAAGCGGCCAAGGCATGGGAGAGACCCTGAAGATCGCCTCCGAGAAGGCCGGATACACGCTCACCGACCGGGCGACGTTCCTTTCGATGAAGGACGCGCTCGACCTCGTGGTCGTCCGCGAGGGTGACCCGGACCTGATCAATCAGTACGGCGTGATCGTCGTGGCCGGTGCGAGGAACCAAGTGGCTGGCCAGGTGTTCTTCGATTGGATCCTGTCCTCGAAAGGGCAGAAGATCATCCTCGACTACGGCTATGCCAAGTACGGGCAGACGCTGTTCACGCCGAACGCGCGGTAGGAGCCACCCGTGCAGATCTTCGCTGATGCACTGCGAGACGGCTGGACGATGCTCTCCTCGGGCGCCGTCGACGTCTGGATCATCGTGGCCACGTCGCTGCGTGTCTCCGGCGTCGCGGTCGCGATCGCGCTCGTGGTGGGTCTGCCGGTGGGCGTGGTGCTGGGCGCCGGACGCTTCATCGGCCGCAGGGTCGCGCTCGTCGTCTTCAACGCCGGCATGGGGCTTCCGCCCGTCTTCGTCGGGCTCGTCGTCGCGATGACGCTCTCGCGCCGGGGCCCCCTGGGCGACCTGTCGTTGCTCTACACCACGACCGCGATGGTGATCGCCCAGGCCGTGATCGCGACCCCGATCGTGGCCGCGATCACGGCCGCCGCTGTCGCGGCGGTGCCCCGCGAGCTTCGGCTGCAGGCGCGCTCGCTCGGTGCCCCGTGGTGGCGTGTCGGGCTGCTCACCCTGTCGGAGGCGCGCGTGGGACTGCTCGCCGCCGTGGCCGGCGGGTTCGGGCAGATCATCTCGGAGGTCGGCGCCGTGCAGATGGTGGGCGGCAACCTCGCCGGAGACACGCGGGTGATGACCACGGCGATCGTGCAGTTCACCCGCATGGGCCGCTACGGCGAGGCACTCGCGCTCGCGCTGGTGCTCATGGCGATCGTGGTGTTCGTGAACGTCGCGTTGGTGTCGATGCAGACGTCGGCTGACCGCTACGAGGGAGGCCGTCGATGAGCGAGGCCCTCTCACTCGCGGGATTCGGGCTGCGTCGGACCTATCGTCGCAGCGGCTTCGTGCTCGACGTCGAGCGTATCGAGGTTCCCGCCGGCGCCACGATCGCCCTGCTCGGCCCCAGCGGGTCGGGCAAGAGTACGCTCATGCACGTGCTCGGGCTGCTCGAGAGGCCGGATGCGGGGCGCGTGGTGCTCGGTGGGCGAGACGTGACCGCCGCCGACAGCGAGGCGCGAGGAAACATCGCCGCGGTCTTCCAGCGCCCGTACCTGTTCAAGGGCACGGTGGCCGGCAACGTCGCCTACGGGCTTGCGATGCGCGGCGTCTCGGGCGACGCACGGACGCGTCGCGTGGACGCCGCGCTCGAGCGCGTCGGGCTCGCGGGCTACGGACGCCGGGGCGTGGGCGGGCTTTCCGGCGGAGAGGCGCAACGGGTGTCGCTCGCCCGCGCGCTCGTGCTTGAGCCGCGCGTGCTGCTTCTCGACGAGCCGCTCGCCAACATCGACGCGCTGCTCAAGCGTCGCTTGACCCGCGAGTTCGCTCGCATCCTTGGCGAGAGCCAAACCACCGCCATCTGGGTCACCCACGACACGGACGAGGCGCTCAACGCAGCCGACCGCATCGCCGTCATGAACGAGGGCCGCATCGTCGCCGAGGGTCCGTCCGCCGAGGTCACCACATTGCCCGCCGACGAGTGGACGGCGCGTTTTCTCGGACTTGCCGAGCCGCAGCGCGGGCGGGTCGTCTCGGTCGAGCAAGGTCTTGTCGAGATCGCGTCCGCGTCGGCGCGGCTCTTCGTGTCCGGCGCCGCGAAGGTGGGCGACAGCGTGCTGTTCGCCGTGCGTCCGGAAGACGTGGTGCTCTTCGAGTCCAGCGCGGACCTGCCTCACTCCAGCGCTCGCAACCGGCTCGATGCGGTGGTGGTATCGTGCGAGAGGCGGGGCGCGACCGACCACGTCGTACTCGATACGGACGGCGTGGTGTTCGCTGCCTCGGTGTCGCGCGCGTCATCGACCGAGTTCGAGCTCGCACCGGGCAAGCGCGTACTCGCGATCTTCAAGGCTACCGCCGTGCGCTGGCGAACCACCGATGCGATCACCGTGGTAGAGGACAGAGTGTGATGACGATCGATACCGCACGCCTGCCTGTGACGGCCGCGGTTCTCGCGGGTGGGCGCAGCCTGCGCATGGGCGTGGATAAGACGCTGCTCGCCGTTGACGGGCGCACGCTCGTCGCGCGCGTCTGTGACGCGGTCGGCGAGGTCTGCGCCCACACCGTCGTGGTGACCAACCGCCCCGAGGCGCTCACCGATGCCGGGCTTCCCGAGGGCGTGCGCGTTCTGCGCGATGAGGTCGCCCATCAGGGTCCGCTCGGGGGTCTCGTCACCGCGATGGACGCCGCCCAGACCGAGTGGGTGCTCGCGGTCGCCGCCGATATGCCGCATCTTGAGCCGGGCATCATCCGAGCTCTCTGGGAGGCGCGCGACGGTGGAGACATCGTCGTCCCGGTCTCTGAGAAGGGCCCCGAGCCGCTGCTCGCGCTTTACCGCGTGCCCGCGTGCGTGGCCCCGGCCCACCGCGTTCTCGAAACCGGCCGCCGCCGACTGGTCGCGCTGTTCGGGCACGTCACCGTGGTCGAGGTGCCGCTCGAGGCGCTTCGCGCGGCCGATCCCGATCTGCGCTCGCTCGTCAACGTGAACACGCCGGCCGATCTCGCGGACGCGCGCGACGCGCTCGCCGATTCGACCCCGAAGCGCGCGCAGCGCATCCGCTGCGAGATCAAGCCCCCTCGGGCCATGCCCAGCGAGCGCCCCGTCACCATCCACCTCAACGACGTCGAGGTCGCGACCACTCAAGCCACGCCTCGCGATCTCGAGGAGCTCGCTGTGGGCTTCCTCGTCTCAGAGGGGCTGCTCACGAATCGCGACGCGCTGCGTGGCGTCGACTCCGACGTGAAGCGTGGGCTGGTGTGGGTCACGAGTTCCGAAGAGGTCCCCAGCGACCTTTCGAGCCGCACTCGCTACATCACCAGCGGCTGCGGCCAGGGCATCACGTTCGCTTCGCTGGGGCACACGCGCGGGCTGGACCCGGTGCGAAGCGACCTCACGCTCACGTCGAGCGCCGTCTACGCGCTCGTGGGCGAGATGGCGCGCGCGGCGGGCGCGTATCGTGACACGGGCGGCATGCATGCGTGCGGACTCGCTCGCGACGGCGTGCTCCAGTTCGTGCGCGAGGACGTTGGTCGCCACAACGCTGTGGACAAACTGCTGGGTCGGGCATGGCTCGACGGCGTGCCCACGACCGACGCCGTGCTCATATCGACCGGCCGCATCAGCTACGAGATGGCGGTGAAGGCCGCCAAGGCCAGGGTGCCGATCGTCGTCTCGAGAAGCGCCGTCACCGATCTCGCGGCCGAAGTGGCGAACTCGCTCGACATCACGCTCGCGGGCTACGCGCGCGGCGGCCACCTCGCCGTCTACACCCACCCGGAGCGCATCATCGACGACAGTGCCGGAGGCAATGATGACTGACGTGCCCGCTATGACGGTCGAGGAAGCGCGAGAACTCGTGTTCGAGCGTATCCGTGTACTCGAGGTCGAGAGTGTCGACCTGCTCGACGCGCTGGGCCGCGTGCTGGCCGAGGATGCGAGAAGCGACATCGACGTCGCGCCGTTCGACAACTCGGCGATGGACGGGTTCGCCGTGCGTGCGGCCGACACCACCGGAGCCGGCGAGAAGACACCGGTGGTTCTCGACGTCATCGCGCACATCGGCGCCGGAGACGACGTGGCCGGCATCGTTGTGGGCCCCGGGCAGGCCGCGCGCATCATGACCGGCGCGGCGGTGCCCCAAGGCGCCGATGCCGTCGTCATGGTCGAGGTCACGAGGCCTGAGGTCGGCGACGGCACCATCGCCTCGCGCGTCGCGTTCATGCACGAGGCCGCCCCGGGCGACCACATCCGCCTCCGTGGCGAGGAGGTCTGTGCGGGCGACGTCGTGCTTACCGCAGGTGACGTGCTGGGTCCGGCCGCTATCGGCCTGCTCGCTGTCACCGGCCACGCGACAGTAGGCGTCCGCAGGCGTCCCCGAGTCGCGATCATCTCGACCGGCTCCGAACTCGTCGAGGTCAGCGAGAAGCCGGGCCCCGGCATGATCCGCAACTCGAACAGCTACTCGATCGCGGCGCAGGTCATGGCCGCAGGCGGCATCCCGGTGCGATACCCGATCGTGCCAGACGACATCCAGGCGACCCGCGAAGCGTTCGAGCGCGCAGCGGCCCAGTGCGACTTCATCGCCACGAGCGGGGGAGTGAGCGTGGGCGACTTCGACTACGTCAAGCCCGTGCTCGAGGAGATGGGCGAGCTGGCCTTCTGCAAGGTCAGGATGCGTCCCGGCAACCCGCAGACACTCGGCTCGATCCGGGGCGTGCCGTTCTTCGGACTCCCGGGCAACCCGACCTCGACGTATGTGGGATTCGAGATCTTCGTGAGACCGGCGCTGCGCATCATGCAGGGCTTCTCGGCGATCGATCGGCCGGTCACGCACGCGGTGCTCGGGCACGACGTGAAGAAGAAGCAGGACCGGCGTTACTACCTGCGCGGCCGTGTCGAGCGCGACACCGACGGCGGCTACGTTGCGAACCTCTCGGGCAGTCAGTCCTCGGCGCTGCTCACCGCCGCGCACAGGGGCAACTGCTTCGTGGTACTACCGGAAGGCGACGGGTTCTTCGCCGCGGGCGCGCAGGTCGCGTGCGTGCGGCTCGACATCGAGGAGGGCACGCCATGAGCGACAAGGGACCGAAAGAACTCGATCCGAGATGGGTGGAGCAGGTCACCGACGAGATGAAGGCCCAGATCGCCGCCAAGGCGGTCGACAACAAGGTCACCTGCCCGGTGCTTCGCAAGTACGCCGAGGACACAGGCGTGCCCTACAAGGTCGCCGGAGCCGCGGCTGACCTGGCCGGCATCCGCGTGCACAACTGTGACCTGGGCTGCTTCTAGCGTGAGCGAGCCGCAGACCATACCGATCGTCTCGATCGTGGGCAAGGGCGACTCGGGAAAGACCACCTTCCTCGAGAAGCTGATTCGCGAACTCACGAGGCGAGGCGTGCGCGTGGCCACCGCGAAGCACCATGTGCACGATCACGAGATCGACACGCCCGGCAAGGACTCGTGGCGCCACGCGCGCGCGGGCGCGGTCACGACGATGGTGTCGAGCCCCGAGAAGTTCTCGCTCGTCAGAAGCGTTGAGCGCGAGATGACGCTGCCTGAGATCGAGCGCGTCGCCGCATACGCGGACTGCGATATCCTGCTCACCGAGGGCTACAAGCGAGAGGGCCTGAATCGCATCGAGGTCTCGCGTCTCGCGCGCTCCGATGAACTCGTCTGCGGGCCCGGCGAGGCGTTCGCGCTCGTGACCGACAACCCGGCCGTGGCCTGCGGCGACGCGCCGGTCTTCGCTCTGGACGATGCGGCGGGTGTGGCCGACCTCATCGAGGCGCGCTTCCTCGCAAGCGATCCGCCGCGAAAGGGTGATCGTGATGGCGACTGACGCCCACGGCCGCAGGATCGACTACCTGCGTATCAGCCTCACCGACCGCTGCAACCTGCGGTGTCGTTACTGCATGCCCGCCGAAGGCGTGACGTGGAAGCCCGCGAGCGACATCCTCTCCTACGAGGAGATCCTGCGCTTCACGCGCATAGCCATCGAGCAGGGCATCGGCAAGATCCGCCTCACCGGTGGCGAGCCGCTCGTGCGAGGGGGCATCGTCGACTTCGTGCGAGACCTGCACGCGATCCCCGGCATCGAGTCGGTCGCGCTCACCACCAACGGCACCCTGTTGCCCGGGTTCGCCAGCGACCTCTACGATGCCGGCCTGCGTCGCGTGAACGTCAGCCTCGACTCGCTCGACCCCGAGGTCTTTCGCGCCATCACGCGCGGCGGCAGGCTCCAAGACGCGCTCGCGGGCATCGAGGCCGCGTTCCAGGTGGGCTTCGATCCCGTCAAGCTCAACGTCGTCGTGGTCCGCTCGCTTGAGCAAGACCTGCTCGGCTTCGCGCGGCTCACACTGGAGCGTCCGCTGCACGTCCGTTTCATCGAGTACATGCCGGTGGGCGAGGCCGAGGAGGGAAGCGGCTGCCACTCCGAGGGCGTCGAGGGCTGGACGCATGACGACTCGGTGCCCAGCGACGAGGTGCTCGCGCGTCTTGCGCGAGAAGGCGCTGCGGCGGGCCTGGGCGCGCTCGAGCCGCTCGAGAAGGAGCGCGCCCCGGGTGGCTGGGGTCCCGCGCGCTACTATCGGTTCGGCGACGGCCCCGGCACGATCGGCGTCATCTCGCCGCTCTCGCACCACTTCTGCGCCGAATGCAACCGCTTGCGCCTCACGGCGGACGGTCGGTTGCGCCCGTGTCTGTTCTCCGACCACGAACTCGACGTGCTCACGGCGCTTCGCGACGGAGACGATGAGAGCGTGAGAAAGATCGTTGTCGCAGCGCTCGCCGACAAGCCCGAGAGTCACTCCATGCGCATCGGCACTCGGCGCACGATGTCTCAGATCGGAGGCTGACCCATGTCTGATGAGCCCCGGCTCACCCACCTCGACGAGCGCGGGCACGCGCACATGGTCGACATCGCGGGCAAGGCCGTCACACATCGCCGCGCGGTGGCGAGCGGATTCGTGCGTATGCGCCCCTCGACGCTCGCGATGATCACGGGCGGCAGCGCCGCAAAAGGCGACGTGCTGGCTGTGGCGCGAATCGCCGGCATCATGGCGGCCAAGCGCACGAGCGACCTCGTCCCGCTGTGTCACCCCATCGCGCTTTCGGCCGTCTCCGTCGAGTTCGAGCCGTGCGAGGAGGAGCCCGAGCGCACGGGCGTGGCGATCAGGGCCAGCGCCCAGACCGACGGCGCCACCGGCGTCGAGATGGAGGCGCTCAGCGCCGCGTGCGTCGCGGCGCTCACGATCTATGACATGCTCAAGGCCGTCGACCGCGCCATGGTGATCACCGACGTGCGTCTCGAGTCGAAAGAGGGCGGAAGGTCCGGCACATGGACACGCGAGGAGGAGGCATGATGACGCTACAGAACGCTCCGGGCACGGTGGGCAGTGTCGTGTCCATCAACCTCAGCGAGAGGAAGACTGTTCGCAAGAAGCGTTTCGAGATCGGTACGCTCGTGCTCGACCGAGGCTTCGAGGGCGACGCGCACGCGGGCGACTGGCACCGCCAGGTGTCGCTTCTCGCCATCGAGTCGATCCAGCAGATGCGCGACAAGGGGCTCGACGTGGGCCCGGGTGACTTCGCCGAGAACATCACGACGACAGGCGTCGACGTCATGACGCTTCCCGTGGGCTCGATCCTCAGGATCGGCGAGAACACCGTGCTCGAGATCAGCCAGGTCGGGAAGGTATGCCACGACAAGTGCGCGATCTACTACCAGGCCGGCGACTGCGTGATGCCTCGAGAGGGGGTCTTCGCCGTCGTGCGTACTCCCGGCGAGATCGTGGCGGGAGACCCCGTCGAAGTGGTAGAACTCGGATGTGGGACGTGTGATCGCTCGCCCGAGGACTCGCTCGCCGCTTCAGAACTGGTCCGCTCGCAGAATGAATGCAACAAGGTCGCCAAGACGTCGTCATCATCGTGAGGAGAAGGCCGTGGCCGAACTTCGCATCGGGGTACTGACCTGTTCCGACTCCCGCGCTCGCGGCGAGGCCGAAGACACCGCCGGACGGGCGCTCATCGAACTCGTCGAGGCGCGAGGTTGGCTCATCGTCTCGTACCACGTCTGCCCGGACGATCGCGAGTGTATCTCGGCCTCGCTGGCCGAGATGGCTGACCTCGAGGACGCCGACATCATCCTGACGTGCGGTGGCACCGGCCTGAGTCCGCGAGACGTCACGCCCGAGGCCACGGCCGACGTCGCCGAGCGCGAGGTCCCCGGCATCGCCGAGTACATCAGGGCGCAGTCCCTGCTCGTGACGAGGCGCGCGGCGCTCTCGCGCGGGATCGCCGCGCAGCGCGGGCGGACCGTCATCATCAACCTTCCCGGTTCCGAGAAGGCGGCCCGCGAGTCGTTCGGCTTCATCGCCCCAGAGCTCGAGCACGCTGTCGAGATGATCGCGGGCGGTGGCCACTCCTGAGCGCGACGCCGCACACCGTCTACCTCGACCACGGCGCCACGTCGTGGCCGAAGGCGCCCGGTGTCGCCGAGGAGATGCAGCGCGCCGTCACCGAGGTCGGTGGCAGCCCGGGCCGCGGCGCCTACCGTCTCGGGCTGGAGGCGACCCGCGCGATCCACGCCGCACGCAGGGACGTGGCCGCGCTGCTCGGCGTCGCTGACGCCAAAGACCTGTTGTTCCAGCCCGGATGCACCCAGGCGATGAACCTCGTGCTGTTCGGGCTGCTCGCGCCCGGTGACCGCGTGGTGGCGTGCTCGATGGAGCACAACGCCGTGGCCCGCCCGCTGAACATCCTCGCCGCGCGAGGAGTCGACCTGGTCGTGGTGGACGCCGATGAGACCGGCGTGCTCGACGCCGACGCGGTGGAAGCTGCGGTCGCGAGCGCTCCCACGCGCGCGGTCGTGTGCCAGCACGCGGGCAACGTCAGCGGCGCGATCCAACCGGTGGCCGACCTGGCCGACGTGGCTCACACGCACGGCGCGCTCCTGCTGGTCGACGGCGCGCAGGCGGGCGGTCATCTCGCCGTGGACCTTTCGGTGCTGGGTGCCGACGCGTGGGCGTGCTCCGGCCACAAGGGGCTGCTGGGCCCCCAAGGCGTCGGAGTCCTGCACCTGGCCGCCGGGTGTGAGCCCGCCGAGCTCGTCGCCGGCGGCACCGGCTCCGCCGCGAGCGAGGAGCCCTTCCAGCCGCGGTCCCGCCCGGACCGATACGAGGCCGGGACCCCCAACACCCCCGGCATCCTCGGACTGGGGGCTGCCGTGCGGTGGCTCGCCGCGAACGGTGACGCCCAGCGTGCCGAGGAGACACGGCTGGTTCGCCGGTTCCACGAGGCGTTGCTCGGGATTCCCGGGTTTCGCGTGCTCGGGCCCGAACCGGGCGAGCCGCGCGTGCCGATCGTCTCGGCGGTCCACGATCGCATCGCCGCCGATCGTCTCGCCTTCGCGCTCGATCGGCGCTTTCGAATCGCGACACGGGCGGGGCTGCATTGCGCGCCGTGGGCGCACCGCACGCTCGGGACGTATGAGACGGGCGCGCTGCGCTTCGGAATCGGATTCGGCAACACCGAGGCCGACATCGATTCTGCGGTTCAGGCGCTCGCGACGCTCGGGCGTGAGTTGTCGTGACCGTGCCGCCGAAGAGCACCTTCGCAGTCTTCGCCTTCTCCACCACGCATGATGCGCTGGACGCGGAGGCGCTGCTCGAAGACATGGGCATCGATGTCGTCCCGATTCCCGCGCCGCCCACGGTCTCGGCGCACTGCGGTATCGCCCTCCGGCTCGCGGTCGCTGACGTCCAGCAAGCCCTCATCTACCTCGCCCGAGTGGGGATCGAGGTCGTCGCGCAAGGCGTCATCGACGACGTCTGAGGGCTCGCGCGGGGAGTGGCAGCTACCCGTACAGGTCGTCCAGCCCGACGAGTACGTAGCGCTCGGGATCAGATTCGGCGAGCCGACGCAGCCCGTCATCGAACCCGGAGCGAGAGAAGAACCAGTGCGCCACTTCGCCGGAGCGTCCGGTGGCGACGAACGGCTCCAAGCGCGCGAGCAGGTCCTCTTCGGCGAGTCCCATCGGCCCCACGGTCCACTTGCAGCTCCCGAGCGCCGTGACAGTCCCGTCGCCGTCGAGCGCGACAGCATCCACCTCGCGAGTCTCGGTCCGACGCCCCTCACCGGTGGGCACCTTGCCCCACCACGGTCCGACCGCAGCCGCCCCCAGCCGCTGTTGGAGGTATGCCTGCGCGATCTGCTCGAAGGTAGGCTTCGACACGAACGCGTCAAGCGCGGGCAACACCGTCTGCTCGAGATGCGACCGTTGGTTCTCCGGCTGTCCGAGACGATCCTCGTACGGAAGCACGAAGCGGAACCAGAATCGCAGGTAGGGGTCGAGGATCTCCCACGATGTCTGTTTCGTGCGCGCACGAAGCGTGGCGGTCACGGGGATGACACGACGGATCAGCAGCAGCGAGGCGAGCGCGTCGAGCACGCGGCTGACCGTGGAGGAATCTAGGCCGATCCGGTTCGCGATCTCGCTCACGCGCGTGTCGCCTGCGGCGAGCGAACGCAAGACGGAGAAGTGCAGCCGCGGCTCGGAAAGCTCCTGGAAGAGCAGCAGGCGAGCCTCCTCTCGCAGCACGCCGTCACGCGCGAGGACGGTGCGCCCGATGTTGTCGGCCACACTGCGCTCCGAGTCTATCTGAGCGAGGTAGTAGGGCATTCCGCCCCACACTGCGAACGCGCGGATGCGGTCTTCGGCGGAGTATCCCGGCGTGAACAGGGCCGCGTCGCGATAGCCGAAAGGCGTCACCTGCAGCTGGCCGGTGCGGCGTCCGTAGAGCGGGGAACCGTGACCGAGGATGTCGCGTTCGAAGAACGAGACATCGCTGCCGGAAAGCACCAGAACGAGCGGCAGTTCACGTCCGCGCTCGCGCCACCAGCGCGACAGCAAAGACGGCAGGTCGGGCGTCGATCGCGCGAGGTGCTGGAACTCGTCGAGCACGACGACACTGCGTTCGGTCGCGTACTGCTCGATCGCCGCGAGAGCCGCGGGCCACGACGTGAGCGACTGCTCCCGCAGAAGGGGGCTTCCGGTGACCTGTGCGAGCGCGCGGGAGAGATCTCCGAGCTGGTCGGTTTCCGTGCCCGAGGTCGCCTCGAACAGCAGCCCCCGACGTCCCGAGATGAAGCGCGATAGGAGCTCGGTCTTGCCCACCCGGCGACGGCCCCATACGACCAGCAGTTCCGCCTTTCCGCTGGACCAGCGGGAGTCGAGGGTGGAGAGGTCGTCCATGCGGTTCAGGAACATCATGCATCCGATGTTACAAGAAAACTGTGCGCTAAACAAGTTCTTGTGCGCACAGTATTCTTGTAGACCTCACATTCACGGAACTTCTGGATCGCATGGGCGAACCACCGCTCAGTCCTTCCGCGGAAGTGCGGCTTGCACGTGAGATAGCGGAAGCACCATCGCGACCGTACCCGCCACCCGAGGCTTGCCCTCGACGACGCCGACCTTCTCGAATCCGAGCGACTCGTAGAACTCCCTCTTGCCGAGGAGAGCATCGACGACCACGGCTACGCAGCCGTACTCCTCGCGTAGCCGCAAGGCGAGCCCGAGCACCTCCGCGACCAGCATGCGACCGAGACCGAGACCCTGATAGCGCCTATCGACGGCGAGGCGTGCAAGACGCAGGGCAGGGGCGGGATACCGAGGAAGCCCGTGAGCCGCACGCGGAGGAAGCGCGTCGATCGCGATCTCTGCGAGCGAGAACGTCGCGCATGCGACGACGCGCTCGTCATCCACGACCACGATGCTCCGACCCACGTGGTGCCTGAACTCGTTCTGACCTGCGTACTTGCGAAGGAAGTCGTCGTAGTCGGGATTCCCACACGAGAATTCCGAACGGTCGTCTCCAGGCTGCAGGAACCGAACGATCATGGACGATCCCGCATCAGCCGTCGCAACGCTGCCGTGGGTTCAGGCGGCGCCTCAAGACGCTCGATGAGCCTCGCCCCAGACTCCTCGTCGAGTACGATGCGCGTGGGAATGATCGCGTCTGCCGGCAACTGTTCGAGCGCATCGAGGTGGCTGATCAATGCATCCTCGATCACTCGGGCCTTCTTGATACCTGTCTCGCGCACGAACATGTCAAGCCGTACGTTCGTGGCATCGGACACGTACGCCGAGATCTGTCGTTCTCGTTTCATGATAACCCTCCTTGTAGGAAAATCTACACTATTGTAGATACTCGAACAAGCAGACTCCGCAGTCGTCTCGTTGAGACGTGTCAACTTCGCTTCTTGTACGGACCCCGGCTCTCATGCGCGACGAACGCGAGGGCCTGTCCACCGAGAATCTCAGGGTTCTCGTGTATCACGCGTATCAAGCGGTCAGCGGTGACGCCCTGGAACACCTCTCCTCGTTCCCACCGGCCGACGGCACCGCGCGAGACGCCTAACGCACGCTCGAGATCGCCCTGCGTAAGACCGAGTTCGTGACGGATACCCCTGATATCATCGGGCGTGAGCAGACCGAGATCCTTGCGCGCTAACGCGACCGCCTTCTTCGTGGCCTCGGCGATGCCGGGGCCGGGGTAGAATTCCTCGTCGCAAGCACGACACCGTTCGTACTCGAAATCCGGCTCGATCCGCCACGTACCCTCACGATACTCCATTTCGATGGGGTCGCGGGTCGTCTCGATCGCCCGCTTCCCGCAGGCGAAACACACGGTGAGCCTCGTGTCTGATTCCACCATCTCTTGCACCCCCTAGTGGACTTCCCCGTCCCTGCAGCGACCCTCTTCTGCAACCACGCCAAATCGTAGTGTGGCTCCGATTTCTCAGACACTCACGTTCCCCTCTCGCTTCGGATGGCGCAAGAGGGGTTCGCGGAAGAAATGTAACATAATGCGGCTTTTGTGGCAACGTTAATGGTTATCCGGATTGTCGACGGATTGTCGAAGCGCCCCCCGCCTCAGGCCTCTAGTGTCGCGTGATGATCCCGAAGAACACCTCGACGAGGTTCATCCAGCTGCCTGAGGTCGGGGTGAAGTGCCGATGTATCCGAGGGTTCCTGGCCACCTGTTTGAGGAACTTCAGGAACTCCTCGTGGCGGTGACGGGGGTAGCAGGCGTCGGTGACCCTGCCGGTGGCGACCTCGAGCGCGGCGAACAGGGTCGTGGTGCCGTTGCGCTTGTAGTCGTGCGTGCGCCGCTCGGGCGGAGGTGCGAGTGTGACGGCCGCAATCCAACACTTGTCTAACACCCGTGGGCCGCAGATCTCGGCGAGTTCCAGCTCCATCTTGTCGAGGTGACTCCCTATATGACGGTCGTGGCCTCATCGCCGGCGGAGTTGAAGGACGCAATCAGTCAAACCAAGTCGGGCCGAACGATGCGTGCGGAGTTCGAGTCCCTGCTTGACGCCTACAATCTCGAAGCTCCAGACGGACTCAATACGTCGGGTTCAGCTTCTGGCTACCGATTCATCAGGGTGCCCGGATGGCCGGGGGCCGTTCACTATGAGTTCTTGGATCGTTCGGGAGAACCGAGCGGTGTTGGCGTCGAGCTTCATGTGGAGAGTGCGGAGTATCCCGACCTATGCGAGCTCGTTGAGGGTTTCGTCGCGTCGCTGTCTGGCGAGTTTCCGGACGTGAGCTACTCAAAGAAATGGTTCAGGGGTTGCCGTCTGGTGATCCCTGTTCCGTTGGCCGACCCTAGCATCGCAGTCCAGGCTATGAAGCGACTCATCGCCGAGACTCGGGCTCCCATCCTGAGTCTTCTGGATGGTATTGCGGCACCAGACTAGGTTGCGTGCTCGCTGATCGCTTCTTCGGAGACCATGCGGCGCTGGTATTCTTGCTGCGCTAGGATAGGAGGCGTATCGGCGGCGATTCGCTTGCTGCACAAGCTCTGAGGGGCGTCATCTGACGAGGAGTCACCGTGGCAGTCGATCCAGCTCAAATAGATCTCTGGCGCTCTGCACCGCAGGAGGCTCAGAACCTCGAGTTCAAGGAAGCCAAGAACAGCTTCGATCAAACGAAGCTGTACGAGTACTGTGTCGCCCTCGGCAATGAGGGTGGCGGACACCTTCTTCTCGGCGTCGCCGACAAGCCGCCTCGGCAAGTGGTTGGGACGAAGGCGGCGGGCAATCCGATCGGAATGGCGGAGAAGCTCTTCCAGAAGCTCGGATTCCGAGTTGACGTAGAGGAAGTGAACCATCCGGATGGCAGGGTGGTCGTCGTCACCATACCCCCTCGACCCACGGGGACGGCGTACCATCTTGAAGGCAAGTATCTGATGCGTTCGGGTGAGTCTCTTGTTCCGATGAGCGAAGATCAACTCCGGCGCATCTTCGCAGAAGGGGAGCCCAGCTGGCTCGAGCAACCCGCTCTGACTGGTGTGTGTGCCGAGGACGTGGTGTCGCTCCTCGATGTGACCACCTACTTCAAGCTTTCTAGGCTTCCCGAAAGCAGCGGGACAAGGGAGCATATCGATCGCTTGTTGCAGGATCGACTCGTTGACGAGACCGAGGGTACGTTCTCTATTCGGCGAATGGGTGCGATTCTGCTCGCGAAGAACCTCGCGGACTTCCCCGATGTCGAGCGGAAAGCTCCGCGAGTGATTGTGTACGAGGGCCGCTCCAAGCTGAAAACACGGCTGGAAGAAACCCTGACAGAAGGATACGCGGTTGGATTCCAGGGGTTGGTGCGAACAGTCGTCAGCCAGCTCCCCCAGGACGAGATTATCGAGGACGCCTTGCGTCGAGAAGTGAAGCTTGTGCCAGACGTTGTGGTGCGTGAGCTCGTTGCGAATGCGTTGGTACATCAGGAGTTCGGCCTGGGCGGCACCTCGGTCATGATTGAGGTGTACGAGAATCGTGTCGATTTCTCGAATCCAGGTAGGCCAGTCGTTGATGTGACGCGATTCATTGATGGCTCTCAGTCACGCAATGAGAGAATGGCGGGCCTCATGCGAAGGTTCGGCATTTGCGAGGAGAAGAGCAGCGGTATCGATCGCGTCGTTCATACCGTTGAGGCGGTACAGTTGCCGGCGCCTGAGTTCCGGGCGTTGGACAACCATACTGTCGTGACTGTCTTTGGGCACAAGCTGTTCGACGAGATGGATCGGCCCGAGCGTGTTCGTGCGTGCTATCAGCATTGTGTTCTCAAGTATGTGATGGGCGAGTTCATGACGAACAGTTCTCTTCGCGAGAGGTTTGGCTTGCCGCTACGCAAGCAGGTCGTAACGTCACAGGTGATATCCGCTGCTGTTGATGACGGTTGGATATGCCCAGACGCTCGTGTTGGAGGATCGAAGAAGTACGCCCGCTATCTTCCATGCTGGGCTGTTGACGCTCATTAAAGCGTTCATCCATGCGGCAGGGGCATCTAGCGTCTCGCGGTGCTTCTATCCAGCGGTTTCTCTATTTAAGCGTAAACATTCTGCGGCATCGCCAACAGGGGTCAGGACAGACCCATTCTCAATAAAGTGGCTGGACTATCTAGACGCTTGATCGAGGGTACTTGAACTCCGTAGCTGCCGAAACCTTTCTTAAGCGTCAGCGCCATCTCGATCACGTCATCATGGTGATCATCATCATTACTGCAATCATCGTCCGGTTGTGCACCAAGACACCATCAAGGGATCAGTCTACCCATGCGCCCGAGCCTAGTCCCCCCGTCGCTTGTGTGGACACGGCGCCTCCTGAACATAAGAAACATACAACTTGTGAGGATTAGATCACGTATGCGTCCGACCGGGCGGTCAGCCGAGATCGACCTCGGAGTTGTCACCGAGCATCACGCGCACGGCGGTCTGCACCCCCGGCGCGCGACGCACGACGGCATTGACGCCCAGCAGTGAGTCAGCGAGACGGCCGCCGATATCCTCGATGCGCGACCCCGTGAGCATGATCGAGTGTTCGATCTCGTTGCCGAACTTTGCACCCGTCCCCAAGCGACGTGTACGGCCCGATATACGCGTTCACGATCTCGCAGCTCTCGCCGATGACCGCAGGCCCGCGCACGATCGAGTTCTGGAGCCGCGTGCCCACCCCCACGCGCACGCGCCCGTGGATCTCGGAGGTCGCGTCGGTCTCGCCCGCGATGTCGGTCTCGATACCGTCGAGCACCGTGCGGTTGGCCTCGAGCATGTCCTCGAGCTTGCCGGTATCTTTCCACCACCCGCCGATGATGTGTGGGAGCACGCTGCACCTGTTGTCCACGAGCCACTGGATGGCGTCGGTGATCTCGAGTTCGCCGCGCGCGGAGGGCTCGATGGCGTTGACGGCCTCAAAGACCCGGTGATTGAACAGGTACACGCCCACGAGGGCCAGATCGCTCGGCGGATCCTGCGGCTTCTCGATGAGTCGCAGGATCGAGCCGTCCTCGGCGAGTTCCGCGACACCGAACTCCGACGCGTTGGGTACGTGCGCGAGCAGGATCTGGGCGTCGGCATCGTTGGAATCGAACTCCTCGACGAAACGCGTGATGCCGTCTTTGATGAGGTTGTCACCGAGGTACATCACAAAGGACTCGCCAGCCATGTACTCCTCGGCGATCTTGACCGCGTGAGCGAGGCCGAGGGGGGCCTCCTGTGGGATGTAGGTGAACGAGACGCCCCAGCGCGAGCCGTCGCCGAGGGCGGTGCGGACCTCGTCGGCCGTGTCGCCGACGATCACGCCGATCTCGGTGATACCCGCGTCGCGGATCGCCTCGACGGCGTAGAAGAGGATGGGCTTGTTGGCGACCGGCACGAGCTGCTTGGCGCGCGTGAAGGTGATCGGCCGGAGCCGTGTGCCTTTACCGCCTGCAAGGATGAGTGCTCTCATGGGGGTATGGTGACGGTGGAAACGGTCGATGGCAACTAAGCGTAGGCGGTACGACGCCAGACGCCAGACCGAGCATGCGCGCGACCCAGTTGGTTGACAACGCGCAAGGCCCGTCTAGCCGGATTCAGGAGTTGGAGTCGGATTCCCCCCTCTCCTCTCTCTCGCGTTGACCTGTAGCCGCCGCTCGCCTATCCTGCGCGTAACTGCTGTTACAAGCCCTCGTTTCGTCTCGCGCGTGTCCGGACATGCGGCGCGGGCGGTCGTTCGTGAGCGCACGGTCGGCGAGGACAAGGCGCCCCCGAAGGGGCATTACTCGGGAGTAGGGGGTCGGTCGTGGGGCTGACGCAGATCAACGTGTGGATCGACGCGGTGTTCACCACGCTTTACCCGATCATCGTGCTCGCGCTCTCGGTACACTTCTTCGGCAACATCC
>CAMTUW010000032.1:0-27547 GCA_947085035.1 uncultured Actinomycetes bacterium
ACCGCCTGCCACGGCGTCGGCGCCATCCCGTCGCGCCACACCACCTTCACGGCGGGCCACACGAGCGCCGAGACCTCCTCGACCGGCTGTTCCAACACCGGCGTGGGCTGTCACAACACCAACAACCTGAGCTCGGTCGGCACCACAGCGACCGCGGCCAACACCGTCATCCACAACAGCTGTATGCGCTGCCACGACAAGACGAGCGCCAACGCGACGTGGGCGGCCGGCATGATCGGCACGAGCGGCAACGTCCGCTACAACCCGACCGCCAAGCGCTGCGGCGAGGCCACCGGCTGTCACAACAGCGCGTCGTACAACCCGGCGAGCGGCTTCCACCGCATCGGCCGCAGCGACGTGGTCACCGGCAACGACATCAAGCACACTGCAGCCTCGATGAACACCACGCCCACCAAGACCGGCCTCCACACTGATAACAACTTCAACTGCAACCGATGCCACAAGTCGAGGCTGCTGGATCAGCACGACGGCGGCGCTCCCTCGAGCATCAGCACGGTGACTGCGGGCACGTGTTCCGGCTGCCACAACAGCACCACCATCCCGGGGGCGGCGACCGTCGTAAAGAGCAACTGGAACTCCGGAGCAAAGCTGTGCTCGAACTGCCACGCCACGAACCACACCACGTGGAGCACCACCTCGCATATCGCAACGCCGGTCGTTGGTCAGACCTGCGGAACCGGTGCGAGCAATTGCCACACGGATGCGAACGGTAGGCTGGAGGCTGGCTGGGTGCACCGTCCGGAGGCATCGTCGAGCACCACCAACACCAGCTGCGCGTCACTGGGTTGCCACGACGTCGCCAACGACAACAAGAACATGGCCACCGCGAACAAGTCATGCGGTGGTACCGGAACCACCACGGCCTGCCACGACGCGAACGGCCCTGGGACCATGCGTACGAGTTCCAACCACGGGACCATCAACCACGACATCGACAACATCTGGTCCACCCTGTTCGCGAGTACTCCGACCACGTTCACGCACAACGGAATCCAATACGGCCCGTCCAACAGCGTTGGCTGTGGTGGCACCGCATGGGGTGGCGGTACGTCGTTCTCGTGCCACTTCTCCGACTTGGTCCGTGAGCACGGCACACTCGCGACCTCCGGTGCGGGTCGTACGCTCGAGAACGGTGGCTCCGGCTGCAGGGTCTGCCACGCTACCATTGGCACCGGTACGAACGGCAGCGATGTCACCGAGTCGGTCATAGTCAACGCCATCAACGCGAACGACATGCGGTGTCAAACCTGCCACAACGGCACCGAGGCGAACGGAACCGCTTCCGGTCACATCGGGGCGGCGACCACAGCTGGAGCGCTGCAAAAGACGGTCACGACGCAGATTGCACCTGAGTTCCGCTCGTGGAGAACCGCAGGTGTCGGCACGCCTGAGTCTTCGGGTGGTCACCGCGTCCGTGCCGATCTGCCAGACTGGCCGTTGCGCATAAACATGCCGGTCATCAACGGCGTCGACCCCGGTATCTTGGTATCCGTTGGCACGTACACAGGAACCAACCCACGTACCGGCGCGGCGTGGGCCAAGGGCGCTGTCGTTACGTGCGATGACTGTCACTCCTTCACCCAGGCCAATGGACCGCAAGGCGCGTCGGTACCGTTCCACGTACTGGGACAGACCGCCGCCACACCCGGTGCGTTGGCGACCCGCTGGTACACCACCGAGAACAACTCGACCGTACCGGCACCGTGCAACAGGTGTCACGCCACCGTTGACGGCATCAATCACCGAGGTGCGGCCCACAGCACATGCGAAACATGTCACATCCGTATCCCGCACGCCTGGAAACGGCCTCGCCTGTTGCGCAGAACTATCGGCGGAACAATCGAAGGGGTCACTTCGGATGTGTTGCCGTACGCAGATCCGACCCGGGCGAGTTCGATGCTGGGATACCAGATGAGTGCCGGCATGACGAACTTCCAGGATGGTGCCCGATGTGTGACCAACTGCGGCAGGCACCTTACTACCGGTGTCCCGTACTGGCCGTAGGTCTTGATTGATCGCACGTTGTGGGGGACCCTGCCATATGGCAGGGTCCCCCTGTGCACGAAGGGCATCAATGAGTTCCGAATCCGATTCCAAGGCAACATCCACTCCGGATTCATCCACCGGAGGCTGGTTCAACGTGGGATTCGGCGTACTGGTCGTGGCGGCCCTTATCGGCTCGGCCCTCTTCTTGAGCGCCCGAGGTGGGGCATCGCGCTTCGTCGAAGCCGACACGCGTCAAGTGTCCACAAGCCGCGGCCTCGTCGATGCCACAGACGACTTGCGTGCCCGGGGCGTGGTCGTTCTCGGGGCGAGCGCGCATCTGGGCTACACTCCGGTCGAACTGAAGACTCCCCCAAATGCCCTCAAATGGCCTATCGAAGAACGTGATCTCAATGCGTACTTTCGAGCCGGCGTGTCACGCGATTCGTGGGTATGGGTGCTCGCCAAGACCGGGGTGGCTCGGCGCATCGACTACCTGATGCCCGAGGCGGAGTACGCCCGCCGAGTGGCCGAGGGCCGCGCGAAAGGGTTTCCGGGCATCAGCGCCGATGGAACATCCATCCTTGCAAACGATGAGGGCTACCTCCGACACATCTCGGATCGCATCTCGCGCGAAGGCGGGCCCCTTCTGTTGGTTGTGGATGCTTCCTACTTCGACTTCGCTACCCCCGACGAACTGTTCGCTCGGCTGTCAGAACTCTCCACCCTGCCCACGGCCGTTGTGATGAATGCCGCGAAGGATGACCCGAATGTCTCCGACGCTGCGCGCGCGACACTCGAGGCGCTGCGCCCGCGACTCGAAGCGATGGTGAGACGCCCTTGAGGTTCCAGCTCACCCGGTTCGCCGTCATCCTCGGTGTGCTCACGCTGTTCGCATTGAGCGTCCGACTCGCGTTCTTCGGTTCGCACCTGCCGACCACCGACGATTACTACACCGCGCTCACCGCCGAGAACTACATGCGAAACGGGCAGCCCTTCCCGGTCATGCCGTTTCACCCAGTGCTCAGGAACTGGCTCACATTCGCCTCGATGGAACTGTTCGGGCGCGGTGCCCTGTCGGTCAAGTTGTTCAGTGTGCTCTTCGGGTCGCTGCTCGTGCCTGTGGCGGCGCTTTTGACTCGACGGGCCACCGGCGACGAGCGCGCAGGCCTCATCGTCGGGCTGCTGGTGGCCATCGACATCGTGTTGATCGGATTCTCCAGACAGGCTATCCAAGAGATGCACGTGGCGTTCTTCGGGGTACTCGGGGCGTGGCTTGCGGTTGAGGCGCTCCGAGCCGATGATTGGCGCTCGTGGCGTTGGCTCGTTCCACTTTCCGGACTCGCCTTCGGCCTGGGTGTCTCGTCGAAGATGTATGCCGTGATGCCCCTCGTCGTGATGACGGGTATCCTTGCGGTGACCGCTCTGCGCCGGAGGCGCACAGACGCGTTCTCGCTGGTCGTGACAGGCATGGTCGCCCTTCCGTTGACCGTGTACTTGTTGACGTATCTCCCGTGGTTCGGTCGCGGCTATGACCTTGCCGAATGGATCGGCTTTCAGCGTGCGACGTTTGAAGCGACCATCACGCACTTCGTGCCGCTCGTGGGCAATCTCCAGTACAGCGAGCCGTGGCGCTGGTTCCTGGTTCCGCTGTACTCGTATACCGACTTCGCGGTGACCACCGCAGGCCCGCAGTTGGCTGTGGCCGTAGGCAACCCGCTCGTATGGCTCGCGGTGTTGCCGCTGGCCGTATACTCGCTCTTGGATGGCGAGCGGCGCAGGCGGGATGCCGTGTTACACCTGCTGTTCTGGTCTGCGTACCTTCCGCTGGTGTTCTCGCCACGACCGGTGTGGTTGCTGTCGGCAGTGTCGGTCGTGCCCTTCGCGTTCGCGATCCTGGGCTCGGTGGTCGCGCCGTGGCTGAAACGCGAGAACAAGACGCCTGTGGCCATCTACCTCACTGCGGTGCTGGTCACGACGGCGCTGCTCTACCCACTGGCGATCGGGAGGGCGCTGGATGTGGGTTATCTGAGGGCAATCGTCAACGCCACAGGTGTCCACGAGATCACGGCACCCACAACGGAAGCTGAATGATGCGTCGACTCTACGACATCTTGCGTTCTCGTCGTCTGGCGGTGTGGCTCATCGTCGGGACGTGTGCGTTCGCCGCCGCAGCGACCCTCGTGCCATTAGGTGACCCGCGGGAGCCCCGGATCGTGAGCTGGACGGCAGCCAATCCCGACCTCGCGCCTATCGTTGGGTCCCTTGGTCTGCATCAGCCCTTCACGACTCCGGTTTTTGTCGTGGTCGCCGTATTGCTGACACTCTCAACTGCTGCTTGTTCTTGGGAGCGCACACGAAGCGCGCTCGCATTCTGGCGCGCAACGCGACCCAAGGCATGGCGAGGCGACGATCATGGAAAGCCCACGTTCGCGGTTGCCGCCGCCAATGCGTCTGACTCAGACGCGAATACCCGTCGCGCGCTGAAGACCCTGGGCATGAGCGCGGTCCATGATCCCGGCCCCAACACGGCGGTCGTAGCCGCGTCGTACCGTACCGCGATCTTTGGCAGCCCCGTCTTTCACTGGGCGCTCGTTGCACTGTTCGTGTCGGCGGGTTTGGGCCAGTTGACACGTGCAGAGGGTGAGCTGATCGTCGTTGATGGGGCTTCTGTGACCGATGCCCGCGAATCCTATCCCGCTGCGCTGGCGACCGGACCGATGTTCGGCGAGCGCTTCACCGCCGCCGAGATCGCGGTCGAGGCCATCGAAAGCGACCTGGTGGTCGAAGGCGTCGCTCGTGGTGACTCGCCGCGAGTACGCGTCACCAGAGACGGCGCGGTTCTCGCCCAAGGACCTGTCTACCCGAACAATCCACTGCACTTCGGTGGGGTCGCGATACACCGCGGCGATCTGGGCCCCGCGCTTCGCATCACTTTCGACTTTCCTGACGGTCAGCGTCTTGCCGATCTGCCGGTCCCTTTGCCCAACACAGACCATTCGGGTCGTGCGATGGGTCATGCGGAGCTGGCAGATCAAGGCACCGGTGACAGGGTCTTCCTCACGTTCACACAGGCCACAGGAGGGCGCGTCGCTGTTTCCACAGGTGAATCGGAGACGCAAACCGCGCCTATCGCCGCTGGAGAAAAGGTGACTCTTTCGGATGGACTTGTTGTGACCGTGGAGAAGCTGACCGTGTTCTCGCGTCTTGTGGTGGTCAACGACCATACTGTGCCGTTCATCTACATCAGTTTCGTTCTCGCCTGCATGGCTGGTGTCGTGGCTCTCATGATTCCGCCCCGTGCTGTCGTTGCGGTCTACCGCGAGCAGTACCGTGACACAGCCGTCTGGATTCTTCGCAAACGTATCGACCCGGCGTTTCCTGCTCGCGTGCGCCGCGCTTTCGGCGTAACGGATCCGCCCCCTACCGAGGAGCCCGCATGACCCCTACCGAGTCCATCCTGCTCTGGATCGCAGTCGTCACGTACGCCTTCTCCACCGCGGGCTTCATCGGGGGCGTGTGGTTCAACAAAGAGCGCATCTTGGTCGCCGCGACCATCTTGGCGGGCGTCGGAGCCGTCACTCACACCGCGAGCCTCGCCCTGCGATGGATTCGCATCGGACACGGGCCCTCACTCGGTTTCTTCGAGGTGGCGTCAGCCCTGGCGCTCTTGAGCGTCGTGGGCTTCCTCGCGCTCATGTGGCGGTATCGTGGTCTGCGCATCACCGGTGTCGTGATCATGCCGGCCGCGCTCCTCATCATGGGCGCGACGTTGTTGGTCAACCCCGAGCCGGGGGAGGTGGGCGGTTCGCTCGCAAGCGTCTGGCTCGGGATACACGTCCTGTTCGCCAACCTCGCGTACGGCTGCTATGCCATGTCGTTCGTGCTTGCAACCGGATACCTGATGCGGTTGTATGGTCGTTCTGATCGCTGGAAGTCGATGCTCGACAAGCTGCCCGCCCAAGAAGAGCTCGACGGCCTCACCTTTCGCCTGGTGGGGGCCGGATTCCTCTTCCAAGGCGTGATGATCGCTTCGGGCGCCATCTGGGCTAACCAGGCGTGGGGTCGGTACTGGGCGTGGGACCCGATGGAGACGTGGTCGCTCATCGCGTGGGCCGTGTACGCGATCTACCTCCACCTGACGCTTACGATGGGCTGGCGAGGCAAGAAGGCCGCGTGGGTGCTCGTCATCGCACTGCCCGTGATAATCTTCTCGCTGCTCGGAGTCCCGGTCGTGTATGACTCCATCCACGGCGCGTATCTGGAGACCTGAGCGCGATGACTTCGCACGCATCTTGCTTCATACAGGGGCGACTGACAGTCCGCGGACCTATGGAAAGGATCGTGAACGGTGGCTGAAGATCACGACATCCTTTCGGAGGAGGATTCCGTATGGGCCGAGGATGCGCCCGCGGCTGTCGACCTGCCGCTTCGCGACCCGCTCGTCAACGTCCTTCTCATCGTCGCACTCTCGCTGGTCGTGACGCTCATCGCGACCACCGGCGCGCTGTATGTGTACCTGGGCACGCTCAACAAGGCGCCTCGCACGATGACCGAGCGCGACGTGGCCGTGAGTGAGACGCTGATCGCCGAGCGCCCCAACGACGTCTCCTCGTGGGCCGCCGTAGCGTACGCTTACGCGCGAGCCGGGCGCTACGATGACGCGCTTGACGCCGTCTCGCGGGGCGCGAAGCTCGACAACGGTGAGGCGATGGCGGTGGTCAAGGCGGACGTGTTGCGCTCCGCTGGACGTCTGAAAGAGGCGGTCGCCGCCTACGACTTTGCCGAGGAGCAGACCAAGAAGCTGCGGGAGCGAATCCGAATCGAGCAGGCCAAGGTCGGGATCAATCGCGACATCCTCGATGACGGCGCGCTCTTCCAGGTCTTTTGGGGTCGCGCACTTGCCAGAGAGGCACTGGGCGATACCAAGGGGGCCATCAAGGATTACGTGCTGGCCTCAGAGGAGAACCCGAGACAGTCAACACTGTGGGTCTCTCTCGGGGACCTCTACCTGAAGTCAGACGAGACCAGCCGGGCCGTCGAAGCGTACCGCTCAGCGCTCACATATACGCCCGATCTTCCCGAGGCGCTTGACGGGCTCAAACGAGCCGAGGAGGGGCAGTGAACATGGCCCAGCAGCCCGCCTCGCACCCGCTTCGTCCGCGCGTCTTACTGACGATCGCCATCGTGTTGCTTCTCGCCATTCTGTTGGCGCTGGTCGTGGTGTTCTACAACCTCATCAAGCCAACCGGCCTTCCCGGGGGAACGCAGGGTATCGATGGGATGGTGTGGGTCCGCTCGATGTATGGGTTCGGGCCCACCGAAGACGAGCAACTGCGCCAGCCCTCGTCGGTCGCGATCGCGCCCAACGGCGACATCTACGCGACCGACCCCATGCGCGCACGTGTGATGATCTTCAGGTCCGACGGCACGTTTCGCCGCCTCCTACATACAGCCGGAGGCGGTACCGAGAAGGGCATGTTCATCCGCCCCGAGGCCATCGACATCGATGACGCCGGCGATGTCTACATCGCGGATTCGTGGGCCGGCAAGATCATCGTGTTCGACTCCCAGGGGCGATATTCGCGAGAGTGGCCGGTAGAAGGGCAGGCGCGTGGTGTCGGCATCGCCGACGGTCGCGTCTACGTGCTCGATATTGGCCGGGTCCTCATCTACAGCCGAGAAGGCGAGAAGCTCGCGGCGTTCGGCGCGCGCGGCAACATGCCCGGGCAGATAGACGCGTACCAGGGCATCACGGCGCGCAAAGGGGTCATCTACGTCGCGGATTCGCTGAACAAGCGCCTGCAGGCGTTTGACGAGAGCGGCTCGGTGTTGTGGACGGTTCCCGGAGGACCCGCCAGCCGATCCGGCCCGAGGCCTTCAGAGGCTCCGACGGACTCCTCGTCGGCTTCCGAGGCTGTGCCCGATCACCGGTGGGACCTGCCGCAAGATCTCGTCTTCGACGGCCACAACCGGCTCGTGGTGGCTGATGCGTTCCAGTTCGAGTTGACCGTGGTCGACCCCAGGTCGGGCAAGGCTCAGGCCCGTTTCGGCGAGTACGGTCGCGAGGAGGGGCAGTTCTACTACCCGACCTCCATCGCCTACGACCCGGTGCGAGACTGGTTCGCCGTCGCGGACACCAACAACAACCGCATCCAGATAGTGCGCATTCCCGACTCCGCGAACCCCAGCGCCGCCGTCGGCTGGCGTGCGATCTCGAGCCCGTTTCGCTACCTTGCCATTCCCGCGCTCTTGCTCCTAGCCGCGATCATTCTGGGTCTGTGGTCCTCTCGCAGGCTCTGGGGTCGTCGTTCGGCGTTGGATGGTTCTGAAGAATCCGTTTGGTAAATGTGGAGAATTGCCGATATTATCGTTGTGAACATTCGTTCAGCTTGATAGAGTGTTAAGCGTGCCGAACCATCTAGGAGGAGCAATGGGAATCTCTCGCAAGACATGGGCGCTGTTCGCGCTCGCGGCGGTCGTGGCACTGGCTCTCGCTGTGCCGGCGTTCGCCACCGTAGGTGACGGCGGCTACATGACTTGGAGTACGCTCGGCGGGACCAACGGCACGTCGCCGCATGGCGGCTACACCACCACGACGTCGAAGTGCGTGGTATGCCACTCGGTTCACAAGGCGGATCCTTTCGGTGAGCTGTTGTTGAGGGGCACCGTCGCCGGTGCGTGCGAGTACTGCCACGTTGGCGGAGGCGGTGGCTATACGACCGTGTATGGAGGCAACAGTGCCAACTACATGGGCGACGATCACAACAACGCGCACAACTCTTGGACCATCGGTTCGACGGACTATGGCGTGCAGTGCACGGATTGCCATCAGGTTCACGGCGCCAACGTCGCAATGACCAACAACGCGTACCTCACGTCGAACATCCTCGTGGGCGGTAAGACGTATTCCGGTACGAACTACGACCCGTTCGCCCAGGCGCCGCTGTCCACGGACAACAGTGACACGGCGCTCACCAAGTGGTGCACCGCCTGCCACGACGCGAGCATCGGCAAGGGCTACAACTACTACAACGGTCCCGACTGGTCGAGCGGCACGCCGGACACTTCTGGAATGCCGTACAACTCAGCTTCGCACGTCATGACGGATGACATCGCGACCTACACGTTCCCCGACGGGTCATCGGGTCAGGTCGCATGGCGTGGCTCGGCCCAGTGCTCCTCGTGTCACTCGAGTGGCTATCGTACGGCCGCGTGGCCGCACTTCACGCCGGGCGCCCGCTTCCTCGTGACCGCGGCGAGCTCCGCTTCTGCGACGCCGGCCGCAGCCACCAACACCAAAGCCGACGGTGTCTGCCTCCGCTGTCACCGCAACGGTGCCGGTGCGGGCGTAGGTATCAACTTCTAGTCCGGTTCCACCAGCAAGAAGCACGAAAGGCGCCGCACCTGCGGCGCCTTTCTCGTTGCGGCGCCTGAGGCCGATCAGGGCGTTTCGGGTTCGTGGCCCTGGGCGCCGTGGCACCGAGTGCAGTCATCGTCTTGCGCGAACGCATCGAGGTGCAGGAACATCTCGCCGTTTCTGGCCTTGACAGCTCTGGAGATCGCGCGCTCATGGCAGCTGCGGCAGGTCGACGGTGGCACGCGATGTCCACGTGGGGCGCTTCCTGTCAGTTCCAGGTACAGGCTGTGGGTGCGCGATGTCAGGGCGTTCGGCAGGCTCTCCCAGCGTCGGCCCTCGTGGCAGCGGATGCATTCCACTTCCGAGTGGGCCGAAAGCGCCCAGCTCTCCGTCGGCTTCGCCATGGCGTGACAGGTGCGTATGCAGTACTGGTTGGACGAGGTGGCCTGATACCACAGCGCCGTGGCCCCGGCCGCACCAATGGTCACCACGGTGATTCCCAGTGCCACACCAGCGGCACGACGCTTCCTGAGACTGGCCGCCGAAGGCTGCGGCTCCCCCGCGCGGCTGCGGGCAGCGCTCGTGCTTGCGGGCAGCGAGTACGCGATGAGAACCAGTACGACCACGATCGCGAGGACCACAACGATCGCCACTGCCGTCGCGAGCGCTGCCGCGTTGCGAGAGGGATCCTCGAACAGCCGCCAAAGCGCGTCGAAAAACTGCTGCACGGCGGCACCCTCCTCGCGAGACCGTTCCAATGCGCTGTCCCTGCGGGACCGCCACGTGGGCATTCCGCGCACATCCTATCACGCGTGGTGATGCCTCATCTGTGTGGAGATTGCGAAGTACGGGCGCTGTATCCGGGGCGCAAGGTATCATGAAGAGGCGCGAAAGTTGCTGAATCCTCAATCGACCCGTGCCGATGGTAGGATTGGGTTTCCGCACGGGCGAAAGCCATATCCAGGAGGTAGATGTGCACAGTCGTCTTGCGTCGCTCAGCGCCGTCGTGCTCGTGGTCGCATCGCTTGCCGTCATGACGGTTGTGACGGCGGGGTGTTCCCGCGACACGGGCAAGCCGACCCAGCTCGGCTTGAGGGACGCTGACAAATCGGGCTCGAGTTCAGGCGCCACGGGCTCGACCGACGCTACGGGTTCGGTGGGAACGACCGGATCGCCGAAGACACCCTCCGGCGAGAAGAGCCCATCGGGCGCTGCGCCGTCAGACAACTCGCCGAACAAGCCCACCGCCCCTGGCGGTCAGACCGACCCGAAGAAGCCGAGCACCTCGGCCAAGACGGTTCGCATCCTGTGGTGGAACGACACCGTCAACAAGCCACCCAAATCACCCGAGATCGTGTTCGCCGGTAAAAGCTACAAGCCCGCCTCGGGCAAGAGTGACATCGGCTCGATCGGCCCTGCCGCAATCGAACGGGACCTCGAGTTCACAATCTACCCCCAGGGGCGCGCCGGCAAAGCGTTCGTGGCCACGTTTCGTGTCACTGCGGACATGATGTCGAACTCGGATGTCGATGCGATCCACATCGAGATATCCGATGGGCAGGTTCGCGTGCTCGGTAACCCGATCCCGAACTTCATTCAGGCGTTTCCGCGCTAGGCGCTCAAGGGGGAGGTTGGTAGTACATGGGTGCTGAAATCCGCTTCGGCACTGATGGCTGGCGCGCCGTGATCGGCGAGGAGTTCACTTACGCCAACGTCCGTCGCTTAGCTGACGCGGCCGGCCGCGTGTTCGCCGAGGACTTTCCCGGCGGCGTCGTCCTCGTGGGCTACGACACCCGCTTCGAGGCCGCGTCCTTCGCGGGGGCTGTCGCCTCTGTTCTGGCCTCGCACGGCCTGACCGTGAAGCTCTCGGATCGCTATCTGCCAACCCCCGCGCTGTGCTGGTCGGTTGCCAGACAGGAGGGCGCAGCAGGCGGTGTGATGCTGACCGCGAGTCACAATCCGGCCGAGTACCTCGGCCTCAAGCTGCGGATGCCCGATGGCGGTGCCTCGCCGGTCAGCTTCACTCAGCGCGTCGAGGAGGCGCTGGTTGACGAGCCGCCCAGAGCAGGAGCGGCCTATGAGACGGTTGATCTGCTGGCTCCGTACCTGGACGCATTGCGCGCTGCGGTTGACGGAGACGTGATCGCCGCAGCGAACCTGCGAGTCGTCGTGGACCCGCTGTTCGGAGCGGGCCAGGGCTACCTCGCTCAGACGCTGCGCTCCCTCGGCGTGGAGGTCACCGAGATCCACTCCGAGCGCAACCCGGGCTTCGGTGGCCTGCATCCCGAGCCGATCCCGCCATGGACCGACGCCGCTCGTGATGCCGTGACCGCAGGCGGCTACGACGCCGCATTCGTGACCGACGGAGACGCGGACCGCATCGGCGCCCTCGACGCGACAGGTGCCTTCGTCAGTCCGCATCGCATCATCGCGCTCATCGCGCGCCACCTGGTCGAGGACAAGGGGCTGACCGGCCGCATCGTCAAGACGCTCTCGACTTCCGTGGTCGTCGACCGTCTCGCCTCGCGCTTGGGGCTCGAGGTCGTGACCACGCCTGTGGGCTTCAAGTGGATCTACGAGGAGATGGTCGCGGGAGGGGTGCTTCTGGGTGGCGAGGAGTCCGGAGGCATCGGCATACCGAGTCACGTGCGCGAGCGCGATGGCCTGCTGATGGCGCTCCTGCTCGCCGAGATGATGGCGCACCGGGGCCAGGGCCTGGGCGGACTCGTGGACGACCTCTTCGAGCTCACGGGCCCCATGGAGTACGGGCGCCTCGACCTCAAGCTGGCCCCAGCCGTCATGAGCGACTTCGTGACGCGCATGCCGTCTCTGAATCCGGCGGCTCTCGCCGGTCTTGAGGTGCGAGAGGTGCTGCGTGTCGACGGCGTGAAGTTCTTCCTGCCCGATGACGCCTGGTTGCTCATGCGCACGTCAGGCACCGAGCCACTTGTGCGCATCTACGCCGAGGCGTCCTCGATGGGGGTGGTCGACGACCTTCTCGCGGCCGGACGCGAACTCGTCGAGGCGCGGGCATGACGCAGGGTTCCCCCGTGCGCGTCACGATGGTCAACAAGTACTACCCGCCGCATCTCGGCGGGGTGGAGTTCCACCTGCGCGATCTCTCGGAAGGGCTCGTCGAGCACGCCGATGCTCACGTGCGAGCGATCGTGTGCAATGGCGAGAACCGCCGTCTCGAAGAGGTTGTGGGCGGTGTGGAGGTGCTTCGCCTGCCGCGAGCGTTCCATGCGTCCTCGACACCCGTCGCCCTCGGTTTCGCTCGTGAACTGCGCGCGGAGGCCCGTCGCACGCCTGCGCCCGACTTGTTCCACTTCCACTTCCCGTACCCGTGGGGCGAGGTCGCGTGGCTCGGTGCTCGACCCGACAAGCCGATGGTCGTGACGTACCACAGCGACATCGTCAGGCAAAGGATCGCGCTCGCGGCCTACCGGCCCTTGCTCGAGCGCTTCCTCGACTCGGCCGATCTCATCATCGCCTCTTCGCCGAACATGATCGCTCACTCCGAGTTCCTCGCATCGCGTGCGGAGAAGTGCCGACACGTCGACTTCGGGCTGCACGTCGAGACCTTCGCCGGAGGTGTCGCGACCGAAGCGCGCGCGAAAGAGCTCCGCGCCGAACACGCCGGTCGGCGCATCGTGTTGTTCGTGGGTCGATTGATCTACTACAAAGGAGCGGACGTTCTCGTTCGAGCCATGGAGCATCTGGACGCCGACCTCGTCATGATCGGACGCGGGCCTCTCGAGGGCGAGCTGCGTCAGATCGCCCAAGCGTGCGGGATCATCGATCGGGTGCACTTCGTCCCCCCGGTCGACGAAGCCGATCTCGCGGCGTGGTACCACGCCGCCGACGTCTTCGCACTGCCCAGCGTCGCGCGCAGTGAGGCGTTCGGGCTCGTTCAGATCGAGGCCCACGCGGCAGGCACCCCGGTCGTGTCCACGGACCTGACCACCGGAGTCCCCTACGCGAACCTCGACGGCGTCACGGGGTTGACGGTTCGCCTGGGTGACGTCTCGGCACTCGCGGCGGCACTCCAGCGGCTGCTCTCAGACGAGGTGCTGCGCTCGCGCTTGGGCCGCCAGGCCAAGGAGCGTGCGCTTCGGGACTTCACCGTGAAACGGATGGTCGCAAACACCCTCACCGTCTACGATGAGGCCATCAGACTCCACGCGTCGCGGACAGGGGGGTAGCGCCCGGACATGCTGTCATCGAGACGTTTCGTCGCGCTATCGGTCTTTCTCGACGGCCTGCTCATCAACGTGGCCGTCGTTCTCGCGTTCTTTGTGCGTTTCCAAGGTGACATCCCCACGTTCAACTTCGAGGCGTACCTTCTCCTCGCGCCGTTTTCCACCGCGATCTATCTGATGAGTGCGTGGGCTTACGGGCTCTACGACGTCGAACGGGTCGAGACCACGTGGATCGTCATCCGGTCCGTGTTCGTCGCTGTGACCATGGGTACGGTGCTCGTTGCCGCGATCGCGTTCTTCGGCGGCGAGAGAACCGTGAGCTTCGCGCGCTGGACGATTCTTCTGGGCTGGCTGTTCGGCATCATTCTCCTTGTCGCGTGGCGCCTCGCCTTCTTGCGAGTGGGGCGGCTGCACTGGCCCGAGCAGCGTGTGGTGCTCGTGGGCACCGGGCCCGTCGCTGTGGAACTCGCCCAGGAACTCACGCGCAGGGCCAAGTGGGGCTGGCGCGTGTGCGGCCTGCTCGAGGTTGACTCCACGCCAGCGTCGCACGCGACGGTCGGTGGCTTCCCGGTACTCGGCAATGCCACCGATGCGGCCCGGATCACGCGCGAGCAAGACGCGAACCGCATCATCGTGGTGAGCCCCATCGCGCTTCGCGAGCTGGTCGAGTCGCTGGTGATCGCCGACGAACTCCGTGTCAGAGTCGACGTGGTGCCCGAGCTCTACGAGATCTTCATCGGCCGCGTGGATGCGCTCATAGGCGACATCCCGCTGATGAAGATCACCGAGTCCTCGGTTCCACGTTACTACCGTGCGGCCAAGCGGGCCATGG
Organism: uncultured Actinomycetes bacterium; assembly: GCA_947085035.1. GTDB lineage: Bacteria > Actinomycetota > Coriobacteriia > Anaerosomatales > PHET01 > CAMTUW01. The sequence goes on from CAMTUW010000032.1 coordinate 14,399, forward strand.
ACGTGGCGGGCGCGTTGGCGCTGCTCGTGATCGCGGGGCCGGTTCTGCTCGCTGGCATGCTTGCCGTGTGGCTCTCGGACGGCGCTCCGACCATCTTCGCCCAAACGCGGACGGGAGCCGGTCTCAAGCCGTTTCGGGTCTACAAGCTGCGCACGATGATCAATGACGCCGAGAAGCACTGCGGCCCGGTTCTCGCCGAGGAAGACGACCCGCGCGTGACCAAGGTCGGCCGTTTCCTGAGGACGTACCGCGTCGACGAGCTGCCGCAGCTCATCAACATCCTCAAAGGCGAGATGAGCTTCGTGGGCCCCCGTCCCGAGCGCCCCTACTTCGTCGACCAGTACCTGACAGAGATTCCCGGATACGGCGAGCGCTTTCGCGTGAAGCCGGGGGTGACCGGGCTCGCCCAGGTCAGCGGCGGCTACGCCACGACGCCGGAGCGCAAGCTCAAGTACGACCTCATCTACATGTACCACCAGAACTTCGCGATGGATGTGCAGATCATCGCCGAGACGCTCAAGGTGGTTCTCACGGGGCACGGCGCGCGCTAGGCACTACGCTGACACGACAAGAAGGAGCAACATGACGGCAGAGATCATCTGGATGTGGGTCGCGATCACTCTCTTCGCGCTTGGGACCGCGATATACATCGCCGGGGTCGTCTTCAACAACGAGAAGCGCACGTGGTTGGCGTATCGCGTGTCGCTACTGGGAATCGTGCCGCTGATTGTCGCGTTGGCGATTCGCTGGATTCGCGTGGGGCACGGACCCTATCTGGGCTTCTACGAGGTCACCGCCGCTCTCACCTTCTTCTCGCTCGTGACGTTCGCACTGTTGGTGTGGCGGTATCCAAGCCTCGTGTCCATTGGGGTCGCTGTGATGCCGGTCGTACTGTTGCTCATGGGCGGTGCGCTGCTTTCGCCCAAGAGCGGCCTGCCCATCACGCCTGCTCTGGCGAGCTACTGGCTCGCGATTCACGTGATCTTCTCGGACCTCGCATTCGGCGCGTTCGTGGGCTCTTTCGCGCTGGCCGTCGTGCTCGTGGTGCGCGAACGTTCCACAACCGGTGTCTGGGCGCGTCGGTTCGAGCGCTTGCCGTCGCAAGAGGTCGTCGACGACCTCTCGTTCAGGCTCATCTCGGCCGGCTTCCTGTTCTGGTGCGTGATGACCGCATCGGGGGCCATCTGGGCCAACGAAGCGTGGGGACGCTACTGGGCCTGGGATCCTATCGAGGTGTGGACGCTCGTGGTGCTGCTCGTCTATGCGGCGTACCTGCATCTCAGGCTCACGATGGGATGGCGCGACGAGAAGGCAGCCTGGTTCGCTATCGTCGCGCTGCCGATCTGCGCGTTCTCGCTGCTCGGTATCCCGATCGTGTTCAACTCGATTCACGCCGGGTACCTCACCGGGTGACGCGAACCGCGCAGGAATCAGCTGTCTGACTCGGAAGCACCGTCATCTGTGCGGGCCACTGCGTCCTCGATCTTCGGCTGCTCGATGTTCTGCTCCCGCTGTTGCTCGACGAACCAATCCAGCGGCCGTTCGGTCTGGGCCTCGAACGCATCCAGCGCCTCGTCGCGCATCCGGGCAGCCTCTTCGTCTGCTTGACCCACCAGGATCTCGTCGACCACCTGCGGACACGAAGCCACCGAACCCGGACGTGCCTCGATCTCCTCGCGCACGGCAGGTGTGGACCCCGGATCCTTGGCGAAGCGGGTCTTCAAGTCGATCGAGAAGTTGACGTACTGCTCGAGCATCCTGAATACGGTGGAGTCGCCCATCGGGTTGATCGGACGCTGTTCGTCCGGAAGTACCGACACCTTTCCGTTCTCGACCTTTGCCCGTCCCACTATCTCGCACGCGGTGCCGTCGTCGGTCGTGTAGCCCAGGTTGTCCGTGACTACCGCGAGTACCGTGGGTACATTGGCCAAGTCCCAGTGGGCGAGAAGCCCGACCTCGCCGTCCGGAAGCATGGACAGGTCATCGACGCTCATCGCTCGGACGCGTGACCACGGCGGCACGGGACGGGTTCGCGACTGTTGCGGCAGACCCTGGACGTTCCGGCGCAACGCGTCGTCGAAGAGGTTGGTGGCCGTCTCGGCTTCACCGAGCACGTTCACACAGTGAGTCTGAGGTACGTTGAGAATCTCCTCGACCATCGCGTAGTAGTCTTCGCGGGTCACCACTCCGAAGCGGCCGCGATACCCGCCGCCGTCACATACGCGGCTACCCTGAGGCAGGTCGAACTTCCATCCCTCTCGCCTGCACGCTTGGAAGAAGTAGACGTAGGCCGACGTCGCGCCGATCAGGGCGACCGGTACGCCGGAGTCCTCCGCTTCTCGCAGAGCGTTGATGAGGCCCTGCACGTCGATGCCGCTGCGCTTGAGCAAGAACAGGCTGTCGGAGGCGCCGAAATGCTTCCGGGTCTGGTCCATGCCTATCGCCATGCCCATTGACGGAGCGAACTCGGGGCTCGGCGCCAGAATCAGCACACGGCACCGTCGCCCCTCCTCGAAATCGGGGAAGAGGTACGAACCCGTCATGACCCTGTTGGCGGTGAACACCAGCTTCTTGCCGTCCTCGTCACGGAAGATGCGTCCGCGCTGCGTGAGGCTGGTGGTGCCCCCGGTCAGGCAACCCATGACGGAGTTCTCCAGCGGAAACGATGAGACCAGGTGCGTCTTGAACACGTCGTTGTAGACCATGGGCACGTCTTCCCAGCTGTCGATGTCGCCGGGGCGCACCTTCTTGGCTTCGCAGAACTCGCGAAACAGCGCGTTGTTGTCGTATTGGAACGCGAACAGCCGCAGTGCACAGTCGTTGAACTGGGGCAGGGGAGCGTCAACGCCCGCCTCGAGGTAGGTGAGGATCTCGGTTGTGAGGTCGTGGCTGTTGTGCGGAGTCGCCGTCATGGTGTTCCTCTCGGTGTGGGGTCCGGGTCAATCTGTGGCTCGAATCGGATCCCCTCTTGCGTCAGCGCCCGATCAAGTGTGAGCGGGAAGGTCCTGTCGTAGCGATGCGCGAGCGGCAGAACCCGGATGGTCGTGGTCGAGCCCTCGCTTTCCAAACGGAACCAGACGGCGCGATACGGCATGAGCAACGCCGGGGTCAGGCCCAGGATCGCCGCGGTCGAGGCAAGGTAGAGCCACCATGTGGACCAATCGCGTACTACGGAGAGCCGTAGGTAGTAACCCACGTCGTTCACCTTGAGGCTCCAGCCATCCGGCAACTCGACCACTTCGTTCACGCGGAGCATCTGCCGGGTGCTGCTCCCGTCGGAAGTGTTCACCGTGACCTGCACGAGCGGTGTCGGCGGCAGCAGTCGGGGTAGGTAGCCGCGCCTGTCTCTGGCCGCGACTTCGACGGAGACGCTGGCGATGACCGAGCTCTCGCCCGTGACGTCGAAGCTCGACTCCGTCGTTCCGCTCTCAGTGGCTTCGTTGAAGTCGAGAATGCGGTCGCTTCGTCCTCGCGACGCGCCGGATGCGTCGAGCACCTCCACGCCAACGGACAGTCCGTGATCGGCGAGGTGGATGAGCAACGGGCCGGCGCGCAGTGGCTTGTTAGAGCGAACCTCACCCGTCCCGATAACGTCGTTGCCGCGGAGCACGGCTACGATCGGGACGACGCCGTAGTTGACATCCCCGACCTGTCTGTCTTCGAAGACCTCGGTCACCTGGAGACTCCAGCCCGTGTGCGGCAGGGCCAGCGGAGCCGTGTCGAGCAGCTGATAGGACTCGGCCACGTCCAAGACGGCCGAACGCTCTGGGACTCCCAGTTGCCCGTCCCATCGCGTGAGGTACCCGAGCGCTGCGAATACGATGAAGACGACGAGCGACCAGTGAAAGACAGGGCTGCCGAAAAGCGCGAGGGCGCCTCGGTCGGCGAAGCCGAGGGTGCGGCCCTGCTTCACCTTGAGGCCCAGAGACTCGAGCGCCCTCACCAACGCCTGACGTGCCGCATCGTCATCGCCATCGAATGTGGCGGGTTCGCGGTCTGCGATTCGTTCGGTGAGTGTGCCAACGACCATGCCGCGCTCTCGCCAGCGGCGCGCGGCGTCAACCGAGCGGTCCCATGAACACACGGCCGTCGAGAATCCCAGGAGCGCCGTGAGCAACAAGAATGCGGGCGTCGTGTAGCCTCTATCGAGCTCGAGTGCGATCAGCGTGCGAGTCAGGGGTGCATCGCCGGCAGCCCACACCGCGTGCTCTTGCGGCGTGAGCTCCCGTTGAGGCACGGCGGTCACGAGCCCTACATAGATGCAGATGCCGAGAATCAACGACACGGCGATTCTGGGTGAGCGTGCCAGTGCGAGCAGACGTCCCATTCATCCTCCGACAACAGAGTCGATTTCAACAGCGGAGACGTCCGCAGCATCACCAGTATGAAGCATACATGGCATCACTGAGGCACTATCCGCGAGGTTGAAAAGTCTATTCATATTGTTTCATCGGCTCCGATTTTCGCTGAATCTGTCTTGACTCCGACCTCAAGAGTGCCGATAGTCTTAACAGATGCGCCCTTGGGCGTTCTGTGTGGTTTGTGTGGAATTGGAGGCTCGGATCACGGATCCTAGCCTCCCATGGTCGGCGATGCGTGGGGAATGGGTGGTCAGAGATGACTGGGCGTAGAAGTGCGTGGGGTGCTCTTCTGGTAACGGTGTCAGTGTGCGCGGTGATGTTCGCGTTCGTGGGTACCGCTTTCGCTGAGCAGCGCAATCCGGAGTGTCTGTCGTGCCATCAGTCGATGACCGACTGGTCGGTCTTCGAGGTGGATCGCACGACGGCCTGCTCGAAATGCCATACCCCGGGTCTGGCCGGTACGCACCCGCGGCACAACGCCGGAGGCGACTGCGGGGCGATCTGCCACCTCCCAGTCGGCTGGGGGGATTCGAGCAGGTACGCCATTCCCGTGTGGACGGGGGTCGGAGGATCGTTCGCGACCCCCACCTCCAAAGACGTCTCGTCGTCCGTGCTTCACGCGATCCACTCGAAGCCGCGTTGGATGGGCTCGCTCAACACCCGCAGCGAGAAGTGCGCGTCGTGTCACGGTATCGCCAGCTGTGCGGCCTGTCACGATTACACGAAGGTGGCCCCCAAGCACCTCGACCACAGCGCCAGCGGTGATGAGTCCTACACCGCTCAGGCTCCGTGGGTGGGGCCGATGTCTCACGGTGTCTCCGGTGGAGATCTCACGATGGAGACGGTGTTCACGGTCACCAACCAATGCGCGACAGTCGGGTGCCATGATGTCGCGGGCATGGCGCAGGGCGTGCCGGTCCAGCGCGAATCCCACTCGCATCCGCCGGTGCCCGCCAGCCCCGTCACCGACGTTGTCACTTATGCACCCCAGGCCTGGAAGACGCTGTCGAGCACGAACTACACGCTTCAGCGCGCCAACTTCGCCAACATCGCCGGTTACACGCTTACCAGCAGTTTCCCGGCTCGGATCATCGAGGTCGTTGCGGCGGTCGATCCCTATTTCGGGCAGGCTGAGGTCTGGATCAACGGAACGAAGCGCGGCGACATAGACCTGTATGCGCCAGTGACCGGCTACCAGAAGGTCGTCTTCAGGTCCACTGAGCTCCCCGTTGGCAACAACACCATCCAGATCAGGGTCAAGGGAACCAAGAACGTTGCCTCCCGCGGTACGTTCGTCGTGATCGACGGCTTCCGGGCCTACGCCAACACCACCGAGGCGGCTTCTCCCAAGTGCGTCAGCTGCCACCCTGACAAGACCGCGTCTCACGGCTTCACCTTCCCGCACGAGGCCACGAGTACCGCCTTCTCGGCCGGCACTTACCAAGGGTTCTCGTGCCCGTCGTGTCATACGCGCGCGCTGGTCGAAGAGCATCGCCGCGAGAGCTCGAAGACCAAGGTCGGGGTCTGCGCCCAGTGTCACCCCGTGTACGCTCCGTACCTCGATCCAACCCAGACCGGCACCTACAACTATGGCTGCACATGGAGCGGCGAGGCGGGCGCCCCCGGTTGTCACACGATAGCCGGGCAGCAGCCGCACAACTACGTTGACAGCAACCACAATCCCACCACCGCATCGGGCGAGTACGGCTGTCGCTCGTGTCACGCGGGCGCTCTGGACGTGGTCCACAACAACTCGATCACGACCAACGAGTTCACTCCCAGCTGCCTCTCGTGCCATTCCGCGAGCAGGTACCCCGCGACCAAGGCGTGTACCGCCGGATGCCACGTTCTTAGCGGCGTCGACTCGATGGAATCGCATCCGTACCTGTCCACCAAGCACGTTGGTGACGTGGTGCAGTCGGGCGTGAGCAACACGGGCGGCTTCACCTGTGCCACCTGCCACTACTCGACGCTTGAGCTCTATCCCGAGCACAACAGGTCCAGTGCGCAGCTCGTGGGCGGCGGGCCGGTGCTGTGTTCGAGCTGTCACAACCAAAGCTACCTGCCGAAGCCGTGGAACAAGCAGTGCGTCGCATGTCACGCGACGGGCAAGGCGCCTGCGCCGCACAACGCCTACACGGCCAAGCATGACTACGCCGTGTTCTCCGCCTCCAACCAGACCGCGTGCGGCGGGATCGGCTGCCATGACGTGACCAAGGCCGACCTGCTCCACGACCGTACCCTGCCGGGCGCCGGCGACTGCACCAGTTGTCACGTTCCCGGCGCGGGGACACCAACCAAGAAGCTCTGCACGGATTGCCATTCGACCCACACCCTCACTGCGGCGCACAACGCGGCGTCTTATCCTGCGGCCATCGAGTGTCTGCGATGCCACGAGACGGCCGGAGACATCCGGACCGCGCATGCAGCATGCTCGACATGTCACAACCTCACGACCGGTCAACTGACGGACTACCTGAGCGGCGCCACCGGCGCGAATGATCGCTACACGGCGGCGTGCACGACCTGTCACCGTGCGACTCCCGGCGCAAGTGGCGCTGCGGTGCTCGGCAAGAACTACTCTCCAGCCGACCCGGCGCATTATGTCGGTACGGAGAACTCGCACACGGTGTCAGCCGCACAGGCGGCCAGCACGTTTGACTATGACGGTGCGGCTACTGTGTTCGCGCCGGTCAGGTGCGACGCATGTCACAAGATGGAGATGAAGCCCGAGCACATCACGAAGGCGTATACGAACTTCCTGGGCGTCCCCGGCACGTATCCCGACAAGTGTGTCGCCTGTCACCAGCAAAAGGTCGATCCGCTTCCCGGCGGTGTCTGGAACAAGACCTGTGACCAGTGCCATGCGACGAAGCACACTGCGGCCGCCACACAGCACAACGCGACCAACGTGATAGTGACCACTTCGGGCGGCAAGACCGCTGGCACGGCGTGCGGTGGTGCTCAGTGCCACGATGTCGCCAACATCGCCGCGATCCATAACCAGTCGGTCACGAGCAATGACGGCAAGCCCGGCGGCATCACGAACTGCAACACCTGCCACGTCGCCGACCCGGTTCAGGCTCGGCGTGACTGTGGCCTCAGCGGCTGTCATCCCAACTACGACAACCACGTGGGGAATCACGCGCCGACCTCAAACGATCAGTGCGCCGCCTGCCACGAGTCGAGTGATGTGGCGGTCGTGCATGGATCGTGCGCGGCGTGCCACTCCAACCCGCAGTACCCCGGCCTCACCACCGGCAAGTCGGCGGCATGCGTCGACTGTCACGTCGCGGGCAGTGTCGTCAACGCGAACGGTGTGACGGCGAAGAACTACACGCCCATCGACCCAAGCCACTATCTGGGCACAGAGACCACCCACACATCCGTCGGCAACGGCACGTACAACGGCTACCAGTGCACGCAGTGTCACAGACTCGACATGAAGCTTGAGCACGCCAAGACGGCCGTGAGTTTCGCGACCACGACTACCGTGGTCGGCAAGTGCGTGGTGTGTCACGAGACGAAGGTCGACCCGTGGCTCACGGCGTGGGACAAGAGATGCGCCTCGTGCCACCCGAGCACCCATACGGATCGCACAGCCAAGCACAACGCCTCCGTGACCAACCCGGGGTGTGGTGGATCCGGATGTCACGTCGTGAACGACGCCGCCGCGATCCACAACAACTCCGTCGCCGCAGTGACGACGGCGGACACCCTGAGGTGCCTGGTCTGTCACGCCAGTGCCGACGTGGTGCCCGCGCCGATCGACTGCGGGGCGGTAGGGTGCCACGCCGGTATGGAGCACGGGCACGGGCTGAATCGCACAGGATCGAACTACAACTTCACGACCAACGTCGGTTGCACCAACTCCGGTCTCGGTTGTCACGGGTCGGACACGGGTGACAAGCCTGACTACGCCAACAGGTACCATCCGAACAACGGCTGCATGGCGGGCGACTGCCACCTGAGCTCGTCACAGTCCAACGATGCGTTCAACAATCCGCAGACCTGCCAGAACTGCCACGGCGGACGCTCGGTCGCGCCGCTGAACTACCAGTTCGCCAGAGACGTCGTTCCGCTTGCCGCTCCTGCAACCGCCACTGCCGGTGGTCACTACAACCAGGTGGTTCACAACCTCGCGGCGAGCGACGCTACGATGAGCGTGGGCGGGTACAGCCAGGCGAAGTGCTCGGTGTGCCACCCGGCGATCAAGGTGGGCGGCCTGAACGGTCTGTGGAACCAGCACCAAGTGCTCCAGTTCTACGGCAACACGTCGTGCGGGGACTGCCACAGCTTCAACGCCTCCGTGGCTGCATACATCAAGTCGAATCCGGCCTCCGGGGATTGCGCCGCATGTCACAGCTTGGGAGTCATGGGCGCGGCCTACACAATGCACTCGACCAGCACCGTTCCGCCGGCTGCGGGCGTTGTGATGAGCACCGCACAGTTCCAGTGCGGCGACGTCGGTTGCCATCAGGCGTCCGGTCTCGACCTGCACGAGCTGCACAAGGGAGACGGGATCATCATCCCGTCGTTCAGCACCACGAACGGCGTCGACCCGTACGACACGAGCCGCTGTACGACCGCCTGTCACCCCAGCGGCCAGGAGGTCGGCTGGGTTGGCCTGCGCTGCGAGCGCAGACTCGAGCCGGAGTGCGTTGACTGTCACGATCCGCTCATGCAGGGGTGGAAACCGTACGCGCGCTCCTGTGGCGTGAACGGCGCCTGCCACATCACCCTGCCGCACACGGGTATAGGCCCCATTCACTCTGTGACCGCGCAGAGCCAGGCGTGCATCGATTGCCATGAAACCACCGACATGAGGATCAACCACGGGTATCCGCCGATAGAGAACTGCGCCTCGAACAACGTTTGTCACAACCTCGACGGTATGCCGAACCCCTCAGGTATCGGGACCTTCACGCTGGCGGGTAAGAAGGAGTGCGTCGACTGTCACAAGGCAGCTATCATGGGCGGCCGTGACCACGCGCCGCACGACCCGAACCATTACATCGGCTCAGAGGCCACGCACACCGCGACCAGAACACAGTCCGGCCTTGACGGCGGGTACGGTCTCATCGGTTCCGTCGTCGCGACCGAGGGCTTCAACTCGGCCACGTGGCCCGCTGCCTGGACGCGCAACAGCACCACGCTCGTGGTTGCGACCAGCACCGCTGCGCCCCACGAGGGCACCCACTTCGCCCAGATCCACACCACATCGACCACACGTTCCACGAACGACTTCAAGCGGGTGTTCGACACCTCGAACGTATCCAGTCCGACCATCGAGTTCCACTATCAGACCACGAACTTCGTGAGCCCGGACTTCGCGAGAATCGAGTACTCGATAGACGCGACGACGTTCGTACAGATATGGAGCACGGCGGCGACCCAGACCGCGTGGACCAAGGTCGGCCCGCTGGCGGTCCCCCGGAGCAAGACTCTCACCATTCGCTTCAGCGCATCCACCAACGCGAACAACTCCGATCGCTTCCTGGTCGACGGAATCGTCTTGAAGCCCGGGAATGGTCCGGACATCGCCTGCGCGCAGTGTCACCAGATGGAGCTCAAGCCCGAGCACTTCAAGGAGTCGTCGGAGGCCACACGGGTCCCGGCCATCTATCCGGACAAGTGCGTCGACTGTCACGAGAACAAGGCCGACAATATCGTCGGGCCGTGGAACAAGTCCTGTGTGACCCCTGAGTGCCACATGGGTAATCACAACGCGAGCACTCCGAAGCACAATGCCACGGCCGTGTCGCCGCAATGCGGTGGTTCAGATTGTCACTTCTTGGCTGATGTCGCGGTCATCCACAACAACTCGTCGCTCAGTAACGCCACCGTCACCAACTGTGCCAACACGTGTCACACGAGCAACCTCAACGCTCCGGCGACCATCAACTGCGGCGGTACTGGCCCCGGCACCTGCCACAACGGTCTGCAGCCGCACAACCATGAGTTGGACTACGATGGCAGTCTGTTCAACCCCACCACGGTGACGGGGTGCGTGCAGTCCGGTGCCGGGTGTCACGGGAACAGCACGGGTACGAACTATCAAGCGTATCACCCGAATTCCGGTTGTCTCGCCGGTGCGTGCCACCTCGGTAACACGACACAGCAGATGCCGGAATTCAACGACCCGAACAGCTGCATGAACTGCCATGGCGGTGGCCCTGTGCAGTACCACCGTGCGACGGATCGTGTTCCCATCGCCGGTGTCACGCCTGCCGGTCACTATCCGGTCCCGAATCACACAGCGGTCGCCTCTTCCCGCACGGCGAGCCTCACAGCGGGCGGTACGGCGAGCGCTCGGTGCAACCAGTGTCACAACGACACGGGCATCGACGGTGCAAGCGGAGTGTATCCGCAGCACCAAGGACTGCCTGTTCTCGGCAACGTGACGTGTGTGCGCTGCCACAACTACAGCCCGGGTGTTGTGGCGCAGGTCGTAGGCAACTGGACCAACGACGCTTGCACGGACTGCCATAACGCGACAGTGCTCCCGGCGTACATCGCCCATTCCGCAGTGACCGCCCCGTCTGTGACCGCCACCGAGGCCCAAGGCGTCGGAACCTGCCAGACGGCGGGTTGTCATACGACACTCGATCTCCATGCCCTTCACAGGGGCACAGCCACGACTCCGCCCGCTCGCTTGGCGCTGGGCTGCGCTCTTGCCGGTTGTCATGACTACACGAAGCAGGCCCTCAAGCCGAACAAGAAGTCGTGCGGTACAGGCGGCGCCTGCCACACCACCGATCCACACAACCCGCTTGCCCACAACATCTCGACTGACACGGGCCTTTGCAGACGCTGTCACGAGGGTCCGGCCAACGCGCTCGCCACTGACGTGCGAGAGGTCTACAAGTCCACTGGCTTCGGTGTGAACACCAAGGCGCACGATGGTTGCCAGAGTTGTCACAATGGCGGACTGAACCTTGGTGGATTGGCCGACAGCACGACGAACTGCGTCTACTGTCACACCACTGGCAAGGCGGGAACGCATGCCTACACACCCTACACGTCCACATCCACCACACCGGGCGCCACAGGTCACTATTACCTGACGAGCCATGACGCTTCGCTTGTCACCGGCGCGAACTACGGCACGACGTCGTACGGCAAGACGCTCACGGACTACCACGCCACGTCACTGAACTTCGAGCGTGCGTGCACGACCTGTCACACGATCGACATGATGACCGAGCACACCAAGTCGAGCGTCGTCTCCTTCACGGCCACGTACCCTGATAGGTGCGTCGCGTGTCATGAGACGAGAGTCGACAACTGGACGGCGCGCTGGAACGGGAGCTGCGCGGGTGAGGCCAACAGTTGCCACAACCTGCCGAACCTCCACGCCGACTGGAACACGAAGCACAACGCGAGCGCATCGATCATCCCGACCCCCGGCGTGAGCTTCACGCTCGGTTCCACGGCAAACGTCGCGACCGAGAACTTCGGCACGACGACGACGTGGCCCACCGCGTGGACTCGTTCCGACGCCACCCTCGTGACGGTTCAGACCGGAAGCGCACGCAGTGGCGCTGCCGCCCAGATTGGCATCAACGCGACCCGTACCGAGTACAATTTCTACCGTACGGCGGCATACAGCCTGACGGGCTATGGGGCCGGTGTCGTGCGGTTCTGGTATCAGGTGAACCTGAGTGACGCGGCTGATTTCCTGGTCTGCGAGTATTCGACCACGAGCGGAACGGCTGGCTTCACAGAGTTGTTCCGTGTGAGTAGCCCGGCCACGACGTGGACCCAGAGCCCCGTACTCTCGGTACCCGGTGGGGGCAACGTCTGGATCCGCTTCCGCGGCACGTTCAACGCCACCGGTGAGTACGGGCGCGTCGATGATTTCTCCATCGACGGTGCGAACGGTGCCGCATACGGCGCGGCGTTGCCGGCGTCAAGCACCGCTGCGGTCAGCTGTCAGAACAACCCGAATGCCACCGAGTGCCACAACGTGGCCGATGTTGGCAACATACACTCCCGTACCCCCAACAACGGATGCCCGATCTGTCACACCGGCACCGCGCAGCACGCCACGGCACTGGCCTGTCAGACGGTGGGCTGCCACGTTGGCATCAATGTCAGTACCCACGGCACCCAGTGGCACGAGTCGACCATCGGGAGCGACGCGGTCGGCGTCTTCCAAGGCACGTTGTTCACGACCTCTTGGTGTCGCGGATGTCACGACGACAGCATCGACAACGAGCACTTCGTCTTAGGCGCGTACGGGACGACTCCGTGCACGGTGTGTCATAAGAAGTCAGCCAACAGTCTCGCCCCCATCAGCGTGGCAGCCACGACCACCTCGGCTACCATCCATGCGGTCTCCAATGTGCGAAACGCCTTGAACAACCGTTGCGAGCAGTGTCATACCACGGTCATCCGTTCAAGCAACGCGTCGGGCACCATCGTCACGCCGCACATCCAGAGATGGGGCTGGAACGGCTTACCCAACACCGGCTCCGCTGCGGTGGGCGGCGTCCAGTTCAACCCGCAATGGTCCGGACACCGCTCCTTCAGCGCGATGCCGGGACGGAAGACCACCTTCGTCCCCGCAGTAGACGGTGTGGGTGCGAACCGCACGTGGACGCTGCCGACCGTCGCCAACTACCAGACCAACTGGTCACCGCTCACCGAGAGCCACACGATGATGGTGACGTGCGTCGATTGCCACGGTGAGGTCACAGGTGCCACTGGACCGCACGGCGCAGCGATGAGGGTGTTCATCGCGAGCGGCTACACCAACAACTACTCCACCGGCGGGACCTACATC
>CAMTUW010000033.1:0-34206 GCA_947085035.1 uncultured Actinomycetes bacterium
GCAGAACGTCGTGCAGTTGCATCTTGTTCATGGTCACTGTCTCCTCCTTGTGTTGGTTTCGTCACCTTCAAGGATGGAGCAGTGGCCGCCTCATGTCAGGCGGCCCTCAGACCTTCATACACCACGTCCGTGCACGCGGCCGATAGTGCCCCGACAGCTGTTCCTCACAGATACGTTCTAGGTTGTCGAACGCTGCGAGGGACTTAGGCGTCTGTCCCGCCGCATAGAGGCGCAGAACCCAGCACTCGCTCTCTTGCACCGCAGGTATCTCATGCGAGTCATCGCCGGGTTTCTTCACGACCCCTAGCCTCCCGACTTGCGTTTCTTCGTGGGGGGGGGCACTCTGAGCGGCCCCACGCTTGTATTTTGATTGTACCCTCCCTGCCCCAATCTCTCCCCAGGGCGACGAGGCGGGCATCGGCCGCCGCTTCTCTGACTTGGAATCGGCGTTCGACTTCGACACTTGGCTTGCTGCCCGACTTGTTGGCATAAGAACGTGTTGGCATAAGAACGACTACAGTTGTTGGTAACTGTGGTAACACATATGCCACGCGGGAGCCATCACGCCGGAGCTGAAACGTCGCCTATTCGGAGGCGGCTTCAGCGAGATCGTAGACGGCACTTAGCAGCAACCGCACATCTTCCAGCGTCATCCCGATGACCCCGAAGGTCTTCGGCTCGGCGCCGTCGTGCAACGCGCGCGCCACGAATTCCGCCACATCGGCCCGAATCGTATCGGGCAGTGCGATCCTCGTTGCCGGGGAGATGAGTTGACTCAGCCGGATGATGTCGTTGCGGTGTTTCTTGATGTCGCCACGGGAGACGTCCTCTCCGCGCTCGTGCCGGTCGGTCAGGTCGATCCACGCGCGCGCCTTGAGCGGCACGATGTACTCCGGCGCGAGCACCGACAATCCGCCATCCACCCGGGTACCCTCTTGGACGAACTCGTAGTACTCGTCGTCGAGCAGGATCGCCGAGAGGCTCGAGACCTCCTCGGCGATGGGCAGCGGCGTCAGACGGCAGTCGGTCGACGGCTCGATCAGCGCGGGTCTGCGGGAGAACAGCTCAAGCATGTAGGGGAAGCTCTCGTCCGTCGGCGACGAACGCCCAGAAGGCTGTCGCGAACTGCGCATCGAGAGCCTCGACATGCAAGACGATGTCGAGATCCTTGGTCACACGGAACTGCAAGCCCGCCGCGTCCATCGCCACTTCCACAGCAGCTCCGCCGATGAGGACGTAGCGGTCCTCGAATCCGGCGAGGCGATCCCCGAAGACGTTCAGACCCCTTACCACATGACACCTCGCGTCATCTCGTCGAGCGCGGACTGGACCCTCTCGTCGGTGTCGTCTCGAAGAGAGAGGTAGAGCGAGAGCCGGTCGACCGCCGGTCCCTCCGAGAGCATGCCCGGCTTGTAGGACCAGGCCTCCACCTCGAGTTCGGCCTCATCGGCGGTGGGCAGTTCCTGGACGCCGCGAGCATCCAGCAGGCTCTTGGCCTTCGCTCTGTCGAGTGCCACGACCGGGACAGCCGGTTCTGCCAAGGCGGAGTAGGTGGCCAGCGCACTGAAGCCAGATGCCAGTCCCTTGCGCGCCGACGCCGCGACGCCGACCAAGTAGCGCCTGCGGCTGATGGGGCTTGCGAGCAGCGGTTGGGCTTGGTGCCAGAGATCGGCGGGCTCGCCTGCGAGTTCGAACAGACGCTCGCGACCCTCCTTGCGCACAGTGACCAGCTTCGCATCCTCGAGCTGGTTCAGAGCCTGCCCCATCGCCATCGCCGTGTAGCCCAGCCGCCTCGCCAGGCCACTCGGAGTGCCGGAGGCGGGGGAGCGGTTCGCGAGCACGTGCAAGAACAGCACCTGCGCCGAGGGTCGCAGCCGATCCGTGGTCTGCACCCGGGTCTGGTACCTCTCTCGAAGGTTCACGCCGAGGGCGGGGAGGTAGACCTGATTGCCGGGCACCACGAAAGACAGCCCTTCGCTGACCATGCGCTGGCGGGTGCGCGGCGCGATGCGCTCGAAAGCGAACGCCACAGGCCCCGTCCAGTTCGGCTGCAGAGCACGCTCGTGCTTCTTGGCTGCGCTGGGCACGGGCTCTTCGGCGCTTTGCAGGAACAGGATGTGGACGTCGCCGACCGTGCCGTCGAAGAAGTCGTACTGCCCCGTCAGGTAGGCGGGCAGCGTGGTTGCCTCGGGCCAGCGCTCCAGTCGGATCGGCGTGTGCAGTGTCTCTCGAAGGTATGCCTCGAGACTCTTGACGCTGTGCTGCACGGCTGGCCCTCCTTAGATACTAAAGCGATATGGGCATACTAAGCCCATCGAGTTTAGTGTGCAAATACGATTTTAGTATTACTCGGATCCACCCGACCAACCCACTGGCCGTCAGTGCTGGGGTAGAGCTCGGATTTGGTGCCCGATTACACTCGATGCCCTTTGATCTCAACTTCCTTCTGAAAGCGCCAATCTACTTGCATAAAGCAGCGTTGAGTGCTACTTTATGAAAGTGAAATGGCGATTCCAGAAGTGACAGCCCCTGAAGAGGTCTCGGCGTTCGTCGATCAGCTTCAGGCAACGGGAACCTACACGTTCTCTCATGCGGATGCGCGAGCCGCGCTGCCGACGTCTGAGATAGCGGTCGACAACGCCCTGCGCCGGCTCAAGAAACGCGGCCGCATCGTGGCTCCGCGTCGCGGCTTCTACGTGATCGTGCCTACCGAGTACCGCACGGCTGGCTCTCCGCCGCCCTCGTGGTTCATCGACGACCTGATGGGCTTCCTCGATCAGCCCTACTACGTGGGTTTGCTATCCGCAGCGGCCATCCACGGCGCTTCTCATCAGCAGCCGATGACGTTTCAGGTCATCACCGACCGCTCTACCCGCGAGGGCGTGGCCGGACGCGCGCGCATCACCTTCCACATGAGCCGTCAGGTCGGGGAGACTCCCGCCACACCGGTTCAGACGGAGACGGGCACCATGCTCGTGTCCACGCCTGAATCGACGGCCTTCGATCTCGTGCGCTTCTCGGCCGCATGCGGTGGTTTGAGCAACGTCGCGACGGTGCTGCTTGAACTCGCCGAACGCCTTGAACCCGAAGCTCTCAGCGCGGTTGCGCAACTGCGCAAGACCCCCGAGATCCAGCGCCTCGGCTACCTCTTGGACCGAGCGGGCCAGCCCCGGCTCGCAGACCCACTGCTTCGTGTCCTTGGCTCCAAGCGGTATCGGCCCGTTGCGCTTGCTCCCGATGCGCCTGGCGTCAAGGCCGATGCAGTCAGTCCTTGGCGTGTGACCCCGAACCTGGAAGTGGAGATCGACCTGTGATTCCTCGAGCCCAAGTCACAGCATGGCGAGCCTCTGCGCCCTGGCCCCTAGACGAGCAGGTCGAGCAGGACTTGGTCCTGTCGAGAGCGCTCACCGCGATCTTTGCGCGCCCATCATTGCGGCAGGCGCTTGCCTTCCGCGGCGGAACAGCGCTGCACAAGTTGCACTTCGCTTCTCCGGGGCGCTACTCCGAGGATCTTGATCTCGTGCAGATCGAGGCGGGTCCGATCGGCCCTGTGCTGGCGGAGCTCCGCGAGGCGCTCGACCCGTGGCTGGGCGAGCCGACCTGGAAACAGGGCCCCGCCAGCGCCAAACTGCTCTACCGCTTCGAGACGACCACGCTGCCGGTGCAGCAGATGCGGGTCAAGGTCGAGATCAACACTCGGGAGCACTTCAGCGTCGACGGGCATCAGCATGTGCCGTTCGCTGTAGCCAGCCCGTGGCACTCGGCCGATGAACGGATTACGACGTTCACGCTCGAAGAGCTGCTTGCCACGAAGATGCGGGCGTTGTTCCAGCGACGCAAGGGCCGCGACCTCTACGACCTGTGGCTCGGGCTCACCACGCTCGACCCCGCCGAGTCGCACATCATCGACTGTCTCGGCGAGTACCTGGCGCGAACGGAGACTTCAATCTCGCGCGCGGAGTTCGAGGCGAACATGGTCGGCAAGCTAGCGTCTTCTGACTTTCGTGCGGACGTGATCCCGCTGCTTCGCGACCCCGAGGGATACGACGTTGACGCAGCGGCGTCGCTCGTGCACGATCGTCTCATCGCCCGCCTTCCCGGCGAGCCGTGGAAAGCGCTCGGTCGCGAGCAGTCATGATCGCGGCAGGGGGACTCTTCCTGTGAACGATCGGCTTCAGCCGGACGAACTCGAGGCGCTCCGACGGCAGAACCTCCTGCTTGCGGAAGAGAACGCGCGACTCAAGGAGCTGCTTGGGCTCGAGGCACGGGATGCCGCGACTGCAATGCAGCCGGATATCGCTCGAATCTCCGGAATAACGGGCTCGTCGTCGTCGGCCTCCAAGATCGAGCTGTTCCAGTCGCTCTTTCGTGGGCGCGCCGACGTGTTCGCCAAGCGCTGGCAGAGCCGATCCGGCGGCAGCGGCTACGCGCCCGCCTGCGGCAACGAGTGGCGTTCCGGACTGTGCGCCAAGCCGCGCGTAAAGTGTGCTGACTGTGCCAATCGAGAGTTGCTGCCGCTCAGCGCTTCGACCATCGAAGACCATCTCACCGGGCGCAGCACGGTTGGCATCTATGCCATGCTCGAGGACGAGACCTGCCACTTCCTCGTGATCGACTTCGACGACGAGGGCTGGCGCGGTGATGTGACCGCGCTCCACTCGGCCGCGTCCGCCGCCGGTGTCGAATGTCATGTGGAGGTGTCGCGCTCCGGCGATGGTGCCCACGCGTGGTTCTTCTTCGCTGAACCGGTGCCCGCGGCGCTGGCGCGTCGTCTGGGCACAGCGCTGCTGACGCAGGCTGCGCGCGGTAGACACGTTCTGTCGCTCCGTTCATACGATCGGCTCTTCCCGAGCCAGGACACGATGCCGCGCGGAGGATTCGGCAATCTCATCGCTCTGCCGCTCCAGCATGAACCCCGATCGGCCGGACGTTCGGTTTTCGTCGACGAGCAGCTACGGCAGTACTCCGACCAGTGGGCCTATCTGAGCTCTGTGGTGCGACTTGAACGATCGGTTGTCGACGCCGCACTGTCGCGGCTTGTCGCGGATGGAAGCCCGCTCGGTGTCCGGACCTACCCGGCCGGCGACGGCCGCGGCGACACACCGTGGGCGCTGCCGGTTCCTCCACCCCGCGTGCGTCCAGAGCTGATCGGACATGTCCCGGCGGTCGTCCGAGCCGTGCGCGCGAACCTCATCTTCGTGGAGAAAGCTGGACTGCCCGACTCGCTTCTCGACCAGATCGGCCGGCTTGCCGCCTTCGAGAACCCTGAGTTCTACCGCGCACAGGCCATGCGCCTGCCCACGTGGGACAAGCCGCGGATCATCTCGTGCGCCCAGGAGTTTGACGCGCATCTCGCGCTGCCGAGGGGATGCCTCGATGACCTGCGAGAGGTGATCCAGGGCTACGGCTCCGAACTCGAGGTCACAGACGTGCGCATCGAGGGTTCGCTGCTGCTCGCAAGGTTCTCGGGCACCCTCCGGCCAGAACAACGGAAAGCCGCCAAGGTCGTCTTGGAGCACGACGACGGCGTCTTGAGCGCGGGGACGGCCTTCGGTAAGACCGTGGTGGCCGCGAATGTGATCGCCAAGCGCGGCGTGAGCACGCTCGTTCTCGTCCACCGCCGTGAGCTCATGGAGCAATGGCGCGAACGGCTCTCCACATTCCTCGATGTTCCACTGGGATCGATTGGCCAAATCGGCGGCGGCAAACGCAAGCCAACCAGAACCATCGACATCGCTGTGTTGCAGTCGCTCGTTCGAAAGGGCGTCGTCGACCCCATCGTCGCCGAGTACGGGCAGGTCGTCGTCGATGAGTGCCACCACGTCTCCGCGTTCAGCTTCGAGGCCGTGCTGCGCCAGGTGCGCGCACGCTTTGTGCTCGGACTCACGGCCACGCCGATCCGCAAGGACGGCCACCACCCGATCATTACGATGCAGTGCGGGCCTATACGGTTCAAGACCGATCTGAAACGCCAAGCCGCAGCTCGGCCTTTCCAGCACATCGTTCGGCCTCGCGAGACCGGGTTCGGCGTCACCGCTCTGGCTGCAGACGGAATCCAAGAGGTCTATCGCCTGCTCGCGGGCGATGAGACCCGCAATGCGCTAATCGTGGAAGACGTCGTGGCTGCGGCCATGGCTGGCCGCTCGGCTCTCGTGCTGACCGAACGTACGGCGCATCGCGACCTACTCGCGAGTCTGATCGCGGAGCGGATACCCCATGTGTTCGCGCTCTCCAGCGGCGTGGGGGTGAAGAAGCGGGCCGCTCAGGCCGTGAGCATGGCGGCCGTGCCAGAAGGCGAGCCGAGTGTGCTTGTTGCGACGGGACGTCTCGTCGGCGAGGGCTTCGACGACGCACGGCTCGACACGCTCTTCCTGGCGATGCCGATCTCGTGGCGCGGAACTCTGCAGCAGTACGCCGGCAGACTCCATCGCCTGCACGACGAGAAGAGCGAGGTGGTCATCTACGACTACGTCGACCCGCTCTTGCCGGTGCTTGCGCGCATGTGGGAGAAGCGCCTTCGGGGCTATCGGGCGATGGGGTATAGCGTGGAGTCGAATGCGTCGCCGGACTCCGCGCAGACCGGCTAGTCGAGAGCCCCGATTTGGTGCCCGATTTGTAGCCCAATAGTCACAAGCACAATCAGGACTCGAATTCCCTTGGGGTACCATTTGTTCGCAGGTCAGAGTGCCTGAGTAGCCCGATTTCGAGTGTGAAATCGGGCTACAAATGTCTTGTGGCTGAGAGCGCCCATGGGGAAAAGACGCAGCTCAGAGGGCGTGTAGACGACTTCATGCGGCCCAGTACCAGTCCCTGTTGCTGAGAAGCGCCCGCAATCCCCTAAACGAATCATATAGCCCACAGATGATATCGTTAATGACTCACTGAGTCGTTCTCTCCCACGTCGCGTCGCGCCCGCCCTTTGTGCACCTGATCTCACCATTGTCTCGAAGCTCGCCGAGCACGCGCACGATTGTGGGACGGCTCACTCCCGGACAGGCTCGCTCGACGTCGGCGTACCGGAAGGTCGCCGAGAGGTGCCGAATGCAGTCGATCACCATCTCGCGCTTCGCCCCGCGCCCTGTCCCCATCTGCCCGACTCGCTGCTCGAACTCCAAGTAGGCTGCGATGAGAACGCCGTGCGAGTACTGGAGCCAGGGAACGAGGTCGTGTCGGCCCTCGTGCCATCCGTCCGACGAGGTTTCGAGTGCCTCGTAGTACGTCTCCTTCGAGTCCTCGATGACCTTCTCGAGGCTGATGTAGCGGCCCACGCTGTAGCCCGCTTGGTAGAGAAGCATGAGGTTCAGGATGCGCGACATCCGTCCGTTGCCGTCGGAGAACGGGTGGATGCACAGGAAGTCGAGCACGAATGCGGGGACTGCGATCAGCGAGTCCACGTGCCCTCCCGACGCTACCGAGTGGTAGCCCGCGACCAGCTCGTTCATGGCGACATCGACGAGGTGCGGTGCAACAGGGTTGAACCTCAGGCGGTGCGTGCCATCGGGCAGGACGTCGACGATGTCGTTGGCGGTGCTCTTCCACGCCCCGCCTGGAGTGGGTGAGAATTGGTAGAGGTCCCGGTGGAGCTGAAGCACGAGACCGGTCGAGACGTCCATGGCAAGCGCGTTCGCGTGGACGGACGACAGTACGTCGCGGTAGCCGGCGATCTCCTGCTCTGAGCGATCTCTCGGCGTCGTCTTCAGGGCGGCGAGTTCGGCCACACGCCCCGAGGCCGCAGTCACACCCTCGATCCTGTTTGACGACTCGATGCTTTGGACTCGCGCTACCTCGCGAAGCGCGCTCAACGCCTGAGGCGACTGCTTCTCGAAGAGCTGTTGCTTGCCCTTGTACTCGCCGAGGAGACCGATAGAGCGGACCGTGGACATGGGCACGGTCATCTGCTCGAGGTGACCTATTCCGAACGAACCCCGCATGTCGTCTCCTTGGAAGAATGAATCACATGACACTCAGATGATATCGTTAATGCCTCATGATGTCATTCACAGATCACGCAATCGTGGAGGCCGCCGCGCCCCGGATTTGTCGCCCGAATACAGTGGGCAGTCCGGGACCGGCTCGATTTCACGAGACTGGCCGAGCACACGAAGCGACTCGGGCGCAAGAGTGTGGCAAAGCGCCTAGGGTTCTTGCTCGAGGCCCTCAACCTCGGCAACACCGAGATCCTGGCTGCTCTTCAGGTACTCGTATCGCCGAGCTACGCCCTTCTCGATCCGTCATTACCCGCTGGCGGACGATACGTAAGCACGTGGAGAGTCAGAGCCAATATCGAACCTGACGAGCTCCGGTCGGGAATCCGACCGCTGAGACGGTTACATCACTCTGCGGGAGGCGTTTCGGGCCCGCCTATCCCGGCCAGACCCACTCGCGAATCTCGGGCATGTCCTGGCCGTGCTCGTTGATGTACTGCCGATGGTCCATCAGACGGTCACGAACGAACGCCTCGGCGTAGGCCAGGCGGTGCTTCAGGCGCGGCACCCGTTTGACCACGTCACTGAACAGGTGGAAGCGGTCCAGATCGTTCAAGACCACCATGTCGAAAGGCGTGGTGGTCGTCCCTTCCTCCTTGTAGCCACGCACGTGGAGGTTGTCGTGGTTGGCCCTGCGGTAGGTGAGCCGGTGGATGAGCCAAGGGTAGCCGTGAAAGGCGAAGATGATGGGCTTGTCGGTGGTGAAGAGGGTATCGAACGCGTGGTCGTCGAGCCCGTGCGGATGCTCCTCGGGGGGCTGGAGCGCCATCAGGTCGACCACGTTGACGACGCGGATCTTCAGGTCGTCGAAGTGTTGCCGCAGCAGATCGACCGCCGCGAGCGTCTCGAGCGTGGGGGTGTCGCCCGCGCATGCCATGACCACATCGGGCTCGCCGCCCTCGTCGTTGCTGGCCCACTCCCAGATCCCCAGCCCGGCCGTGCAGTGCTTGACCGCTGCATCCATGTCGAGAAACTGCGGCGCCGGCTGCTTGCCTGCCACGATGACGTTGATGTAGTCGGTGCTGCGCAGACAGTGATTGGCGACCGAGAGCAGCGTGTTGGCGTCCGGCGGAAGATAGACGCGCACCACATCGCCCTTCTTGTTGACCACCCCGTCGAGGAAGCCGGGATCCTGATGCGAGAACCCGTTGTGGTCCTGTCTCCAGACGTGCGAGCTCAGCAGGTAGTTCGCCGAAGAGATCGGAGCGCGCCAAGCCACCTCGTTCTTGCTCACATCTAGCCACTTCGCGTGCTGGTTGAACATCGAGTCCACGACGTGCACGAACGCCTCGTAGGTGTTGAAGAACCCGTGTCGGCCGGTGAGCACGTAGCCCTCCAGCCACCCCAAGCACGTGTGCTCGGAGAGGATCTCCATGACGCGCCCGTCGGTCGCGAGCTCGCCGCCGTCCTCGTCGACGGGTAGACGTTCCGCCAGCCAGGTCTTCTTGCTCGCACCGAAGATGTCGGCGAGCCGGTTCGACGCGGTCTCATCGGGGCCGAACACGCGAAAACGGTCCATGTTCGAGGCCATCACGTCTCGCAGGAAGACGCCCAGCACGCGAGTGGCCTCCGCCATCGTGCGACCGGGCTCGGGCACGTCTACGGCGTACTCCTTGAAGTCGGGCATCTTGAGGTCGCGGCGCAGCAGCCCGCCGTTCGTGTGCGGGTTCGCGCCAAGCCTCCGGGCGCCCGACGGTGCGAGCGCCGCGATATCTGAGCGCACCGCTCCCGTCTCGTCGAACAGCTCCTCGGGCCGGTAACTCTCCAGCCACTCCTGAAGAATCCGCAGGTGCTCCGGGTTGTCGTGCGGCGCGGAGATGGGCACCTGATGCGAGCGCCACGAGCCCTGCACCTGGTGACCCTCGACGACATCGGGCCCCGTCCAGCCCTTCGGGCTCCGCAACACGATCAGGGGCCAGCGGGGAGCGATCGCCTTCGGGCCATCACGCCAGTCGCGCTTGATCGTGGCGATCTCGTCGAGCACCTCGTCGAGCACCGACGCCATCTTCTGGTGCATCAGGGCCGGATCATCGCCCTCGACGAACACCGGCCGCCAGCCGTAGCCGCGGAACAGGCACTCGAGGTCCGCATGAGGGATGCGCGCCAAGAGCGCGGGGTTCGCGATCTTGTAGCCGTTGAGGTGCAGGATGGGGAGTACCACCCCGTCGCGCGAGGGGTTGAGGAACTTGTTCGAGTGCCACGCGGCGGCAAGCGGTCCGGTCTCGGCCTCTCCGTCGCCCACCACGCACGTCACGATCAGGTCCGGGTTGTCGAACGCGGCACCGAACGCGTGCGAGAGCGAGTAGCCCAGTTCTCCGCCCTCGTGAATGGATCCGGGCACTTGAGCGGCGACGTGACTGGGGATTCCGCCCGGGAAGGAGAACTGCTTGAACAGCCGCTGCATGCCCTCAGCGTCTTGGGAGATCTGGGGGTAGCGCTCGCTCCATGTTCCCTCAAGCCAGGTGTTCGCCACGATGGCAGGCCCGCCGTGCCCGGGTCCGGTGATCATGATCATGTCCAGCTCGCGCGCCTTGATGACGCGGTTGAGATGGGCGTAGATGAAGTTCAGCCCGGGCGTCGTCCCCCAGTGGCCCAGCAGGCGCGGCTTGACGTGCTCGGCGACCAGCGGCTCTTTGAGCAGCGGGTTCGCGAGCAGGTAGATCTGCCCCACGGCCAAGTAGTTGGCCGCACGCCAGTAGGCGTCGATCCCGTTCAACTCGTCCGGCGAAAGCACTCCCGTCGCCGGGTCGGTGCCGGTGTGCTCACTCATGAGGCTCTCCTTCGATTGCACGCTCTGTCTCCCGAACACACTCAAGCGCGAGCCGCGCGATCTCACGCTCTTCGTCGGTCGGCACGACAAGCACGGCCACCGCTGAGCCTGCCGAGTTCACGAATCGCTCTTCTCGGCCGGGTGCCCGGTTCTTCTCAGGATCGATCTCGATGCCGAGAAGCCCCAGCCCCGCGCAGATCCGCTCGCGCACCTCGGCGTCGTTCTCGCCCACGCCTGCGGTGAACACCAGTGCATCGACGCGCCCGAGAGCCGCGGCATAGGCCCCTACGTACTTCTTCGCCCGGTAGCAGTACAGCTCCAGTGCCGCGGCCGCATCCGTGTCGCCCGCATCGGCGAGCCGATGGACGTCGCGCATGTCGCCGGTCCCGCACAGGCCCTGAAGGCCGCTCTCGTGGTTGAGCAGGTGGTGCACCTCTTCGCGACTGCGCCCTGTGACCTCGCCCAGAAGCATGGGCACCCCGGGGTCGACATCGCCGCAGCGCGTAGCCATCACGAGTCCCTCGAGCGGCGTCATCCCCATCGAGGTGTCGATGCTCTTGCCCGCGTGGACCGCGGTGGCGCTCGCGCCCGCACCCAGGTGCAGCGTGATGAGATCGAGCGACTCGAGCGGTCTGCCCAGCAACGCGGCGGCACGCCCGGCCACATACGCGTGCGAGATACCGTGGAAGCCGTAGCGGCGGATGCCGTGAGCTCGCGCGATGGCGCGCGGCAGCGCGTACTCCCGAGCGCGTCCGGGCATGGTGCGGTGAAAGACCGTGTCGAAGACGGCGACTTGAGGCACTCGGGGCAGGCAGGCATGCGCTGCGGCGATGCCGGCCAGGTTCGCATGTGTGTGCAGGGGAGCCAGGCGTGCGAGACTCGCGATTCCCTCGCGCACAGCATCGTCGATCAGCGCCGGGCGATCGAAGTGCTCCCCACCGTGCACGACCCGGTGGCCCACGACCGCAAGATTCGACCCTGCCGAGAAGACCTCAAACGCGTTCAGCGCATCGAGTGCAGCGCTGAGCGCCTGGACGTGGTCATCTGCGCGCACGGAGCACGTGTCGACCGTGGCACCAGCACCCTGAGCTCTGATCCACATGATCGCTTCGGGGCTGCCGATGCGCTCGATCTCGCCTTCGACAAGGGACGTGAGTCCTGCGGCCGAGTCGAAGAGTTCGAACTTGACCGAGCTGCTTCCGGAGTTGATGACGAGTACCAGGGTCAGGCCGCCTGCGGGTTTTGGTTCCGTCACATGCACCATGCCGTCCCCAATCCGCTGGTCGACCCCTCGTTCGGGTTCATACCCGAACCCGTGAGGTCGCGTTTCCTCACATGGTGGAACTAGGTCGCCTGCTTGTGGCGCAGGCGTTGCTGGTGCCGGTGGAGTAGACTCCAAGAACACAGAATCACGCGCGAGTCGCATCACGCTGCGGGACACGATCCGGGCATTCGCCCGATGTGTTCGAAACCGTGGTGCCCCGCTATGATTGCCTCACCGCCTTGTCGAGAAGGAGTGAGTCACACTGTCCGGAAACGTCTTCTACGAGTTGGCTGCGATTCTGGTCTTGGCCGCTGTCGCGGGGATGATAGCCATTCGGCTACGACAGCCGCTCATCATCGCGTTCATCATCGTTGGCGTGATGGTGGGGCCTTCAGGATTCCATTGGGTCTCTGCGGCCAGCGAGACTGAGACCCTCGCGAGTATGGGAATCGCCGTACTGCTCTTCGTGGTGGGCCTGAAGCTAGACGTCAACCTCATCAAGTCCGTTGGCCCCGTCGCGCTCTATACCGGTATCGGGCAGATCGCATTCACGTCGATCATCGGGTTCGGTCTCGCGATCGGGCTGGGTCTCGATACGATGAGCGCGGGCTATGTAGCGGTGGCCATCACCTTTTCGAGCACGATCATCATCGTCAAGCTGCTCTCCGACAAACGTGAGATCGACTCATTGCACGGTCGTATCGCGATCGGATTCCTGATCGTCCAAGACATCTTCGTCATCCTCGCGATGATTCTGCTGCCGGCCTTCACCTCCGGCACGGGCACCGAGCTGTGGCTGCAGCTCGCAAGACTCGCGGTGGTGGGCGTCGCCTTCATCGGCGGAACCTTCGTGATGATGCGATGGGTGATGCCGCCGCTCCTCGATCGGCTTTCGCGCTCGCCGGAACTCCTCGTGCTGTTCGCGATCGCATGGGCGGTCGGCCTGGCTGCGGCGAGCGACGCGCTTGGGTTCAGCAAGGAGGTGGGTGCCTTCTTGGGCGGTGTGTCCCTCGCTTCGACCCGCTACCGCGATGCGGTCGCTTCCAGGCTCACCAGTCTTCGCGACTTCCTCCTGCTCTTCTTCTTCATCGAACTGGGTTCTCAACTCGATCTCTCCGCCATGGCGAGTCAGGCCGTTCCTGCGGCTGTCCTGTCGGTCTTCGTGCTTGCGGGCAAACCGCTCATCGTGATCGCGATCATGGGCCACATGGGATATCGCAGGAGAACCGGACTACTCGCCGGGCTCACCGTGGCGCAGATCTCCGAGTTCTCGCTCATTCTGACTGCGCTGGGCGTCAGCCTCGGACATATCGGCACCGACACGTTGGGGCTCGTCACCCTCGTCGGGATCATCACGATAGGCCTCTCGACGTACCTCATCCTCTACTCCGGCCGTCTCTACGAACTGCTGCAGGAACCGCTCAAGGTCTTCGAAAGGCCGATTGCCTACCGAGAGGACCGGGATCGACTGCACGGTCCGGCCAAGGTGGATGTGATCATGCTCGGCTTGGGCCGTTACGGCGGGCGGATCGCCAAGCGTCTCTCGCGCCGTGGGCGCACGGTGCTGGGCGTCGACTTCGATCCGGTCGCACTGGATGAAGCGGAACTCGCGGGCGTATCGACGCAATACGGTGATGTCGAGGATCCGGAGTTCGCGCTTGCGCTTCCGTTGTCCACCGCGCGACTCGTCGTGAGCACACTGCCGCAGATCGACGTGAACTCGGTGGTCGTGCACGGGCTCGAACTCGCAGGCTATTCCGGCGAGTTCATCGCCACCGCGCACAGCGGAGATGACGCCAAGGAGCTTCGCGAGATGGGCGTGGTCAAAGCGCTGCGCCCCTACTCCGACGCCTCGGATGAGGCCGCCGACATCATCGAGGCGCGGCTCGATCGCTGAGCCCGGCCGGGTGGCTCGCTCGAGGCGCTGCGGACATCCTGCACCAGCTCGCCGTCGCTGATCTCGAGGATCCGGTCGGTGCGCTGTGCGACGTTGCGGTCGTGCGTCACGATCATGAACGCCGTGCCGGTCTCGGATCCGATCTTGCGAAACAGGCTGTAGACCAGATCCGAGTTCACCGTGTCGAGGTTGCCCGTGGGCTCGTCGGCGAGTACGAGCGCCGGACGATTCATGAGGGCCCGTGCGATCGCGACGCGCTGCTTCTGACCGCCGGACAGCTGGTTGGCGTTCTTGTCCTCGAGCCCATCGAGGCCCAGGAGTCCCAGCGCTTCGAGTGCGCGCGAGCGAACGTCGGTTGGGGCGAGGTCGCCCGCGATCAAAGCGGGCATCGCGACGTTTTCGAAGACACTGAACTCCGGCAACAGATAGTGGAACTGGAAGACGAAGCCGATCAGTTCGTTGCGTAGCTTCGAAGTTGCCGCCTTGCTCAGCGACTGCGAATCGACACCGCGGTGGATGACGCGTCCCGCGGTGGGCGTGTCCAGCAGCCCCAGCATGTTCAGCAGCGTCGATTTTCCCGAGCCCGACTGCCCGATGATCGCGGCGAACTCCCCTTCGGCGACCTCGAAGCTCACGCCGCGCAGTGCGTGTGTGGCCCCGGCGCCCTCGCCGTAGACCTTGTCGAGCGATTCGGCGACGAGCAGTGTCTCAGCCACCTTGGATCACCTCGATCGGGTCGAGCTTGCTGGTTCGGCGGGTGGGGATGATGGAACTCGCGAGCGCCACACCCATGCCTATGGCCGCAGAGCCCAGCACGAAAGGAAGTCTCGGCTGAATCGAGAAGGACGCTCCCGAGAACGAGAAGCCGAACAGCAGGAAGTAGGCGAGCGCGACGCCTGACGCCGCTCCCGTGCCCCCCAGGAGTACCGCCTGCCACAGGAAGATGCGACCGGCGCGGGCGTCAGAGAGGCCCATCGCCTTCAGGATGCCGATCTGGCGCGTCTTCTGAACAGCTGCGATCGCCAGGGTCGACGCGATTCCCAGCGCGATGGCCACGAGCACGAACGTCTGGATGATGTAGCTCGACGACCCTTGGCTCTGGAGCGCCACGAGAAGGTCCGCGTTCTCCGCTTGCCACTCGGACACCTCGACCCCCGGGAGCCGCGAGCGCATCGCTGCGGCGACCTCAGCAGACGAGAAGGGTTCGTCGAGCTGCATCTGGATTGCGGAGTACTCGGTGCTGGACCAGCGGAGCACGTCTTGTGGCACCGAGCCGTTCACGAACGCCTGGCGCTCGTTGAAGGCCGCCGAACCCAGGTCGAAGATGCCGGTAACGGTGAGAGTGACGCGGCTTTCGCCCTGTAGCGCCAGTGCCACCGAGTCGCCCGGTGCGAGGGAGAACTTCTTCGCGAACTCGGCTCCCAGGAGGATCTCGCCGCTTCGCAGCGAGGCCACGCCGTCAGTGGTGCGCTCGGCGAGTTTGTAGATCCCGTTGAGCTGGGCGAGTTCGCCGCCGATGAGGTTCAGCGGCGCGCTGTCGGTACCCTCTGTGTAGAGCGCCGTGGCGTTGCGGACCGCTACCACGGTTTGCTTGGAGACGCCTGCCTGAGAGGCGATCACATCTCGGACGCGCTGCGAGTAGACGACGGGATCCCCGTCATCGGTGGCCCTGATGGTGATTTGCGGCGCAGAACCGATGGTCTGGTCGACCAGCGATGCTTGCAGGCTCGTGATGAGCGAGCCCACGAAGATCTGCACGGCGATACCAACGGCGATACCGCCCACGATGAGCGCGGACTGTGCAGGCGAGGAACGCAGAAAGCGCCAGGCGATGCGCAAGGCGAGCATGCGCGTCACCCTTCCTTTTCCGGCAGAACGCACCAGCCTGACGGCTCATCGTCGATACCGAGCTCTGCGGGGAGCAGGAGGTCTTCGGCGTCCCAGCGGTGGTTGCAGGCGAACGCCGGGCCGCCCACTCCCACGCGCACGCCGGGCAGCCCCGCTTTGACCTCGTTGACGAAGCTTCGGAGCAACACGAGGTTGTAGTGAGTGGCGGCCGACAGCGCGACAAGGTCTGCGCCCAGCGACTTCGCGGCGGCGATGACTTCTGCGGCGGGCGTGTCGGCACCAAGGAAGTAGGCGTTCCACCCGCGCAATGTGAGGCGGTCGGCCAGCATGCGCAGCCCCAGGTCGTGCTGCTCGCCGGTAGGGCAGGCGAGAAGTGCGGTGCGGTCCTGGCTTGGGACCTCGGCCGCCGCCCTCGCCACGTCAATGCTGAGCGACTCGATGATCGTGCGAATCACCGACGAAGCGAAGTGCTCCTCCCAGACGCGGGTTGTGCCCGTCTGCCATGAGAGGCCCGTGTCGACGAGAAGTGTCGTCAGGACGTCCGGATAGAGGGCATCAAGCCCGATGCGCCCAGAGCGGACGGCATCCAGCGCGATGTTCACCGCGCGCGCACGGTCGTGTGCGACGAGTGCGGCGTCGAGCTCTGAGCGGAGTGCAGCGGCGAAATCGTTCATGGCGCCCCCTTCAGGTTCCCTGAGAGCAGAGTACCCGAACGAAAGGTGTCACGGTGCATGTCAATTCGCCAGCGTGGTATACACATCTTATGCACACCTATTGACGCAGGTGTGCTAAGACCGCGGTTCGATTCTGGAAAGGCCGTGATGAGACCATGGCACGCATGATCAGGAAACAGATCGTCATAGACGCCGAACGTGAGCGGCTACTCGAGCGGCTGGCCAAGGAGCGGGGCGTCTCGCAATCCGAGATCATCCGCACGGCCATCGACGAGATGGCGGCAGCGGAGAAAGAGCGCGAAGCCGAGTCGGTGCGCCAGAAGGAGGCGCACGAGTGGTTGAGGGCGTTCTTCGAGGAGGGCTTGCCTCTCGGTACGGTTGACGAGAATGGTAATCGCACGTGGACGAGGGAAGGGCTCTATGAGCGCGGTTCTACTCTTAGACGCTAATGTGCTTGTGTACGCAGCCGATAGGCTTGCCGGCGTGAAGCACGAGAAGGCTCGCCGACTGTTGGCGAGTCTGGCGCGCGAGTCAGCAGTGCTCTCGACCCAGGTTCTTTCGGAATACGCGAACGCCGCGACACATCCGAGTAAGCTCGCGCTCGACTCGGCGCTGGTGGCAACATCGGTTCGGAAGCTGGCGGACGATTACGTCGTAGTTTCGGTCACTCCGGAAACGGTCGTTCGAGCGCTTCACGCTCGCGCCCGCTGGCAGCTGGCCTACTACGACGCGCAGATCTGGGCGAGCGCCGCGCTGGCGGGAATCCCCGTCGTGCTCACCGAGGACTTCGCCGACGGGCTCGTGCTGGGTCCGGTGCGCTTCGTGAATCCGTTCGCCGAAGGATTCGACGTCACGGCGTTCGCGTGAGCGAGGTCGGTCCCTCGATCAGCCGCGGCGACAATCCTGCCCCCTACTGGTGTACACTAGCAACCACTTCGCGTTACACGTGCCGATAGCGGGTATCTCCCTATTACGCTCATTTCGATGGGATTCGGGGGTCGGTAATGGTTTTTGACGCACTGGCGGGTTTGATGGGTGACACGGGTACCTCCATGCACATGCTTGCGTATCTCGACGCGGGCACCGGAAGTATCGTGTTCCAGTGGATCGTCGCGGCGGCTCTCGGAGGCGCCTTTGCTCTCAAGATGTCGTGGCGTCGAATCACCGCCTACTTCAGTCGGGGAAAGCGCGACGCTCAGGACAATGACTGACACTCGCTGGCATGGCGCGTCGTTCCGTGATCCCAGCGGATACGTCTTCACTCACGACGGTGAGTTGTATCGAACGGTGACCGAGGGTTTTGCGGATCACTACGACCAGATGGCGAACTCCGGACTCGTGGGCGACCTGACCGAGCGGGGCTGGCTCGTTCGCCACGAAGAAGTCGACCCGCGCACCGTGGGTATGAGCGACGTCTACCGAGTCCTCAAGCCTGAGCGGATCCCGTTCATCTCCTATCCGTGGGAGTGGTGTTTCTCGCAGTTGCGCGATGCCGCGCTGTTGACGCTCGACATCGCGTGGGCGGCCCTTGAGCACGACATGGTGCTCAAAGACGCGAGCGCGTTCAACGTGCAGTTCGTGGGCTCTCGGCCGGTCTTCATCGACACCCTGTCATTCCAGAGTTATGTCGAGGGTGAGCCGTGGCCGGCCTATCGGCAGTTCTGCCAGCATTTCCTCGCCCCGCTCGAGTTGCGCTCCCGTGTCCACCCCGCTCTCGCGAAGCTGTCTCAAGTGAATCTCGACGGCGTTCCGCTCGACCTTGCGAGCACGCTGTTGCCGAGACGAACCCTGTTCTCGCCGTCGGTCGCCCTGCACATCCACGCGCACAGTCGCGCCCAGGAGCACTACAGCGATTCAGGCGGTGAGGCGAGGAAGGCGAAGGTGAGCCAGCGCTCGCTCTTCGCGCTTCTCGACAGTCTTCGTTCTGCGGTCAGGCGAACTCGCTGGGCTCCTGTTGGCACGACGTGGGCCGACTACTACTCCCAGAACAACTACGTCGACGAGGCGATGTCGTGCAAGGTCGATCAGGTGTCGAGCTTCCTCGATCGCGTGGCTCCGGCAAGCGTGTGGGACCTCGGGGCAAACGACGGGCGTTTCTCGCGTATGGCGTCTGAGCGGGGCGCCTACACCGTCGCGTTCGACATGGACCCGGCGGCCGTCGAGAAGGCGTACCGGCAGGGCTGTGCGTCCGGGGACTGTCGCATCCTGCCCCTCGTCATGGACCTCATGAATCCAACGCCCCAGCTGGGCTGGAACCTTGAGGAGCGCGAGTCGTTTCTGGAGAGGGGATCTCCCGACGTCGTGCTGGCCCTTGCGTTGGTGCACCATCTCGCGATCGCCCAGAACGTGCCGCTTCCTCGCATCGCGGAGTTCTTCGCGGGGCTGAGCGATCGCTTGGTGATCGAGTTCGTGCCGAAGTCAGACAGTCAGGTCCAAAGGATGCTCGCATCGCGCACGGACATCTTCAGCGACTATGACCAAGCCGGGTTCGAGCGCGCCTTCTCACGATACTTCCACGTAGAGTCGGCCGCGCCTGTATCGAAGTGCGATCGGGTGCTCTACTTCATGAGGCGCAACGTCGCATGAGAACCCGTCGCCGAAACCGCAGTCGCCGCCCACGCGAGGGGTCCGGTGGTCTGCCGTTGAGGTGGCTTCTGGTGCCGCTGTTGTTCGCCGCGGCGCCGCTCGTGTCTTTCTACGCGTCCAATGCGGCCCAACTCGAGATCTCAGAGATGCTTGGGCCGATGGCTCAGGGAGTGGCCGCAGCAGCCGTTCTCACCGCGGTGTTGTTCGCTCTTCTGCGCGACGTCGCGCTGACCTCAGTCATCGCCTCCATGCTCGCCGCGGTCTTCTTCTACTACGGACACGCATCCACCGTCGTGGCGGGTGCCATCGCTCCGCGCGGCGGGTCCGAGACGCTTGCGAACGTCGGCTTGATCTCGGTGCTTGCACTGGCGATCGGTGTGCTGATCGTGCTGGTCGCGAAGCGGCGAGACCGGGCCGTCGCGTTCGCAAAGGTGTTCGGGGTCATGGGCGCGAGCCTCATGCTCACCGCCTCGGCGGCGGCGGTATTCGTCCAGATCGAAGCTGCAGCAGACAGCACCTCGGTGAGTCAAGAGGCGCAGGTGACTGAAGAGGAAGGCGACGCAGATGGCGACATGGCGGAGCTGCCATCCGCCGTGTCCACATCGAGTAAGACCGCATCTGACGTGCAGCCCGATATCTACTACATCGTCTTGGACGCTTACGCTTCCAATGCCGCACTCGAAGAGCTCGGCTTCGACAACTCCGAGTTCACGGACTACCTCGAGTCGCGCGGATTCAGTGTCGCCCACGACAGCAAGAGCAACTATTCCCAGACGTTCATGGCCTTGGCTTCCGTTCTCGACATGGACTACATCAATGATGTGGTGAAAGGAATGAGGGGACGGGACCGCACGCGTCTCAACGCCGTGATCCACAAGAACAAGGTGGCCAGGGTCCTCAGGAAGAACGGCTATCGATACGTGCACGTGGCTTCAGGCTGGGGCGCAACCGACCACTCTCCGCTCGCCGATGTGGTCCTTGAGACGGGGGAGAACGAGATCAAGGCGAGCCTCAGGGGCACCATGATGTTTCGTCCGACCTCGGATAGGACGGCCACGAAGAAGAAACACGAAGCCGTGCGTCGCTCCTTCAGGTACATCTCGAATGTGAAGAACGATCGTAAGCCCAACTTCGTGTTCGCCCATATTCTCGTGCCGCACGGGCCCTACGCCTTCAACGCCGATGGTAGTCAGGCTTCCGGGCGGCAATCGGACATGAGCAATTGGAATTCGAAGCAGAAGGGCAACTTCTTCGCGCAGCTTCAAGGCACCAACCTCATGACCAAGAGATTCATCGATCACGTGATCGAGACAAGCGAGCGCCCCGTGGTCATCATCATCCAAGGTGATCACGGAACCGGTTTCACGACCGGCGCGTCGGCCTCTGAGTCGGAGCGCATGATCATCAGGCGCCACAGCGTCTTGAATGCGATGTACATGTCTGAGGGAGTGCCCGAGCAGTTCCACTCTTCGGTCTCGCCGGTCAACACGTTCAGAATCGTGCTCAACGAAGTGCTGGGGAAGCGCTATCCGATGCTCAAGGACCGCTCGTACAACAGTCGGGACTACAACAACCCCTACGTGTTGCGCGACGTGACGGACCTGGTTTCGCAAGACGCCACGGGCACCGATACGGGTCAGTAGCCGGCTCAGTGGCCGGAGTCATTTTGAGCTTCCCTGAGCGGTGGGGTAAGGTATCGTCTGCCCCCATCGTCTAGTGGCCAAGGACGTCGGCCCCTCAGGTCGGAAACGGAGATTCGAATTCTCCTGGGGGCACCATAGCGGGCGATTGGCGCAGCGGGAGCGCAGGTGCTTTACACGCACAAGGTCGGGGGTTCGAATCCCTCATCGCCCACCATCGAATCCAAGGCGCCCCGTCCCTCATCGGCGGGGCGCCTTCAGGAGGTCGTACCGTTTGACCGAGTCCAACCTCCGGTATACACTCATCGTGTGTATTCAGCGTGTGTATCGGAGTGCGCATCATGGCTCGAGTCAACATCACCATCCCGGACGGCCTGCTCGAGGAGATCGACCGAACAGCGGCCGACATGGGCGAGACGCGTAGTGGCTTCCTGCAGGAGGCCGGCGCGCGTTATATCACTGTCATCGTGGGAGAGCGCGAGCGCTCCGAGCGCTCGGAGCGCATCTCCCGTGCCCAGGACCGAGCTCGCGAGATCGGTGAGCGCATGGGTCCTGGTCCCGACGGAGTGACCATGATGCGTGAACTGCGGGACGCTCCTCCTCGTTGGATGCGCGATAAGGATGACGGCGATGCCTGATGATCTCCGAATCCGAACCGGCCTTCCGGTGGTGGTCGACGCCTCGGTGGGCTTCAAGTGGTTCGACACCCACGAGCCGGGCGCCGATGTGGCCGCGCAGATGCTGACCGCACACGCTGAAGGTCACGTGACTCTGATGGCACCGGAACACCTGCTCATCGAGATAACCCACGCGCTGGGCCGTAGGCGAGTGCGCGACGAACTCGCAGACGCCATCGACACGCTCTGCGACTTCGACGTGCTCACGATCCCCCTCGATCGCGGCCTGCTCCAAGAGGCCGCCCGGATCTCGACTGAAGAGCGCATCGCACTCTACGACGCCTTGTACGTGGCTCTCGCTGCTCGGTTCGACGCCGAACTTCTCACCGCCGATGCCCGTCAGGCCACCACCCGCTCCTGCCGCGTACGTATGATCGCCTAGTAGGGTCGTGGGCCGCGACGGTTGATTGGCGAAGTTGATGCAGAATCGTGACAGGGTTCATTCTTGGCGGAGTATTCGCAAGTAATCCCTGTATCTGGTTTGTCTGTCCACCTCATTCATCGCGGTCGCGCCACCACGCAACGATGCCGGTCAGCAGGATCGACAGGATGACCGAGATGATGATCGACTTGAGCAGCATGACCCCTCACTCCTCCGAAGGCGGCGTGCGTCGGGCGACCTTGGTCGCGGCGCGCACGGCCTTCTCGGCGAGGCGACGCTCCTTGGCCGCCCGGCTGGGCCGCGAGGGCCTGCGTGGCGGGGGAGGCGGAGCCAGGAGGTCGTCGATCCGCCCTCGAAGACGCGCGAGGCACGCCTCTTTGTTGCGCGTCTGACTTCGTTCGCGACGGCACACCACGACGATGCCGGTCGGAAGGTGGGTGAGCCTGACGGCCGAGTCCGTCGTGTTCACGCCCTGGCCGCCGGGGCCGGTGGCTCGGAACACGTCGACTCGACATTCGGCGAGAAGCGCCGCGTCTGTCTCGGGTGGGCGGTAGCCCTCGGGTGGCGAGGCTTGCGTCATTCTTCGACAGAGATCGCAGAGACAGGACAGGACTTCTCGGCCTCGCGGATGCATCCGTACAGATCATGTCCGGGGTCCTCGCGGATGACGCGAGAGAGTCCGTCGTCTTCGAGGCGGAACACGTCCGGACAGACGCTCTCGCAGTTTCCGCAACCGATGCACAGGTCAGTGTCGACCGTCGGCTTCATGGGTCCTCCTCGGTGTCGTGGCGCATGGCGGACAGCGTGGTCCCCTGATGATGAGTCTACCCCTCAAGCGCGGTTGCCAGTTCGATTCGGTTACTTACGGGGGTGTGTGCGGGTACGGACTCTCAAAGGAGGCGAAACACGTGGGAAACGTGGTGGTGGGGACCTGCAGCTGGACTGACAAGACGATGACCGGACACGAGGTCGACGAGCAAGCGATCCCACCCGAGATCCGCGATATCGGGTACGAGTACACGATCACCCGGCGGGGTCGCGTGCGCCATCCCGAGCAGAGAATGGTCGAGCACGCCTTCGAGCTGTTCACAGACGCCATCCGGCCGCTGAGTGACGCGGGCAAGATGGGATTCGAGCTGGGCGACACCGGAAAACCTCAAGCGCGCCACGCGCTTCCTGTCTGACCGGGGACTCACTCTGGTGGCGGTCGACGCGCCGCACGCGACGGGGCCGCTGGGCTACGTGCGCTTCCACGGTCGCAACGCCGCGACAGGGGAGGCTCGCGCAGCGAGCGCGTCAGACAGGTTCGATTACCTCTACTCGGCCGATGAGCTCGCCGAATGGCGCGCGCCCATCGAGCGCCTCTCCGCACAGACCGAGCGCACGTGGGTGATGTTCAACAACTGCCGCTACGACTACGCGCCGCGCAATGCGGTCCAGATGGCGACTCTCCTCGGCGATGTGATGGCGCCTCGTCTGGACGGCGGTGATGAGCCGGAGCCGGAGCCGGGGATCGGCGAGCAGATGGGGCTCGAGCTCTGACGCCCGCGCGGTTCAGCAATGGTGCGACAAGGTATTCACGGCGATGGCACGCCGGTCGCCGCAGACCTTGACTCTCGCGGTGGGCGCATATAAGGTTCAGCGCATGAATGATTCACCACATGAACCGTCGGAGGCCGACGACGCCGAACTGCTGCTGAGCTACATCGACGCGGCCACCCACCGTATGGGGCGTCTCATGGCCGCCCGACATGCGCAGTTCCAGCAGTCCAGCGGCATGCCCACCCCGCAATACATGGTCCTGAAGGCGATCTCTTACGAGGGGCCCATGCGCGTGTCCGACCTGGCCGGGTTGATGGGCGTCAAGAACCCGGCCGCGTCGATGATCCTGCAGCAGCTCGAGAGCGAAGGGCTGATCGCGCGCAATCACTGCGAGAACGACAACAGGGTCGTGAGGGCGTCGATCACAGCTCATGGCGAGCAGCGTCTCGCGAGAAGTGAGGTCTTTCGCCGCGAGTTGCTTCGCCGCATGACCGCAGACCTGTCAATCGAAGACCTCAGAGACCTCGTACGCATCCTCGGCAAACTCAATGACACCGTGGCTCGCGACATCTGATCGAGAGCCGCTTCCTCTTCACACCCTGAAAGGATCTCAGTGAACTGGCTTACCCGCTTCAGCTTGAAGAACGCCGCTGTCATCGTCATCTCGACAGTGCTCATCGTGGCCGGTGGACTGTACTCGACCGGGCAGCTCAAGCGCGAGACGATGCCCGACGTCTCGATTCCCATCGTCGCGGTGATCACGCCCTATCCGGGTGCTGCCCCCGCCGATGTCTACGACAAGGTGAGCGAGCCCTTCGAGCGCGCAATCGCCCGCGTCGATGGCATCAAGAACACGAACTCCGTGTCCAGCGACTCCGTCTCGGTGATCGTGGCGGAGTTCAGCTACTCGGCTGACATGGACAAGGCCGAGGCAGACGTTCTCGCGGCGGTGAAATCGGTAGAGCTTCCCGAGACGGCCCTTGAGCCCTCGACCAAGCGCGTGAGCATGGGTTCGCAGCCCATTCTGCGCTTCGCGGTGACCGGCGGCACGTCTGCTGAAGACGTCCAGACCGCCGTGGCTGACATCATCGTTCCGGCCCTCGAAGGCGTGGACGGCGTTGGCGAGATCACCGTCTCTGACCAGCGCGACGAAAACATCACGATCGTCTTTGACGAGAAGAGGCTGTTCGACGAGGGGCTGACCACCGACGCGGTGATCCAGCAGCTCAGGGCGGCGAACCTCTCGTTCCCCGTGGGCACCTTGCGAGCCGATCGCGGTGACGAGCCCGTGCGCGTGAGCGGTACGTTCGAAAGCGTCGATGACCTGCGCGATTTCCAGATCGCCGTCTATCCCGACAGCAATGAGATGTTCGCCGACGCCTTCGGCGCCATTGGCGAGGGCATGGGCGCACTGGGTGGCGCGGTGGGCGAGCTCGGGGCTGGCGTAGGGAAGATGGGCCAAACGCTTGGCATGCAGGTCGGACTCTCAGCAGCGCTCCAAGACGTGCAGGCCCAGTCTCTCGAAGCAAAGATCCAACTCGCCTCGACGCAGTCGATTCTGCGCGACATGGAGAGCGCCGGGGCGACCGACACGCCCGCCTACGGTGGCGCCCAGGCGGCTGTCGCACAGCTCTCGGCGGTGATTCCCGCGCTGGATGCCGCAGCCGCAGGGATCAAGCAACAGATGAAGGCGGGGGCTTCGGGTGGCGCGGCCAAGCCGCGGTCCAGCGGGAGCTCGTCGTCCAAGACGAACAAGGTCGAGATGTCGGAGCCCACGATCGGGCTGGTGTCTCTCAGCGACGTTGCCAAGGTGACCTACGCCGCAGAAGACGACGGTGTCTTCTCGCGAGCGAAGGGCGAACCCGCGGTGCTGCTCGAGGTCGTCAAGACACAGGACGCCAACACCGTCGACGTCTCTGACGCGGTGCGCAAGACGCTTGACGAGAGCCTGGCGAAGATGCCGAAGGGGGCCCAGGTCACCTACACCTACGACGGTGCGCTCCACATCAACAAGTCGATCACTGACATGGTGGACGAGGGGCTGCTCGGCGCGTTGTTCGCGTTCATCGTGATCCTCGTCTTCCTGCGAAACATGCGCTCGACGCTGAT
Source organism: uncultured Actinomycetes bacterium (assembly GCA_947085035.1). Taxonomy (GTDB): domain Bacteria; phylum Actinomycetota; class Coriobacteriia; order Anaerosomatales; family PHET01; genus CAMTUW01. The sequence goes on from CAMTUW010000033.1 coordinate 25,375, forward strand.
ATCTGCGATCTCGATCCCACTTTCGATCATATTGGCGCTCCTGTTCATGCGTTTCATGGGCGTGACGATGAACGTCATGACGCTGGGCGGACTCACCGTGGCCATTGGCCGGGTGGTCGACGACTCGATCGTCGTCATCGAGAACATCTTCAACCACCTGCAGGCGGGCGGCGAGCGCGGGGTCGAGCTCATCCGCAAAGCCACGGCGGAGGTCGCCGCAGCCATCACCGCCTCGACGCTCACCACCGTGGCGGTGTTCGCGCCCATGCTTCTCGTGAGCGGCGTGGTGGGCAAGATCTTCACGCCGTTCGCGCTCACGGTCGCCGTGGCGCTGCTCGCCTCGCTGCTCGTCTCGCTCACGATCGTGCCGTTGCTCGCGAAGTGGTCGCTGCTCTCGGCCAAGGTTCACCACCGCGACGAGAGCGCGACTCGCACGGGCGTGCTGTATCGCCGGGTCCTCACGTGGTCGCTTGATCATCCCGGCGTGGTGATTCCCGTCGCCACGCTGTTGTTCGCGAGTTCGCTCGCGCTGATCCCGGTCATCGGCACCGGCTTCATGCCGCCGGCCACCGAGAAGTACGTGGTCATCGACATCAAGTACCCGGCGGAGGCCACAGCGCAAGACGTGGACCGCGCGCTTGCCGTGGTGGAGGCGCGTCTCGCCGCGAGCGATGACGTGGAGTTCTACACCGCCACCGTCAACGACGTCAGCGGGTTCAACATGCGCGAAGGTGTCACGGGCGGCAACAAGGGTCAGGTGTTCGCCAAGCTCACCGACGAGGGCGATATCGACGCGATGCTCACCGACATGCAGGCGCTGGGACGAGAGCTCGCCGTCGACGGCGCACGCGTGGTCGTCTCGCAGGCAGACATGTCCGGCACGGCAGCCAACTCACTCGAAGTGATCGTGACCGGGCCGATCGAGGACATCGAGGTGAGCATCCCGCGCATCGTGGGCGCACTCGAGCGGGTCAAGGGTCTCGAGAACGTGACGAGCAATCTCGCCGAGAAACGCCCGCAGATCACCGTCGACGTGAACCAAGCCAAGGCCGCCGAATACGGCCTCAATGCCGCCATGGTCGCGATGACGATTCGAGGGTACGTTGCTGACCAAAGCGCCGGGACGACGCTGATCGACGGCGATACCGTTGACATCCTCTACAGGACCAAGCTGTCGCGGGTGGGAGCCGCCGAAGACCTCGCCAAGCGCAAGATCACGACCCCGCTGGGCAAGAAGGTCAGCATCGGCGAGATAGCCGAGGTGCGCGAGGTCGACACGGCTGTCTCGGTCCTGACGTATGACAACAACGAGTACGCGGCGGTGAGCGGCTCGATCACCGAGCGTGACACGAGCACCGTCATCAGCGCGGCCGAAGCAGGGATAGCCTCGCTTGATCTGCCTGAAGGCGTCGAAGTCGAAATCGGCGGCGTTGCGCAGATGATGAGCGACAGCTTCAAACAGCTTGGCATCGCGATGATCGTGGCGGTACTGGCTGTCTACCTCGTCATGGTGCTCACCTTCGGCGAGGCGATCGCTCCGCTCGCGATCATGTTCTCGTTGCCGCTCGCGGTGATTGGCGGGGTGCTCGGCCTGTTCATCGCGGGGATTCCGTTGGACATGCCGGCGATGATAGGCGTGCTCATGCTCATAGGCATCGTGACCACCAATGCGATCATGTTCGTCGAACGCGTCCATCAACGCATGGCACAGGGGCTCGAGCGCAGGGCCGCGCTGCTTGACGCGGGCGCGAACCGCATGAGGCCGATTCTCATGACCGCGCTCACGACGATCATCGCGCTGGTGCCCATGGCGAGCGGCTTCAAGGCAGGCGCGCTGATGTCTCAGTCGCTCGCGATCGTTGTTGTGGGAGGGCTTGCTACTTCCACTCTGCTCACCTTGATTGTGGTGCCGGTCGTATACGACCTGCTCGAAGCGCTCAAGGCGCGCATCCTCAAGGCGCTCTCGTTGTCGCCGGCGACAGAAGTGTGATGGGCGTGATGGAAATGTCTCTGGACATTGATGCTGGCGCTCGGTAGAATCCCGTTCGCTGTCCGCTTCGGCGGAATGTCCCATTCGGGGGTGTAGCTCAGTTGGTTAGAGCGCTGGCCTGTCAAGCCAGAGGTCGCGGGTTCGAGCCCCGTCACTCCCGCCATAAGAATACTCGGAGCCGTCCCTCGGGGCGGCTCTTGTGTTGCTGGACGGATGAGTCGTGAGCGCCTTCTTCGATTTGGGCGCGCAACCACTCGGCCAACCGCCGAACTTCCGGGGCACGGCTTCCGTCCAAAGAGAATCCGGATTCGAAGAAAGGGAAACCGAATGAAGTGGCTTGCCAAGATGGCTGCGCTTGCAGCCCTAAGCGGTGTGCTCGTTTCGGTGACAGCGTGTGGTAGCGCTGACACGAAGCAGGATCAGGCTGCGCTCCAAGGGTCGGAGTGGAGGCTCGCCCAGTCGAGCGTGGCCACACTCCAAGTCGGTCTGACCGACGTCACGGCGGCATTCGACGGGAAACAGGTCAGCGGGTCCTCTGGTGTGAACCGCTACAGCGGGGGCTACACAGCGGATGCGGACGGTGCCTTCAGCACCGGGCCACTGGCAGGAACACTCATGGCCGGTCCCGAGGAGCACATGCAGCTTGAGTCGGCCTACCTGCGGATGCTCGAGGCGGCGGAGACCTTCGCAATCGAGGGTGATCGGCTGACGCTCACGACTGGCGAGGGCGAGACCCTCGTCTTCGATGCGATGCCCGCTCCGGAGCTGTCGGGGAGCTCGTGGTTGGTGAACGGCTACAACAACGGTAAACAGGCCGTGGTGGGCATGGCGCCGGAGCCCCAACTCACGCTTGAGTTCAGCGCTGGTGGCCAGGTCTCAGGAAACGCTGGCGTGAACACGTACAGCGGGTCTTACGAGTACGACGAGGGCACGATCTCGATAGGGACGCTCGCTACGACGAAGATCGGAGGGCCTGAGGAGCTTATGGAGCAGGAGAGGCTCTACCTGGCAGCTCTTCAGGCGAGCGTGTCGTGGGAAGTGGTCAGCGACGTGCTGTACCTTCGCGATGCTCAGGATGCGATACAGGTGACGGCGCTGGCGCCGGAGTAGGGTGAGGATCTGCTACGTGTTTCATGCTGTCCCGTGGTGACGCAGTGATGCACATATTTACCGTGCCGTGGTAAATATGTGCTACATGGGCAGCGCTTTCATCGTGGGATAGTCCTGCATACTGGAAAGACCGCGGCGCCTATGGGCGACGGCATGTGTGCCACAGCCCGACTCCACCATCACCACCTCGCGACTTGTGCGGCTCAGCAAGGATCTGCTCTGCGATGCCGACATCGAGGTTGGCGACTCCGTGAGCGTGACCGTGCGCGACGGGGCTCTTGTCGTGACGCCGGTTCGTCGTGTCCGGGGCCGACTCGACCTTGGACAGCTCGTCAGGGAGATTCCTGCGGACTACAAGCCCGGTGAACTCGAATGGGGTCCGCCAGCCGGTCGCGAGGTCTGGTAGATGGCGGCCTACATCCCGCAGAAGGGGGACTTTGTCGCCCTGACATTCGATCCGCAGTCCGGACAAGAGCAGCGTGGTCGTCGCCCCGCCCTCGTGGTCAGCAACTATCTGTTCAACAAGCACACAGGGCTCTGCATCGCTTGCCCGATCACCAGCGCGCGCCGTGATCATCCCTTCCACGTCACGATCCCTGAAGGCCAGAAGGTTACCGGCGTGGTCATGGTCGAACAGGTCAAGTCCATCGACTTTCGGTCTCGCGATGCGAAGCGCATAGGGAGCGCCCCGGAACCGGTCCTGGATGAAGTGCTGTCGATACTCGACGCATGCATCTACTGAGCTGAACGCTGACTCGCGCATACCCACAGGCGGCGAACGCCGCTGGTGACGCCCGACAACGCCGGGGTCCTCCCTAAAATCGGATGCCTCCTCTTGTAGTGAGTGACGATTGTGTGCACAATAGAGGCACGATTGGAGGTCATGATGAAGTTCGTGAGCGTTCGTGATCTACGCGGCAGGTCGGCTGACATATGGCGCGAGTTGCCGAATGAGCGCGAGATGGTCATCACCAGCAACGGTCGACCCGTCGCCATCCTCGCCGCCGTCAACGAGTCCAACCTGGAGGAGTCGCTCGCTGCCTTTAGGCAGTCCCGAGCCGTGGGCGCGGTTGCCGCGATGCAACGGCGGTCCGTCTCTCGCGGAGTCGATGCGTTGACTCAGAAGGACGTCGAGGCAGAGATCGCCGCGGTCCGTGAGGCGCGCCGGCGTTGAGGATCGTCCTAGACACCAACGTGCTCGTCTCAGGACTCCTGTCCCCGTTCGGGCCTCCGGGTGAGATCGTAAGGATGGTCTCTTCCGGCGCAATCGCCCTTTGCTTGGACGCGCGCATCCTTGCGGAGTACGAGGAGGTACTTGCTCGTCCCAGGTTCGGTTTCGATCCCGACTCGGTCGCTGCACTTATCGACTACATCGACTTCCGCGGTGAGATTGTCGCTGCGAATCCACTCGGATTCCACCTGCCGGACCCAGACGACGAGCCCTTCATCGAGGTGGCGGCAGCCTGCGGCGCGGACGGCCTGGTGACCGGGAATGCAGCCCATTTCCCGCCGGACTTGCGAGCCGACGTCACGGTTCTCACGCCTGCTGAGTTCGTCGAGTGGGTGCGGTCCCGGGAGCGTACGGGAGACACGTGAGAAGGGAATCGCCTCGCCACATGCTCGGCGCGACCCCGATTCGCCCTGGTTTCCGACCTCTCGTCGTCGTTCAGATCGGCGTTTCGTGAGTGGCACGATCGTCTAGTAGAATGTGCCCACCCTCGTGGAAGAGGCTGAACCACACGTGGTCGTCCGTCTTGCCGCCTGCGATGAGCCGACAAGGCTCACTATTCGCGAACGTTTCCTTTCTCGAGAGATGTACCGCAGATTGGGTTGACAGTACCTCTATATGAGGTAATATCACCCCATAACGAGGTATTCAGGAGATCGAGATGACACCTACTCTGGAAGGCATATTCGCCAGTCGCTCGGCAGCCCAAGTGCTGTTGTTCTTGGAGGCGTACGGGTCGGGCCATGCGCTGAGTATAGCCAAGACCTATGAGGTGTCCCTCAGTCCCATACAAAGGCAACTTCGCAGGCTCGAGATAGACGGCGTGCTGGTCAGCCGGTTGGTGGGCAAGACGCGCCTGTTCGAGTTCAACACGCGAAATCCGACGGTAGGAAACTTGCGTGGCTTCCTAGCCGCCGAGCTTGAGCTGCTGCCCGAAGAAACGGTCAAGCAGTACTATCGCCAGAGGCAACGGCCCCGTCGTACCGGGAAACGGTTGTAGCGTATGAGTACGATCGACGGCACTACGACACTCCTCGAGTTGGCAACGATGGTCAGCGAGGCACTTGAGCGTGCGAACATCACGAGCACGCTATCAGGCGGAGCAGTGGTGTCCATCTACACGCACAATGAGTACGAGAGTCACGATCTGGACTTCATCACCAGCGAGAGAAACACGACGATTGCCCAGGCATTGACTCCCCTTGGCTTTCGGCACGAGCCGGGCACGCGCGAGTTCACTCATCCGGGCACAGATTTCTTCGTTGAGTTTCCCCCGGGCCCACTTGGGCTTGGCGAAACCGTCATTGAGCACAGTGATGCTGCCGTCATTCAAACGGGTTACGGAAGCCTGCGAATTCTCACGCCGACCCAAAGCGCCATGGACAGGCTTGCGGGCTACGTCGCGTGGGGGGACAACCAAGCGCTGGATCAAGCTGTCATGATCGCCAGACACCACGAACTCGACTGGCCCGCCCTTACGCAGTGGGCGGAACGAGAGGGCGCCGATGCGGCACTCATCAGCAGGGTGAAAGCGCGCGCCGGGCGGGCTCAGTAGCCCGCGCTACCTCGCGACCGGCGAGGCGCACCTGCTCGAGATGGCGACCGTGACGCTGGACGCCATGATGCGCGGGGGGATGTACGACCAGCTGGGCGGCGGGTTCCACCGCTACTCCACCGACGAGCGCTGGCTCGTGCCGCACTTCGAGAAGATGCTCTACGACAACGCCGCCCGCGAGATGCTCAACGAGGCCGGCGGCTTCTACAGCGCCCAAGACGCCGACACCGAAGGCGAGGAGGGCCGATACTTCGTCTGGGCTCCCGAGGAGATCGAAGCCGCCCTCGCCAGCGCCACGCCCGACCCGACCGGCGACGCCGAGCTGCTCTCGGCGGCCTACGGTGTGACCGCGCGCGGCAACTTCGAGGGCAAGAACATCCTGACCCTAGCGATGACTTCCGAGGAGATCGCGGAGAGCTCCGGACTGACGGTGGCCGAGGTGGAGGAGAGGCTCGCCCGCGCCAAGGCCGCACTGCTGGCCGCGCGGGAGACGCGCGTGAGCCCGGGGCTCGACAACAAGGTGCTCGCCAGCTGGAACGGCCTGATGCTGTCCGCCTTCGCCGAGGCGGCCCGCGTGCTGGACCGCGACGACTACAAGGAGATCGCCGAGCGGTGCGCCGACTTCGTGCTCGAACACATGCGCACACCCGAGGGCCGGATGCTGCGCAGCTGGCCATGCGGTGGGACGGCGCTCGCGGGCTACCTGGAGGACCACGCGGCCGTGGCCGCCGGGCTGCTGGAGCTGTACCAGACCAGTTTCGATCCCCGCTGGTTCGAGGCCGCTCGGGAACTCGCCGAGACGATCCTGGCGCACTTCGCCGACCCCGCCGGCGGCTCGGTGGCTGCCGAGTTACTAATCAAACTAGCTGAGTACACCGGCGAAGAGCGGTACGCCGAGGCAGCGACCGCTGCGCTCGCGCAGGTGCAGCCGATGATGGCGCGGGCGCCGCTGGGGTTTGCGCACTGGCTGGGGGCGCTGGATTTGGTGCTGGCGCCGCCGGCCGCGCTGGCGATCGTGGGGGAGGGGCCGGAAGAGATGCTGGCGGTCGTGCGCGAGCGGTGGCGGCCGGGGTTGGTTGTGGCGGCTGTGAGTGAGGCGGCAACGGCAGGTGGGGTTGGGCTGCTCGATGGCCGAGAAGCGCTGGGTCAGCGGGCGACGGCGTACCTGTGTCGGGGGTTCGCCTGCGAGCGGCCAGTGGTGACGATTCAGGCGCTTGTGGCGTTGCTCACTGTCCGTGAAGCACCAGACTGAGACCTGAAGATCGGTCCGCTCGATTCGGCCCCGCGGCCCGGGATCTTGCGCTTCACTTGCGCAGGCTTGACACCGTAGGTTACGCTCGCCGCGTCGCCTGCTTTTGCAGGTTGCTCTCAGGGGGCGTGGGACGCGCCGAGCGTAACCTACGGGTGCGCGTTCTCTCTTCGCCACGGCTACGGATTCCTAGGGTGTTTCGGCGCCAGACGTCAATTGAGATGAGTACTGTCGCTGTGCAGGGGGGAGTCCCGTAGAAAGAATAAGGCCCCGGGCTCATACACCGACTACGAGAGTCGGGAGTGGATCCCGGGGACTGCATAGCGAACTATACCCCGATTTCGGACTATTTCAAGCGATTCTTTACTGTCTTGCGCGATTTCGTCCGTTTCCACAACGATTTCGTGTCTCGACGCCTAGGGGAGGGCGTTGCGTGCAGAAGCTAGCATACTGTGTTCATTGCGGCCTGTCAGTGGAGCGGTTTCAGCGGTACTCAAAGGGAGAGGAGGGGCTAGTTCCTCCTCTTGCCCGGTATCTATGGAATATCCGGCTGTCCGAGGCCCTGTACCCAACCCTCAACTGCCTCGAGATTGGGATGCGAAACTCGGTGCACAGGTCCTTCACTGCCGAGTACGGACCGTTGTGGTTCGACACGCCCGGTCTGCTGGGCCCCTGGGAGGTTAAGTCAGTTGATACCGCGAAGGCAATACTGGCAAAGGCGCAGAAGCCGCTAACCCCCGAGGGGGTTGTTGCCGAACTCAACTTCGGCCTCTGGACAACGCTCATGAGTAAGTACCACATGAGCAAGAATCCTTCGGTGCCAGAGTACTTGGAGCCGTGGCCGCGACTGCTCAAATCGACGTTTCCTCACGTACCGAAAAGGGAGCTCACAAGGGGGAAGCTTGCCGCGCCGCTGGAAGAGGCGCGAAAGCTGCGAAACAGGATTTCGCATCACGAGCCCATCTGGCATCAGAGTGATCTCATGGCGACCTACTTGGATGCGAAGCGGATGTGTGCGTGGTTATCTCCCGCGATGGCAGAGGTGACGCATACCATCGACAGGTTTCCGCAAGTGTATGGCGCCGGGTCGGTGGTGTACCACGAGCGGCTTGGTCACCTCGCAGGATGGGTTCTGGGCGAGAGCGAGTAGCGCGGCAGGGGCTGAGCCGAGGGTGTGGTTCCAGCGGCCGATGTCGGCGCTTCGGATAAGATCAGAAGTGGGCTAATCGCAACACACGGGGAAGCGCTTGGCAAAGCATCCGGCGGGCTGGACTTCGATTGCACCTGATGCCCAAGGCTTTGGACGACCGCACTGAGGAGATGCATGCCTCGAACCAAGAGAGAACTTGCGAAGACAGAACATGAGAGCGCGTCGGACGACAATCTGGAGTCTGCGCTCAAGGCATGCCGCGAGGCGGCTCGCCGCGGCTACGAGATCGCCAAGGAGAATCTGCGCGAGTCGGAGAAGGCCATCAGCGACGTCTCAAAGTCACTCTCGCAATGCCTGGCCGCGCGCCGGGGCGTGGTGTATGAAGCTCCCTGCCCCGTCCTTCCGAGCTTAGCATTCAGCCGGCCATGAGCGCTGGCACCACCTCCTCGGTCTCGGTCTCGAGCGCGGTCAGCGGTGGGCGCATGGCGACGGCGATCGACTCCACGGACATGTAGCGCCTCGAGACCTGCCACTCGTCGTGCTGTTCGGA
>CAMTUW010000034.1:0-4516 GCA_947085035.1 uncultured Actinomycetes bacterium
GAGACCCCTCTAGGTCCGTCCAGTGGTCACCTCTGGACCTGATCATCGACTTGAACTGGTCTGCTGAAATCGCACACGCCGAGGACATGGCGCACGAACTCGCCAAGACGATCGTCTCGGCGCAGCTCGGCGGGCACGACGGCAACGAGGCGTTCTGGAACGCGTCCGCCGAAGCGATCATCGCGGCCACGGCGCTCCTGATCGCCAGTGAACCGAAAAGCATCGACCCACTCTCGCGCAACATGTTCAACGTCTACCGGGCGCTCGGAACGTATGGCAAGGAGCGAACCGCGCTGCGTGCCGGCAGCATGCGGCAAGAGACGATCTATCCCCTCAAGGAGATCATCGAGGGTCTGGACGATCGACACCCGGCCAAGGTTCGCATATGTGTTACCGCACTTATCGGTAACTGCGGTCGTCCTTATGCCAACTCATTTTGGGCTACAAATCGGGCTACAACTCAGTCGAACGCCGATTCTCGGCAAAAGGGATTGCTCTTAGGCCGCATGAAGGCATCTACACGCCCACTGAGCTGCGCCTTTACCCCGCGCCCTCTCTCGGCCGGGACACACTCTTAGCCCGATCTCACACTCGAAATCGGGCTACACAGGCCTCTGAACTGCGGAAATCTGGTGCCCCCAAGGGAATTCGAATCCTGATTGTGCTTGTGACTATTGGGACTCGTTGAGACTCGTTGGATTGAGAGTCCATGTCCCGCAGGTGTACCGAACCACGTCGGCATCATCGACGTGTCGTTGACATCGGGCAACTTCGACTTCGACTTCTTCTTCATCATCGTCGTCGTCGTCGTCGTCGAAGGAGGAGGCTCACCCAATCGCGGGCGAACGTCAACTAAGCCTCTTCATTCCGGTCCAACGCCTCAATCATCTTCCGAGCCTCCCACTCTTCGGCACGGCTGCACCGCTGGAGTCGCCCCTCTTCCTCGTCAAGGTCACGAAGGAATACAAAACGATTTCGCACGTCATCGATCCAGCGAATGATGTCGACGGGCGTGGTCAGATAGCCGATAGCCTCAGGCTCGAACTCGGCCTCGCTCCGGGGCCGAAGTATGTCCTCAGGGTCCCACGGCTTCTCGCCAAGACCGTCGTCGACGACATCCGACCAAACCTTGAGAGCCGTCATTCGCCTGACGAGCGGCTCGTCGAAAGGACGATGAGACAACCACGCGAGATCGTACAGGTCTCGCGCAAGGCTGGTGCGGCGATATCGCGCCAGCTTCTCGGCGATCACCTCTTCGATTCGGGCCGTAGGAATCGCCGGCAGCGGGACGTCGTACTGTGCGTGGATGGGAAGCGGCAGCGCTGGAAGCCGTTCGGGCGACAACCAGAGTCCACGTCGTCCGAGATCGAGCCGAGCGGGCACCTCTGTGTCCCCGAACTCGCTGGCGATATGCAGCAACATCCGTTGCGTGCCATTCAGCGGCTCGAGTTCGAACGTAAACGGGCCGACCTCGGCACCCTGAACGATCTCGATGAGCAGGTCGGCAGCCGCGTCGTCCATACCGGCGAAGTCAAGATCGGTCGAGAAGCGACCGGCATTGCCGGCGCGGAACTTGCGGATGGCGGTTCCGCCTTTCAGAGAGACACCCAACTCGAAGATTCCGGCTTCAGAGAGATGGGCCAGCAGATGATCTTGGGCAATATCGATGATCGCAGGCCCGCGTCCTCCTTTGCGTCCCTGGTAGTGGCGAACTAGGTATCCCTCGGTAATCACTCGGCCGACACCTCCACTCCGAAGGTGTCCACGACGTCGAATCGGGCGTCATAGCGTCCTGAACCGCGTCTTCTTCCCAGATAGAACGGACCCGTTCCCGGAGGCGCCGAGTCCAGAAGCTGCTGCGCCTCAAGTTCTTTGCCGCCCTTGGAGAGAAGATAGGCGACACGCGCCCAGGCGCTGCGCGACCGTCCTTGGAGTTCCTCTTCGATAGACTGTGGGTTCGCCCGTCCCACACCCTGCCGGAGCCATTCGCCAACGTTGGGCCAGTCACGATAGGCAGCCGGCTTCGCCCCCATGAAGGCAAGAAGCGTGTCCACCGACCAGACCGGCAAACCCCCCTTGACCACGCGGCTCTCCTTGGGGACCCATCGCACCAGTCTCATTTCGGACAGCGCTTTCGGAAGCCTCACACCATCAGGCGCACCGATCACCTCCACGTCGGGGCGTCGACTTACAAGACCCAGGAGGTAGGCTGCCGACTCGGCGCCGACCGAAAGCGGCAAAGAAGGTCGATGGGCCAATGTTGCCCGCAGTTCGATGAGGGGATCTCCCGAACCGAATGCCCCGGCTCGGGCGCCGGGAGCGAACTCCCATACTCCACGGGTCTTGAGGTCCAGCAACCAACCAGCTTCCCGCAGCCGCCTAACGGTGACTTGGACCGGCCAATCCAGGCCGACGCTCGTCGACCATGATTCGAGCTGTTCTCGAGTCACAACTCTCGGCTGCTCGAGCTCCAATTGCTGAACCAGCGGAGCCATCTGCTTTGTTACGTTCCGCTTGGCTGTCATTTCGCACACCTATCGTGTCGTGGTTTGACACGAAGATTGTCCGTATTGACAGGGCAATTGTCAATTCCTACACGTATTGTGCCATCTATTGACACTTTGCAGGCCATTTTCGACAGAACTGCCCCCCTGCTGCTCACCTTAGTTCGACGAGCGGCGGATCCGTTGCCCGCGTTCAACTTGAGTAGCAACTCGCTGAGGGTCTCTTGCGTGGTCACTGGTCATCAAACTCAGAGAGACCTGCGAAGTACTCCTCACCGATCCTCCATAGATCCAGGCTGAAGCCTAGGGCATCATCAGATGACTCAACAAACGGATCGGCCCAGTCTGCCTGGCGTTGAACCGCCTCGATGACTCTTGCCAACAGCTTCTTTCGGCCAGCGTCTGTCATTGTCTGCTGATGCTCAGAAAGAGCATGGCAAAACTCCCTTAGCCCCCTCGCCTCATCCCATCCTTTGGCGCACTCCAGGATGTTCTGGCGGAACTTTGCCTCCAGGTTTCGTCTTTGTTCCAGTCTTCTTCGTCGCTCCGATGCAGCGAGTTCTCGCTCCCACTCGCGGTGCTGCATCAACGTCAGGCCCCTTCGCTTGTCTCCTTGGACACAGAGCGCATGGACCATCTCTCCGACGTGGTCCTCAATGGGATCACGCGTACGATCCGCCCGCTGCCAGACAGGGATCCCACCGTGTTCTTCTTTGGCTTCCAGTGTCAGGCGACCGCTCGCTTCCTCGCTGAAACCGAGTTGGAAGTAGTCCTCGAGCAGACAGACTCGAATGTGGTGCTCGACTGCGCCTCTGCTGTCGTAGTGCTTCTCGGACTCGCTGATCCATCCCTCAATTCTGAAGAGCGTCTTGTCGAGCGTGTCAATTACACGAAGTGCCCGCTTCTCATTCCTGGGAGACAGGTCAAACGGCCAGAGCTTGCCGTCGACGGACCTTCCCCAGCGCTGGTGCGTCAACCGGAAATCCCAGTCTTGGCGCTCCGCTCGTCTCACGGGCCTCGGCGAGACTCTGCATTACTGCCAACGCAACCGTTTCCGGGGATCGAAGCTGCTCTTCCACGACCAGCTCGCTTGTATAGCCGGCAAGCGTCTCGATCGACTCGCGAGTCAGGATATGAAGAGGTCCCCCATTAGCGAGCAGCTCATCTGGCATGCCATCAGTGTCGGCCCACTGAATCGCGTAGCCCCTCACATGCCTGGACAGGCTCTTGTTGATCGGAGGCAGTAGCGGTGGAATCGGAACTTTCTTGCCTGCTGCCCTCTTGGCCCAATAGCCACGTTGAGGACGAGGAATCTCGAGCTTCGTGCACCATTTGGCCAATGCTGCGCCTGAGACTCCATAGCGCTTTGCGACAGTCTCGGCGGGTTCATCCCAGACTTCCTGGAAGAGTCTCTCGCGCTCCTTCGCGGTGCGGATTTCAAGAGCGGCCACCTCTTGGCCCCCTTCTTCTCAGGATGTACTGCACCCCATCACGAGGAGACAGCATCTGTCGTGGCTATGATGCCAGCTCATGGAGCGCTCGTTGTGCCGCATCGTAGATCGCGTTGCCTAATCCGACACCGCGTAACCCTGGGATTGGGAGTATCGGGGTCGTCCGGACGGAGCAAGAGGGCTGACGCAACGCATCTTGAGCGTGGATGCTCATGTTCGCTGAGCTTCCACAGCTCAATGCAACGAGGACAGCGGCACCCGTCCAAGGTTGGCATAAGAGTTACCGCACTTGTCGACACATGTAGTCGTTTCTATGCCAACTCACTTTGGGCACCAAATCGGGCACCAAATCGGGCAACGGGCGGCGTCGCAGGCTGACTCGCTGCAACAGGGAATTTCAGGCCTTTGACCTGCGGTTTTATGGTGCCCCCAAGGGAATTCGAATCCCTGTTGCCGCCTTGAAAGGGCGGAGTCCTTGGCCACTAGACGATGGGGGCATATGTGGTGGGCCGTGTAGGTTTCGAACCTACGACCTTGGGATTAAAAGTCCCCTGCTCTACC
>CAMTUW010000035.1:0-7108 GCA_947085035.1 uncultured Actinomycetes bacterium
CGGCATGGTGCGCTTCTTGCCGGGCGGAATCGATGACATGGTTGGCTGGGGAGTACTCGTCATGGGAATCGGGCTTGCCAGCGCGCTGTTCGGCGCGATCGTGGGTTGTTTCCAGCGCGAGCCGCGCCACGTGCTCGCGTACTCCAGCATGAGTCAGTTCGGACTGATGAGCGTTGGCGTTGGAGTCGGGCTCGCCACCGCGAAGGTGTGGCCCGCGGCCGTGGCTGCGGTGAGCATCTACCTCGTCCACCACGGATTCGCGAAGGCCGCGTTGTTCGCTGGCGACGACGCTCGTGCGGCGTATGGTGCGCGTCGCTGGCTTGCCCCGGTACTCGCGCTGTCGGCACTGTCGCTCGCGGGACTGCCGCTTTCGAGCGGCGCGATCGCGAAGGTCGCGCTCAAGGGCGTCGCCGCGAAGGCCCCGGGAGCGTGGCCGCAGGCGCTCGAGGTGCTCCTGCCGCTTCTGGCTCTGGGCACGACGCTTGTGATGGCGCGCTTCCTGTTCGTCACGCTCGCGCGTGGTGCGAAGGGGGATTCTGTTGATCCGCGTGTTCGTCTCGGTCGCGCTGTCGCTTTCGTGGTGTTGTCAGGATTCGTCGCGGTCTTCCTGTGGCTGATCGACTTCGAGCCCGCGTCGTACGCGGCGCACAAGTCGCTCGGGTCAGCGTACCTGTGGGTACTGGCGTGGCCGCTGGTCGCCGGGGTGGTGATCGCTTCGGCGGCGTGGTTCACGCGTGCGAGCTGGATCTCGCGGCTTGTGGGACTGGTACCACCGGGCGACCTGTGGGCCCGGGCCCTCGAGACTGCTGACGCGAGGTGGACCCGATATCAGGAGCGAATCGTGACGCAGGCCGACGCGAGGAACTCCGGCGACGCCGTGGAGGCGAGCGTTCCGAGCGAGTCCACGCGCCTCACGCGCGCCTTGCGAGTCGCGACTTCGGCAGAATCGCGCCTGCTGACGTGGCCGGTCGCATCGGGTGTGATCGCGCTGTTCGCGCTGGTCGCTCTCCTGCTCGCGAGGTAGTGGCGAGTCACCCCGGTTCTGCCGGAGGCACAGGGAGTTGACGCTGGATTGTGCGTGCTGTGCAGGCATGCGGGTGACCCGATCGCTGCCAGGTCGGAACAATCCGGAGCAATCCTGATTCACCTCGAGGCAACTCGTGGTTTCGCACTGATGTGTTATATTGGACCGGATATGTTTACCACTGGGGGCGCTTCATGAGGGGGATTCCGGTTTCCGTGTTCGGCCGAACGTGTTCCATCGCTCTGTCCGTGGTACTTCTCGCCGGTCCGGCGCTTCAAGCGGGACCGGCGTTCGCTTCTCCGGAGGCAGCAGCGACTGGCATCACGCGCGGCGGCGAAGCCGAATCGGACGCGGAGGCCGCACCTGTGCCCGAGCCCACGGTCGTCCGTGAGCTCGTCGACAAGCGCGGCGAGAACGTTACCCAGTACCTGCTCTCAGACGGCGACATCCGCGCCGTGATCACGGAGGTGCCCACGCGCTATCGAGACGAAGACGGTGAGCTCACCGACATCGTCCCGGTGCTCGTGCCGGGGAGCGTATCGGGTACCGTCGAGACGCTCGCCACCCCGCTTGAGGTGAGTGCCGGTGCCCAAGTCGGCTCGCAGGCGCCCGTGACGCTCACGGGTCCGGACTACGCAGTCGGCATCGACTACCTCGGGGCAGCCGAGCAGGCCCGGGTGGTCTACGGCGAGACCACCCGCTACCTCGACGTGGCTCAAGACACCGATCTCGAGTACCGGGCGCTGCGCGATGGCATCAAAGAGACCGTCATCTTGAGAAGTGCCCAGGCACCCGCGTCTCACACCTTCAGGCTTTCCCTCGACGGTCTCGAGGTCAGGCGTGAGCTGACCGGCACGTTCACGCTGTACTGCGAAGGCGGGACCGAACCCCTCCTCGACATCGGCCGCCTCGTGGTGTTCGACTCGAGTCGTGATGGGGCCGATGAGCCGACGTACTGCGAGGCCGCGACGATGACGGTCGAGCCTGCGGGGGACGGATACGCGCTTGTGACCTATGAGGTCTCACCGGAGTGGCTGCAAGACCCCGCACGCGTCTTCCCGGTACACGTCGACCCCACAATCACGCGGACGGGTCCGAGTCCGACGAAGGACACCTACGTCACATCGGCCTACCCGAACAACTCCTACGGATCGTCTGACGAGCTGAAGTGCGGCTACTACGACTCATCGACCGGTCACAACCGCTCCTACGTGCGCTTCTCCTGGTCGACGAGCGACATCCCCGCCAAGGCCTACGTGAGTTCGGCCTCCTTCGAGACCTACATGTTCCACCAGTACTACACGAACACCACCACGAACGTCCGCATCGGCCGCATCGACGAGGCGTGGCCGAGCAGCACCTGGAGCTGGAACACGAAACCGGACTACACCTACATCGGCAAAGAGGATGTCACCGGCCGGGGCAAGTGGGTCAGGTTCGAGGCGGGTCCCACCGTGCAGTACTGGGTCAACGACTACGCGAACAGGAACCACGGCTTCCAGCTCTACCAGCTGAACGACTCCACAGAGAACACCTACTACTGGAAGAAGTTCTACTCGAGCGATTACTCGAACACCTCGTATCTGCCGAAGCTCGTCGTCAAGTACTCGAGCCCGAGTCTCACCGCGAACAAGACCGGCTTCGACAAGCCCGTCTATCGGGTGGGCGACACAGTGACGGCGACGCTCACCGTGAATGCGCAAGAGATTCCGCAGGATCTCAACTGCGTCGAGGTCAGGGTCTTGGGCGTCAGCCAGGCCACCGGCAACACGATCTCGCGCGGGAGGTTCGCCTGGACGCATACCGATCCGAACACCTCTCCCAGCGCGACCTATGTGAACCCGGTCCTGTGTCCCGGGGTGGGAGGCGGACGGGTCTCGCAGCATACTTCTGACACCGCGAACGTCGTCGAGCTGCTGCACACCTCGTGCTGGGAGGACGTCGTCTCAGGCCAGAACCCTGCGACCTTCCGCTTCAAGTGGCGCATCGGGCAGGGCTACGCCGACGTGCAGAATAACCGCATAGAGGTCCGCTTCAAGATGGACCCGGCCAACGGCAATGACACCGGCAACCGCTGGACTTCCGAGTGGATGACGGTGGCCGGCACGTTCGGTGTGCAGCCGGGAGAGGATGTCGGGGGCGTGTCGCTCTCGACGACCGCGAGCGCTGAGTGGTTCGAAGAGGCCGACGCTGGCGCTGACCTCATAGCAGACAACCGCAATGACGGCGCGTCATCCGGCCGCGGCTCGGTCTCGCTCACGTGGGGACCGGTCCCCGGCGCGGGGGGCTACGACGTCTACCTCTTCGACGGCGCGAACCAAAGGCTCGTCGGCAGCACCCCGGCCACGAACACATCGTGGTCGAGCGCGGGGCGTGCGCTCTACCCGACCGACACCTGGATCGCGAACAACTCCTCGGCGCTCGCAGGTGGCGCGAACCCGTTCTCGAGCGCCACGCGTGAGCTACGTGACGACCCCCGGGCGCTTTACGCCGCCACACCCGGCACCTCCGTCGACGGTGTCCCCGCCTACTTCCTGAAGGTCGTGCCGACGATGGGCACGCCGGGCACGGGGCCCGTGAGTGCCGCCGAGACGATCACCGTCGCGCTTGAGGACCGCACGCTGCGCGTCCACGATGACCCGGTGCGCCCCGAAGGTGACCTCGGTGAGATCGCGGGGCACTCGGCGGCGGCGCGACTCGACACCGCATCGCTCCTCCTTGACGTGACCGACCTGTCGATCCCCTCGTGGGGGCCGGCCGCCGAAGTATCCCGCCACTACTCCTCAGCCGTGACGGCGACGGCCGGCTTCGCGCCGGGCTGGCGCTTCGGCTTCGACCAGCGGGTGTCGGTGGCGGGCTCTGTCGCCACTTACACCGATGAGCGGGGCGAGTCCCATCGCTTCCGCGCCTCAGGCACCTCGTGGATATCAGCGAACGGCTTCTTCGGCACGCTGGAGGCCACGACCACGGGCGGCGCATGGGCGATCCGCTTCGTCGATCGGACGGTGAAGAGGTTCGACGCGGCCGGGGCGCTGCTCTCGGAGACGGACGCCAACGGCAACGCCGTGAGCTACGCGCGAAGCGGAGGCGACCTCACCATCACGGCCGCCAACGGACAGGCCATCCTCGTTGACTACACCGATGGAGTCGTGACGTCTGCGACGTATGCGACCGCTGATGGCACGAGAAGGGTCGACTACGAGGTGGGTGAGACCACGGCGACCGTCACGGCGTACCCGGGCACCGAAGCCGCACGGACGACCACCTACACCTACTCCGACGACCGGATCACCGGAACCGGTGTGGCGCAAGCCTCGGCGAGCTGGACAGTCGACTACGGCGCCTCATCACTCACCGTCGAGAACACCTCGGGCGGTGACACCCCGTCGATGCGCCGCGTGATCGCATGTGACGCAGCCGCCCGTACGGCCACATCCACCGACGCCTCCGGTGCGGTCTCCGCGTGGGCGTGGAACCCCACGGGCACGATAGCCTCCGAGACCGATGCGCTCGGTGCCCTCAACGCCTACGGATACGACGCCTTGCACCTCCAGGTCCACACAGCGAGTCCCACCGGCCGCATGACCCGCGCGGCACACGACGCCCGCGGCAACACACTCCTGGAGACCGATGAGGGCGGACGCGCGACGAGGTATGTCTACAACGCCGCAGGCGACCTCGTCGAGGAGACGGACCCGAAGGGTGCTGGCACGTGGCGCACGTATGACACGAAGGGCAACGTGACGGCGGAGGAGAGGCTTCTTACCGTCGAGGGACAGAAGAGCCGTACGGAGTACACGTATGGCGCTTACGGGCCGGCGGGCTCTTTCGGGGCGCTCACGCTCGAGCGCAGCAGGATCGACGCGAGCACGTGGACGGAGAGGGCGTACTCGGACTTCGCGCCCTCGGGCGAGGCAAGGCGCATCGAGGACCGGGGGGTCAAGCTCTCCGCTTCCGCCTCCCCGGTCACGCTCGTGACGCTTGCGAGCTTCAACGCGTTCGGCAACCGACTCTCCTCGACCGACGCGCTGGGCGTGCTCACCGATACGAGCACCTATGACATCGCAGGGCGTCAGAAGACGAGCACAGACGCGTCGGGCACGGTCTCGAACACCATCTATGACGAGGCGGGTAACGCCACCGAGTCCTGGCGAAGCCATGAGTCGACGACAGCCAAGCTCGACTGGAGGCGAAGCACCTACGACGCGGCAGGGCTCCTGCACACCGAGACGATCCTCTCAAGCACCGGGACCACCGTCTCGGTGCTGACGCACGCCTACGACGCTGCAGGCCGTGAGGTTCAAGCCGACGACAGCTCCGTGCCCGGCGTCTCCAAGACGGTCCATGACGCGGCAGGCGAGGTCGTCCAGGAGTGGTACGAGGGCGCAGACACCACCGTCGACACCGCCTCAACCCGCATCGAGATCAATGAAGAGAGCGAGGAGGCCACCGTACTGGCTCCCGGAGCCGAGAGCTGGGCGAGTGTGACCGAGTACAACGACGACGGCTCGGTCGACCTGGAGACCGACGCCGACGGTTCGTGGACTGATTACGACTACGACGACGATGGCGACCTGGAAAGTGAGACGGTGCCAACCGACCAAGGTCTGGCCGAGACCACCTACACCTACGACCTCTCGGGCAACATGCGCACCAAGACCGAACCTGACGGATCGACGACGACCTTCACCTACGACCTTCTGGGCCGCGCGACGGGCGTCAAGAACGGCAACCAGCCTGTCACGACGACCATCTACAACACGCTGGGGTGGGTCGTCTCCAATACCGACTTCGACGGAATCGTGAAGACAAAGACCTACGACGCGACAGGTCGGGTCACGACCGAGACGGTGGGGACGCTCTCCACGACGATCACCTTCGATGCGACCGGGCGCGAGAGTCGGCGCGCAAACCCCGACGGCAGCGTGCTCGATCTCACCTACGACGCCTTTGGGCGCGTGGAGCGTGAGCGCCACACCGGAACCGACGGCGCGCTCGCGATCGATCGCGCCACCACCTACGACTCCGCTGGTCGTGTGGCGTGCGTGGCTGACGCGGTCTCAGGGCGCACGCACGACTTCGCCTATGCCGCGGACGGAGACGCGGTCATCACCCAGACCGGGCCGCGTACAGGCTCCGTGCGCCGAAGCAACGGCACGGGCCTGCTGCGCTCCTTCGACGCGACGCTCTCCGGGCGCGCTATCGACTTCTCGGTGACCGCCACGGACACAGCGGGCCGGGTCACGGGATGGGTGTCAAGCGCGCTAGGCGCTGTCGCCCACTACGGCTTCGACGAGGCCGGCCGCGTCGTGCGCCGAGGGCCCGAGCCCGGCGAGGTCCAGATGCTGGGTATGCCGCCCACGCGTATCCTGCACACCTACGACGCCGAGACCGGCCTGAAGAACCACGACTCGCTCGCCTTCGTCTTCGGTGGCAGAAGCGAGGAGACGACGTATGCCTACGACAAGACCGGTCGCGTGGTCTCGGTCCAGTCGAGCGGGTCGCTCCCCTCGTCGCGCACCTACACCTACGACCCGGTGACGGGCGCGCTCACGAGCGTGGGCGGGACGGGCGGGTACTCGCTCACGTACGGCACGGGCGGGCGGGTGGCCACCGTCGCTGGGGCGAGCTACACCCACGACTCGCTCGGGCGCCGCACCGCGAGCCCGAACCGCACGTTCGCCTGGGCGGGCGAGCGCCTCGTCGCCACCACCGGCACGCCGAGTGCGCGCTACACCTATGATGCGTCAGGCCAGCGCACGCGCTCGGTCGTGACGAGCGGCTCGGTCGTGACCACGACGACGTGGACCTACGACGGCATCACGCTTTCCGGCTGCTCGGCGACCCGAAGCGACGGCGTCACGTGGAGCGTCGACTACGTGAGAGACGAGTCCGGCCGTCCCTTCGCGGGCGTCTACGCCTCGGGTGCCGCGACCGTGCCCTTCCTGATGGTGACGACTGACAGAGGCGACGTCCGAGAGCTCCTCGACTCGGGCGGCAAGGCCTTCGCGCACTACGCCTACGACGTCTGGGGCAACCCGACCGCGACGCTCACCGCAGCCACGATCGGCGTGGACGCCACGC
>CAMTUW010000036.1:0-32230 GCA_947085035.1 uncultured Actinomycetes bacterium
GCGTCAAGTTTGAAGTGCAACACTTCCTCTGAGACTTCCTACGATTGTGCATAGCATTCCTCCGGTGTCCTGAAGCCCAGCCGCTTCCTCGGTCTTGTGTTGAGCTTGGCCGCGATCGCGTCGCAGTCCGCTTGCTCTGTTCGCGCCATGCTCGTCCTCTTGGGCAGGTACTGCCGTACCAGCCCGTTGGTGTTCTCGTTGGTGCCCCGCTCCCAGGAGTGGTGCGGGGTGGCGAAGTAGAACTCGGTCCCGGTGGCGGCCTCGATGTCCTTGTAGCTGTGGAACTCGCTGCCGTTGTCGGATGTGATCGTGGCGAACCGGCCGACATGCCGGTCGATCAGCTCGATGGTCCTCGCGGTCGTGTCCGCAGCGCAGTGGCGCTCGAGTTTGCCCATCACCAGGAAGCCGGTCTTGCGCTCCACGATGGTGACGACGCTGTGGCGTGCTTGGCCGTCGCCTTTGACGGTGTCGATCTCCCAGTGGCCATCGATCAACCGGTCCTCGACCTCGGGCGGACGCTCGGATATGTGGCGTTTACCTGCGAGTCTTCCGCGGGAATCACGGGACCCGTTGCGCTTGCGGCGCTTCTTGGTGGCCTGCCTGAGGTGTTTCCACAACTCACCGCCCTCCCTCTTGTCGCGCCACACGTGCAGGTAGATGGTCTCGTGGCTGATCGACAGCATCCCGTGCAGCCTGAGCCAGCCCGAGACCTGCTCGGGGCTCCAGTCCAGTTCGAGCAGATGGTCGACGATCACCCAGTCGTCGGCGCCGAACCGAGCGTTGCGGCGCGAGCGTCGTCGTCGGGCGATGGCGTAGGAGACGGCCTTGGTGGGGGTGTAGCGCCCCTGGCTCGACAGGTTGCGTCGGAGCTCACGCGAGATGGTGGCAGGCGAGCGCCCCAGCTCCGCCGCGATCGCGCGGATCGACAGCTTTCGCTTCCTGAGCGCGGCAATGGCGTATCTTTCACCTGAGGTGATCTGGCGATACTTCATGTTCGGTTCCCCTGTTCTTGGCGGGATGGAGGAACCAGGAGTATCCCAGACCGCCTCACCCTCAGGGGCCTGGGGTGTTGCACTTAGTATCTGAATCCGCGAGAGCGAAGAGGAGTTTCTTGCGGATATGGAACGCATGAGAGATGAGGGAGACGGTACCGCTGGATAGCATCAGCAGAGAAGCGCAAGGGGAAAACAGGGAGGGCGGATCGGTGAGCATCATCAAGAAGGCGCGGCAACACTACGTTGTGCGGGTGGATGTCGGCAAAGACCCATTCACCGGCAATCGGGTACGTATCGACCGCACGGTGCGCGGGCCGAGGCTGGAAGCTGAAGCGCTCGAGGCCGAGTTGAAGTCCCAGCGCAACCGGGGCCAGCTCGTCATGCCGTCCAAGGCCACGCTGAAAGACGTCCTAGAGGATTGGCTTGCGGCCAAGTACGTGAAGGTAGGGCCTCGCACTCACGAGCGCTACACGTCATTGGTGAGAGCGTCTATCGTCCCGGCGCTGGGCGCGGTACGGGTGCAAGACTTGCAGCCCGAGCACATCCAGAAGTTCTATGCGGAGAGTCTCAAGACGGTATCGGCAACGACTGTCCGGCACCGGCACGTCGCGCTGAAGTCCGCGCTGAAGCGTGCCTTAGGCCGCAAGCTCATATCGAGCAACCCAGCGGATTACGTAGAAGTCCCGAAGCCCTCACGCAAGGAGATACGCACCATCACCGCTGCAGAGGCCCGGATGTTGCTCGATCATGTGAAGGGCTCTTCGCTTGAGGTGCCCGTACGCCTCGCCCTCGACACGGGTATGCGGCTGTCCGAGGTGCTGGGGCTCAGATGGTCTGATATAGACGATGAGCGGCGGTGTCTCATGGTGCGACAGGCAGCGCTCGAGCTGTCATCGAAGGGAACCGGCGTGACGTTCAAGGAGCCGAAGTCTGCCAGCGGTACGCGAGCAATAGACTTGGATGATCGAACGCTGTCGTTCCTCAGAGCGCACAGAAAGACGCAGAACGAGACACGGCTACTGGTCGGTCAAGCGTGGGCCAAGAACGATCTCGTCATCTGCAACGAAGTCGGGGAACCTGTGCGCCCGTCCACGGTGTCCCGTCACTTCGGACGCGCCTCGAAGAGGTCGGGGCTCGGCTGTCGCTTCCATGACCTACGGCATACGAACGCGACGATGGCACTCGCGGCTGGTGAGCACGTGGACGATGTTGCACAACGTCTAGGACACTCGGACTCATCCTTCACGTATCGCGTGTACAGTCACCCGACACGGGACGGGAACCGACGCGTAGCCACCACCGTAGCAAACGAGATTCACGGCATCGCTGAGGCGCTCTAAAATGCTACGAGCGCGCTACATGGGGGATTTTGGGGGGATTTCGGAGCCGGAACCGCGAACGGTTACACTCTCGAAAGCACATAACCGCAGGTAGATAGTGGTGGGCCCGGTAGGATTCGAACCTACAACCAAGGGATTATGAGTCCCCTGCTCCACCATTGAGCTACGGGCCCGAAAGAGTCAGGTGCGCTGATTCTAGCGCATGAGAGCGAGACAATAGCACACGGAAGGGTTCGAAAGAGC
This sequence comes from uncultured Actinomycetes bacterium, assembly GCA_947085035.1. Taxonomy (GTDB): domain Bacteria; phylum Actinomycetota; class Coriobacteriia; order Anaerosomatales; family PHET01; genus CAMTUW01. The sequence continues at coordinate 2,579 of CAMTUW010000036.1, forward strand.
AGGTTGATTTCTGGTTGCAAAGGGCGTGCTCCCTGCCTATACTTCGGATTCGCGCCTTCGTAGCGCGAAGATTCCTCGGTAGCTCAATCGGCAGAGCATCCGGCTGTTAACCGGAGGGTTGTAGGTTCGAGTCCTACCCGGGGAGCCAGCAACAACCGAAGGCCCCGCACATCCGCGGGGCCTTCGTCGTTTTCGGACGCCGAAAGACGCTACTCCAAATAGTCTCGAAGTCTGCTGGACCTGCTGGGGTGGCGAAGTTTGCAAAGCGTCTTACTCTCGATCTGCCTTATGCGCTCGCGCGTGACGCCGAACTCGCGACCAACCTCTTCCAGCGTGCGCGGGTGCCCGTCGGCCAACCCGAATCTGAGCTCGATCACCTTGCGTTCACGCTCCGAGAGTCCGTCGAGCACCTTGCCAAGCTGCTCTTGCAGCATCGAGAAACTCGCTGCGTCGGGGGGAACGACCGCCTCGCCGTCCTCGATGAAGTCACCGAGCTGGCTGTCCTCCTCCTCGCCGATGGGTGTCTCAAGGCTTACCGGTTCCTGACTGATCTTCAAGATCTCGCGAACGCGCTGTCCGCACTTCTCAGCCTCCGTGTCCATTTCGATCAGCGCCGCCTCGGGGTCGGCCGCAAACCAGCGAACTGACTCTTCGGAGACGTAGAGACCCAGGTCTCTGGCCTTGAACCTCAGCGTGAGATCCTCGTCGGTGGCCGGACGTTCCAGCTCCTTCTCCAAAGACTTGCGAACCTTCTCGCGCTCCTTCGAGAGCTTGTTGAGACTGGTCTGTATCTCGTTGACACGCGGTTCGCGCTCAAGTGCCTCGATGAACGCATGCCGCACCCAGTACACGCAGGCGATTCGCTCTTCGACCAACTCCATGCGTACGGCGATCTCTTGCGGAGTCGGCTCACGCCCGAACTCCTGCAGAAGCTGTCGTTGGATGCGAATGAGCTTGTTGATGGTCTCAACCATGTGAACCGGGATCCGAATGGTGCGCGCCTGATCAGCGATCGCTCGAGTGATCGCCTGCCTGATCCACCATGTGGCGTACGTCGAGAACTTGAAGCCTTTCGTGTAGTCGAACTTCTCGACAGCGCGAATCAAGCCGAGATTGCCTTCCTGGATCAGATCGAGGAAGAGCATCCCGCGGCCGACGTATCGCTTCGCGATGGAGACGACCAGACGGAGGTTTGCTTCGACCAGTTGCTGTTTCGCATCGATACCGACCTGCTCCACGCGATGGAGCCGCCGCTTATCGGCACGATCGAGATCGGCGCCAAGCTCCGCAGCGGTCTCGATGCGAGCAGCAGCCTCAAGACCCGCCTCGATCTTCATCGCCAGATCGATCTCTTGGGCCGCAGTGAGCAGCGGCACCTTGCCGATCTCCTTCAGGTACATGCGAACAGGATCGCCGGTGAGCGGCGCAAGCGCCGCGCTGTCTGCGGCTTTCCGGGGCTTCTTCTTGCCTTTGGCTGTGACCGGTTTCGGAAGCTCTGACTCAGCTGTAGCGACTTCGGCGACCTCCGACGTCTCATCTTCGGCAAGGTCAGAGTCCCGTGAAGGGACGGTGTCGGCCTCGGCATCCCTCACAACATCGGCGACCTCGTCAGCGTTGATGACGTGGGATGGGTCTTCGACGATCTCGATTCCGGCGTCGCGGAAGTGCGCGTAGACGCGATCGACCTGCTCATCGCTCATGTCGTAGTCTGACAACGCGCCTTGGATCTCCTCATCGGTGAGGTTTCCTTTGGCGCGTCCCATCTTGACAAGGGTCTTGACCTCGACGAATTCGATTTCCGGGCCGTGTGCCGGGGCCTTGGACTTACTCTTGGACGGTTTGTTCTTGGATGTGTCGGGCACGCTACTCCTCGTGTCTTGTACGGTCTGTCACTTTCCTGTGTTTCGGCGCAGTGCATCGAGCTCGCGCTGCCACGCTGCGACCTCTCTGACTATGTCGTCAGAAAGTGCCTCGTCCTTAACGGTGCCGAGTGAATTCAACCGGGCCCTTCCCATACTGATTCGCCTCTCAAGCTCGAACTCCTTGAGGCGACGGGTCAGGTCCCTCATCAACTCGGCGTTCTCACGCGAGTCGTCCTCCGAATCGGCGAACGCCGACAACGCTTCACCGGCGCCGGGGACAGAAGCCTCTATCCGGCCGATCAGCGCAGCCGCGGTCTCCGTCGGCGGAGATTCGGCGATCAACCTCGCCATTTCCACATGGTGTTCGTCGGACACGAGGGAATCAGCAAGCAATTCCCGTGCCTTGGCACGCACGTCCGACGAGGACACAAGCAGCGCAAGAAGCTCGCGCTCGGCTCTGGCACGCGGTGTGGCGGGGGGACCAAGTGTGGCAAGTGAGGCGATGGGCTCCTCCTCGGCGGGTTCGGAAGCAGGGTGCCGCACGTGCGCAGGTACAACCGAGAGCACCTGCTGCAGGGAAACGGGCATGCCGGCCGCGGAAAGACGGTCGGCGATCAACATGGCATAGTCACTCGCGAGCATCGAGCCTCGGACTGGCGCGAGAATCGCCGCCGCGTCCTTGAGGGCTCGTACGCGTTCCTCAGGACGCTCGAGATCCCATCGAGCGAGGCACCGGTCGATGGCGAAGCGCAACAAGGGCACAGCGTCCGCGACAAGTTCCCGCAGCGCGTCGGCACCGTGGGAGGAAACATAATCAGCCGGATCGAGTCCATCAGGCAAGGCGACAACGTCGAGGGCCACCTGTGAGGCACCCGCTTCCGCAGTGGCGGTGCGGTCGACGAACTCGACCGCGCGGTCTGCGGCACGCGCGCCCGCCTCGTCGCCATCGAACAGGTAAACCACCCTGCGCGAGAAACGTCCCAGCAGCTTGAGGTGCTGTTTCGTGAGCGCAGTCCCTAGCGTCGCAACGACGTTGGTCATGCCCGCCTCATGTAGCGCGATCACGTCCGTGTAGCCCTCCACCACGATGGCGGTGCCCGATGCGGTGATCGGCGCCTTGGCACGGTCAATCGCGAAGAGGCTCGCCGACTTGTGAAACACCGGGGTGTCGTTCGTGTTCAGGTATTTCGGCTCCCCTGCCCCCACTACCCTGCCTCCGAACGCGATGGCGCGGCCCTGGGGATCCCAGATGGGAAACATCACCCTGTTATAGAAGCGGTCCTTGAGCCGACCGCTGTCATCCGCGTACACGAGATTCGCGTCCACGAGTTCGTCTCTCGTGTACCCAGCCTGAGTCAGATGAGCCGACAATACGCCTTTACCCGGCGAGAAACCGAGCATCCAACGCTTCGCCACCTCACTCCCGAAGCCCCGGTCAGCCAGATACTCGCGAGCAGTGGTCGCGCCAGAGTCGCGCGAACCGGTCAGCACCCGGTGATAGAACTCTGCCGCGTCCGCGCATGCAGCGTGCACGCGCTCCTTGTGACCGCGAGGAACACTTTCCCCGGACTCGGTGATCTCGATGCGGGCGTTCTCGGCGAGGAGTCGAACAGCGTCAGGGAACTCCATGTTGTCCGAGCGCATCACGAATCCGAAAGCATCACCCCCGGCTCCGCACCCGAAGCAGTGCCAGAGCTGCGTGGCAGGATCGATCTTGAAGCTCGGGGTCTTCTCGCCGTGAAACGGGCAGTTTCCCCACCACAGCCGCCCTTTCAGGCGCAACGGTACCCGCTGTGAGACGAGCGCCACAAGATCGGTGGCTTCACGTACCCGCGCTATGTCCTCATCGGTGATACGGCCCATTCGACCCTCCCCGGCGCGGTCCTGTCAGACAAGAAGACGAGGCTCCCGGATGCGCGAAGGCACCCGGGAGCTCCCGATATCACACCGGACTCAAGTGCAAGCCGTCAGTTGAGGAAACCGCCCCCGAGCGACACGAACAGCGGCACGAACACCAGACTCACGACGGTCATGAGCTTGATCAGGATGTTCATCGAGGGTCCCGATGTGTCCTTGAACGGGTCGCCCACGGTGTCGCCAACGACAGCGGCCTTGTGGGCATCGGAGCCCTTGCCGCCATGCTGGCCGCTCTCTATGTACTTCTTGGCGTTGTCCCACGCGCCACCGGCGTTGGCCATGAAGATGGCGAGCAGGAATCCCGTGACAAGTGCGCCAGCGAGCAGTCCGGTCAGCATGTTGACCGATACCATTCCCACAACCAACGGTGCAGCCACGGCGATGACTCCGGGAACCACCATCTCCCTGAGAGACGCCTTGGTCGAGATGTCGACACAGGCGGCGTAGTCCGGTTTACCGGTGCCCTCCATGATGCCGGGGATCTCGCGGAACTGGCGACGGACTTCCTCGATCATCGAGAAGGCCGCACGACCCACCGCGTTCATCGTCAGTGCGCCGAACAGGAACGGCAGCATGCCGCCGATGAACAGTCCGACGATGACATAGGGGTTGTCGAGGCCCATGTTGAGCTTGATGCCCGTGCCCTCGGCCTCGATCTGTGTGCGGAAGGCGACGAAGAGAGCGAGTGCCGTCAAACCGGCAGACCCGATCGCGAAGCCCTTGGCGATGGCAGCCGTGGTGTTGCCCACGCTGTCCAGCGAGTCGGTGATCTTGCGGATTTCGGGACCCATGTGCGCCATCTCGGCGATGCCGCCAGCGTTGTCGGCAACAGGACCGTATGCGTCAACGCCAACGGTGATGGCGATGATCGAGAGCATGCCAAGCGCCGCCAAGCCGATGCCGTAGACACCGCCGCCGACAGTGACGCCGGCGATCTCGACGCCCGGATATGCGGCGTTACCTGCGGTGAACGAGACCAGGATACCCGCGCACACGACGAAGATCGGTGCTGCGGTCGACATCATACCGGTACCGAGACCCGCGATGATGTTGGTCGCAGCCCCGGTCACGGACGCCTCGGCGATCTTCTGTGTGGGACGGTAGTGGTCCGAGCAGAAGTACTCGGTGATCTTGCCGATGGCGATACCGGCAGCAAGACCCGCAAGGACCGCGACGAAGAACCACATGCGGGCCGGGTCGGAACCGGGTCGAGTCGACCAGTGCCAGAACAGGAAACCCATGACGCCGACCTGCAGGGTCGCCGCAACGTACGTTCCCATGTTGAGTGCGCCATGAAGGTTGCCGCCCTCTTTGGCTTTGACGGCGAACAGGCCGATAATCGAGGTGACGATGCCGAAGGCCGCGATGAGCAGCGGTACGGTGGCGCCGTAGATGAAGTCGACGGAGGTGAACCCGTCGCCCATGATGCCCCAGAGCGAGACCGCGAGCACGACGGGCGCGAGGATCGAACCGACGAACGACTCGAAGAGGTCCGCGCCCATACCGGCCACGTCACCGACGTTGTCACCAACGTTATCGGCGATGACGGCGGGGTTGCGGGGATCGTCCTCGGGGATGCCGGCCTCGACCTTGCCGACCAGGTCGGCGCCGACGTCAGCAGCTTTGGTGTAGATGCCGCCACCGACACGCGCGAACAGCGCGATCGAGCTCGCGCCCATGGCGAAACCGTTGACGATCTCCGGTTGAGGGGTATCGCCGTTGAGGATCAGGAAGATGATCCAGAGGCTGATACCGCCGAGGCCGAAGGATGCAACGGTGAGTCCCATGGTCAGACCCGAGCGAAACGCCACGTTGAGTGCCTTGTGGATGCCAACCGTGGCAGCCTGGGCGGTGCGGGTGTTGGCCCGCGTCGCAACGTACATCCCGAAGTAGCCGGCAGCGGCCGACAGGAAGGCACCGGACAGGAATGCAACCGCTGTGAGCGAAGGCATGGCCGGCACGATGACGATAACGACCGCGACCACGATGGCGAAGACGATGAGTACGCGGTATTCACGCAGGAGAAACGCGAGTGCGCCCTCCTGGGTGGCCTTGGAGATCTCCTGCATCTTCTCGGTACCTGGATCCTGCTTCAGGACCCAAGCCGCGAGGTAGATAGCGACCGCGATTCCCAGAAGTGCGGATGCGGGCGCGAGCCAAGCGATCCAATCAGTCATTGACATTGACGTGCGTCTCCCTTCCCGGTTGGCGCATACGTTGCGTTGTGTATACGAGCAGCCCCTTGATGCTCACGGAATGATATACGACACATACTGGGGCGGCAACACGATACGCGAGAAGCTCATGCGCGCCATCGACTCGGAATCATGATCCGCTCATAGGTTCTGATCGCGAAACGGTCGGTCATGCCGGACACATAATCGGTCACGGCCTGAGGCAGGTCCTCCTCGCGATCAGGACGTTCGTCTGCTGGAAGCTCATGGGGGTTCGCGAGGTAGTACTCGAACAATGTGCGGACGACCCCGTACGCTTTTGGCTCCTCAGCCTTCGCCATTGGCGAAAGATAGACGTTCTCGAACAGGAACCGGCGCAGGTCGAGCATGGCGGTCATGACCGGTTCACTCATCGTGATGTGGTCAGCGGTCTGGCTGGTGCGAACGAGGTCCTCAACGAGAGTCGTGATGCGCTTCGCATGGGTGTGTCCCAAGACATCCGTCGAATCACAGGGAAGGTCCGTCTCGGCGAGAACGCCTGCCCGGATGGCATCGTCGATGTCGTGGTTCACGTAGGCGATTCGATCTGCGATCGCGACGATCTGACCTTCAAGCGTAGCGGCGGGCACACTTCCCGTGTGCCTATGGATGCCGTCACGCACCTCCCACGTCAGATTGAGCCCGACACCCTCGTATTCGAGGTGCTCGACGATTCTCAAGCTCTGAAGATTGTGCTTGAACGGGAACGGGGCCGTCGGATACTCACGAAGAGCCTCTTCGAGCGCATCGTCGAGCGCGTCTTCGCCCGTGTGACCGAAGGGCGTGTGGCCCAGATCGTGGCCGAGAGCGATGGCCTCGGTCAGATCCTCGTTGAACCGAAGCGCCCGGGCGATCGATCGTGCGATCTGGGAGACCTCGAGTGTGTGGGTCAGGCGGGTTCGATAGTGGTCACCTTCGGGTGCGAGAAAGACCTGCGTCTTGTGCGACAACCGTCGAAACGCCTTGCAGTGGATGATGCGATCGCGGTCACGCTGGAAGTCAGTCCTGTGCGCATCAGGCCGCAGAGCGCGCTCGCGACCCCGCGACGCATCTGAGAATGCGGCCCTGGGCGAGAGGAACCTATGCTCGTGAGCCTCCCATGCCTCGCGGATCGTCGTCACGCTTCCATCTCCTCATCAGGGTCAGGCGAACACGCGAGGGTACAGAACGGCCAGGCCGACGGCGAGTGCCGCCGAGGCCAGTCCGGCGATCAGCCAAGGTCGGTGTGCGCGCTGAAGTCTGGTGATCCACACGATCAACAACGCAGGAGGGATACCTACGGCAGAACCGATCGCAAACGCAGCAGCGAACTCCCGCGCCTCGCTTGGAGCGAACCCGTATGGTTCGGATATCGCCCAATCGTACAACGCGACTGTGACACCGCAGACCAGAAGCGCGCCGAGCAGGTCTCGCCAGAAGGGTACGAAAGTACGCGAGCGACCCTGGATCATCGGTGAACCGGGCGGCTGCCAGAGTTTGGTACCCCTCACTCCCACTCCCCTCCTGCAAGAAAGGCCCGGCGAGATTGGCCAGGCCTTTCACCTGGATCCTAACGGTTTTCGGAGCGGACCTCCCGAGAGGCTAGCTCTGCCTGAGCGGCGGCGAGCCGGGCGAGTGGTACCCGGTAAGGAGAGCAACTCACGTAATCGAGCCCGATCTTGAAGAACGTGTGGACCGATTCGGGATCGCCACCGTGCTCGCCGCACACGCCGAGCTTGATTCCCGGATTCACGGCTCGCCCCTTCTCGCATCCGATTCGCACGAGCTCTGCGACGCCGGAATCGATGGTCTCGAAGGGGTTGGTGGGCAGAACCTTACGCTCGAGGTAGCGCGGAAGGAACTTGCTCTCGATGTCGTCACGGCTGAAGCCGAAGGTCGTCTGGGTGAGATCGTTGGTGCCGAAGCTGAAGAAGTCGGCGATCTCACCGATCTCGTCTGCGGTGATCGCAGCACGCGGCAGTTCGATCATCGTTCCGATGGCGATGTCGACCTCGACGCCGTACTCGGCAGAGACCGCAGCGATGACGTTCTCGCACTCGGCGCGCAGGATCTCGAGCTCTGCCTTGACGCTGACAAGCGGGATCATGACCTCTGGGCGAGGATCCTTGCCGGCCTTCTTGAGCTGGCACGCAGCCATCGTGATGGCGCGCGCCTGCATGGCGTAGAGCTCGGGAAACACGATGCCGAGACGGCATCCGCGCAGTCCGAGCATCGGGTTCATCTCGGCCATCGAGTCGATCTGTGAGAGCAGCTTGCGCTTGGCCACGAGCTCGGCCGCCGAAACACCGGTGCACTCGGCCCTGACGATCTCGACTTCGAGCTCACGTGGTGAGTCGAGGAACTCGTGGAGCGGCGGGTCGAGCAAACGTATCGTCACCGGCAGACCGTCCATAGCCTCGAAGATGCCGAGGAAGTCGCCCACCTGCGCTTCAAGCAGCTCGGCCAGCGCCTTCTCGCGCGCGCCGTCACCCTCGTCGGCGAGGATGAACCGCTGCAGGATGTCCTTGCGTTTGCCGAGGAACATGTGCTCGGTGCGGCACAGGCCGATGCCGGCGGCTCCGAACTTGCGCCCCAGGGCCGCATCATCGGGCGTGTCGGCGTTGGCGCGCACGCCAGTGGTGCGTATCTCGTCTGCCCAGGTGAGAATCGTGTCGAACTCGCCTGTGACCTCGGGCTCGACGAGATCAACCGCGCCGAGCACGACGATACCGGTGGTTCCGTCAAGCGAGATGAGGTCGCCTTCTTGAATCACGACGTCTGTGCCGGACACCGTGGCCACGCGCTTGGCGGCGTCGATCTTGAGCTTCTCGACTCCACACACGCAGGGCTTGCCCATCCCTCGGGCAACGACTGCGGCGTGGCTGGTCTTTCCGCCGTGGCTCGTGAGAATCCCCTGGGCCGCGTCCATGCCGGGAAGGTCGTCGGGGTTCGTCTCCCAGCGAACGAGAATGACTCTGCGACCGGCGGCACTCGCCGCTACAGCGTCAGCGCTTGAGAAGACGACCTCGCCAACGGCGGCCCCCGGGCTCGCGTTCAGCCCCTTGGCGACGACGTCGTAGTTCGCCGATACGTCGAACTGGGGGTGAAGCAGCTGGTCGAGCTGCGCCGGATCGACACGCGAAACGGCTTCCTCTTTGGAGATCATCCCCTCGTCGACCATATCGATCGCGATCTTGAGCGCGGCCCGCGCGGTACGCTTGCCAACGCGCGTCTGAAGCATCCAGAGCTTGCCCTGCTCGATGGTGAATTCGATGTCGCACATGTCTCGGTACGCGGATTCAAGCCTCTCGAACACGTCCCACAGCTGGGCCGCCGCTTCCGGCAGCACGCTGGGAAGCTCGCCGAGCGGCTGCGTCAGGCGAATGCCCGCGACGACATCTTCGCCCTGCGCATTGGTGAGGAAGTCCCCGTAGTACTCCTTCGTGCCATCTGCGGGATTGCGAGTGAAACCGACACCCGTGGCGGAGGAGTCGCCTTTGTTCCCGAAGACCATGGACTGGACGTTGACGGCGGTGCCCAGATCGTCTGAGATCCTCTCCATCTTTCGGTAGTAGACCGCGCGCTCGTTCATCCAGCTCCTGAACACGGCCTGAATCGAGAGGTGCAGTTGCAAGTCGACGTCTTGCGGGAACACGACCTTGCCGTCGAGCCCCGTCAGCGCGGGGAACTCGCCGGCATCGACGTGGGTGCTGACGATCTCTTTGAAGGTATCGACGAGCTCTATCAGATCCTCGGCGGTCAGGTCCGTGTCCTCGACCATCCCACGAGCGTGTTTCATCGACGTGATGGCGTTCTCGAACAGGTCACCTTCGACGTCGAGAACGACCTTGGAGAACATCTGGATGAAGCGGCGATAGCTGTCCCACGCGAAGCGGTCATTGCCGGTCTGCGCGATGACACCCCTGACCGACTCATCGTTCAGGCCGAGGTTCAGTACGGTGTCCATCATGCCGGGCATCGAGAATGGTGAGCCTGAGCGAACCGAGACGAGCAGCGGATCGCTCACGTCCCCCAGACGCTTGCCCATCTTGGCCTCGAGCGCTGCGACATGGGTCGCGATCTCCTCGTCGAGCCCTTTCGGGAATGCGGGAGGTGTGGCGTTGTAGTACTCCATGCATGTCTGACAGGTGATTGTGAAACCGGGTGGCACAGGTAGTCCCATGTTCGCCATCTCGGCGAGGTTCGCACCTTTGCCGCCAAGGTTGAACTTCATGGACTTGTCGCCTTCGGTGGAGCCACCGCCGAAGGCGTAGACGCGCTTGGTCTCGGACAACTCATTCTCCCTCTCGTGTCAGGGGCCAGCGCCCTGCATGATACCGTACCGTTCCCCGCCTGCGACCAACCGTGCGAAGTCGAATGTCTCAGTCCTGGGTGGACAGCCCGCCTTCCACGTGACGGATGATCTCTTGTGCGGCTTCCTCGACCGCACGATTGTCGGTGCGAACGACCAGACAACCGATGCGGCGCATCAACGCCCGCGCTTGTTCGAGGTCACGTTCGACTGGTTCGCGCTCCGCATACCCCGGGACCCAACCACCGAGTTCGCGCATGCGCTCGCTCCTGATGCCGAGCAGCACGTCGAGGCTCGTGACCAGCCCGAACACGCGACGGGGGTCGAGAGTGAACAGTTCGGCGGGAGGCTCGACCCCCGGCGCGAGAGGAACGTTCGCGACACGCCACCCTTTGAATGCGAGATACATCGACAGCGGTGTCTTGCTGGTGCGAGAGACTCCGATGAGCACGATGTCGGCCTCGGCGAGCCCTTCAGGGTTGCGACCGTCGTCGTGCTTGACGGCGAACTCGGTGGCCTCGATCCGGGAGAAGTACTCCGCGTCGGTACGCCTGATGGCGCCGGCTTCATGGGTGGACTGGAATCCGCTCACACTCCCGAGAAGGTTCACCGCGGGACTCAGCAGGTCGACCCCGTTCACGCCCTCGGCGAGGAGAGCCTCCATCTCGTCGCACAAAGCTCTGTCCACGAGGGTGTAGAGGAAGATGCAGTGTCTGCCGCAATGCGAGCGCACGACCTCGCGGAGTTGCTCAGGGGTGGTGACCTTCTCGAGACGCTCGATGCGAAACGCCTCGTCATCGAATTGAGCGGCCGCTGCGCGAGCGACCATCTCGCCGGTCTCGCCCAGCGAGTCCGACAGAACGTGTATCGCTACCGGCTGCGCCACTTCTCACCCGGCCAGACGGCTGAAGTCACCGAACGAAGTGAACAACGAGACGAAACGGTTCAGTGACCGCAGGCGGTTCTCGCGAAGTGCCGGGTTCTCATCCATCACCATCACGCCGTCGAAGAAGGCATCGATCGGACCTCTCAGCCCGGCGAAGGAGGCGAGCAGCGCGGAGTACGCCTCTTGCGAGAACATCTGGCTCGCTGTGGACTCAGCGGCGTCGAGGGCGTCGGCGAGCGCCAACTCCTCCGGACCCATGATGGAGCGGTCGACTCCGGTTCCCAGCTCCGGCGCCGAGAGGTTCCTCGCACGCGTGTACGCCACCGAGAGGTCCTCCATCGCGTCGCTCGCTTCGCGAAAACGCGTCAGTGCCTCGGCGCGCGCAAGGGCGTCCGCGGGATCATCGGCTGCAGTCGCCATCACAGCGGCCACGGTGTCGTAGGCGTGTCCGCGGTCACGGAGAATCGTCTCGAGACGTCCGCAGAAGAACTCCTTGACGGCGCCGCCAACGACGTCCACTTCGAACTCAGTGCGCTCAGCGATACCCGCGAGCGCCTCGGAGATGAGCTCATCAAGCCTGACGCGGGTACCGGAAAGCGCCATCTGGAGGATCCCGATGGCCGAGCGGCGCAAAGCGAACGGGTCAGACGTCCCGCGCGGCGCCATGCCCGCCGCGAAGATCCCGCAGATCGTGTCGGCCTTGTCAGCGATCGAGACCAGGCGCCCGGCAAGCGTGGACGGCGCCTCATCGCCTGCGAAGCGCGGACGGTAGTGCTCCTCGATCGCGAGTGCGACCTGCGGTACCTCGCCCGCCGCCAGCGCGTAGTAGCGGCCCATCGTCCCTTGCAGGTCCGTGAACTCGACAACACAGCTCGTCACGAGGTCGGCTTTTGCCAGGTGCGCCGCACGGGTCGCCCAAGCGGTCTCGTCGGCCGGAGCGTCATAGAGCTCCGCGAGCCTGCCCGTGAGCAGCTCGATGCGCTGGACCTTCTCGGCAAGGGTCCCGAGTTTCTCCTGGAACACCACCGATTCGAGTTTGGGGAGCCACTGCTCAAGAGGAACAGCGAGGTCCTCTCGGTAGAAGAAGGCCGCATCGGCGAGGCGCGCGCGTATCACGCGCTCGTGGCCGCGAACGATGGCATCGGTCTGACCGGAAGCACCGTTGTGCGCGACGATGAAGCGGTTGTCGAGCGAACCGTCGGCACGCTCGAGCGGGAAGTAGCGCTGGTGGCTGGTCATCGCGTGGGTGAGCATCTCGCGCGGAACGGCGAGGAACTCCTCGTCAAACGTCCCGACGGCGACTGTGGGCCACTCGAGAAGGTTCACGACCTCGGAAAACGTTTTGTCGGGAACGACAGCTCGCCCGCCGTGGGTGGTGGCCGCTGACTCGATGCCCTCTCGGAGAGCCTTCGCCCTGACCTCGTGATCGACGAGCACATGCGCACGCTCGAGGAGTGTCGGATACTCCCAGGCGGCGGGCACCTGCACGGGATCCGGGGTGAGGAAGCGATGTCCCCGCGTCGTGCGCCCGGCCACCAGGCCCGCGAACTCGACCGGCACGACATCGGTGCCGAAGATGCACAGCAGCCACCGTACCGGACGCGGGAAACGAGCAGCGCCACTTCCCCATCGCTGCGACTTCGCCCAATCGAGGTTCTCGGTCACCCGTGCGAGCAAGCCGGGAAGAACCGACGTCGCCTCACCACCGACGGTCTCGATGGTGGCGTAGACGTAGCGTCCGCCGGATTCATCGTCTCGGACCTCGAGCGACTCGACGCTGACACCCTTGCCGCGCGCGAATCCGAGAGCGGCCTGCGTGGGTGCGCCGTCCGCGCCGAAGGCTGCGGCGGCCGAGGGGCCCTTGGCCACGGTGACGGCGTCGGACTGCCGCTCAGCGAGCTGGCTCACGAGCACCGCGATGCGGCGGGGCGACGCAAGGATCGCCACGCCCTCGTAGCCGAAGCGGGCCTCATCGAGCGCCCGGGGAATGGCGACCTGCAACTGTTCGATGGCCGCGTAGACAGCGCTCGACGGCAGCTCTTCCGTACCGATCTCATAGACGAGGTCGCGACCGCTCATAGGGCGCCACCTCCTTCCACGGAAGACGCCTCTTCGAGCGGAATCTCCGCAGCGGGCGTGACCAGCTCGAGGTAGGCCGCGCAGCACGCCTTGGCGAGCGCTCGAACGCGCAGGATGTAGCCCTGGCGCTCGGTCACGCTGATCGCCCCGCGCGCATCGAGCAGGTTGAACGCGTGGCTGCACTTGAGCACGTAATCGTAGGCGGGCAGCACGTAGCCCGCCTTCAGGGTGCGCGCACACTCGTTCTCGTAGGTCGAGAACAGACCGAGCAACATGTCAACGTCGGCGATCTCGAAGTTGTAGGCGGAGTACTGCTGCTCGTTTCGCAAGAACACGTCACCGTATGTGAAGGTGGTGCCGTCCGGGGCTTTTGACCAGAGCAGGTCATAGACGCTGTCCACCCCTTGGATGTACATGGCGAGACGCTCTATCCCGTAGGTGATCTCGGCCGGAACGGGGCGACACTCGAAGCCGCCGACCTGCTGGAAGTAGGTGAACTGGGTGCACTCCATCCCGTTGAGCCAGACCTCCCAGCCCAGACCCCAGGCGCCCAGCGTAGGTGACTCCCAGTCGTCCTCGACGAGGCGGATGTCATGCTCGGAGGGCTCGATACCAATGGCGCGCAGTGAGTCGAAGTACAGATCGAGCACGTTATCGGGGCTCGGCTTCAGGATCACCTGGTACTGATAGTAGTGCTGCAATCGGTTGGGGTTCTCGCCGTAACGACCGTCCGTGGGACGGCGTGATGGCTGGACGTAGGCCGTGTACCACGGCTCAGGCCCCAGTGAGCGCAACGTGGTCGCCGGGTGGAACGTGCCCGCTCCGACCTCCGTGTCGTAGGGCTGCAGCACGACGCATCCCTGGTCCGCCCAGTACCGCGAAAGCGAAAGGATGATGTCTTGGAATGTCATCGCAGCCATGTGTCGGGAACCCCTTCGAATACGTGACCCGTGCCCCTCTGACGAGTGAGGCACATATTACATCAGGTGAGCTCTGCCGACGCGGACGTGGCTCGGTTTGTGAGGATGCCCCCGATAGCGAAGATCGCGAGCGCCGCCCAGACCAGGCCGAAGCCTGCAAGTCGATGCAGGCTCAACGTCTCTCCGAAGACGAACACTCCCAGCAGCAGCTGAATCGTGGGAGCGATGTACTGCAAGATGCCCACCCATATCAACGGGATGCGCCGCGCGGCCGACGCGAACAGCAGGAGCGGTACGGTGGTGGCGATGCCCGCACCCACGAGAAGCCCGTCCGTCCGCAGTCCGCTCTGAAGAAACGCGCCGCTGCCGGAGGTCTGGACGAAGACCAGGTACGCGAGGGCCGGGATGAGCAAGAGTCCCGTCTCGAACGCCAGACCATGAACGGAGCCCAACGGAGCCGTCTTCTTCACGAGCCCATACAGCGCGAACGTGACCGCGAGCGTGAGCGCGATCCACGGCAGCCGCCCGTAGTCGAAGGTCAGGTAGATGACCCCGGATGCCGCAAGCGCCACAGCACACCACTGCCACGGCCGCAGCCTCTCTCCCAGAAGAATCACGCCGAACACGATACTGATGAGCGGATTGATGAAGTACCCGAGACTCGTCTCGACGATATGTCCGGCGTTGACCGCCCACACGTACGTCAGCCAGTTCACGCTCACAAGGACGGCCGCGATCGAATAGATCCGCAACACCTTCGGCGCGAGTACTGCCGAGCGAAACGCGCCGAACTGCCGGGAGAGCGCGATGACGATGACGAGTAGCACGAACGACCAGACGATCCTGTGACTGATGAGTTGGGTCGCCGGAACATGGGCAAGCAGCTTCCAATAGATCGGAAACAGTCCCCACGAGACATACGCCGCGACCGCGTACCAGATTCCGCGGGTCATCGTGCATCGACGCGCGTGAGTCCCGCCCAGTAGTCAAGCGCCTTGAGACGAGCGGGCAGATGGTAGACGACGAACGCGCGCATCACATCGAAGCAGTCTGCGACGGCTGGCGGAGGCGGCGGATCAGAGGCGATGTCGGTCATGGTCATGCCGAGCAGTGCGAGAAGCCACTCTCGCGCCTCTTCGGGGACACGCAGTGCGCCCGGGTCGAGGTCTCCGCACGCCGGACACAGTGCGCCGCCGTGACGCAACGAGAAGCTCCCACCGTCCGCACGGTTCACGCCGCATGCGGCGCAGGACTCCAGTACGGGGCGGTAGCCGTGGACGGACATGGCTTTGAGCAGGAAAGCGACGACGAGGGCGGGCAGCGACTCACGCGGCGCGACCTCCATGACGGCAAGCGTCTTGACTGACAGCGGGAACAGCCGTGGTTCCGCTTGACCTTCCAGCGACATCTTTTCGAGCATGTTGACCACAACGGCCGCAGCCGCCGATCGGTCGAGGTCCTCGCGAAGTCCGGTGTTGCTCTGCGCCGTCCGCGCCTCACTCACGGTCTCGAGCGAGGCGCCCGTGTGCATGAGCAAGTCAACGACGCAGTACGGCTCCAGCCTTCCGCCGAACCTCGAACCCGGCCTGCGAAGCCCCTTGGCAACGGCACGCACCTGGCGGCCGTCATCGGCTAGCAGGGTGAGGATGACATCCGTCTCGCCCAGTTTGGTCTTTCGCAAGACGAGGGCCGTCAGCGGGTATGCGGGCATCCTGTCGCTGATTCCGCAGAGCTAGCTGGCGCGCTCGGCGGCATGAGCGAGTATCGACAGGCCCGCCGAGGTGCCGATGCGGTTCGCGCCCGCCTGAAGCATGGAAAGCGCGGCGTCGAGATCGCGGATGCCGCCGGCGGCTTTGACACCGATGTCCGGTCCGACAGTCGCACGCATCACCTCGATGTCTCGAACGTACGCGCCACGAGGGCCGAACCCCGTTGACGTCTTCACGAACGCGGCGCCCGCCTCGACGGACAACCGACAGCCCACTACGATGTCGGCCTCCTCCAGGTACCCCGTCTCGAGGATGACCTTCACCGAAGCCGCTCCGCCGCCTTCAGAAAGAACCGCGTCGACGACCGCCGCGATGTCGTCTCGCACCAACGCCTCCTCGCCAGCGAGCAGAGCGCCCAGG
This sequence comes from uncultured Actinomycetes bacterium, assembly GCA_947085035.1. GTDB lineage: Bacteria > Actinomycetota > Coriobacteriia > Anaerosomatales > PHET01 > CAMTUW01. Next base: position 18,876 of record CAMTUW010000036.1, read on the forward strand.
TTCACCACCATGTCGACCTCAGCGCAGCCGAGGCTCACAAGTCGAGCAGCCTCCTCAGCCTTCGTTTCGGTGAGCGAGTAGCCCAACGGAAAGCCGACGACCGAGCACACGAGCGTGGACGTGCCGGCGAGGCGCTGTGAGGCGAGCGGAACGAGGAAGGGCGAGACGCACAGTGTCGCGAACCCGGAGTCGCGAGACTCCTCCATCCATTCGGCGGCATGAGCCAGCGAGACCGTGGGGTTCAGCAGTGTCTGATCGATCGAGGAAGCGAGTGTGGCGGTATCGATCTTGATCACAGGCCCTCTCCGTATCCGAAGCGCCGGATCTGCGATGCATCACGGCGCCAGTCCTTCTTCACTTTAACCGTCAACTCGAGGAACACGCGGGTTCCAAGAAGCCGCTCCAGGTCCTCGCGAGCCTGCGAGCCGATCGTCTTGATCGAGCTCCCGCCCTTGCCGATGATGATGCCCTTCTGCGAGGCCCTCTCGACATAGATGACCGCCCAGATCCGCGTGAGATCCTTCTTGGGCAGACTCTCGAACTCCTCCACCTGGACTCCAACGGCGTGCGGCACCTCGTCAAACGTGGTGCGAAGAACCTTCTCACGAATGAACTCGGCGATCATGACCTCGAGTGATTGATCGGTTGGCATGTCTCGCGGGAACCAACGCGGACCGTCAGGTAACAGGCGCACCACGGTCTCGTAGAATCCGTCGACGTTGAAGCCGGCGGTCGCTGACAGAACAACGACGTCATCCCACTTGAGGAGGGCACCGGCCGTCGCGAGCTGAGCTTGCACCTGGGACTCGGTCGCGATATCGGCCTTGGTGATCACGAGAACGCGATGGTTGACGCCGCGCGCCTTGGCCACATGCTCTGCGACCCAGCGATCCCCGCCCCCGACCGGCTTGGTGGCGTCGATGAGCATCGCGACGACATCGACGTCTTCGAGCGACTTGAGCGCGGAGCGGTTGAGTTGCTCGCCCAAAGCGTCATAGGGCTTATGCAGTCCGGGCGTGTCCACGAGCACGATCTGAGCGTCTTCGCGATCGATGATGGCGCGCAAGCGATGGCGCGTGGTCTGCGGCGTGTCGCTCGTGATCGCGACCTTGGAGCCCGCAAGCGCGTTCGTCAAAGTCGATTTTCCGGCGTTGGGTCGCCCCACAAGTGCCACGAACCCAGACCGAACGACTTCATGTCCCATATTCGAGTCAGTCGGGGCCACGCTACTTCGTCTCATCTTGGTCGAGGTATCCGCGCACGAAGGCCTCGGGCAGCAGTTCATCGAGGGTCATGACCATGACATCGTCTTTGGCGCCGCCCATGATGACGCGCATCTGAGGGTTGAACTCGGCGAGCGCCTGTCGGCAGCAACCGCACGGCACCGTGGGCGACTCCGAGTCACCGACTATGGCGACGGCGACGATGTCGGTGTAACCGGCGCTCACGGCCGTACTGAGCGCCGAGCGCTCAGCGCACATCGTGGCGCCGTATGCCGCATTCTCGATGTTGACGCCTTGGAAGGTCTCGCCTTCCGTCGTGAAGACCGCAGCGCCCACGCGAAACATCGAATACGGCGCGTACGCCTTCTCCTGGGCCTCTCGTGCGAAGGCGAGGAGCACCAGATCCGGCTGGGTCAGGTCCTTCATGGTGTGACTCCATTTCCACCCGCAGCGGCAGACTCGACACAGAGCTGGCGGATGCGGGTACCTTCCAGCTCGGTCACGGTCAGGCGCAGCCCCTCGAACTCGACTGACTCGCCTCTTTCAGGAATACGCCCCGCCACCTCGGTGAACAGTCCGCCCACCGAATCAGCGTCGGTCTCAAGATCGGTCCCGAACAGATCGTCGAGGTCATCGACGGGCAGCCGCGCATCCACGCGGAACCGTCCGTCACCCAGTGCTTCGACGAGGGGCTCCTCGCTATCGTACTCGTCGCTGATGTCGCCGACGATCTCTTCGAGAAGGTCTTCCAAGGTGATGAGACCGGCCGTCCCGCCGTACTCGTCGGCGACGATCGCGATGTGGGTCTTCGTGCGCATCTCGACGAGGAGTTCCTCGACGGGCTTTGTCTCGGGCACGAAGTACGGCTCGCGCACGAGGTCGACCGGAGACTGATTCGAACCTCGATGAAGTGCGGACAGCAGGTCTTTGGCGTACAGGACTCCCAGTACGTCGTCGATCGTCTCGTGGTAGACAGGGACGCGCGAGACACCCGTGGCGGCGATGAGCTCCACGGCGTCGGTGAGCGTCGAGGTGTCCTCGAGGGCATGCATATCGGTGCGGGGCACCATGATCTCGCGGACGACCTTATGCGCGAACTCGCTGACCGCTTCGAGAAGCGCTTCCTCGGCATCCTCTCGCTCCGCGTCGTCAGCGGACTCGACCGACCCGCGCCACTCGGGCGTGACCGCCCACGGCGAGAACGGCCGCTCGGCTCCCGTGAGCGAAACCGCCCACTTCCACGGCGCGCTCATCACGCGCGCGACCGGATAGAGTGCGCGCGTCAGCACGAGCGCGACGCCAGCGGACTCAAGCGCGAGACGCTCCGGGTTGGTGACAGCGATCGTGCGCGGAAGGGCTTGGGACACCGAGAACGTGAGGAGCAGACCGCCCACGACCAGCCCCGGCGTCGCGAGCCCGCCGCCCAACGCATCACCAACGACCCAGCCCGCGAACGCGGCCGACGTGTACGCGAGGCCACTGGCCAGCGCGCAAGCCGCGCGCAACCGGTGACGATGGTCCGCGAGCGCGTCGAGCGCCGCAGACCCGGGACGCTCGGCCTCAGCCAAGCGATGAACGCGACCTGGCGTGAGTAACAACACTGCGGTCTCAGCGGCTGAGGACACCGTCGCCACGACCAGCAATGCCACATACGCGATGAGTGCGGTGAGAATCACGAGATGGATACCTCCGAAGGTGAATGGTCACATCCTCAGGTTACAGGAAGAACAGCTGGAAGATGGCGGCGGTGAGCGTCACGCCGAGAAGCGCCCCCGCAACACTCTGCCTGATGGTGTGAATCTCGGCCTCAACCCTGCTTTGCACAACAAGGAGCGCGATGAACACACCCAGCGCGAGTGCCGACGCGTTCTCGGTGACGTATCCCACGATGGTCGCTGCGGAAAACGACAGCGCCGCATGACCGCTGGGCCAGCCACCGTGCATCCACGTACCCTCGCGCGAAAACGCCTTGAGAATCAAAACGGCCAGGACCACGATACCCAGAGCGATCACCGCAAGGTCGTCAGTGGCGAACCTGACGAAGTGGAATCCGCGCTCGCCAAGTGCCTGAAGCGGCTCGAACAACACGAGGTACGCGACGATCAGCGCGTTTATGGCGGCCACGAGAACAGCTCCCGCAGAAACGTCCTTGGCGATCTTTGCGACCGGATCGTAGCGATCGGTCGCCAAGTCGACGGTCGCCTCGATGGCGGTGTTGACGAGCTCTGTCACGAGAACGAGGCTGATCGCGAAGATGATCGCGATGAGTCCGAACCCCTTCAAGCCCAGAAGCAGGCTCGCTACAGCGGCAAGCACTGCGAGGGCCATGTGCACGCGCATGTTGCGCTGGGTGCGCAACGCGTAAACGATGCCCTCGATCGCGTAGTTGAAGCTCCACAGAATCGATCGCGACCGCTTCACCGTCACAGGTCCCTCACGTTGCGGCTGCGACCCACGCCTCGAGCAACGCTCGCTCGCGCGCCTGCATCGCAGCGGCCTCTTCGTCAGAATCATGGTCATAGCCCAGCAAGTGCAACACGCCGTGGACGAGAAGGAGGTTCAGCTCCTCCTCGACGGTATGTCCGTACTCGAGCGCCTGGCGCACCGCGATCTCGGGCGCGATGACGACATCTCCCAAAGTGACGGACTCGCCGGGCTCTACGACAGCGCACGGGTCGTCGCAGGGAAAAGCGAGAACGTCGGTCGGCCCCTCTTTCGAGCGAAATCGGCTGTTGAGCTCAATCATCTCGACGATCTCGACCACTGCGATGGAGAGCTCGACCGCACCGGGCGCGTCCTCACGCTCCAACACGAATCCGGCCAAACGCTCAAACGCCAGAAGATCGAGCGGCTCAGGCTCGCGATGACTCACAACGCTGATCTGCATGTTCGCTCCTCCTCGATGTCGGCACGAGCCGCGGGTACTCACATCGCGCGTGCAGCATGCTCACAAGTCCGCTGGTGAACGTGCGCGTGACCACGATGAGATCCTCTTGCGCAAGACCCGACTGCTCGAGCTGTCCGTCATCGGCCTTCTCGGTGATCACGTCATGAACGGTACGTTCCACATTCTCGCTCACCAGCGATGGCAGAGCGCGAACAGCGGCCTCGCACGCATCAGCAAGCATCACGAGCGCGGCCTCACGCGAGGTGGGGCGACCTCCGGGGTAGCGGAAATCGCCTTCAGCGGCGCCAGCATCGATCTCGCTGGCCTTGTTGAAGAAGTAGCGAACGAGCGACGTGCCGTGGTGTTCGCGAATGATGTCTCGCACCCGTACAGGAAGCGCGTACTCGTCTGCCAAGGCAAGGCCGTCTGCAACGTGTGCCGTGATGATCATCGCCGAAAGGGACGGCTGCGCACCGTCATGCGGGTTCGCGTCCGTCGCGAGATTCTCGAAGAAGAAACAGGGGCACATGATCTTGCCAACGTCGTGGTAGTAGGCACCGACGCGGGCAAGCAGCGCGTCCGCCCCGACGGCCTCGGCCGCCGCCTCGGCCAGAGTAGCGGTGGCAAGCGAGTGGGCGTACGTGCCCGGCGCCTCGCTCATGAGACGCCTGATGAGGGGATGCAGTGGGCTCGCGGCCTCGACGAGCTGGACATCGGCGCGCGCGATGAGCAGGCGGCGCGCTATCGGGATGGCAACGACCCCCAGCAGAGACGCGACAAAAGCTCCCATACCGCCCCACAGCGAGGCGGCAGCGGCCTCGGCGGGCGATCCTCCGGAAACCACGTCTCCCACCCACCCGACTCCCGCCCCGATCGCGGTGGCGGCGCAGACCGCGATCACGGCCACGACGATGAAGACCCGACGCGTCTCAGGCCTCATCGCGAGCGCTTGGGAAGTGATCCGGGGCAGCTGCGAAGGCCGCATGGCGTCAGCGGGGGGCATCGGATTCCGACGCCTTCGCTTCCTCGTAGATGTGATACGCGTTGACGATCCGCTGGACCAAGCGATGCCGCACGACGTCTTTACTCGTGAATTCGATGAACGCGATCTCGGCGACACCGTCGAGTATGTCTCGCACCTGCCTCAGTCCCGAGTGGCCGCGCGGCAAGTCGATCTGGGTCACATCGCCGGTGACCACCATCTTGGAGCCGAACCCGAGGCGCGTGAGGAACATCTTCATCTGCTCGGGAGTCGTGTTCTGAGCCTCATCAAGGATGACGAACGAGTCGTTGAGGGTGCGACCGCGCATATAGGCGAGAGGGGCGATCTCGATGGCGCCGTGCTCGAGCATGGCGCTGGACTTCTCGGCGTCCATCATGTCGAAGAGCGCATCGTAGAGCGGCCTCAGGTACGGATCGACCTTCTCGGCGAAGGTGCCCGGCAAGAAACCGAGTGACTCTCCGGCCTCGACCGCCGGGCGGGTCAGGATGATGCGGCCGACCTCCTTGCGCTTGAGCGCATCGACCGCCATGGCCATCGCGAGGTAGGTCTTCCCCGTGCCTGCGGGGCCGATCCCGAACGTCACGGTATTGCGTCGAATCGCGTCGACGTAGTGCTTCTGGCCAGCGGTCTTGGGTCGGATCGCTTTACCCTTGTAGGTGAGGATGACGTCGGCGTGCAGCGCAGTGGGCGTGCATTCGCCGCTCGTGAGCAGGTCGATTGAGCGCTCGATGGTCTCGACTGAGAGATCCTCTCCGCGCTCGACCAGAGCGATCATCTCGGAGAAGAGCGCTGAGGCGGCCTGCGAGTCGATCACATCACCGGAGATGGTGATCTCATTCCCGCGAATCGAGATGTCCGACTCGAACCGGTCCTCGACCACACGAAGCAGGGAGTCGCTGTGGCCAACGAGCCGCGCCATGTCGATGTCGGGCGGGACGATGAGACGTATCTGAGTGGATTCCACGGGTGAGTGATGCACCTCTGTCATGTCGGGAACCGCTGCGCACAACTGATTGTATCAGGGTCAGGAGCATTGGTTATATCCTTCAACAGAGACACTCTGACGTCTAAGACGAAAGTTAGGACTCCCCTGTGCCCCGGAACGACGTCTCGAATACCAGCGTCTCTATGGATCAGAAGATGTGGCACACCCTGAGCGCGGATGAAGTGGTCCAGCTCACCGAGACGACCCCCGATGGGCTCACCTCTGAAGACGCCGCGGCCCGCTTGGCGAAGTACGGACCCAACGCCATTCCCCGGGGTAAGGGCGAGACGGTCCTCGACCTCATCTGGCGTCAGATCGACAATCCGTTGATCTGGGTGCTGATCGTCTCGGCGGGGGTAGCGATGGCTGTCGACCCCCATGATGGGATGAAGAACGGACTGGTGATCCTGGCGGTGGTCGTGATCAACACGATCATCGGGTTCGTGCAGGAGTTCAAGGCGAGTAAGGCGATCGAAGCGCTCACACTCATGGTGCCGGAAAACGTCTCCGTGCTGCGCGAAGGCCGCAAGTCCACCCTTCCGGCGGCAGACCTCGTCCTCGGCGACGTGGTCCTGCTCGCCAGCGGTGACAAAGTGCCGGCGGACATGCGTCTCATCCAGTTTCGAAATCTCCAGATCGAGGAGGCGGCGCTCACCGGTGAGTCCGTGCCGGTTCACAAGCAGCTCGCTGCGGTGGAGCTCTCAGCGGGCATCGGTGACCGCACGTGCATGCTGTTCGCGGGGACGCTGGTCACCTACGGAACGGGAACCGCGGTGGTCATCGGGACCGGTACAGATACCGAGATCGGCCGCATCTCGACTCTGCTGAAAGAGACCACCGACCTGCAGACCCCTCTCACCGTGGATCTGGCGGTGATCGGACGCTACATCACCACCGCGATCATCGCGATCGCGTTCGCGATGCTCGCAGTCGGGACGTGGCGCACCATGGCCGAGACCGGAGTCACCTGGCTTCCCGCCCTGCGCGAGACGGCCATCTTCGCCATCGCGCTTGCGGTGGGCGCTATCCCTGAAGGATTGCCGGCGATCGTGACCATCGCGCTGGCCATCGGCGTCCAGCGCATGGCGGCTCGACACGCCGTGGTACGCAAGCTTCCCGCAGTCGAGACCCTTGGGTCGACCACCGTCATCTGCACCGACAAGACAGGAACACTGACCCGTAACGAGATGACCGTTCAGGAGGTCTGGACTCCCGCGTCCGGCGCCCTGGGCATCTCAGGCGTGGGCTACGAACCCGCCGGGGAGTGGCTTCGGGCCGACACGCGCGTCGAGAGCGTGCCGGACGACGTGTCCGACCTGTTGCTTGTCGGAGCGCTCTGTAACGACGCCTCGCTGACGAACGAAGAGGGTACCTGGAAGGTCCACGGAGATCCGACCGAGGGCGCGCTGGTCGTAGCCGCCGAGAAGGCTGCTCTTGCGGTCGACGCGGCCAGAGAGCGCTTCGAGCGCGCGGATACGATCCCATTCGAGTCCCAGAACCAGTTCATGGCCACCCTGCACTCCCAAGACGGGGGGCGCGTGCTGATCAAGGGTGCACCTGAGGCGGTGCTGAGCAGATGTCACGACGACTCCGGAAGCCCCCTCGACGGGGCTGCCGTGCTACGCGAAGTCGAAGCACTGGCCGCCAGGGGCATGCGGGTCCTGGCGTTTGCCGCCAAACCCGCAAGCGGACAGACGACCCTCGAGCTACACGACACCGACAACGGATTCACCTTCCTTGGAATCCAGGGCATGATCGATCCACCGCGACCTGAGGCTATCGAGGCGATCGTGTTGTGCCATCAGGCCGGGATCACGGTGAAGATGATCACCGGCGACCACCAGGAAACGGCGCGAGCGATCGCCGCCCAGATCGGGATTCTCCCTGATGATCCCGATGCACCTCAGGTGATCAACGGCACCCAGCTCGCGGCGATGTCTGATGAGCAGATACGCGATGCGGCCAGAACCTGCAACGTCTTTGCCCGGGTCGCGCCGGAGCATAAGCTCAGGCTGGTCAACGCTTTACAGAGTCTCAACGAGGTGGTCGCGATGACCGGTGACGGCGTCAACGACGCGCCCGCGCTCAAGCAGGCGAACATCGGCGTGGCGATGGGTATCACCGGCACGAGCGTCTCCAAGGAGGCAGCGGGAATCGTCCTTGCCGACGACAACTTCGCTTCGATCGCCGCTGCTGTCGAAGAGGGACGCCGCGTCTACGACAACCTGATCAAATCGCTCGCCTTCGTGCTGCCCACGAACCTCGGACTGGCGTTCATCCTCATGTGGGCGGTCGCGTTCTTCCCGTTCACCGACGTCACGTACGTGATCGACGGCGTGTCCTCGACCGTGAGCGAGTTGCTGCTGCCAATGGCGCCGGCGCAACTGCTCTGGATCAACCTTGTCGCCGCCGTGGCACTCGCGCTTCCGCTGGCCTTCGAGGCGAAGGAGCCCGACGTCATGCGCCGTCCGCCTCGGCATCCCGGGGTGCCGCTGCTGGGCAGGTTCGTCATCATGCGCACGCTCTTCGTGGCTGTCATGATCGCTGCGGGGGCGATCCTGCTTTTCCTCTACGAATTCCGCACCGCCGGGGGCAGCGGTCCTCAGGCCCTCGCGAACGCTCAGACGATGGCCGTGACAACCGTCATCATGTTCCAGATCTTCTACCTGCTGAACTGTCGTTCGCTACGGGACTCGATGCTCAGTATCGGAGTACTCAGCAACAAGACAGTGTTCATCGGCATCGCGGTCGTACTGACGATGCAGGCGCTATTCATCTACGCTCCGTTCATGCAGACGGTCTTCGGGTCCGCTCCCCTGACTCCCGTCAACGTCCTCGTAAGCGTTCTTGCGGGTGCTATCATCCTTCCGGTGATCAGCCTGGAGAAGTGGTTGCGGCGGCGTGGTGCCCGAGAAGCAGCTGAACGGACGCCGTAGACTACGGCTGACCGAGGGAGTGATGACGGCATCGAACGCACGAGCGAATCACGCTATCTCGGTGCGGTAGTCGCCATGCTCACCCAGCACGGCAAAGAGGAGATCGTCGCCCCTCTGCTCCGGGAGCTCCTCGGTTGCCGAGTAGAGCATGTCACCGGCTACGACACCGACCTGCTCGGGACATTCACGGGCGAGATACCGCGCCAAGGAAGCCAGCTCGATGCCGCGCGCAAGAAGGCGCGCATAGGGATGGAGTTGTCCGGGCTGACACTCGGCGTTGCCAGTGAGGGGACGTTCGGCCCCGACCCCATCACCGGCATGTTCGCTTGGAACCGAGAGATGCTGGTCTGGATCGATGACGACCTGGACATCGAGGTGACCGGCTCGGCTGCGGGCGCGACCAACTTCGCTCACCGCCTCGCGGTCTCGTGGGAAGACGCCGAGGAGTTCGCCCTCGCTGTGGGCTTCCCCGAGCACTGGGTGGTGGTGCGACCAGAGCACGAGCGCGATTCCCGCATCCGCAAAGGTATCCGCGATTGGAGCGGGCTGCGCGAAGCGTACGATGTAGCGCGCGCGGAGGCGTCAAACGGTCGCGTCTTCATCGAGACCGACGTGCGGGCACATGCCAATCCGACCCGCAGAGACATGATCGCGCTAGCGGCACGCGATCTTGCCCGCAATCTCATGAGCCTCTGCCCGGCATGTGAGACGCCCGGATTCCATACCGCCACACGCGTCTGCGGTCTGCCTTGCGAGGAGTGCGGTGCGCCCACCCGTGAGGCCCGCGCAGAGGTTCGTGCGTGTGTGAAGTGCGCACATCAGGAGACGGTGGAGATCACCGAACCGAAAGCCGCCCCCGCAGGACGATGCGACCTGTGTAATCCGTGACGCGGCTGAGCGTGCTCTAAAACGGGCGGTAGTGGCCGGTGATCCTGAAGTCGAAAAGGCGATCCTCGACGAGTGTCCCCGCTCCGATGTTGTGAACGATGCAGTAACGCTCCCCGCTTGGAGCAGGCTGGGTGGACACGATCCCGATGTGGGGCCGCCCTTGGACATCCCAGCTCACGATGTCACCGGGCCAGTAGTCCTCAGGACGCTCGCTGACGACGCGTGACTTGTTGGTTCGTCGGAGGTAGGTCTGCAGATTCGGCACGCGGCGGTGATCGATGTTGGAATCAGGGCGGGTCAGCCCCCATTTGCGGGGATACTCGCCGAAATTCGCCGACATGTCCTCGTTGAGCTGGACTTGCAGATCGACCCCCAGCTCCCTCATGGCGCGTACGATGACGTCGGTGCACACTCCGCGGTCCAGGGCAACGTCGCCTCCGGGATAGTCCAGATCCACATACGCAGGATCGTAGAGGAGCGTCTTTCCGACCTGGGATTCGGCCGCTGACGCAAGTGCGATCGCCTCGGGAGAAGCCTCATGCTCAAAGGCGATAGTGACGGTAGTGGAAGGCGGCGTTGTGTCGACAGGCGGAGCGTCCGCACGCGTCACAGGGCCAGAACAGCCACCGAGCGAAAGCGCCACAACGATGGACACGACGACAAGTGCCTCACGCATGTTTCACGCTCCCGGTGCGAACGGCACGGTTTCGGTGGATGAACACTCAGTGCGACAAACTGCGCGCGCTACGCCGTCGTTGATCACGCACCTCGCCCCCTTAAATCCTCCGGCTGTCGTAGGCCCAGTTCATCAGCGCCTGGCGCTGTTTGGGTCGGCAGGTTTCGTCACCGGGTAGACAGTGTGCGCGGACCTGTCCCGCGTGCCGACGGAAGGCCCTCCATCGCCCGATCTGGCGGTCGTCCTCACCGGGTATCCGGCGACCCATCCAGTATCGGCAGTACCACTGGAACCAGCCGCGCGGATCGTCCTCGTGAATCCACCCGCGGCGGTGCCAGTCGGAAAGCGGCAGGCTGGCGTTGACGCCGAAGTAGTTGAGGTTCGGTTCGTGGCGCTCGTGACAGAGTCGGACACCGTCGAACCAGGAGTCAGGGAACTCGTCGCAGCAGTCCGTGAGGTACTTGCCGCCGAACACGCCCAAGTGCAGCATCTCCTCCGGCGTGAGTTCGGGTTCGAAACGAGGGTCGAATCCTCGGCCTTGTGGCTCCAAGAGCAGATACTCGTAGTCCTGCTGCATGAGATCCTTCACGACTATGCGCTTTGGTCGCCTTCCGTCATCGTGCATTCGAACGCCCCTCCTTTGAGCACCACTATACTGCGAGTGGTCAGGAGGAGTGCATGCGCCCCCGAGTTGTGATCAGCAGATGCCTTGGCATCGCTGGCTCAGTCTTGAACTTCATGCTTCCTCCCGTTCTGGAGACCTCATCACAACGAGTCCTCGGGTCAGCGGAGCACATGTACGTGTATGTGCTGCCGTGAACCCGAGGACGGGTGTGTATCACTTACACCGAGTCTGCTCGACGCGCATCTTGCGCACCCTGCCCCGCACGATCGCGCACGACTCGGGGTACGCGCTGACGTGGGCGACCGCCCGCTCGACCGCCTCGATGAACGCAAGGCCGAGGGACACGCTCTCCATCGCGTAGAAACCAGCCGCCTCGTCGAACTCCCTCTGGGCGTCCTCGTGGAAGCTATGTGCAAGGGTCACCGGAGGCGCGCCCTCGCTGCGGCAAACACTTCATCAGCGGGAATGGCCCGCGCCGCGCCGCTATCGAGCTCCGCGTCGCGCCTGACGGCCTCCTCGATCCAGAGCTTCTCGATCTCAGACTCGCTGAGATCCTCGAGGCTCACCAGCAGATCGGATGCGAGCTCCGCCCGCTCTTCAGGATTCAAGCGGAGCGCCTCAGCCTTGAGTTCGTCGATAGTCATCGCAGTACCTCCCGAACGGAAGACAACCGTGCGACCATTCTACCCCGCGGCACCGACAGCGCCCATTCGTAGCGGGGGGGAGTTCGCGGATATCCTCAAGCGCTGTTTCGCGCCAGCCGATTCGAAGCTTGCCGGCCTCGACCGAGTCGGTCTCCCATATGCCGCCTTGGCCCAGCTTGATGTGGTAGGCAGCGCGGAAGTCGATGCTGGTCGCGGGCTTTGGCGGCGGTCCGATCACAAGGCCCTCCTTCTACACGAAGCCTTTAGCGACGATCTCACACCCATCCGGAGTGATCACGTGGCGCTGTCCAGATTCCTCCGCGACACGACACCAACTCTCGCTGATGAGGCTGACATCGTTGCCGCTCCCCTCAAGGGTGAACAAGAACCCGCCGTACATGCCGGGGACAGGGAACCACATCTCCGGCTCCTCCAGTTCCAGAAGCGGTTCAAGCTCGGGCAACCGAAGATCGTGCTCCCAAACGAGATCGCCAGCCCTTCCTCGAATGACGGCATGGAGGTGATGCTGAAGCTCAAGCAGGGCGTCGCGCGAGACGTCCCGCAGAAACGACGGTTCCAGTATGCCGAGAAGATGCACATGACCGGCGGTGGCGGCGACATCCAGCGGACGTTCGCAGGAAGCGTTCCGTAGAGTTCGCCATGCGCCCGCATCGAGAAGGGCCCGCACCGTCTCCAGCGAAACTCCATGGTGCGCAGCTTGGTGCAGGGGTGCGTACCAAGACTCGCCTCCTGGGCGGGCGCTGTTCACGAATTCGCTGTGTTTCGACAGAATCGCAAGAACTTCCGCCCAATCGGCGTAATGTGCCGCATCGGCCAGTCCGTTGCGAGCCTCAAGCGCCCAATCGCTGAGGCTTTCCGCCTTGGTGATGCCGTCCCAGATCGAACTCATGCACTTCCTCGTGTTCGCCTAGTCACTATGAGATGGTCGGCCCGATCCGCGTATAACGTGGATCATCCCCGGGGGTAGGCCCCGAGGCGCCGGCAGACGGAGGGACCGGCCATGAACGAGCTTACACACATCGGACTGGACGTGCACAAGGACACGATCGCCGTAGCGGTGCTTCGCCCCGGCACGACCGACGTCGACGAGCGGGTGATACCCAACACCCCCCGAGGCCGTGCGTCGGCTTCTTCGGCGCTACCCTGATCCGTCCACGATCACGACCTGCTACGAGGCAGGACCGACGGGTTACGACACCCACAGGCTCGTGACCTCGCTCGGTATCGCCTGCGACGTGATCGCCCCCTCGCTCATCCCGCGTCGCTCAGGGGTTCGCGTGAAGACGGACCGCATCGACGCGCGAAACCTCGCCCGCCTTCATCGCGCAGGCGAGCTGACCCCCGTCCGCGTGCCCGCGAGCGCCGAGGAGGCCGTCCGCGACCTCATACGCGTGCGCGAGGAGGTCAAGAGCGACAGACGGATCGCTCGGCAGAGGATCAGGAGCTTCCTCCTTCGCTACGGGAAGC
>CAMTUW010000037.1:0-47041 GCA_947085035.1 uncultured Actinomycetes bacterium
GCCGCTCGTCGGCACGCCACTCCCGCACCAACTGGTAGCCGTCCATGCGCGGCATCAGCGCGTCGGTGACGATGATGTCAGGCGGTTCTCGGCGCGCTGCCTCGAGCGCTTGGACGCCGTCTTCCGTGGAGACGGTCGTATAGCCCGCCGATGAGAACACGGATTGCAGGAAGAAGCGCCCAGCCGGATCGTCGTCGGCGATGATGATGGTCGGATTCATCTCCTTGCAATCCCTCCGTGAATTCAGACGGACGCGTCTGTGCGCGTCCTATTGGTCAAGAGTCGCAATCCCTTCCCGGATGGCGTAGCGCACGAGGTCGGCCACCGAGTTCGCGCCCGTCTTCTCCATGACCTGCCTACGATGGGTCTCGACGGTCTTCACGCTCAGATACAGCTTCGCGGCGATCTGCTTGGCAGTGAGTCCTTCGGCCACCATCTGCAGAATCTCGCGCTCGCGCACAGTGAGGTCGCGTGCGGCCTGCCCTCTCAGACGGGGGGAACGACCCAGTGCATGGTCGATCACTGCGGCCTGGATGCCCGGGCTGAGATACACGCCACCGGCCAGCACAGTATCGAGCGCGTGTTCCAGTTCCTCGAACGCGGCGTCTTTCAGCACGTAGCCGGCAACCCCGGCCTGAAGGGCGTCGGCTACGTATCGCTGCTCGGAGTGCATGGACAGCGCCAGCACCCGTGTCCCTATACATGATTTGACGATCTGACGGGTGGCGTCGATCCCGTTGAGCTCAGGCATGCCCAGATCCATGATGACGAGATCGGGCCGATACTCCTTGCACAGTTCCACAGCTTCGACCCCGTTTGAGGCCTGAGCGACCACTTCGTAGCGATTCTCGACCGCGAGTTGGGCGATTATACCGTCCCTCAGGATACGGTGATCGTCGGCGATGATGACTCGAGGCTTCACTGCACGCTCCTTCGATCGAGTCCGGCACCTGTATGCCCATAATAACCCCGCGCATCAGTCAAGACTCCGCAGCCGCTACAGCGCCTCTATGAGTGCGTCGGCATACGCCTGCGTACCAACGCAGCCCGCAGTCGAGCCGGTGACCGAGCGCTTGATGTCGTAGGTGACGTGCTCACCCTTGGCGATGACCGTGCGCACCGCGTTCAGTACGCGATCCGAGGCATCCTGCTCGCCCAAGTGCTTGAGCATCAACATCGCCGAGAGGATCTCGGCAGTGGGGTTCGCCATGTCCTTGCCGGTGTACTTGGGCGCCGAGCCGTGGACCGGCTCGAACACCGCGTAGTCGGTGCCGATGTTGGCGCCCATCGCGATACCCAGCCCGCCGATGAGTCCGGCGGACAGATCGCTGACGATGTCACCGTAGAGGTTCGGCAGCACGAGCACGTCCCACCACTCGGGGTGCAGCACGAGCTGCATGCAGGTGGCGTCGACGATGTAGTCGTCGAACTCGATGCCGGAGTCCTTGTACTCCTCGGCGACCTGACGGGCGACCTTGAGGAAGAGGCCGTCGCTCATCTTGAGGATGTTGGCTTTGTGGACCGCGGTGACCTTCTTGCGACCGTTGGCGATGGCGTAGTCGAAGGCGTAGCGCACGATGCGCTCGGTGCCCATGATCGAGATCGGCTTGATCGAGAGACCGGAGTCGGGGCGGATGATGCCAGCGCCACGGTCGGCCGCGAACTTGATGAGATCGGCGGCGTCTTGGCTCCCCTGCTCGAACTCGATGCCCGCGTAGAGGTCCTCGGTGTTCTCACGCACGATGACGAGGTCGATGTCGTCGTAGCGCGCGCCGGAGCCCGGGATGGTGAACGCGGGACGCAGACAGGCGTAGAGATCGAGTTCCTTGCGGATCGCGACGTTCACGCTGCGAAAGCCGCCGCCCACGGGTGTGGTGATGGGACCCTTGATGGCGACTTTGTTCTTGCGGATCGAGTCGAGTGTGGACTCCGGCAGCGGCGTGCCGTACTTGTCGATCTGATCGCTCCCGGCTTCTGCGATCTCCCAGGCGATGTCGACTCCGGTGGCCTCGACCACGCGAGTCATAGCGGTGGTGAGCTCGGGTCCGATGCCGTCGCCGGGGATGAGCGTGACGGTGTGCTTGGCCACTCTTACCTGCCTCCTGATACTGATCCGGTCATTTCATCCCCGCGTACAGTGCGGGGCGGTCGCCATTGTAGTGCATAGCCGTCTTCTCAGAGGTACCCGAGCGCATGCAGAGTTCCCCAGTGCAAAGCGACGACTCCGCTGAAGAACGCCAGAGCGAACAGCGAGAGAATCAGAATCGCCCGCCTCCTGCGCCAACGCCACATCCCTGCGGTCACAAGCAGCATGACCCCCACCTTGAGCGCGACCGCCAGCCTGGGGTCGTGACGCGCGACCGCATCCAGGATCGGGTTGCCTGCGATCGCTCCCCCCTCGCCGCTCCGGGCCGCTCCATGACCTTGAGCCAAGCGGGCCGGCAGGGTCGGGGGGGACCGTCATCGCGAAGTCATTACTACTTGTTCGGGTTCTGCGTCGGCGCGCACGCCACGATGCGAGTCGCCCGGCGCTTGAGCAGGCCCTTCCCGGTCTCGGCATCGAATGTCATGAGTAGGGCCGCCGCTGACTTCACCTCGTCAGACGCATTGCCGCTCACGATCCGGTAGACCCCCGAGAGCATCGCTGGGAACTCAGCGTCGCCGTGGTAACAGCGCACCGCCTCTGAAAGAAGCGGCCAGACGCGCGCGGAGCGGTGGGCGGTCGTAGCCCCGTACGCGGACAGGAGCCGGAAGGCGGCGAGCCGCACCACACCGGACTCCTCGTCATGCAAAGCGGTTTCGGCCCCCTCGAGGGCCTTGTCAACAACGCGAGCATCAACGGTGACGAGCTTCTCGAAGGTACCGAGCACCTCCCAGCGCGTCTGGGACTCTGGGCGATGAAGCGCGTCGGCCAGTTGTGGGACGAAGGGCTTGAGACGAGCTGGATCATGGATACCGACCTCATGGACCACGCTCGCCGCGAACTGCCGCAGTCGCCTGCTCTCTCCGCCGAGCGCATCGATCACCGCGGCGAGCACCTTCTCGTCTTCAAGCGCGCGACGGGCGACCTCGTCACGGTCGTCATCGGCAGACAGGATCTTCTTGTCGGTCATGCGCTTCCACTTCCCTTGTTCTCAGCGACCCGGCGAACCAGTCGATCCCGGCATCACGTCATGGTTCAGAGGTTGAATCCACCGTGCTTCTTGAAGTGCTCCACAAGGCCACCGTCGGCGAGGAGCTGGGCCATCACCGGCGGCAACGGCGGGAACGGGATCTCGGTGTCCTGGGTCAGATTTCGCACCACGCCGGCGGAGAGATCGACGATGAGTTCGTCACCCTCGTCGATGAGGTCCGTGTCGCACTCGACGACCGGCAGGCCGGTATTGATGGCGTTGCGGTAGAAGATGCGAGCGAACCCCTTGGCGAGCACCGCTCGCGTGTTGGAGTGGATCAACACGAGCGGAGCCTGCTCACGACTCGAGCCCATCCCGAAGTTCTTCCCGGCCACGAGGAAGCCGCCGTTCGGCTTGACCTTCGCGAAGTACTCCGGATCGAGCTCTTCCATGGCGTGGACGGCCATCGCCTCCATGTCAGCGGATTTGAACTTGTACTTGCCGCTGATGATGTAGTCGGTGTTGATGTCGTCGCCGTACTTGAAGGCCTTGGCCTTGAGTTCCATGCTCTGTCTCCTGCTCTCAGGCTTCGTCTAGCCGAAATATGGGCGCGGGTCTGTGATCTTCGCTTCGATGACCGAAGCGGCCACGGTGGCCGGACTGCCCAGGTAGATGAATGAATTGCTGTTACCCATACGGCCCTTGAAATTGCGGTTCGCGGTCGAGATGACATTCTCGCCATCCGAGGGCACTCCGTTGTGCGTTCCCACGCAGGGTCCGCAGCCCGGCGTGACCAGAGCCGCGCCTGCCGCAACCAGCGTCTGTATGTAGCCGGCTTCGATCGCGTCGAGCAGGATCCGGCGTGACGCGGGCGCCACGATGAAGCGCACGTCCGGGTGGACCTTGCGTCCGGAAAGGATCTTCGCCGCGATGGCGAAGTCCTCCAAGCGCCCGTTCGTGCAGGTGCCGAGAACCCCTTCGGCGATGGGCGTGCCCACGAGCTCCTCGATGGGGCTCACGTTGTCGACCGCGTGCGGTTTGGCTATCTGCGGGCCGATGGTCGAAACGTCAAAGGTGAGGTGCTCGCGATAGACCGCGTCGGAGTCCGGCTCCTGCGGCTGCGGCACTTTGGTGCCGCGTCCCTCGAACCAGCGAAGCGTCTTCTCGTCGGCCTTCATGAGTCCGGCTTTGGCGCCGACCTCGATCGCCATGTTCGAGATCGTCAGGCGGGCATCGATGGACAGGGCATCGATGACGGGGCCATCGAACTCGATCGCCTCATACGTCGCACCGTCGACACCTATCTGTCCGGCGAGGAACAAGATGAGGTCCTTGCTGAAGACACCGGGCTGCAACTCTCCGGCGTAGGTGACCTTCATCGTCTCCGGCACCTTGAACCACAGCTTGCCCGAGGCCATCGCAGCAGCGCCGTCGGTGGAGCCGACGCCTGTCGAGAAGACGTTCAGCGCTCCGTATGTGCACGTGTGCGAGTCGCATCCCACCATGAGATCACCGGGCACCACGTGGCCGTTTTCCGGGATGAGCTGATGACACACGCCCTCGCCAACGTCATAGATCGTGGCTCCGGTCTTCTTGCCGAACTCGCGCATCATGGTGTGAAGCGCGCTCACGCCCTCGATGGGGCTGGGGCTCGAGTGGTCCATCACAAGTGCGACCTTGTCGGGGTCGAACACGGTGTGGACTCCCATGTTCTCGAGGGCGCGGATCGCCAGCGGGCTCGTTCCGTCCTGGCCCATGACGAAGTCGACGTCGGCCACGACGATGTCACCAGCACGAGCATCCGTGTCGGAGTGATTGCTGAAGATCTTCTCGGCGATGGTCTTTCCTGGCAGGGGAATCAGCCTCCTCGTGGTAACGACAGAACTGCGGCAATGGGCGAGACGCGCTACGACTCGACCCCGTTCTCGGTGGTGATGAGGTGACGGAAGAGCTCGACGAGCTCCTTGTCGAAGAGCGGACGCTTGACCTCGATGGCCTTTGTGCGCACGAGGGGCAGGAGCGCGAGGGCGTGCTCGCGGGTGATCGGGATGCCGTACTCGGAGAACTTCATCTCAAGCGTGCGCGAGCCGGAGTGCTTGCCAACGACGATCTGGCGCTCACCGCCCACCTCGTCAGGGCTGAAGACCTCGTAGGTCTTGGGGTTCTTGATGATGCCGTCGGCATGGATGCCCGACTCGTGCGCGAACATGTTGGAACCCACGACCGGTTTCCACGCCGGAACGGTGCGCCCGGCGGCCGTCATGACGTAGTCGACGACCTCCGTGAAGCGCTTGGTGTCGAACTCGAGGTCGAACCCTTCGAGGTACTTCAACGCCATGACGACCTCTTCGAGTGCGGCGTTGCCGGCACGCTCGCCCAAGCCGCCGATCGTCACGTTGACCCACGTGGCGCCACCGTGGATACCGGCGATCGCATTGGCGACGGCCATGCCGAAGTCGTTGTGTGTGTGCATCTCGACTTCAAGACCGGTGTGCTCGATGAGCTCTTTGACGACTTTGTAGGTGCGGAAGGGCTCCATGATGCCGATCGTGTCGCAGAAGCGCAGTCGATCTGCTCCCTCGGCCTTGGCGGCCGCGGCGTACTCGAGCAGGAACTCGAAAGAAGTGCGGCTCGCGTCCTCGGCGTTGACGGACACGTAGACGCCATGGCTCTTGGCGAACGCGACGGACTCGCGGATGCAGTCAAGAACCCACGCGCGGTCCTTTTGGAGCTTCGTCTCGATATGGATGTCGCTCGTGGCGATGCTGATCGCGACGGCATCGACACCACAATCGATCGATGCCTGGATGTCGGCCACGTTGGCGCGATTCCAGCCGAGCACACTGGCCCTGAGCCCAAGATGCGCGATCTCCTCGATCACCTCTCGTTCGGCACCACCCATGATCGGGATGCCGGCCTCGATCTGGTCGATGCCTATCTCGTCGAGCATCTTGGCGATCGCGACCTTCTCGGCGTTCGTGAACACCACACCGGCGGTCTGCTCGCCGTCACGAAGCGTCGTGTCGTCAAGCTTGACGTGGGCATCGCCAAGCAGACTCTCGACGGGCATCTCCCACACTTGGGTCTTATCCACGTGATGAACCTCCCTCTTCCAGACTCACGGAACCGGACCTCAGGTCCGTTGGACAGCTCCTTCCGGCCGCTGGCCTGATGCGAGCAAACGGGCGCACGCGGCGGAATTCTGATTGTACCCTACGGCGCAAGGGGGCGAACCGACGCGCGAGGGGTCGCCTCAGACCTCGGCCCACACCGGGACGAAGCGACCCGCCGTCCGCAGTTCGTGATGGTGCTCGCGCGCCTCTGGGTCGAGTGTGGCGAGATGCGCGTGGAATCGGTGTGAGTGGTCGAGATGCGCCAGGTGCGCGAGCTCGTGCAGGATCAGCGCGTCGACGAGATGTGTCGGGAGGAACGCGAGGTTGCGGCTGAGCGAGACGTTGCCGCGCGACGAGCAGCTGCCCCACCGCGAGCGCACGCGGCGCACGCGCACGACGCCCGGCTCGAGCCCGTGGTGCGCAGCGAGCGCGTGCACGCGCGGCACCAGCACGTCGCGTGCAGCGCGGGCCAGCCAGCGCTCCAGAGCGGCGAGGCGTGCGGCCGGATCCCCGTTGCCGGAGACGACCACGGTGTCGGCCGCGCGCCTGGCACGAGCGGGTGCGGCGGCTGGCCCGGAGTACACGACCGTCAGGGACTCGCAGGCGGCACGCAGCTCGACGCGCTTCGGGAGCAGCGCCGCCGGACCCGCGACGTGCAGCGAGCGGCGCTCGGCGACGCGCGAGAGGGCCTCGTGAGCCCATGCGCTCCTGGCGTCGACGAGCGTCGCCGCGTCGCCGCGCCAGCCGCGGGGCACGACCACGACGAGGCCGTCACGGGCGGTGACGGTAAGGCGAGCGCGGCGAGCGCGGTCGCTCACGCGCACGGTGTAGTCGATCCGCGCGGAGTGACTCATAGGCGCGTGAGCGACCAGCACGCGTGCACGTGCGGCGTGCGGTCGAAGTCTTTGGGGATCGTGCGTCGAGTCAGGTCGCGCGCGGCGAGCCCCACGGTCTCAAGTGCCCCGACGTCCATCTCGAAGCGCTTCTTGTTGCACGAGAAGATGATGGTTCCTCCCTCATCGAGCAGCGAGGCCACCTGGGTGATAAGTGCGACGTGGTCACGCTGGACGTCAAACGCCGTGTCCATGCGTTTCGAGTTCGAGAAGGTGGGTGGGTCACAGAAGATGAGATCGAAGCGCTCGGGGCGCCCTCTGGCCTCGCCGAGCCAAGCGAACACATCGGCGCGCACCACGTTGTGCTGCGGAGGGGCGAAGCCGTTGCGCTCGAGGTTGCGAGCGGCCCACTCGGTATAGGTCCGAGACATGTCGACGCTGGTCGTGGTCGCGGCTCCACCGGCTGCGGCATGGACACTCACGGCCCCGGCGTACGCGAACAGGTTCAGGAACCGCGTACCGGGTGCCACCTCGCGCACCATCGCCCGTGTGTCCCGGTGATCGAGGAAGAGTCCTGTGTCGAGGTAGTCGGAGAAGTTCACCTCGAACAGCAGTCCTTGCTCAGCCACCACACCGGTCGCTCCTATGTGGGACGCGCGCCCGTACTGCGCGCTTCCCCGCTGACGCTCGCGCCGTTTCATGAACGCGTCGGCAGCGGCCACGCCCATCACGTCACAGGCGATACTCACCGCCGTCTCGGCACGCGTCGCGGCGCGCACGGGGTCGATTCCCGTGGGCGGCGCGTACTCGGCCAGGTGAAGCCACGTCCGCCCCTCGTCTCTTCCCGCACCGCGGTACACATCGATGGCGAAGTTGTAGTCGGGCAGATCGGCGTCATAGATCCGGTAGCAGCTCACGCCGGTGCGTCGCGCCCAGGTCCCGTAGTGCTTCGCCATCTTGCGCAGCCGGTTTCGGAAGGCTTCGGCCGCGGGGCCCTCGATCTCGACGCCGAGCTGGGCCGGAGGCGATGTCGCACGAACGACAGCGCCACCTGCGCGAAGAGCCCCCGGTGATGCGAACACGAGGACCTTCGTCGGAATCTTGCCGTTGAAGACCTCATGCGTGGCCGACGGTCGCATGGAAAGCCCCGCCGCGACACTCTCGTCGCTGGTGATCAGCGCGAGATCCCATCCGGGAAACCCGGTTCGCATCACGCGCGATATCTCGCCGTACAGAACTTTCAGGCCGCGCGGATCGGTCAGGCGCTCGCCGTAGGGCGGGTTACAGGCCAGGAGTCCGTGCTCGACGCCTGCGTGCGCTGCCGCGTTCGTCAGCGCACGGATCTCAAGTCGTACCACGGACTCGAGCCCGGCTCGCTTCACGAAGTCGCGCGCGACCGCTATGGCTTGGGGATCGCTGTCGGAGGCGACGATGGGCACCATCCGGGCAAGGCCACGCGCTCGCCGCTGTGCCGCCTCATCGCGAAGCGACTCCCACGCCGCGGCGTCGTGTCCGAGCCACCGGTCGAAACCCCACTCGCGGCGAAGCAGTCCGGGAGCGATGTCACCGGCGATCAGGGCCGCCTCGAGAGCAAGCGTCCCTGAGCCGCAGAACGGGTCGACGAACGCACCGCCCCGAGCGGCGATATTCTCCCAATCGGCGAACCCGAGAACAGCGGCCGCGAGTGTCTCCTTGATCGGGGCGGCCACTTGGACGCCTGCCTCTCGATACCCTCGTCGATGCAGCGGAGAACCGGCCAAGTCGATCGATATCTTCGCGGTTCCGTCCCGTACGACGACGTTGATCCGGACCTCGGGATCGCGCGCATCGACGCTCGGGCGTATCCCGAACCGATCACGCATGCGGTCGACGATGGCGTCTTTGACCCGCACCGCGGTGAACTGCGTGTTGCGCAGCGCGTCGTTGACGCCGGTGGCATCCACGGCGAGGGTGCCGTCAGGGCGCAGGTGGTCCTCCCACGGGATCTCTCGGATTCCCTCGTACAGGGAGTCTGCGCTCGACGCGTCAATCTGTCCCAGCGAAAGGAGGACGCGACTCGCATACCGGGTCCACATGAGGCTGCGATACGCATCGGCGAGCGCGCCCGCGAACAGCACCCCACCGCGCTGTGGCCGTACGCCACGGATACGCAGCGCTCGCAACTCGGCAGCGAGCAGGGGTTCGAGACCGCGAGCGCAGGGGGCATAGAACGCGTGGCGAGCGTCGTTTCGAGAGTCGCTCACTGAACCGTGTCCTCCGAGAGCTTCACGCGATCACGAACGGCGGCGTAGCGGTAGGGGGCGAAGCCCGGGGCGCTCCAGAATCCCGACGCGCCCCACCTGATCACCGAACGCACGGTGCCCTTCGACGATCCCGACTGGTGGTAGCCGACGTAACTCTTGCGCGTCTCGTCAGTCCAGTCGACGAAGATCACCGCATGACCGTAGGGCACCCGCTTCCCGTCAATGACGGCATCGCTCGGACGTAAGATGACGTCGCCCGGCCTGAGGTGTGACTTCTCGATCGGGGTGAGCCTCGGACGCAACGACGCCGTTGTCAACGAGAGCGGTCCACCGGTTCTGGTCCTGAGGTTCAGACACATCGAGACGAAGCCGGAGCAGTCCGTGCGATACCCCGCGAACTGCGGGTTCACGGCGCTCGTGGGAACGAGCGAGCCCTCGACCGTCGCGAAGCGTTTCTTACTGTACGGCACTTCTCGGGCGACCCACACCTCAGCGCGCGCGATGACGAAAGACCGGGAGATCGCGGCGGCGAAAGTCGGTGCGACCAGAGCCGCGACGAGTGCGAGGGAGATCACCACGAGGAGACGCTTGCTGCCGCTGTGTACCATGGCCACCTGCTACGACGAGGACTGCGAGATTACGGCCCCGCGAGTATATCAGGGAATCCGGATGTAGGCCCACGAGGTCACCGTGCGCGCGTGCCCGGTGTCGGAGTGGACGAACCGGACGCGCCATGCTCCCCGAGGCATCGCGAGCGATGATCTCACGGTGGTCAAAGAGGTCCGCACGGTCTTGGAGTGCCCGCTCGCGCGGTAGACCCCGTCAGACCCACGTTTCTGCACCTCCACGCGCACCGCAGCTCCGGTGTGAGCGGGCCTGATCGTGCCGGTCACCGCGAAGCGCACACCCGGCCTCGCCGTCGTGGGCACCTTCCTGACGAGGTAGGCCTTCGGCCTGATCACCACGTCACGCACCACGGTCGTGTTGAGCGAGTCGGTCGGGAATCTGACCCGATACGTCGTCTTTGACCTCACGAGCGGGGCCGCAGCGCGATACATCCCGGGAAAGCCCGAGACGGCGGAAAACGTCGCGACCCGCATCCCGGTCGAGTTCTCCAAGTGAAGCGCACGTCCGGGCAGTGGCTCGCCTCGCGAGTCGGCGAGACGCACCACGACCGTGCCGCGCGCCCCGTAGGCGGGAGCGAGGGATGAAAGCGTCGTCGCGAGCGAGACGAGCGAGGAGCGGTCGACGCCGTCGGGCTCGACCACGACGAACGGCACGGCGGCAGGCAGCGTCGCCGAGACGGTGCGCGCGACCGTGTCCGTGGCCGCCTGCGCATCCACCCACTCGCCGTCTTGCAGAGCGAGCAGGCGCAGCGAGGCTGCACGCCACGCCGGAAGACGCGAGTCATACGGGACCGTCACGCGCATCTCGCCTGATTGTTCGCCGCTGAAGCGCAGGCTCCAGACCGTGCCGAGCACGCTGCCGGACGCAACGGAGCGCGGCAGGCTCGACGTGCGCGAGACCGTGGCCACGCCGGAGCTCGTCACCGACCGCAGGGCCCAGACGCTCCCCGCAGCGGGCTCGGTGGCCTCTGCGGGGACCGAGACTTCGAACCGCTGCAGCGGACCGGGTCCGACCGGTGCGGTTCCCGATCCGCCGGGCATTCTGATCGCGAGCTGCGCGGACTGAGCGGACAATCGGCCCAGGCCGTCGAGCGCTCGGATGGTGAACGCGACTTGAGAGCCGGGCGCCAGATCGCTCACGCGCAGGTCGAGCCCACTGGTCTCGCCAACGAGAAGCCCATCGTGGGCGATGACCGCATAGCGATCGACCCCGACTCCCGCCGCGTCGATCGCCGCCGTCCACGAAAGATCGACACTGTCGTGGCCTATGGACTTGAACCACGGTGCTGACCCCATCACGAGCGACGAAGACTCGCCGGGCGCGGGGGGTGAGGCGGTGATGGTCGTCGTCTTCGCGGTCTCGAGGTTACCAACCGCGTCGACCGAATGGAACCGAAGAACGTGGGTGCCTACCCCGGCCAGGGTGAACGGTCCCGTGTAGGGCACCTGCGCACCGCCGTTGAGGCGGTACCATGTGGAAGCCGCCCCCGAGCGGTCATCCGTTGCGAGAAGGGAGACCGAGATCCCCATCGGAACCGTTGCGATGTGAGACGAAGTGACCGGAGCGACCCGATCGACCACGAGCGTCCTGCTCACCCTCAGCACATTGCTCGCCGCGTCCCAGTACTCTGCGGTCACGGTGTGCGAGCCGTCTCGCGACGGCAGAGTGACGCTCGCTCCAGCGGCGAACACGGTAGGCGTACTCAAGCCCGTACCAGGATCGAAACGCATCCACAGCAACCCCGAGTGCGCGTCAGAGAGCGCCGCCACAACGGGTACTGCGGTCGAGCTCGTGAAGTGGGAGCCCAGCGGGCCGATGCTCACGGTGCCCGTGGGGGGCGTGACGTCACTTCGCAGCCGGTAGTGCGCGGTCTCGCCACCCTGCCCCGATGCGCTCACCGCCCGAACGTGGAACCAGCGCACGCCCTGCGGAACAGTGAATGCCAGGGAAGACGAGGTGGTGTCGATCTCAAGATCAGGCTCGGTCGAGGGCGAGATGTCGATGACGTAGGAGTAGCCCGCCACCTCGGACTCGGAGCGAAACGACATGCTCGCGGAGGTGGCGCGGTACCAGGTGTCCTGTGACGGGTGCGTCGACGAGGTCACCGGCGGTGGGCCCGGGGCCGCCTCGACGCCGTACAGGAACACGGCGCCTGCGCGGTCGTCGACCGAGAGGGCGCGTCGGTTCTGGCCCCGTACCCCGGCGCCCATGACGCGCCACGTGTTCGGATACTGATCGTCGAGGCCCACCGTATGACCCAGCTCATGAAGCGCGACGCTCTGCACGTCCAACGCGGTACTCGAGGCGGTCGTGGCCCACAGGTAGGTGTCGTCGAACAAGATGTCGGATTCGATGTAGTCTTTGCGACCCTCGTAGTACCAGAGGTAGTTCACCGCGAGCATGCCGCTTCCGGGGGCCGACGGAGTGAACCACATCTCGTTGATCCCGTTGCCGACACCTTGAGATTCCGTTCTCGTGCTCGTACCGGCGTAGCTGAGTTGGAACCTTGAATCCGCAACAGCGTTCCACGTGTCGAACGCCTTGCGTATCTCAGCTCCCTCGCCGGACATATCAGCGGTGTTCTCGTTGATCCGATAGGCGACGGGGTTCGCGGGAAATCTCATGCCCGTCGTGCTGAAACTCGTGTCGTACTCAAACGTCGCGACAGAGTTTGAGCCCGTGGTGACCCTGAGCGGACCCGAGCTGGCGTTGGCCGGAACGCGGACGGTGATCGAGGTGTCCGACCACGACAGAACCGGCGCGTTGGTCTCGTAGGCCACCGCGACCGAAAGCCCGTGGACGAACTGCACCCGACCCGTTCCCTGAGAAGCGCCGAACCCGTTACCGCTTATCGTCACCGTGCGGTCCATGCCGGCGATCTGCTTCGTCGGCGTGACCGAGGCGATCGACATCGACGCGGCGGTCACCTCCGCCACATCCGACTGTGCGACCTGCGGTTCAAGCGCAAGGCCGCTCACGGACGCCAGCGGCGCGGCCAGGCTCGAGAGCGGGTCGACACCGGCACGATAGAGGCGCACACGGCGCTCCAGCTCTGTGACGGTGATGCCCAGATTCGCGACGCGACCGTCGACGATGGCCATCTTGCCCTGGAAGGCACCCACCACGAAGCCTTCGCGCGACAAGAAGAGCACACACCTCTCGCCTGGCGAGAACTGCGGCAGGTCGGGCACCCGAAGGCCAAGCCCGTCGACCACTCCGCCGGGCTGGGTGATTCGCAGTGCGTCTCCGCGCGAGCCGGCGATGATCCGCGTGACCCGCAGCGACGTGTCGGTCACCGGCGAGGGCGCGCGACCGCTACCTGCGTTGGCGTCTCGCGACGACCCCTTGACGACTGTGGCGACCACAATCGCGTCTGCCGCACGCGAAAGCTGGGGCAGATCCATCTCCAGCACAAGAGCCGAGGCGGCTTGAGGCACGACCGCAGACGCGAACGCGACCGCGGCGAGAAGTGCGGTGAACCAGGCCGAGCGAACTCTCATACGATGTGTCCTCGAGTAGAGCGTCACCCTTGACGCGAGAACCCTTCAACAACGTACGTGCCACTTCTCGGATCGCGGCGCAATGTGATGAAACCAAGTGTCTGAGCGTCCTCGAGCAACTGAGTGAACGATTTGTAGCCGTACGTGGACTCCGTGAACGACGGTTGCTTGCGCTTGATGGTGTCTTTGAGCAGCGATGAGTGCATGACCTCGACGTTCTCGCGCTGAAGCGCTTCTATGGTCTCGAGTAGCAATTTAAAGGCCGGACGCTTCTTGCGAGGCAGATCCTCGCCAAGCGGCGGTGCGCCCGCCGCGGCCCCGATGTCTTCGTAGTAGATGAACTCGTCACAGTTCGATGCGAGAAGATCGCTCGTGGAATCCTTGAGGCCGACCCCGATGACGGTCTTTCCGTTCTCCTTGAGCTTGTTCACCAGTGGCGTGAAGTCGGAGTCTCCCGAGACGATCACGAACGTGTCGATGTGATCCTTCGTGTAGGAGAGCTCCATGGCGTCCACGACCAGCCGGATGTCAGCGGAGTTCTTGCCGGTCATCCCCCGCTCAGGGATCTCGGTGAGCTCGATGCCCAACTCATGCATGGGCGTCACATAGTCGCCGAAGCGGCTCCAGTCCGAGTAGGCCCTCTTGGCGACGATCTTGCCCTTCTCCACGAGTCGCTCGAGGATCTTCTTCATGTCAAGCGTGCCGACGGCCTTTCCGCGAGCGGTGCGTCCCCGGGCGCCCCGAGGCTCGAGGCCAAGGGCCAGGTTCTCGAAGTCGATGAACACGGCGAGGCTGTGCGCTTCGTCCGACATGTGGTCAGTCCCCTCGTTCGTGCGCGTTTCGGTTGCGCGCATGGTCGTCTACGATGGTACTCCACACGCGACGTGAGTGCCGCCTTGACGTGCGCGGCATCAAGGAACCGGAGGCGTGAGCATGAGCGACGTGCGAGAACTCGACCTGACCGTCTACTGCAGGTCATGGTGTTCCGACTGCAAGCGCGCGAAGGCCTGGCTCGATGAGCGAGGAATCGCCTACGTCGAGATCGATGTCGACGCCGACAGCGACGCGAGAGCCTACGCGGAGTCGATCAACGACGGCCGGCTGCACACCCCGACGTTCGTGTGCGAGGAAGGCACATGTGTTGACTTCCGCCCCGAGCGCCTTTGTGAGCTACTCGGAATCGAGTGAGGCCGTGACGCCCGCCGCCGCGCGCTCCTCGTCGGAGGCGTACAGCAGCCAAAGCGCCTGAGTGCCCAGCTCGCTGCCGCCACCGGAGTCAAGCGACTCGTAGAGCCTCTTGGCGAGTTCCAGACCCGGCAGGGCAAGACCCATCGACTCGGCTTGGAGCACGGCGATCCGCAGGTCCTTGACGAAGTGCTTCACGTAGAAGCCAGGGGCGAAGTCACCGCTGAGCACCCGTGGCCCGTAGTTGACGAGCGACCACGAGTTCGCGCTGCCGCCCGAGAGCGTCTCGATGACTCTGGCCGGATCCAGTCCGGCGCCGCGCGCGTAGCTGAGACACTCGGCCAGACCGAACATCGATGCGGCGATAGCGATCTGGTTGGCCATCTTGCAGTGCTGCCCCGAGCCCGGTCCACCATGCAAGGTGATGTTCTTCCCCATCGCCGCGAACAGCGGATGAGCGCGACGATAGGCCCCCTCGTCTCCACCGACCATGATCGTGAGCGTCGCGTTTCTCGCCCCGACGTCTCCTCCGGAGACCGGCGCGTCGAGCGCGCTCAGACCACGCGCCCCGGCCTTTCGCGCGATCTCGACGGACAAAGCCGGCGATGATGTGGTCATGTCGACGAGCAGAGTCCCGTCTGAAGCGCTGGCGATGATGCCGTTCTCGCCAAGGTAGCTCGCACTGACGTCATCGGGGTAGCCGACCATCGTGATGACGGCATCGGCGTCTCGGGCCGCCTCGCCCGCAGACTCACACCACGTCGCGCCCCTCTCGACAAGAACGGCAGCCTTGTCGCGAGTGCGGTTGAAGACGCGCAAGTGAAAGCCGGCATCCATCAGATGACCGGCCATCGCGGCGCCCATGACGCCGGTGCCCACGAAAGCGACGGTGCGGATATCGGCAGCGCTCATGGTCTCGTCCTTTTGGCGGTCGTCAGTAGGTTGCGGCGTCGAATCGTGGCTCACACGCGATTCAGTCGGCGAGTCGCTCAAGGACCCAGGCCATGTTCTCGCCCAAACGCTTCATCGTGGCGAGCCCCTCTTCGTCCTCGGCCACCGCGCCTTTCGCGCCGCCGATGCCGATGTTCCAGTAGCTCGAGCCCACGATGAGCATCTCGGAGATGAGGAAGAGGTGGTTGATCGTGTCGAAGGCGTGCATCGCACCGGCACGACGCACCGCCACGATGGCCGCGCCGGGCTTGCGCGCGAAGGGATTCCCGTTGCCCCGGGCAACGTATCCGGCACGGTCGATGATCGCCTTCATCTCGGCGGTGACGTCGGCGAAGTAGGTGGGACTGCCCAGCAGGATGGCGTCGGCCTGAAGCAGCGCGTCGATCACGGCGTTGCCGTCATCAGTGCGACCGTGACAGCGTCGATCGGCCTTCTTGCGACATGCCCCGCATGCGGTGCAGCCGCGGATGTCTTTGCCGGCGAGCTCGATGAGCTCGCATTCGTGCCCTGCCGCGACAAGCGGCGCGAAGGCGGTCTCGATCAGCATCGTGGTGTTGCCCGAAGCGCGAGCGGAACCGTTCACAGCTACGACCTTCATAGTCATTCTCCTTCTACTCTTCTGGTGCGCCCAGTGACTGCAACGCCGCGTGCCAAAACACCCGGTCAGCCACGAGCACCGCCGAGCCGATTCCAAGGTACAGCGCCCCGAGGATGCCTGCACCGATCTCATCCGGTCGAACGAACGTGTTCCTGATGATGATGCCACCGCCCATCATCACCACAACGAAGAGCCACGATCTCCACGAGAAGAACCCGAGGAAGCACGCTCGGTCTCGCGTGCGAATCCTCGCCACCGCCTTGCGCGCCACCTTGTCGAGTACGAATCGCGTCTTCGGGATGGCGATGATCACGGCGAGCGAGGTACCGAGCAACCATGCGTGCCAGGAACGATCTTGCACGTAGATGACGCCGCGCACGAGCAGGATCCCGGCCCCCACAGCCCAGACCACGGCAGCGGCGAAGAGCTGGGTACGCACGCTGGCACGGGGCGTCAGACGGTCGAGCCATGCAGGCAGAGTCCGAGACGACATGCAGGTGCCTTTCGTGGGGGCCGAGAAGCGTGAGTCTCCCCACTGTACACGACAACGCGCGCCCGCTTCTGGAGAGTTCTGGGCATAGATGGGGTATTCGCATCTTCGTGGATTTCATGCATCGTAGGTGTACAGACAAGCGAGCTTCCGCCGAGAGGAACCCCATGTCCCCGAAGACGCCCCCGCCCCGAAAGACGATCGTCATGGGAGCAGCCGGACGTGACTTCCACGACTTCCTCCTCGCCCTGAAAGACGATCCGCGGGTCGATGTCGTCGCCTTCACCGCGAACCAGATACCGGGCATCGACGGACGAGTGTTCCCGCCCGCGCTCGCCGGTCCGCGTTACCCGCAAGGCATTCCCATTCATTCCGAACACGATCTGGGGCGCCTCATCCGCGACCTCGACGTCGACGAGGTCTGCTTCGCCTACAGCGACGTCGCCCACGCCGACGTCATGCACAAGGCGTCTTACGTGCTCGCGCTCGGGGCCGACTTTCGCATCATCGGGCCGAAAGCCTCCATGTCACGCTCGAACATACCGGTGATCAGCGTGTGTGCGGTTCGCACGGGCGTGGGCAAGTCAGGCATCTCTTTGCGCCTGTTCGAGCGCTTCCGCGAAAGGGGCCTGACCGCCGTCGATATCCGGCACCCCATGCCGTACCGCGATCTTGAGGCGATGGCGGTCGAGAGGTACGCGAGCTTGGAAGACCTCGACCGCTTGAACGTCACCATCGAGGAGCGCGAGGAGTACGAGCATCTTCTCGAGGTCGGCGCCGTCGTCATGGCTGGCGTCGACTACGAGGCGATCGTGCGCGAGGCCGAGAAGGAGGCCGACGTCATCGTCTGGGACGGAGGCAACAACGACTGGCCGTTTCTCGCAAGCGACCTCGAGATCGTCGCCCTCGATCCGCATCGCGTCGGTCACGAACGGAGCTACTTCCCCGGCGAGGTGAACTTCCTGCGGGCCGACGTTCTCGTCATCAACAAGATCGACACCGCCGAGACGACCGACGTCGACACGTTGCTACGCACGATCGCCGCTCACAACCCCGACGCGGTTCTCGTGCTCACCACAAGCGATCTCGTCGTCGCCGACCCCGATGCGCTGGCAGGTCGACGCGTGCTCGCGATAGAGGACGGTCCCACCGTCACTCACGGCGGCATGGCCTACGGCGCGGCCGCTATCGCCGCGAAGAGAGCCGGGGCCACCCTGGTGGATGCGCGCCCCTACGCCGTCGGTTCTCTCGCCGAGGCCTACGCGGCCTATCCGCACTTGAACAACGTGCTCCCGGCCGTAGGCTACTCGGCGACCCAGCTCGCCGACCTCGCCGCGACCATCAACGCGACGCCGTGCGACGTGGTCGCGATCGGGACCCCGATCGATCTGGGTCGCCTGATCGCGATCGATCACCGGAGCGTTCGGGTGACCTACCGGGTGACGGATGCGGGAGACCCGACACTCGACGACGTGGTGGATGCGTTCATCGTCGAACACGGTCTGGGCTCGTGATGGGCGTCAAGCAGACCCCGATGGACCGGTGACGCGCGTCACAGTCACAAGGGCGACCACTATCGCGCACACCACGTGACCGCCCGATACTCTGACTACACGCCCACTCACCTCACCGACTGTGAGAACAACTGATGCTCACGAGAACGACGGGGTTGCCCCTGATTCGCCCGCACTACCGAGGCGAGTCGCAGGACTTGATGCGGATCCTCCTCAACGCGACGTCGGTCACAGAGGCGAATCTCGCGTTGCAGGTGCTTCTCGAGACCGTGGATGAGAGAGCGCTCGTCTGCGCATGCAACCTTCGCGAGGTCTTGAGCGCCCTGCCGTCCTCGCCGTTCGCGATGCGGGTCGATGAAGAGACCCTCGCGAGAACCGCCGGACTCGCGAGGCACGTCGCAGCGATGGGAAAGACACTCCCTGACGACACTCAGTTGATCGTGACGACCGCTGGGAACCTTGTGCTTGACGTGATCATCAAATGTGACGATGAGAAGTGGTTCTGGAACCCCGTGCCCGTCACTGACGACTACGTCAACACGGCCGTACTCGACTTGCTGATCGAAAGCGACGACCTGCTCGAAGAGATGATGGGGCTCGTCGAGTGCATGGGCGTCGTCGTGAACCCGAAGTTCTATCTGTCGATCGAGGACTGGCGCCTCGAGCATGCCGCAGACGTCTTCGCTGGCCTCCACGACCTGTTCTGAGCTACGACGAATCGCTTGGGATGCCCCGTGCCTTGAGTACCAAAGAGGTCCTCAGATCGTTCAATCCCCGCTCGAGGCCGACGGGATACACGTGGGGGTTCAAGAAGCGTTTGGTGGTCGAGTCGAGCTCGTCAACGGCCTTCATCGCGCGGTCGCGGGAGTCTGACAGCGACGGAACCTCATACACCCGTCGGCCCTGCTCGAACACGGGAACCAGCAGCTCCTCGTAGGTCTGATCCGCCGAGAACGTCTTTCGCCGGGTCGAGTCGGCCGGGTCGACCATCGTGGCCTCAGGGCCCAAGACGGTGTGCACGTCATAGACCATGTCACCCGCGAGCGATCCATCCGGCCTCCGATATCGCCGAACCCCCAAGACTCCCGGGGTGGTCACTTTGGCGGTCTGCTCGGAGATCTTGATCCGCGGGATCCAATCGTCCTCGCCGGGCCTGTGGATGGCCGAGAGCTTGTAGACGCCACCGAGCGCTGGCTGATCCCACGCGGTCACGAGCTTGGTTCCCACGCCCCACGCGTCAACGGCCGCGCCCTGGTCTTTGAGTGACGAGATGAGGTGCTCGTCAAGCTCATTGCTCGCGATGATTCGGGTGTCTGCGAAGCCGCCCTCGTCCAAGATGATCCGCGCTTGTCGCGAGAGCCACGCCAAGTCCCCCGAATCGATTCGAATACCGAGAAGACGCTGGCCACGCGCGCGCAGCAAGACGCCGATCTCGACCGCGCTCCTGACGCCGTCGAGCGTGTCGTAGGTATCCACGAGAAGCGTCGCGTTATTGGGCAACGCCTCGGCGTAGGCGCGAAACGCCTCGATCTCGGTGTCAAACGCCATCACCCACGAATGCGCGTGAGTGCCCGCTACGGGGATGTTGAAACGACGACCGGCCAACACATTGCTCGTTGCCGAGCAGCCCCCGAGGTAGGCGGACCTACTTGCCGTGAGCCCGCCGTCGGGCCCCTGTGCGCGGCGCAGCCCGAACTCGAAGATCGGGTCACCCTGCGCCGCGATCCGGCACCGTGCGGCCTTCGTCGCCACGAGCGTCGCGAAGTTGATGCTGTTGAGCAACGCAGTCTCGACCAGCTGACATATCGGAAGCGGTCCTGTGACGCGCAGCAGCGGTTCGCGCGGGAACACCACGGTGCCCTCGGGTACAGCGGACAGATCGCAGCAGAAACGCATGTCCGCGAGCCACTCCAGGAAGTCCGCGCGAAACAACGGCTCGCCGTCCGCCCCGAGAAGACCGGCGAGATACTCGATGTCTTGTCCGGAAAACGACAACGACTCGAGGTACTCGATCGCTTGTTCCAGCCCGCACGCGACGGCGAACCCTCCGCCGTAGGGCGCCTCGCGAAAGAAGAGGTGAAAGCAACCACGCGTATCCGCAATGCCCGCCGACAGGTACGCCTGGGCCATTGTGAGCTGGTACAGATCCGTGAGCATGGCATTACGCGGTTCGTGTACTCTCACGTCGTCTCGCCAACCTTTCCCTCGTCATTGCGCGTCCAAGCGTAGCACCATCGCAGTGTCAGTGAGCGCTGAGCACCGCGACAGACAACGAGAGATGATTTCCGGTGAGCGGAGCGATTCATCCGGCGCAAGACGGGTATAGAGCCTTGGCGCCGCAGGGTGGAGGACGCCTCATGAGACGGAGGATACGATGGGATCACCTCGGGGAAGCACTGAGAGTCACGACGAGCGCGAAGTCCGGCTCCCGTTGACCGAGCATTCCGAGGGAGATGGTCCGCATATGGACGAGGCAGCGGCCTCGGACCTGTACGCGACGGCAGAGCTCCAGCGACGACACGCGCGCACCGCTATCATGATTCGCAAGGCACAGGAGCAGTGTCTCTGAGCCACCGGCTTGACCGACCCGCGAAGGATGAACGGTGTGCCGATTCTGCGTGGAACACGGCGAAGGCGAACGCTGGTACCTGAACGCCGCGAACTACTCCCATGATCTGTCAAGCGACCTGGAACGGCGCGGCTACATCGTCGACTTCATCAGGGGGTTCGAACAGCGACGCGAGAGCGCGCTCGTGTGGTCCGGGCGCATCGATCGGCTGCCCGGCCAGTTGGCGCGAGTGGCGAAGGGCGCCGCATCGCGCCACATGCAACGACACCACTTCGGCCAGCCGGTTCCCCTCGAGGAGTGCGAACGGATTCTTTCCCTGTGCACCTCGATCACGGTGATCCCCTGCATCTGCAGGATGCACACACCGGGCCAACGCGCCGAGGAAGTATGCCTCTTGGTCACGATGCAGCCGGTGGAGGCGATCATCTCGGAAGGGTTCGAAAGCTACCGAGACGGACCTGACTCGTCGAACTTCAATGTCGTCTCCCGCGAGGACGCGGTGGGCCTCTTGCGAACCTGCGAGGGCCGCGGCCTCATGCACTCGGTGTGGACGTTTCAGACGCCCTTCACTGCGGCCATATGCAACTGCGACCTCGAGAGCGGCTGCCTTGCGATGAAGATGACCGCGGAGCACGGCGTGAAGGTGATGTGGCGTGGCGAGTGGGTCGTGGCGCTCGACGAAGGACTCTGCGTCGGATGCGGCCTGTGCGTGAGGTCCTGCCCTTTCGGCGCCATCACCACGAACGGACGGGTGAGCACTGACCTGCTCCAGTGCTGGGGCTGCGGCATCTGCCGAGCCGCGTGCCCGCACGATGCGCTGAGCTTGGTCGACCGCCGCACCGTGCCGGAAGTGGCCGAGCTCTGGTGACAGGTCAGCCGGCACCAAGGCCGAGCAGCTCAAACGCTCCCAGGAAGTAGGCGGCGGCTGCGGCCGTGACGATCACGAGCACCACGAGGGCCACGACAAGCACTCTGCTCGGAGCGCCCTTGGCCGATTCCAGCTCGATCGCGTCTTGAGCATCCTCAAGCGGCGGAAGATCCACAAGGTCGCGCGAGATCGGCGCGTCGCTGAGCGGTGCCGCGGCGACAGCCGACAGCCCCTCGAACATATCCGACTCTTCGTCGAGCATGGACGTAACCACAGGAGTCGGTTGATCCTCGACGACTGGCTGGGGCGCGACCTCACCGTCAAACATCCACGAGGAGGGTGTCTCGCCCGCGCCTGCTTGCACCTTCACCACGGCGTCCCCGTCAAAGACCAGTCCCTGACCCGGACGGCCGGAGACATACGCCTGCAGCAGTTCCGCTGCCTCGGACGGCGATACGCCCTGGATGTCTGAGGGCCGGACCCGACCGCTCACCTCAAGTATCAGTGTGACGAAACTCTCGGTGCGCGCATTGAGTGCTGTCACGCCTCGCCCTCCACATCATGTCAGTTGCCACGTACCCATGAGTATCGACCCAAATCGTGCATCTGTGAACAACCGATTCTTGACGGGAACCGCCGAGATCCGCACATCTCACGACGGAGGGTAGCGCGGTCGACCGAACTGGTGCCAGCGCATCGCCTCGACGAACGAGCGCGGTGAGCGCGTGTACGTGTTCACGAAACGCTTGGCGGCCATGACCGCGACAACGTCGCTCGCGCACTCCGTCCCCGCTGACGCCTTCAGAACCGCAAGCGATCGAGCGATCTCGTCGTCTTCGACAAGCGTCCAGACGAGGATGCCGGTACCGGGCACGTGCAGGCCGCGACACGGAACGAACCCGTACTCCCACTCCCACTGCAGATCCTCGGTGTCCACCCCTTGAGCGAAGTCGCTTTCGAGAAGATCCTGACCGGGTATCTCGACCTGAGCGGCCGCCGCGGCCGTCACGAGAAGCGCTGTCGCCCTCACGTCAGCATCAGGGTCGGTTGCCGCCCTGGCCAGCCATTCGTCCCTGCGCGGTCCATCCACGCGCGTCAACAGCTCCAGTGCACGACGCCGCGCGTCTGGAGAGCTCCCGCCCAACACGCTCTCGAACCACTCGAGCACCCTCGGATTCGCGTCGTAGATCATCTGCCACCCCCCTCTCGGACTCTGCGGCGAGCATATCGGGAGGGTGTGACAGGGAGCATGTCAGCGCCATGTGGATAATGAAGGCGTACCTCTCAGACATCAGGGGCGCCCATGCATGCCCGAACTCGCCCGGCACTCATCCTGCTGGTGCTCATGCTCTCAGGGACGATCACGTGCGGTTGCTCACCGGACTCGGACTCCGGTGATGAGCTGACACCGGCGGTCGTCTTGAGGGTCGTGGATGGCGACACCGCCGTGATGCTCGTCGGCGGCACGAAGGAGCGCGTGCGGTTCATCGGCGTGGACACGCCGGAGTCCACACGCGAGATCGAACCCTTCGGCGAGGAAGCCTCGGACTACACTCGCCAAGCCCTTGACGGACGCAACGTCTGGATCGAAACGGACGCGGAGCCACGCGACAGATACGACCGTCTTCTCGCCTATGTCTGGTTGGAGCGTCCCGATGATCGTAGCGATGCCGAAGTGCGCGCGAAGCAGCTCAACGCTCTGCTGCTGCTTGACGGCTACGCGAACATGTCCACCTACCCACCGAACGTGCGCTACGTGGACTCCTACCGCATCTACCAGCGAGAGGCCCGAGAAGCGAAGCGCGGTTCATGGGCGAATGACCGCTGAGAACGTGGGGACCCGCCGCTCGGGGCGCAACACCTACTCTGACGGCAACACCGCGACGCCCCACCCGGTTCCGGTATGGGCGCAGATGACCGAACCGGCGCTGTACACGACGAGTTCCTCGACCTCGTAGCGCTCACGCAGCTCCGCCGCGATCCGCTCGGCACGCTCCGGAAACATGGCGCCACCTACAGCGAATGTGCCCTTACGCGCATCCCCCATCTTCTCCGCGACCCACGCGAGCGTATGATCGATCGCGGCGCGCTCTCCCCGATTCCGGGCAACCGGCTGAAACGCCCCTTCGGAGTCGACCGTGAGAGTGACCTTCAGGTTGAGCATGGACCCCAGGAAGGCTGACACCTTACCGATGCGTCCGCCCTTCGCCAGGTTGTCGAGCGAATCCAGTCCCACGAGGAGGCGCACGCGTTCGCGCGCACGCTCAAGTGCGAGAAGAGTGGTCTGAACGTCATCGCCACGCTCGGCGGATTTGACTGCCTCCATCACCTGAAGGCCAAGGCCCCACGACAGGTTCAGCGAGTCGAACACGTGGACCTTGCCCGGAAAATCCTGGGCGGCCTGTCGCGCGGATTCGATCGTGCCTGATAGCCGGTTCGATATGTGTACCGAGACCACCTCTGGTGCCGTCTTCAATGCGTGTTCGTAGGCTGTGGCGAAAGCACCCGGCGAGGGCTGCGAGGTGGTGGGCAGACGCGGCTCGGCGCTCATGCGCGCGAAGAACTCCTCCTGCGAAAGGATGCCGTCCTCGATGGTGTCTTCGCCGAACGACACCGCCAGCGGAACGACCGTAACGCCGCGCTGGGCTGCGAGATCGGCCGGAATGTCGGCGGTCGAATCAGTGATGATCTGAAATGCGCGTACGGACATGGCTGGTCCCCTTTCGATGAGAGGTATTCCGTACACGATACCCGCTTCGTGAACGATTATTGCTCATATGTGAAGGAATATCGCAGGAGGAGTCGTATACGGACAGTGAGAATGCCTCGCAGGTGAGGCGCGTCGGGGGGCTCGGGCACATGAATATGGCGATCTTGGTGTTTTCCGGCTTCCTGCTGGTCGCACTGGTGCTGGGATTCGTACTCGTCACCATCCCGCGATGGCTTGCGCCTCGTGAACCCGGTGACCTGAAGTCCCGCGCGTACGAGTGCGGCGAAGTACCCGTCGGGGAGCCGTGGGTGCGCTTTCGCGTGTCCTACTACATATTCGCGCTCGCGTTCGTGATCTTCGCCGTCGAGGCGGTCTTCCTCTATCCGTGGGCGGTCGTCGTAAAGCAGCTTGGCGCATACGGGCTCGCTCAGATGGCCATCTTCATCGGCATCCTCGTCTTGGGGCTCGCGTACGCGTGGCGCAAGGGGGTGCTCAAATGGGTGTAGACGAGCAGACCGGCGCACTCATCGCACCTCTACAGCAACTCATGGACTGGGCGCGCGGGCACTCGATGTGGCCCATGACCTTCGGAACGGCCTGTTGCGCCATCGAGATGATGTCGGTCGGGTCTCCACGCTATGACACCGACCGATTCGGTATCTTCTTCCGCAACTCGCCTCGTCAGGCTGACTGCATGATCGTCGCCGGCACCGTCAATCTGAAGATGGCCCCGCGGATGAAGCTGCTCTACGAACAGATGGCCGCCCCCAAATACGTGATAGCGATGGGCGCGTGCGCGATAGGCGGCGGCCCGTTCTCCGAAGGGTACAACGTCGTCAACGGAGCCGACCTCGTGCTGCCCGTGGACATCTATCTCCCCGGGTGTCCGCCGCGACCCGAGGCCTTGATCGACGCCTTGCTCATGCTGATGGAGCGAATCGCCGCAGGAGAACCGTCCGCCGCGACACGCGCAGCGATGTCGGCCCGCGCATGATGGTGGCCCCGGCGACGATTGTTCCCATCGCTGCCTCTCTCGCGAGTCTGGCTGGTGTGATCGACGTGCGACCCCTGGGGGCAGGCGGCATCCCGCGCGTGAGCACGTCGGCCGCGGGGGTCGTCGAGATGCTGCGCACGCTGCGAAACGACCACGGTTTCGCCGACCTGACCCTGCTCACCGCCGAGGAGACGGATTCCTCCGACGGCGTGACGCTGGTCTACGAACTGCTGCGGCGTGCGGATCATTCACGCGTCGTCATCGGCGTCGATCTGCTCGACAGCGAACTCTCAGCGCCTTCTGTCTCGGGAATCTGGGCGGGGGCCGCGCCTTTGGAGCGCGAGGTGTACGACCTGTTCGGCGTGGACTTCACCGACCATCCCGGACTGTCCCGCATCGTCTTGCGAGACGACTTCGTAGGCCATCCGCTTCGCAAATCGTTTGTCGCGGGCGAGACGGGCGTGAGTGCCGAACAAGTCGCCAAGGCGCTCGAATCGCACGGGGACCGGCTCCCCGGAGGCGAGGTTCCACGTGCGACCGCGAGCCTGTTCGCCGCCGCCCGGAAGCCGGGCGACCCTCAGCTTCGCTCGGAGCGACTGATACTGAACATGGGCCCGCAGCACCCCAGCATGCACGGGGTGCTGCACCTCTGGCTCGCCCTCGACGGAGAACAGGTCGTCGCGGCACAGCCGACCCACGGCTACCTGCATCGCTGCATCGAGAAGCTGTGTGAGTCGCGCGACCACCGTGCCTGCACGGCTCTCCTCGACCGCTGCGACTACGTATCAGGGTTTCACACCGAACTCGCCCACGTACTCGCCATCGAAGAGCTCGCCGGCATCGAGTCGACGCCCAAGGCCGATCACCTGCGCACCGCCATGAGCGAGCTCGTGCGCATCACGAGTCACCATACGTGGTACGCCGCGTGCGGGCTCGACACCGGCGCGCTGACGCCGTTCCTCTACGCATTCATCGACCGAGAGCTGATCCTCGACTTCTTCGAGGAGGTCACCGGCGCGCGCATGATGTTCAACTACTTCCGGCCCGGCGGCGTCAAAGACGACCTGCCCCCCGGCTCAGCCGAGCGCATCATCGCGTACCTGAAAGGCTTCACTCGCGCAGTCGACGAATACGAGGCGCTCCTGACCGACAACGAGATCTTTCGCGCCCGTACCCGTGGCGTCGGTATTCTCAGTCGGCAACAGATCACCGACTTCGGAGTCACCGGCCCCATGGCGCGCGCCTCCGGCGTCGACATCGACCTGAGGCGAGACGAACCCTACGCGGCCTACGACCGCATCCCGACGCGAGTGGCCTTAGCCGAGGTGGGTGACTCCTTCGATCGATACGTCGTGCGAATCGCCGAGATGCGCGAGTCGGCACGAATCGCTCTGGCGGCTCTCGAGGGACTGCCGGAAGGACCGCATCTGAACCCGGATGTGCCGCGGGTCATCAAACCTCCACGCGGCACCGCCTTCCGGTGGGTCGAGAGTCCGCGTGGCGAGCTTGGCGTCTACGTGGTGAGCGACGGCTCGTCGCGGCCATGGCGCCTGAAGGTGCGCTCACCAGCATTCTCGAACCTTCACGTCTGCGGCCAGCTGCTCCAAGGGTTGAGGATAGGAGACGTCGTGGCCGTTCTCGGGTCGGTCGACGTCGTCATGGGGGAGATCGACCGATGATGGTGATGCTGCGCGTACTCCTCGGCATCGTGATCATGATCGTGATCGTCTTACTCAACACCGTGCTCGTGATGTGGATCGAGCGCAAACTACTCGGACACATCCAGTCCCGTCTCGGTCCGATGCGCACGGGCTTTCACGGACTCTTGCAGCCGATCGCAGACGCGATCAAGCTGCTTGGGAAAGAGGATCTGGTGCCGGCGGGCGCGGATCGCATCCTCTTCCTGATCGCTCCACTGATCGCGTTCACGCCGTCGATGCTGGTCTACTCGGCCATGCCCTGGGTCTCCGAGTTCGCCGGCATGAGCTTTGACGTGGGCATCTTCATGATCTTCGCGATCTCAGCCATGTTCCCCGTTGGCGTCTTGGTCGCGGGCTGGGCCTCACACAACAAATACTCGCTCATCGGCGGTTTCCGCTCAGCAGCTCAGCAGATCAGCTACGAGGTTCCCTTGATCCTCGCTGTGATGGGCGTTGTCATGCTCGCCGAGTCGATGAAGCTCTCCGCGATCGTCGAAGCGCAGAGCAACATCTGGAACATCGTCACGCAGCCGTTCGCGTTCGTGATCTTCTTCATCGCGATGCTCGCCGAGCTCAACCGCGTGCCGTTCGACATGCCCGAAGCAGAGTCAGAGCTCGTCGCCGGTTTCAATACGGAGTACTCCAGCATGAGGTTCGCGCTGTTCTTTCTCGCCGAATACGCGAACGTCTTCACATGGTCGCTCATCACGGTGCTGCTGTTCTTCGGCGGATGGGCCGGGCCGGTGTTGCCGGGCGTCGTCTGGTTGCTCGCCAAGACCTACGCCGTGGTGTGTCTGATCATCTGGATGCGAGCAACCTTTCCCCGGGTGCGCGTCGACCAGCTCATGGACATCGGCTGGAAGATACTGCTGCCCGCATCGCTCCTGAACGTGCTCCTGACCGCGATCGGCGTGGTGACCAACCTCGTCGTGCTGACCGTGCTCGGAGTGGTCGCGACCGTGGTGCTCATCGCTCTGATCGCTCGGCTGGGTACGCGCGCCGGCGATTCGCTTCGGGCTGAGGTGCGGCCATGATCGGGATGTTCAAGGGCATGGCCACCACCATCCGCCACCTCTTCCTCCCCACGTTCAACGCCGACTACCCGAACACGCCGAAGGTGTTGCCCTCCCGGAGTCGCAGCTCATTCGAGCTTCCGCTGGGCGATGACGGCGCACCGCTCTGCAAGAGCTGCATGCTGTGCGCGCGAAGCTGCCCCGACTCCGCGATCATCATCGAGTCGTCCAAGCGCGAGGACGGGCCGGGCCGGGTTCTGGAGCGCTTCGTGATCGACCTGGGCCTTTGCATGTACTGCGGCATCTGTGTCGAGAGTTGCGGCAGTGCGGGGCTGCGTCACACGGGCGCGTTCGAAAGCGCGACACCCTGGCTTTCCGAGACGACCCTCGTGCTCTACGAGCGTCAGAAGGAGGCCGTGTCGTGACCGTCTCGCTCGTCTTCTTCTACCTCTACGCAGCGGTCGCGATCGCCGGAGCGCTGGGTCTTGTTCTGGCCGCAAAGCTCGTGCACGCGGTCATGTCACTGTTCGCGACGCTGTTCGCCACAGCCGCCCTGTACCTGCTGCTCGGAAGTGAGTTCCTCGCCGCCATGCAGTTGTTCGTCTACGGCGGCGCGGTCACGGTGCTCGTTCTGTTCGTGCTGATGCTCACTTCGCCCACCGAACAGGCGCCCTCGCCCACGGCTTCCCGCACGCGCCTCGTCGCCGCGTTCTTGAGCGTCGCATTCTTCGCCGTGCTCGCTTCGACGGTTGGCGGCGCAACGTGGGCACCGCTGAGCGAGCAGGTCCACACCACGGAGTCTTTGGCCCGCATTCTGTTCTCGCGCTATGTGCTGCCTTTCGAGGTGGCAGGTCTCACCCTCACGATCGCGCTGATCGGCTCCATCGTGCTCGCACGCGAGGAGCCCGACGATGACGTTGGGGAGGAAGCATGCTGACTCTCAACCACTTCCTCGTGCTGGCCGCGCTGCTCTTCTGCATCGGGCTGTTCGGCGTGCTGACCTCGCGAAGTGCTCTTCGCATCATCATCTGCGTTGAACTGCTGCTCAACGCGGTGAACCTCAACCTCGCGGCGTTCGCGGCCTACGTGGCACCCCAGGAGGCCGTAGGCACGAGCTTCGTCATCTTCCTGATGGTCATCGCGGCAGCCGAGGTCGGACTGGGGCTCGCGCTCGTCATCTCGCTGAACCGCACCAGCTCGATCGAGGCCATCGACACGCTGAACGAACTGAGGGGGTGACCGATGAGCGT
The DNA here is from genome assembly GCA_947085035.1 of uncultured Actinomycetes bacterium. GTDB lineage: Bacteria > Actinomycetota > Coriobacteriia > Anaerosomatales > PHET01 > CAMTUW01. Next base: position 29,272 of record CAMTUW010000037.1, read on the forward strand.
TCTCTCATATAGCTGGGTGTTGCCGCTCCTGCCGCTCGCCGTGTTCGTGTTCGTGGTGATCACGGGACGCCGAACGCCACGCCTCCTCGCGCCGGTGCTGGGAATCGGCTCGATGGCGGTGGTCTTCGCGGCCTCCATCGCGATGCTCTCGCTGACCGCTGCCGGAGCGCGCTTCAACGCCACGATCACGTGGCTTCAGGTCGGCGGGCGCGCAATGGAGATCGGCGTGCTGGTCGATCCTCTGGCTGCCGTGATGGTCGCGATCGTCTCGTTCGTGAGCCTGCTCGTGCAGCTCTACTCGATCGGCTACCTGCATGGCGAGGAGCGCTTCCGGTGGTTCTTCGGTGCGATCTCGCTGTTCACGGCCTCGATGCTGGGCGTCGTGCTCTCCAACGGTTGGCTGCTCATGTACCTGTGCTGGGAGATCATGGGCCTCGCGTCGTACCTGCTCATAGGCTTCTGGTACCACAAGGGGGCGGCTCCCCCGGCTGCGATGAAGGCGTTCATGGTGACGCGGGCGGGCGACGTCGGATTCGCACTGGGCCTCGCGTTGATCTGGCTGAACGCCGGCTCCTTCCTGTTCGAAGACGTGTTCGGAATGGTGAGCACGGGCGCATGGAGCGGCCCCAGTCTCATCGCCGCGGCGCTGTTGCTTCTCGCCGGAGCGATGGGCAAGAGCGCGCAGTTCCCGCTGCACGTGTGGCTGCCCGACGCCATGGCCGGCCCGACGCCGGGCTCGGCGCTCATCCACGCAGCGACGATGGTGGCGGCGGGCGTCTACCTCATCGCGCGTTCGTTCCCGCTGTTCGAGGCGAACCCCGTCACGCTCACGGTGGTTGGAGTCATCGGCACGATCACGGCCGTCATGGGTGCGCTCATCGCACTCGCGCAAAGCGACATCAAGAAGGTACTCGCCTACTCCACGATCTCGCAGCTCGGCTACATGTTCATGGCCTTGGGAACGGGCAACTGGATCGCGGCGATCTTCCACCTCATGACACACGCGTTCTTCAAGGCGCTGCTGTTCCTCGGAGCGGGCAGCGTCATCCACGCGCTGCACACGCAAGAGCTCAAACACTTCGGCGGGCTGTGGCGCAAGATGCCGTGGACGACCGCGACATGGTGCCTCGGCGCGCTCTCACTCGCGGGCATTCCGCCCCTCGCCGGATTCTGGAGCAAAGACGAGATACTTCTCTCGGCGCTGCACGCGCATCAGTACGGCATCCTCGCTGCAGGGATTCTCACGGCTGCCCTCACGGCGTTTTACATGGCGAGAACGACCTTCCTCACCTTCTTCGCCGCGCCGGGGCCCGAAAGCATGAGCTCACGCGCCCACGAGTCCCCGTGGATGATGACGGTTCCGCTCGTCGTGTTGGCAGCTCTGGCGGTGACCGTCGGTCTCGTGGGCTCGCCCCTGACCGGGTACAGCTTCTTCGGCCTGCTTGAGGCGTACGAGATGCCGAAGCTCAACCTGCCGCTTGCCGCGGTCGCCATAGGTGTGGCCTTGGGCGGAATCGCGCTGGCGTGGTCGAGCTACATCAAGAAGCTCATCGAGCCTGACGGTTACCTGCGCTTCAGCTTCATCTCGGGCACGGTCGCGCGCGGGTTCCTCATCGACGCGCTGTACACGAACGCCATCGTGTGCCCGGCCACTTACATCGCGGGCGTGCTTCGCGTGATCGATGGCGCGGTGATCGATGGTGCGGTCAACGGACTGGGAGGCGCGGGGCTGCTCACCGGCAAGGGGCTCTCTGTCTTCGATCGCAAGGGGATCGACGGCGTGGTGGACGGTCTGGGAGAGGGCGTCGTCGATGCCGGCGACGGCGTGCGCCGAACTCAGACCGGCAACGTGCAGACATATCTGTTGCTGCTCGTGGCGGCGATCCTGCTGCTCGTGGTGGTGTTCGCGCGATGACGACGTTACCGCTGATGTCGATCATCGTGTTCGCCCCGATCGTGGGCTCCGTGCTGATCGCGTTGCTCGGGCGCGATCCACGCGTTCCTCGCCTGATAGCTCTCGCAGCGTCAACGGTGTGCCTCGCCGCCGCAGCTTATGCGTACGCCACCTACGACCGCGTCGCCGGTGGCCTGCAGTTCGTCGAGTCCGCACCCTGGATCCCGTCACTGGGGGTCCGCTACATCGTCGGTGCCGACGGCCTCTCTCTTCCGATGCTGTTGCTCACAGGTATGGTGATGTTCACCGGTGTACTGGCCTCTTGGAACGTCACCTCGAGGCCGCGCGAATTCTTCGCCCTGCTGCTCCTACTCGTCACCGGCGTCTTCGGCGTGTTCGCGGCCATCGATGCGTTCGCGCTCTTCTTCTTCTATGAGATGGCCGTCTTGCCCATGTATCTGCTCATCGCGATCTGGGGGTCCACGCGCAAGGACTACTCGGCGATGAAGCTCACGCTCTTCCTCTTCGCGGGCAGCGCGGCGATCCTCATAGCGATCTGCTTGGTCTTCTTCCAGGTGGGCGCCGGGACCTTCGACATGCGCGTCTGGGCCGAACACGGCTTCGGAGCCGACTTCCAGCGCTGGGTCTTCCTGCTCTCGTTCGTCGGATTCGGCGCATTGGTCCCGATCTGGCCCCTGCACACATGGTCTCCCGACGGCCACGTCGCTGCCCCCACCGCAGTGTCGATGATGCACGCCGGAGTGCTCCTCAAGCTGGGCGCCTACGGGATCATCCGTTTCGGAGTGACCCTGTTCCCCGACGGATTCGCAAGCTGGGCGACGCTGATCGCCGTCATCGGCGCGATCAACGTGCTCTACGGCGCGCTCTGCGCTCTCAATCAGACCGATCTCAAGTACGTCATCGGGTACTCGAGCGTGAGCCATATGGGCTACGTGCTGCTCGGACTCGCGACACTGAACCGGTTCGGATTCGAAGGCGCCGTCTTCCAGATGTTCGCTCACGGCATCATGACCGCGCTCTTCTTCGTGCTCGTGGGATACGTCTACGAGAAGGCGCACACCCGACAGATCGCCGAGATATCCGGACTCATGCGGCGCACCCCTCTCGTTGCCGCCGCGTTCGTCATCGCCAGTGCCGCGAGCATGGGGATGCCCTCGACGAGTGGGTTCGTCGCCGAGCTGCTCGTCTACATCGGCCTGTGGAGCCTCTCGCCGCTGCTCGCGGGCCTCGTCTTCGTCGGAGTGGTCATCACCGCCGGATACCTGCTGCGCATGCTCACCCGGATTCTTCTTGGCGAGCCCTCCGAGGCGGTCGCCCACCTCAGTGATCCCGCGCCAGTGCGCTTGGTCCCGGTGGGAATCCTCGCGATCACGATCATGGTCGTCGGCATCTTCCCGTCGTCGATGTACGAGACGATCCGCAGCGCGACCGGCCCGCTGCTCGCACGTGTGATGGGAGGCTGACAGACGCGATGATCAGCCCAGCAGACACCCTCATCCACCTGCTCCCCGAGGTCATCGTGGCGATCACGGGCGCCGTGGTGATCGTCGCCGACCTCGTGTGGAAGCGCCCGGACCACGTTCGGCCCGGACCTCGCCCCTGGCTCGCCTACCTGGGGATTGCCGGTCTGGCCGCGGCGGCGGTCGTGACTGTCGCGATGGCGGGACGATCGGCAGAGCTGTTTGAAGGCCTCGTGATCATCGATCCACTCACGACGTTCTTCAGGCTCCTGTTCCTCGGCATCGCCGCCGTTGTGCTGCTGGTGGCGGTCGACCCGCTTCCCCGTTTCACGCGCTGGGATGCCGAGTTCCACGCACTCGTGCTGTGGTGCACGCTGGGACACATGCTGCTCGCATCGGCCGGCGAGCTCTTCACCATCTTTCTCGCCCTGCAGCTCACAAGCCTGCCACTGATCGTCTTGATCGGATACGCCAAGCGAGACAAACGAAGTGGCGAGGCGGCCCTGAAGTACCTGCTGCTCGTTTTGGTCTCCACAGCGGTGCTTCTCTACGGGATGAGCTTCATCTACGGCTCGCTTGGCACGAGCACGGTCGCCGAGATCGGGGACCTTCTGGCCGGCATGACCACCGTCGAGCCGGTTCTCGCGTTGGGTCTGGTGCTGCTGCTGACGGGCTTCGCGTTCAAGATCACCGCCGCCCCGTTCCACTACTGGGTGCCGGACGTCTACCAGGGCGCACCGACGCCGGTGACGGCGTTCATGTCGGTGGGCTCGAAGTTCGCGGGGTTCGCGCTCGCGCTTCGCATCATCATCACCGGTCTGCACCTGCCGCTGAACTGGCACGTCATCTTCGGGGTCATGGCCGCACTGTCCATGACGATCGGCAATCTGGGCGCCATCAAGCAGACCGACATCAAGCGGCTACTCGCGTACTCCGGCATCGCCCAGGCCGGATTCCTGCTCATCGGCATCGCCGCGCTCAGCGAGAGCGGGGTCGCGGCCCTGCTCTTCTACACCGTGGCGTACGGCCTTGCGAACCTCGCGGCGTTCGCGGCGATAATCGCCTTCGCCCAATCGACGGGCAGCACCGCGCTCGCCGACTACGCCGGATTGGGACGACGCGCGCCACTGACCGCGTTCGTGCTGACGGTGGCGCTGCTCTCGCTGGCCGGGCTTCCCCTCATGGCAGGCTTCGTCGCGAAGTTCCACGTCTTCTTGCAGGCCACACAGGCCGGACTCGTATGGCTCGTTGCCATCGGGGTCGCAAACAGCGTCGTATCGCTTTACTACTACCTGCGCATCGTATGGCAGATCTACGTCGCCGAGGGAGAGTCTGCACCGCTTGCCCTCCCGTGGCGCAGCGGCGTGGCGATGGGCGTCTGTATCAGCGGCGTGCTCATCTTGGGCGTGTACCCCGAGCCGATGCTCACGGCGGCGGCCCACGCCGCTTCTGCGCTGTTCGGAAAGTGACGAGGAGGCAGACGGGATGATCCCAGGAGTTCTCGCGGCTCTCATACTGATCCCACTCGCGGGCGGGATAGCATCGTCCCTCGTCCCTCGCCGCACAGAAGGCCGGGCCCGGGATGTCGCGCTCGTCTCATCGGGAGCGACCCTCGGCGTCGCGCTGTGGCTCTGGGTGGCGTTCGACCGCTCGCGAGAGACGATGCAGTTCGAGTTCGTCCGCGAATGGATTCCCGGCCTCGGGACCGGAATCCATCTGGGTGTGGATGGCCTGTCGCTTCCCATGGTGTTGCTGACCGCGCTGTTGACCTTCCTCGCGACGATCGCCTCGTCCAAGGTCTCTGACCAGGTGCGCGCCTACTTCTCGCTGCTGCTCATCCTCGAAGCGGGGCTCATCGGGGTCTTCCTCGCACTGGACCTCGTGCTGTTCTACCTGTTCTGGGAGGTAGTGCTCATTCCCATGTTCTTCCTGATCGGCATCTGGGGAGGTGAGCGGCGCACGTACGCGTCGGTCAAGTTCTTCGTCTACACCCTCTCGGGGAGTCTTGCGATGCTCGCGGGCATCATCGCGCTGTTCTTGAGTACCGGCGGCAAGACGTTTGACCTGATCGCCATCGCGCCGGCCGCCGCAGCGCTGCCGGTCGCAACCCAGACAGCGATCTTCGCCGCTTTCGCGGTCGCGCTCGCGGTCAAGATCCCGATCGTGCCGTTTCACACCTGGTTGCCTGACGCGCATGTCGAGGCACCCACGGCGGTCTCGGTTCTCCTTGCTGGAGTCCTGCTGAAGATGGGGTCGTACGGCTTCTTGCGGCTCGGGCCTCAGCTCCTGCCCGAAGGATTCTCACAAATCGCACCGACGCTCGCGCTGCTGGGAGTCATCTCCATCGTGTGGGGCGCGGCCGTCGCGCTTCGACAGACCGACCTGAAGCGGCTCGTGGCGTATTCGTCGATCTCGCACATGGGATACGTCATGCTGGGGATCGCATCGGGCACCGCGGCGGGTATGATGGGGGCCAGTATCCAGATGTTCTCCCACGGGCTGATCGCCGGGATGTCGTTCCTGCTGGTCGGAGCTCTTTATGAACGCGCACACACCCGAGAGATCGAAGCATTCGGAGGTATCGTGAAGGTCGCCCCGGTCCTGGCCGGCACACTCGTGTTCGCATCGTTCGCCTCAGCCGGCCTTCCCGGCCTCAGCGGGTTCGTCGGCGAGTTCCTGGTCATCGTCGGCTCGTTCCCGGTCTTCGCGCCTCACGCCGTCATCGCCGCGGCGGCGGTCGTGATCACCTGCGGATATCTTCTCTGGATGCTTCGGGAGGTGGTCTTCGGCCCCCTGAACGCGCAGCACGCCGAGATGCCCGAGATGACCGGCACCGAAGCGGCCTCGATACTGCCCCTCGGAGCTGCCTGTCTCGCGGTGGGAATCTTCCCGCAGATCCTTGAAGGCGTCATGCGAAGCAGCCTCGATGCGCTCGTGCGCGCCTTGGGCGGCTGAGAGTGCCGAAGAAGCAGGCCGGCAAGCGGGCTTTCGACTGGCGGACCTACAGCAAACCGTCGCGTCTTCTGACACCCCCTCAAGAAGAGGCGTTTGCAACGGGCGACCTCGCCTGCGTACTCGCGTGGGCGGCCCGAGACCCACGCACGCGCGTTGAGATCCGTGCGCGTGCCGCCGGAATCTACCACCGAGGCGTGAGCATCGCGAGAGTCTCCGGCGAGGGCCCGTTCACAACCGAACTCGAGGGCGATTCGTCGGCCGAGCAGCAGCGCGGGACTCTCGAAACGTCGGACGCCGTCGGTGCGTTCCTCGACGCCCTCGACGCTCGGCGCACCTCCATCGATCACGCGCTCGACACCGGCCAGACGCGAAGGACTCACCGCTCGTACCTCTCGGCGCTGGCCTCCGGGAACCTTGGAGTCGACCTCTTCGCAGACGAGATGGTCGTGGTCGACTCGGAGTACATGACCGGAAAGCGCAAGCTTGACCTGGTCGCACTCGTGCGGCCTGTTGGCGTCGTGGGTCCCGGGGGCTTTGCCAACCCCTCGCCCGCGTTCATCGACGTCCGCTCTCCGGAGCGCCCCCTGTCCGGGGGCAACGGACTTGCCGAGACCGCAGCGGATCTCGCGGAGTACAGCAAGGCGCTCTCGGGACAGCATCGCCTGCACACGCAAGACGAGGTGGTCGCACTCGCGGCACAGAAGGTCAGATTGGGCCTACTACCCGCTGATCTCGAGGTTCGCTCCATCGCCGACGAGATGCCCTTCTTCATCGTCGCGTTCTGCGAGAAGGACCCCACCGACCCCTCGTGCGACTCGGCGATCCAAGAGCTTCACGAGCGCCTGGTCGCCAAGCACTTCCCCGTCGAGCGGCTCCGCTTCCTTCACCTGACCGCCGCCCCTGAAGACGGCGAAGGACTCGCGATCCAGGCCGACGACCTGTCGAGCTACCGGGAGTTCAAGTCGTACCGGAAAAGCGGCAGGTGACTCAGTCCTCCAGGCGCCTGCGTAGCACGTCGTTCACGACCGTTGGGTTCGCCTGACCACCCATCTCACGCATCACCTGTCCGACGAAGAAACCGATCAGCCCGACCTTGCCGTTTAGATACGACGTCACCTCGGCCGGATTGGCCGCGATCACCGCGTCCACGATCGTCTCGATCGCACCGGTGTCAGAGACCTGTCGCATCCCCTTCGTCTCCACGATCACAGAGGGTGCCTCGCCGGTTTCGACCATCTGTGCGAACACGTCTTTTGCCTGCTTGGAAGAGATCGTGCCGTCGTCTACGAGCTCGACGATACCCGCCACCATCGCCGGGGTGACCTTCGAATCGCTGACCGGGATGTTCTCGGCGTTGAGCGAAGCAGACAGGTCGTTGAGGATCACGTTCGCGATGGCCCGCGCTCGCTGCGGTTCTGCGCTGAGCAGGGCGGACTCGAAGAAAGCGGCCAAGTCGAGGTCTCCCGCAAGTACGGTCGCGTCATGGGTCGGCAGAGCGTAGTCGGTCATGTACCGGGAACGCCTCGCTGCCGGCAGTTCGGGCAGCCGCCCTCGTATCGCCTCGATGTAGTCTTCCGAGAACTCGAAGGGCACCAGGTCCGGTTCGGGGAAGTAGCGGTAGTCGTGCGCCTCCTCTTTGCTCCGAAGCGAAGTCGTCAGACGCGAAGCGGCCTCCCAATGACGTGTCTCTTGGATGACGCGACCGCCGGACTCGAGCACTTCAGCCTGACGAATGACCTCAAAGACGATCGCGTCGTGGAGCGCCTTGAACGAGTTCATGTTCTTGACCTCGGCTTTCGTGCCGAACTCGCTTGCTCCCCGACGCCGCAGACTGACGTTGGCGTCCACGCGCATCGAGCCTTCCTCCATGTTGCAGTCAGAGATGCCCAACGCAAGCCAGATCGAGCGCAACGCCTGGGCGAACCTACGCGCCTCCTCGGGTGTCCTGATGTCGGGTTCGCTCACCAGCTCCATCAACGGGGTACCCGCCCGGTTGAAGTCGGCCAGTGACTTGGTGGCTCCGGACAGACGCCCGTCCGCTCCGCCCACGTGGATCATCTTCCCGGTGTCCTCTTCGAGATGGATCCGCGTGATCCCGATTCGCGCGAGGTAGCTCCCGCCGTCGGCGAGTGACACGCTTCCGGGCGGATCGGTGAGGTCGACCCGCTGCGCCACACCCTCGCCCGAGACCTCGATCTCCAGAGTGCCGTTCTCGCAAAAGGGCAGGTCGTACTGGGAGATCTGGTAGTTCTTCGGCATGTCGGGATAGAAGTACTGCTTGCGGTGGAACTGGCTGCTACGCGCGATGTCGCACTCGGTCGCAAGTCCCGCGAGCACCGTCTGCTCGATGGCGAACCGGTTCGGTACGGGCAGCGCCCCGGGCGCGCCGATGCACACCGGGCATACCCGTGTGTTCGGTTCACCTCCGAACGCCACCGGGCAACCGCAGAACATCTTCGTGTTCGCCGAGGTGATCTCGGTATGAATCTCAAGGCCGATCACCGGTTCCCAGACTTCAAGCACCTCAAGCAGGCGGTTCTTCGACATGACGGATGCGATCCTTTCGAGAAGGGCTGTGCCCCGCGAGTGACGTTACGGTCTCGGAGCCTCGGCGACGAGGCACACGACCGGATACCGAAGCGTCCACATCGTTCCCGCCGGAGGGAACTGCGCGATGACGGTTCCGTACGGCACATCCGCCATCTCGATGGTCACGATGGCAGACGCGAAGCCCGAGGCCTCTATCGATCCGCTCGCTCCGGCCGACAACGTGCCGATGACACTTGGTACTGCCATCACTGTCGCGGGACCCGATGACACGACTAAGTCGACAGTTGCAGCTGGTGCGACAGACCTTCCGGCGCTCGGCATCTGCGCCAGGACCCTGCCCTTGGGAACCGAGGGGTTCGCAACCATGACGATAGTGGGCTTGAGTCTCTTGGCTTTGAGCTTCTCGACGGCTTCCTTGCGCGTGTCACCCGACATGTTCGGCACCCTCACGCCGCCGGTGAGCGCCCCTTTTGACACCACGATGAGAACATTCGATCCGTAAGCGGCCGACGCGCGAGGGGTCGGGTACTGCTCAAGTACGACTCCCGCCGTGATGCTGGGGTCGATACTGCGTGACACGCGAGCCACCAGACCACTCGCCTCTATCACTTTGATCGCGTCGCCTTCGGCAAGACCTGCCAGACCCGGAACCGCGCGTGCGGCGGGAAACATCCCCTTGGACACGACAAGCGCGACCGCACCGCCCGGCGGCAGTTCGACGCCCACGGTGGGAAGCTGGCTGACAACGAACCCGGCGGCCACCGTCTCGCTGTATGACTCGACCGGGATGTAGCGCAACCGGAATTGGGCGAGGATGCGGGCGGCGTCACTGGTGCTCACGCCCACGACGTTGGGAATCTTCGTCTGCTCGGGAGCCGCCGCCAGCACGAACGAGACCTGCCCCCCGGGCTTGAGCTCTCCGCCCGCTTCTGGCTTCTGACCGACGATCGTACCGGCAGGGGCGCTGTCGGTGGGCACTTCGCTCACGCGGCCCAGTCGCAGATCGACGTTGTTCAGCACCTGCGTTGCCTCGGCCGGCCGCTTTCCCACCACGTCGGGGATCACGATCGGACGCTCGTTCAGCCACCACCAACCATATCCGCTCGAGCCGAGCACGAGCAGCACCACGAGACCGGCGAGCGCCCACGGCCACCATCTGACGCGCTTCTCGGGACCGAGGTCCATCTCACGAGGCGCCGTTGGAGAGAGAATGGACCCGGCATCCGGCGCCACGTCGACCGGAGCCGGCGGTTCGCACTCGGTCAGCGAGATCTCGTCCGGCGCTTCGATGTCGGATTCAGAGAGAAGGTCCTCCTCGTCGAGTACGGGCAGCGGCCCTGAATCATCTGCCCACGAGTCGCCAGCGACTGCTGGGACGTCGGTCACTTCGGGCTGCTCGAGGTCGTCGACCGTCTCGGCCTCATCGGATTTCCAGTCCTCGCTCATGCGCTATCCCCCATCTCGCGAAAGACCCGGGTCCGCGGACCCTAGGTTGCGAACCATCGTCGGTGTCGTGTCAAATCCGATCACGCTTTCCAATGCGGCTGCGGCGCCAAGCACTGTCGACTCGGCGAAGTGCGTTCCGATGAGCTGAACTCCCACCGGCAACCCGCTCTCACGACCCAGGCCCACGGGCAGTGACAGGGCGGTATTGCCGGCGAGGTTGACCGGGATCGTGTAGATGTCGGAGAGATACATCGCAAGCAGGTCATCGGCCTTCTCGCCGAGTTTGAACGCGGTGGTGGGCGAGGTGGGGGTCAAGAGCACATCTGCCGAGGCGAACGCTGCGTCGAAGTCGCGGATGATGACGGTCCGGGCCTTTTGTGCCTGTCCGTAGTACGCGTCGTAGTAGCCGGCCGAGAGTACGTACGTGCCCAGCATGATCCGCCGGATCGCCTCGGGCCCGAAGCCCTCGGCGCGCGAGCGCATGTACAGGTCGAGCACATCGTCGGCGTCCGCGACACGGTGACCGTAGCGAATCCCGTCGAATCGTGCGAGATTCGAACTCGCTTCTGCCGGGCCGATGATGTAGTAGGCCGAAAGAGCGTGCGATGCGTTGGGCAACGCCACCTCGACGATCTCTGCACCGAGGCCCTCGAGCGTCTCCGCTGCCGCAAGCGTCGCCTCGCGCACCTCGGCGGAGCACCCGTCCATCGCCAGCATGTCACTCACGATCCCCACGCGAAGCCCTTTCACGCCGGCCCCGAGCCGTGCGGTGAAGTCCTCGCCGGGTCGCTCGATGCTGGTCGCGTCGCGGCCGTCGGCGCCACAGATCGCGTTCAGCGCGATCGCAGTCTCCTCGACTGACTTGGAGAACGGGCCGATCTGGTCGAGCGAGGAGGCGAACGCGACGCATCCGTAGCGCGAAACGCGCCCGTAGGTGGGCTTCATCGCCACGACCCCGCACAGCGCGCCGGGCTGACGGATCGAGCCTCCGGTGTCGCTTCCCAGCGTGATGGTGGCCATGCCCGCGCTGACTGCGGCCGCCGAGCCGCCGCTGGAGCCGCCGGGCACCCGCTCGGGGTCCCACGGGTTGCGAGTGGGCCCGAACGCCGAGTTCTCTGTCGAAGAGCCGAACGCGAACTCGTCCATGTTGAGCTTGCCGATCGGCAGCGCACCTTGGGCGAGGATGCGGGCGACCGCCGTGCAATCGAAGACGCTCTCGTAGTTCTCGAGCATGCGAGATGAGCAGGTCGTACGCGTGCCGAGCAGGTTCATGTTGTCTTTGAACGCCACGGGAACACCCGCAAGCGAACCGATTTCGTCAGGCGCGGCCCCGGCGCGCACCATCGCGTCGACGCGATCGGCTGCCTGGTAGGCCAGATCGGCCGTGACCTGATTGAAGGCGTGCACCTCGGCGTCCAGGGCGTCGACCCGCGCGAAGGCGGCTTCGGCGGCTTCGCGCGCGGTGAACTCGCCCGCGATGATCGCCGCGCGAATGGTCGGCCCCGAGAGTGCGGAAAGGTCGATAGCCGTCACGACTGGTCACCGCCGGGTCCCACGATGCGCGGCACGACGAACGCGCCCCCCTCGGCAGCCGGCGCATTCAGCAGCGCGGCGTCACGGTCAAGGCCGGGCGACACAACGTCTTCCCTGGTCCGGTTGACTGCGGGAATGGAGTGCGCGGTGGGCTCGACGCCTGAAAGATCGAGTTGCTGGATGGCGTCGATGTGGCCCAACACGGAGTTCAGCTCATCGCGCAAGACGTCGACCTCCCCGTCAGTCAGAGAAAGCCGTGCGAGCAACGCGACATGACGCACTTCGGACTCGGACAAAGCCATCGTGCGGGGTCCCCTCTCGGTTGCAGACGTCGAACAACAGCCGTCGGCGCAGTTGCGCGATGCTCACATGATACCCGACGCCACCCGCACTCGTCGGCTCAGCGCGCGAGCCAGTACGCAGCGCCGACCACAACGCCGTTGTACGCCGCATGCAGGGCGATCGCGCCCCAGATGGTGCGCCGCGTCCACGCGAGCCACCCCACCGCGACGCCCAGCGCGAACAGCGGAACGAACGCCCACGCGGAGAAGTGGTAGAGGGCGAAGAGTCCTGCCGACGTCAGTATCGCCGGCCACATCCCATACCGAACGCCCACGGCTCGCAAGACGACGCCGCGAAACGCGAGCTCCTCGACGAAAGGTCCCACGATCACGACGATCACCAGGGCCACCAGCAAGCCGAACCCTCCGGAGCCGAAAACGGCGGTGATCTCGCCGGTGGCCGGCGGGCTCCAACCGATCGCGCGGACAGTGACTCCCCACAGCGTCGCGAAGGCCCGAGTCGCGACCAGCAGCAGCATCATGAGACCGGTGGTCGCAAGGATCGCGCCCGCACCGCGTCTCAAGCGCCCCAACCCGAACGCGCGCAGCAGCTTCGCGCCGTGGCGAGCCGCAAGGAAAGTGAGTAGCAGCAGCTGCATCACGTGGAACAGACCCAGAACCACGGCGCGCGCGATGTATTGGCCGGTTGCGGGCATGAGGTCGAGTAACCCTGACCCCAGGATGGCATCGGTGCCGAACGACGACGCGAGCAGCATGGCGAGCACCGCGAAGGCGTCAAGCGTCGTCCAGCCCACCCGGCCCTCGGCCTCTTCCGTCCGGGCGAGTCGCTCGACCGCCAGACGCGAGACCTCCGTCTTCTGGGCGTGCTTGCGCGCATCCTCGCGGGCGTTCGTCGCGCGCGCCGCGGCCTCGCGGACCACCTTGACCTGCGCCCTCGAGCCCACGACGACCTTGCCCGTTGACGTGGGCTTGTCAGTCACGACGTCACCGCGGGCTCGGGCGCTACCGGAACCTCGCCCGTCTCGACGATCCGTTCCAACGCCGCCTCGTCGAGAACGGGTATGCCCAGCTCACGGGCTTTGCCGAGCTTCGAACCCGCTGCTTCACCGGCCACCACGAACGAGGTCTTCTTCGACACACTGCCCGAGACCTTCGCACCGAGCGCCATGAGCATCTCGCCCGCTTCCTCGCGAGTCCGTCGCTCAAGGGATCCGGTGAGCACGAAAGTGAGCCCCGCGAGTGTCTGCGGGCGCTGGGGAGCCGTGCGCTGCCCGGACAACACGACGCCGGCCTCGTGGAGTCTTGCGATCACGGCGCGATTATCGGGGTTGTCGAAGAACGCGCGAACGCTTGAGGCTATCTTGGGCCCGATTCCGTCGACCGCACAAAGCGAGTCGACCGAGGCGGCAGCGATGGCGTCAACGCTTCCAAACGCGTCGACGAGCGCCTCGGCGACGGTCGCGCCGACGTGACGGATGCCCAGTCCGAAGAGCAGCTTGCCGAAGGGCCGCGCGCCGGATGCTTCGATGTTGGCGACGACTCTTTCAGCGACCGTCTCGCCAAGCACGACCTGCGAGCCGTCTTGCTTGAGCCGACCCATGTCGAGAGAGGCGAGGTCTTCTCGGCGCAAGTGATAGAAGTCGGCCACGTCGGCCACGAGCCCCGCATCGACGAGGCGCGCGATGATCTCGTCGCCCAGCCCTTCGATGTCGGCGGCCGAGCGGCTCGCCCAATGCGCGAGTCGCTCCTGGCGCTGTGCCGGGCAGGCCACATTGGTGCAACGGCGGATGACCTCGTCTTCCTCGCGCCAGAGCGGGCCTGCGCACGAGGGGCAGAGTAGCGGCATCTCAAACGGCGCGACTGTGGCAAGACGCATACCGAGAACCGGCCCCACGACCTCCGGGATCACGTCTCCGGCCTTGCGTACGATGATCGTGTCTCCCACGCGCACGTCCTTGCGCGCGATCTCCTCGGCGTTGTGCAGGGTGGCGCGCGCGATCGTGGATCCCGCCACCGTCACCGGGTCGAACTCGGCAAGCGGCGTGACCGCGCCCGTGCGCCCCACCTGCAGGCGAATCTCGCGCAGGATCGTGGTCTTTTCCTCGGGAGGGAATTTGTAGGCGATCGCCCAGCGAGGAGCCTTGCTCGTGTGCCCCAACCGCTCTTGGATCGCCAGGGAGTCGACCTTCACGACCACCCCGTCGATCTCGTAGGGCAGTTGTCCGCGCCGAGCCAGGGCCTCTTCGCAATACGCATGAACATCTGATGGAGAAACGCAGGTCACGACGTCAGGGTTGACGTGAAAGCCGGCACTTCGAAGCCACGCGAGCGCTTCGGACTGCGTGTCGAGCGAGAGGGCCTGGGGGTCGGCCAGCGCATAGACGAAGGTCGCGAGTTCGCGGCTCGCTGTCACTGAAGCATCCTTCTGGCGCAGTGAGCCTGCAGCTGCGTTGCGGGGGTTTGCGAACGCAGGCGCGCCGATGGCCTCCTGCTCGGCGTTCAGGCGATCGAAGCTGGTGCGAGGCAGGTAGACCTCGCCGCGCACCTCGATCTCGACTCCGCGCGCGTCCTCGCTCAGGAGCGCAGGTACGTCGCGGACCGCTCGGATGTTAGCGGTGACGTCTTCTCCCGTCGTCCCGTCGCCTCGGGTGGCCGCTCGCACGAGGACGCCGTCGCGATACGTGAGCGCGATCGAGCCACCGTCGATCTTGAGCTCACACACGAACGCGCAGGGCTCCTCGCCAAGCGCTCCCTCTATGCGCTTGAGCCAGGCATCGAGCTCGTCGAGGTCCATCGCGTTGTCAAGCGAGTACATCCTTCTCGCGTGTGTGGCGGGCGCGAACAGGCGACTCGCCGGCTCACCGATTCGCTGCGTCGGCGAGTCAACGGTGACGAGTGAGGGGTGCGCGGCCTCGATGGCTTCGAGTTCGCGCATGAGCGAGTCGTACGCCGCGTCGCTGATCTCGGGCGAATCGAGCGCATGATAGAGACGCGCATGACGTCTGATCTCGCGACGCAGGACCGCCGCGCGCTCAGATGCGGCCGCGATACTCGCCGGGATCTCCGGCATCGGTGCTACTCCTCGTCGCCGCGCAGGCGCTGTACATGGACGGGGCCGACCTCGTAGATGACGACCTCGGGCACGAAGCGCTGCGGGCGCTCGGCCTCATAGATCCACGTGTCCGTCAGCGTGACCTTGAAATACGTGCCGCCGGGTGCGGTGACAGGCTCGACGTCGACCTCATTGCACAGGTATGCCCTCAACTCCGTCTCGACGTAGTAGGTGAACACCCTGATGGCGTCTTGGTACTCGGTGTAGAGCTTCAGCCGTTTCTCGGCCTCGAACATGTCAAGTTCGTCGATACTGTCCACAATCGGCTCCCGTCTAGCCTCGACACTTCCCGAAGGTCCTCCGGCCGATCCTGAAGCCCAGAATCCAGCCTTCTGCCACGATACCGCATGTGCCCGAGCACCGCTGAGGTCACACATCCGACGCCGGGACGCGGCGGTTGTCTCATCTTGACCATCTTCTTGCACTACGATGACGTGACGGTCGAGGGGGTCGACCATCAGAACAGGGGAGGTCGAGTCCAATGCGGATAAACGGAAAGACCATAGCAGTGACCGGCGGCGGCAACGGCATCGGGCGCGAGCTGGTTCTTGAGCTCCTGACCCGAGGTGCGCGCGTAGCGGCTCTCGACATCAGCGAGCCGGGTTTGCTCGAGACCGCTCGCCTCGCCGGCAACCGGAGCGACATGCTCTCGACCCACGTCGCGAACGTCACCGACAGAGACGCTGTCAGCGCGCTCCCCGACGCGATCATCGCCGTGAATCTGTACGGCACGATCCACACCACCAAGGCGTTCCTGCCGCATTTATTGCTACGGCCCGAAGCTCACATCCTGAACGTCTCGAGTATGGGCGGGTTCGTTCCGGTGCCCGGCCAGACGATGTACGGTGTCACCAAGGCGGGAGTGACGCTTCTGACCGAGGGGCTGCACTCCGAGCTGAGCTGACACGCTGCAGGCACGAGCGAGAACGAAAAGCACACCACACTGAAAGACTAGAAGAGGTCAGCGTCGCCTACGGCTCCGATTGGACGGCTACCCGGTCGGACCGGGTAGCCGGATTCAGTCGGACTGGGTGGCCGAATTCGCCGGAGTACGCACCCCAAGGCGTTGAGTCGTGCGCCTGCGGGTTGGCTGAGACTTCATCGGTGATGGCATCCATCTGCTCTTCCAGAGATTGCGGGTAGTGTTCCGGTGGTTCGGCTGAAACGACTCTTAGAATTTTCCTAATCTGGTCACAGAATCACCACAGGGTACTCTGCTTCAATGGCTACGTAGAAGAATATCATTTTACCCTTGTTGAGGTGATTCTATGATCAGGTCTTCAACTGTGGCGTTGTGGACGGGATTGCGGTCACGTTTGTGGAAACGCCCCGCGCCTCGTCTGGATTGGTTGGCTCCCGTGCGCGCATTGGCCGAAAAGGTGTTCTTTCCTTATCGTTACGCGGAACTGACAGAACGGCTCAGCCCTCACCTGCAAGATGTTCCGAGCGTGTTAGATGTGGGAGCCTCGTGTGGGCGGCTGGCACGCCGATTGATGGACGCGACTGGCTGCCATATAGTAGGGGTTGACGTGTGTCTCCAGCCGCGCTCGCACATCGAAGTGCGCTACTACGATGGACGCACCTTTCCTTTCGCCGACGGCGAGTTCGACTGCGTAATAATGGTGGATATGCTACACCACAGCGTGGATATTGAACAGATGATACGCGAAGCCTGTAGGGTATCCCGCCGCTACGTGCTTATTAAGGATCACTATTGGGATACCTCGTTTGATCTAGTTGGCCTGCGCGTGGCAGATTACCTGGGCAACGCGCCTTATGGAGTTTCACTGCCTTACAACTATCTGCGGCTGGAGGAATGGGCAAGGCTGTTCCACCGCCATAATCTGAAAGCAGCTAGCATGGATACTTATCGGCGTCATCCTTTGGATCCGTGCAAGCATATTGTGGCGAAACTGCGGGCAGCCGAATCATAAAACTGCTTCCTCTTCCCGTCTCACTGCTTACTGCAATTTGCCCACCGTGTTCTTCCACAATCCAGACCGCGATAGCCAATCCGAGACCGGCTCCATCTTCCCTGGCGGCGCGTGCGGCACGTCCTCGATGGAACCGCTCAAAGATGTGCGGCAAGTCGTCAGAGTCTATACCGACGCCGGTGTCGTTCACACCAAGCACTGCATGGTCACTCTCACGCTTCAACAAGACAGTCACCTGACCGCCGAATGGCGTGTAAACATTCAAAGTCAGTCCGACGCTTCTCGCGGGGCGGCCGGACCGTAGGTCGGGTACCGTGGAGGCATCGGACTGACTTTGAATGTTAGCCACGCACCGGCTCGTCCGGTTGATCCGGAAGCTGGCGGGAGTGCCATACCGCGACAGTCCACACGGTGTCACCGACGACGCGGTGAAAGAAGCGATACGGTTCGACGGGTAGTTCGCGATGCGGGAGTTCAGGGAACTCCGGAATGACGTGACCGGATTCCGGGTACTTGCCCAGTTGCGCAGCGACGGCCTCAGCGCGACGCTGCAGACCAGCAGC
>CAMTUW010000038.1:0-8110 GCA_947085035.1 uncultured Actinomycetes bacterium
CGCCACGTGGGCCTCGGCCGTCATGCCCTCCATTCGCTGCCGCGCGCGTGCGAGCGAATCGTCGCGGCCCTGCGTCCCCAGTCTGCCGGCGAGCACGTCGTGTTCTGACGCCAGCAGCTCGCACTGCTCGGAAGCGTCTCGCAGCTCTTCTGCGACCGAGGTGCCTACCACCTCGAGAGCCACGACGGGGTCACCCTCGACGTCGTACTCGACCGCGATCGAGGCCAGATCGGCCTGCGTCCCGCGAATCTTCTGTGCGATGCGCTCAAGCTCGGCGTTTGCGGCCTCGAGCGCTTGGAGCGCGCTCGCCTTGCGGTCGCGGGCAGCGAGCGCTGTGTCGAGCGCCTCGCGCGCCCGGATCGCGAGCGCGTGCGGCTCGGGCGCGGCTTCGGCGATGCCGAGCGGACCGCGCACGAGACCCGCGAGCCGCATCCCCCACGCCTCCGCATCCATGCGCTCGCGCCGCGCTTCAGCCTCGCTGGCGTCCGCCTGGTTCTCCAGATCGGCCCGCTTGCGCGCATCGTCGAGCAAAGACGCGACGGCCGCCGGCTCGACGCCCCGCTCGGCGAGTCCGTGCTCCTCAAGCCATGCGACCCACTGCTCGATCTCTGCATCCAGCCGCTCGCGTGCGGCACGCGCGAGGTCCGCGGCAACCCCGGCGTCGGCGGTCATCCTGCGTGCCTCGGCGGCAAGCGACGGCGCCGACTGCCCGGCGCGGCTCTCCAACACCAGCATCACCATGACCACGAGCACGGCGACGGCGCCGAACGCGACCGCCACCCACTGCCCGGTCACGCCTCCCATGACCGCGAGCCCTACCGAGAAGGCCGCCACGCCAATGAGCCGCGACCTACGTCCTCGCTGGCTCGAGGTGCCTTCCTCGGCCCCGACCTGCTCGTAGTGTCGGGCCTTGGCCTCGGCCGCCTCGGCCGCCAGCGCGCTGGTCTCGGCAGCAGCCTCGAGCCGGGAGCGCCTATCGCGCCACGCATCCAGCACCGATCGAGCCTCTGCTGTGTCGGCCGCCCTGGGTCCGAGGCCGAGCGCATCGGCGCTGCGGCGCAGGTCGGCAGCGCGCGCGTCAAGCGATCGGGCGCGCTCGACATGCTGCTTGGCGCCGCTCTCCTCCTGGAGGAGCGCCGTGATGTCGGCGGCGAGCCCCAGCACCCGCTCGTCCACCACCGTGCGCTGGGCCTCGTGTCTGCTGGCGTCTCTGCCCGCGGTCACCTCGTCAGCTCGTTCACCTTGCTCGAGAAGCGTGCTCGCGAGTCCCCGGGCGCGCTCGGCGTCGCGCTCCACCTCCCGGAGTCGGCGGTTCAGCTCGTCCCTGCGCGCCTTGAGCGGCTCGAGCCGCTGCGCTATCTCCCTGAGCCGCACCTGCTCGCCCGCGAACTCCACCGCTTGGGCCTCGAGACCGCGGATCTCCGTCCGCACCTCCCGCATGCCCGTGAGCAGGCCCCCGAGAACGGAGTTCCCCCTGGGCTTGAACAGCGCCGTAGCCGCATCGTCGGCCGTCTTGCGAGCGTCCATCGGGTTCACCGTCAGTCCGGCGGCGCCGGCGAACAACCGCGCCATCACGTCTTTGTCGGTACCGCTCTCGATGGCTGCGAGCTCATCGAGTCCGAACCCGAACACCACGCGAAACGTCTGCTCGGTGACGCTGCCTGCGACTTCGGCCAGCAGCTGAGGCCGGTCGTGGCCACGCACGGTATCGACGCGCACCACTCCGCCTCGCGCGCCCTCGCTGCGCATGATCGTCCACGCGCCCTCGTCGTTCTCGAAGGCGAGACGACCGATCCGAGAGCCCGTCTTCGGCAGGTATCCGTGGTCGATCTTGCGCTTAATGGGGAACCCGTAGAGCACCTGTCGGAGCAGCGCGGCGTACGTTGACTTGCCGGACTCGTTGGGGCCGAGCACGATCGTGAGCCCGTCGCCGATCCCCTCAAGCGAGCAGCCCTGGAAGGCGCCGAACATCTCCGCATCGATGCGTCGCAGCCTCATGATGCGCCACCGTCCTCGCCTATCAGCAGATCGAGCGCGCGATCCCTGGCGACCTCGAGGATCTCAGCAGCGGGTCTTGCGGGCTCGAATTCGGGAAGCTTCTCGCGAACAGGACCGCTCAGCTCGGCGAGCAGCGCATCGAGCGCAGCGGCGTCCGCGCCCAGCTCTGCGGCCACACGGACGATCTCGCCGGAGAACTCCGGCGCGTCGGCCAAAGCGGCCACGTCGATGGGCGCCATCGTGGCGTCGCTGAGCCGATCGAGCCACACCCAGGGAGTCCGACTCACCTGCTCGGCGCGGATCGCCTCGGTGAGCTGGCGCGCCACGCCGGGACGTGCGAGATCGGCGCGCACGCGAGCCCTGCCCGCGACGCGCACGCGTGCGACGACCCGGTCCTGCGCGCTCGTGCGGGCAGCCTCGAGCTCGGCATTGATGAGCCGCTCCACGTCATCGATGAACTCGACGCCCGAGACGTCGATCTCGAGCGCGGCCCAGGTGATCGGCGCGAGCTCGACGTGCTCGAATCCCACGACGCCACCGCGAGCAGCGGTCACGACGCAGCACCCGTGAGCGCCCGTCTCTTTGGGGTTGAGGCCCTGAGGGCTTCCGGCATAGACGACATGGGGCCCGGTCGAGAGCACCGCGTGCTTGTGGATGTGCCCCAGCGCCCAGTAATCCATGCGGCTGGCGGTGAGCGACGCCAGCGTGCAGGGCGCATACGGGGCGTGGTCCGGGTTGCTCCCCACGTTGGCGTGCAGCAGGCCCACGGCCACGGTGTCGTGCGGATCGCGCACGTAGCCCGGCGAGAAGTCGCTCGTCTCGGCAGAGGTCTGGAAGCTGCGTCCGTAGACGGCGCACACGAACCCGTCCTCGCGCACCACCTCGAAGCGGCCGACCTCGTGCGCCGGGAAGGTGTGGGCCGAGTCCGGCATGACGAGACCGGCGCTCCAACCACCGAGCGGATCGTGGTTACCCCGCACGATCAGCAGCGGGATCCCGGCATCGTCGAGCCTCTGCGCCTCCGCGCGAAGGCCCAGCTGCGAGCGGAGGCTGGGGTCGCCGGCGTCGTAGAGATCGCCCGCGATCACGACGAAGTCGACGTCGCGCTCAAGGGCGAGGTCCACGATGCGACCCAGCGCGACGTAGGTCGCCTCGGCCAGATCGCGCCCAACGAGTTCGTTGTCGGTCGACAGCCCGGCGAACGGCGCATCGAGATGCAGGTCCGCAGCATGGATGAACGTCACGCTCTCGCGCACTTGCTCCCCTCCCCGTGGTTCGACGTGCGGACGACTCAGCGAGCCTGCGCGGCTATGCGCAGTCTGATCTCATCACGGACGGGAATCGACGAGAACCCCGCCGTTGCCGAGCCGAATCGATCGGCGATCTCGCCCACGGCCACCTCATAGATCGCGAACCCGTGACGCTGGTAGAAGTAGATGAGCGGTATGTCGTCGTTGGTCACCCCCACGCGCAGGAACGCAAGTCCGTGCTCCGTCGCGAAGCCGGACGCCGCTTTGAGCAGCGCCGAGCCCACGCCGGTCCCCTGATGTTCGGGGTAGACCGAGAGCAGGATGACGCTGGCCTCGCCCTTGTGGATAGCGAGCGCGAGAAGCCCCACCAGCTCTCCGTCGACGGTGGCGATGAGGTTGATGCCTTTCATCACGTCGAACGTCTCGCCGAACACGTCGACGACCGTCTCGCCCATCGCGCGGTCGCAGATGGTCTCTATCGCCGCGCGATCAGAAGCGGCGGCGCGACGCACCGAGAACTCGACCGGCGTGCGCTCAACGTGGTCGGCGCAGGTCACCGTCATGCGCGCCTCGCCCAGCGGTAGATCCTTGCTACAAGTAGGACATCGGTACTGCGGGAACGGGAAGTCGTAGTCGGGATTCATCGATCATGCTCCTTTGTGCACCTGCGGGAGGCTTCTGGCAGGCCCCTCTCCGCGTCTCCATCCGTTATACCGCATCGCGCGCGCCCGAGGGGCTCCGGCCACGGAGTTCACACAACCCGATTCGGCCCTGCGCTATCATCAGCGCATGAACCACGCCGCCTTTCTGGACGAATCGCCCGCCCTTCTCGCCGCGCTGGCGCGAGTCGAGATCCTCTACACCGATCTGGACGGCACGCTGCTGGGTCCCGGAGGAACCCTGCTGGTGGACGGAGACGGCGCGCCCTCCACAACGGCCGCCAACGCTGTCGTCGAGGTCAACCGCGCCGACCTGCCGGTCGTGATCGTCTCGGGCCGCTCGCGACTACAGCTCGTCGAGATCGCGCGCATGTGCGGATGGGGCGACTTCATCGCCGAGGCGGGCGCGCTGCGCTCTCGCTGGACGGGTAGTGCGCGCGAGACCGTCTTCGACACCCCGCACTGGCCGGCGGAACTCGGGTCCGACGGGCTCGGCGTCTACGAGCGAATCGCGGCGTCGGGAGCCTACGAGGCGCTCGTCGCGGCGTTTCCGGGCCGCATCGAGCACCACGACCCGTGGCATCTGCACCGCGACGCCACTCACGTGCTGCGCGGCTGCGTGGACGTGGCGGCCGCCCAAGCGCTCCTCGACACGTTCGAGCTGCCCCTGGACCTGCTCGACAACGGTCTCGTGCGTCGGCGCGAACACGGGCTGACCTGCGAGGGTCCGATCCACGCCTATCACATCGTGCCGAAAGGCGTCTCGAAGCGCCGCGCGATCGCCCTCGACTTGGCCGAGCGCGGACTTCTCCCCCACCAGGCCGCTATCATCGGCGACGCTCCGACCGACCTGGACGCCGCGTCAGAGGTGGGCCTGGCGATTCTGGTCGAGAACGCACTCGACGTGCCCGGCCTGCAAGAGGCGCTGTCGAGAACGCCGAACGCCGCGGTCGTGCGCGGGAAGCGCGGAGACGGCTGGGCGGTGTTCGCTCGCGCGTGGCTTGCGGCGCGCGGCCGCTGAGCGCGCGAACGCCCTTGTTCGTGAGCGCCACGAGGTGTAACCTCTGAGCGCTGGGCGCGCGTCTGTCGCTCACGCGTTTGACAGCTCGAAACAGTCTGCTCCGTCCGTTACGGTGCGGCTCCTGCTCGAACACAGGCCACTGCCCGGAAATGTCGAGAGACGCCAATGGGTAGAACAGCCCTCGCCGGATTAAGGCGAAAGCTAAGGTGGCTGGGTTCGCGAAATGGACGCTTCGGCGTCCGACTCGCAAGATGAGGCTCGGCCTCGTCGCGTCGACGACACCACGCGTCGCGCGCCCTACGTCGGACAGTGCCAAATCCATTGACGAGGGATGTGAGCGGTGAATCGCTGTCGCCGTTTCGCACTGTGCGAAGAGCGACCCCGATGCGCGAACGTGCGCTGCCGCTGCCTCTCGTCCGAGCCGGATGCAGGGGCTTTTTCGTGCGGTCAGGAACTGCAACCGAGAGAACAGGGCCTACGTGAAACCTCACAGTCTGTAGCCCTCCGGACGAGCTCCCCCGCGGTGTCGCGGCAGCCGGCCGGAGGCAGAAGCCGTCCACACCGTTTCTGCCGGACCAACCCCGGCGCCCTCCCTCTGACCGGGACGGCCGCCCGGTCACGGACAGGAGGGAGCCAACGTGATCTATCTCTCGCAGATTCTCGGCAAGCCGTTGATCGACGCGGCGGGCTCAGAGATCGGAACCATCTCAGACATCTCCATCGCCACGGGCGAGGTCTTTCCGCGCGTCACGTCGCTCGCGTTCCTCGGGCCCGACAAGACACCGTTCATGCTGTCGTGGCGCAAATACGTCGCGAAATTCGATGTCACCGAGACGGTGCTCAACGTGCCCGCTCGCGAGATTCGCTTCAGCTACCTGCAGCCCGATGAGGTGCTCCTCCATCGCGATCTGCTTAACAAGCAGATCATCGACACCCAGGGCATGAAGGTCGTTCGAGTCAACGATCTCAAGTTGTCCGAATCGCGCAACCAGCTTCGCCTTCTGGGTGCCGAGGTGGGCTTGCGCGGCGTCCTGCGCGGCATCTCACCCGTGGCCGAGCGCTTCGCGAGTCGACTGGCCGCACTGTTCGGGGGCTCGCTTTCCGAGAACCTCATCGCATGGAACTACATGGACCTGCTCGACCGCGACCTCTCGCAGGTCAAGCTCTCGGTCACCCACCGGCGCCTGCACGAGCTGCACCCGGCAGACGTCGCCGACATTCTCGAACAACTCGCTCCCCCGCAGCGGGCGGCGATCGTCGCTCACCTCGACAACGAGGCGGCCGCCGACACCATCACCGCTTTGGAAGACGAGTTCCAAGCCGACATCATCGATGGCCTTCCCGAGAACCGAGCGTCGGAACTGCTCGCCGAGATGGACCCTGACGATGCTGCCGACATCATCGGCGACCTGCCCAACGACAAGGCGGAGCGCCTGCTTCGCCTGATGGGCGTCGAGGAAGCGCGGGCGATCCACGGCCTTCTCGGCTACAAGGAAAAGACCGCTGGCGGCATCATGACGTCGGAGGTCACGACGGTGACCGAGGAGATGACGGTCGGCGATGTCATCGAGCACCTGCGCGAGGTCGCCGAGGATCGGGAGAGCACCCACTACATCTACGTGATCGCGGGAGAACGCCAGCTCACCGGCGTGATCTCGCTGCGCGACCTGCTGATCGCCACGCCCGATACCCCGGTGGCCGATCTCGCCACCCGCGACCTGTTCACCGCAAGCCCCGACGACGACCAGGAGCTCGTGGCCGAGCAGATGAGCAAGTACGACCTGCTCGCCATGCCTGTCGTGGACGAGAACGGGGTGCTGCTCGGCATCGTCACCGTTGACGACGCGCTCGACGTGCTCGAGGAGGAGGCCGAGGAGGATCTCGCGCTCGCCACCGGCGCGGCTCACGATCGCGGTCCCGCGGCGTCGCTGTGGTGGTGGATCATGCGGCGCAGCACATGGGCGATCATCTGGATCGCCGTGCTGTTCGGAGTGCATGTCGCGGTTCAGACCTTCGAGCTCTGGGCCCGTCCTGAAGCAGCTGAATGGCTCGCGGGAAGCCTCTCGCTCACCGTCTACGCCTCGATTCTGCTGCCCATTCTCCTTCGTACCGGCGAGGAGTCCTCGTCGCGCGCGGTGATGGAGCTCATCTCGGGAGTCGACGAGGTGGAGCGCCCGTCGCTCCCTCGGCGCCTGCTCACCGAGGGAGGCGTGGGTCTGGGCGTGGGCGGCGTGGCCGGGCTGGTGGGGTTCGGGCTGGTCGAGATCGTGGCGGGGCCGGAGAACCTTGGCGCGGCCGCACTGTTCGGAGTGATCACCGCGCTCGCGGTCCTGCTCACGGTGCTCTTCTGCGGGCTTCTAGCCGAGCTGGCACTGCGGCGCAGCGACAAAGACGAGCCTGTCTCGTCCACGATGCTCTCGACGACCGCAATGCTCTTCTCGGCCGCGATCTACATAGGGCTGTCGTTCGCTGGCGGCTGGCTGCTCTCGATCCTGGGATGAGTGGGCGCGCCATCTGTCGCAGAAACCCGTCTGAGCGCCATACTGTACTGAGTCGGTTCGCGACAACGGTGGGACAGCAGTGAAGATCGAGCCGCAGGCAACCATCGGCGCCGCAAAGGACGCCGCCAGAGCGGAGATGCGAGCGGTACGTCGCGCTCTGGGCGATGATTCGCGTGAGTCCGCCTCTCGGGCCGCGACGGAGCGGCTCGTCGCAGTGCCCGCGATAGCGCTGGCCCGATTGGTGTTGGTGTACAGCGCGACCCCCGATGAGCTGGACCCGGCGTGGGCGGTGGCGATCCTGCGAGCACGCGGTGTGGCGATCGCATACCCACGCATGGCGGACGCGGGTGGGCTGGACCTGCACACGGTTGGGAGCTCCGATGAACTCGTGGCCGGGCGCCTCGGGATACGTGAGCCCCAGATTGACGCCAGCCGGGTGACGCCCGGGCAGATCGATGCCGTTGTCGTGCCGTGCGTCGCCTTCGACGAAGAGCTGCGACGTCTGGGCTATGGCGGCGGATACTACGATCGACTGCTCCCGACGCTTCGGGCCGACTGCGTGCGCATTGGTATCGCCTTCGACGAGCAGCGACTTGAAGAAGTGCCTGCCGAGAAGCACGATGTGCGCCTGGATGCGGTCGTCACGCCAACGAGGACGCTGCGCGGCGCGGACTGAGTGAG